>CAUSCY010000006.1:0-163067 GCA_963529995.1 uncultured Massilia sp. | reverse complement strand
GGCAGGGGCAAGCACGACGCGCGGCGGCGCCGGTGCTGCGGGCGGTGCGGATGTAGCGGCCGGGGCGGTGGACGGCGCGGCAGCGGCAGCAGCTGCGGGAGCGGGAGGCGGTGCAGGCGGCGCACTCACGTCCAGCGTGGCCGATGCAGGCGGCAGCGCTTTGGCAGGCTGCGCGGACGGTGTCGGCACGGGCGCGGATGCGGGGGCAGATGCAGGTGCCGGCGCAGACCGCCAGAACAGCAGCGCGCCGGCGGCCACGACCAGCGCGCCGGCGCCCAGGCCGAGCAGCAGCGGCTTGCGTGCAGTGGTGCGCGCCGGGGCGGCGTGCGCGGCCTGGGGCGCATGGATCGTCGGCGCGTCGCCGAGCTGGCGTTCGGCCTGGGCCTTCTTCAAGGCTTCGAGGATGTATGACATGGGATCCTTCTTGTTTACTTGGCCGCGGCAGCCAACAGGCGCGGTTCGTCGACGCCGCCCAGCTGGTTCAGGCGCATCCAGGTGCGCGGGCCGGCCACGCCGTCCGCCTTGAGGTTCTGCTTTTCCTGGAAGGCGCGCAGCAGGCGGCGGGTGGTCGCGTCGAACGGCTGGCCGCCCGGCGGCGCCGGATGCTTGTCCAGATCGGCAAGCCGCGCGGCGATCCAGTCGACGTCGGCGCCCGTGTCGCCCGGATGGACTTCGTCGCGGAAGGCGCGCGGCGCCTTCCACAGCGTGGTGAAGCTGCCGTCGAAGCGCGTGGCCAACGCGCCCAGGCTGACCTTCTGGCGCTGGCCGTTGATGGCCAGCGTGGCGCCCTGCCCGTCCATGCCGGTCAGGACGGCGTAGCCGACGCGCTGGCCGTCGTGCAGGGCGACGATGGCCGGCCGGTCCAGCAGGCGCAGTTCGTACAGGCCGCCGCGGCCCTGGTAGCAGCGCAGCCCCAGGCGCGGCGCGCCGGCACACGGAGTGCCGGCCGGCAGCTTCTGGCCCCACAACTCTCCCAGTTCGCGCAGCGCTTCTTCCTCGGTGGCCAGGTCCAGCGGCTTGGTCGGCGCGGCAGCCGTTGCCGCCGGGGCGCGTGCAGGCACACTCGGCTGCGCCACCTTGGCGGCCGGCAACGCAGCGGAGACCGAAGCCGGCGCCACGTGCGGCACCGCCTGCCAGGCTGCGGCGCTGATCGCCGCGCCGGCCAGCACGCCGCCCGCCACCAGCGGCCAGCGCAGGGGCCGCCGGCCATCCTGCGGCGGCGCTGCATCGCCTGCAAACACCTCGCGCGCCGCGCGGCGCAGGATCTTCGGCGTCACCTCGCGCGCATTCTCGACGTAGGCGCCCAGCAGCGCGCGGTCGCACAACAGGTTGATGCGGCGCGGCACCCCGCCCGTCAGCCGGTGCACGAGCGGCGCCAGCGACGCGGGAACTGGCGTGCCCGCCTGCACGCCGGCGACGGCCAGGCGGTGCGCGACATAGGCGCCCGTCTCGGCCACGGACAGCGGTCCCAGGTGGTAGCGCGCGATCACGCGCTGGGCCAGCTGTTCCAGCTCGGGCCGGGCCAGCATCGTGCGCAATTCGGGCTGGCCGATCAGGATGATCTGCAGCAGCTTGCGCTCGCTGGTCTCGAGGTTCGTCAGCAGGCGCAACTGTTCCAGCACCTGCGGCGACAGGTTCTGCGCCTCGTCGATGACGAGCACGTTGTTATTGCCCTGCGCATGGCTGGCCAGCAGGTAGGCATTGATGGCGTCGACATAGCCTTTCACGCCGAGGTTGCCCGACGCGGCCGGCGGCAAGTCGATACGGAACTCGTCGCAGATCGTCAGCAGCAGTTCCTCGACCGTCAGCTTCGGATTGAAGATATAGGCCAGCCGGCAGTTGTCGGGAATCTGCTCGATGAAGCAGCGGCAGACGGTGGTCTTGCCGGCGCCGATTTCCCCGGTGAGCAGCACGAAGCCGCCGCCGCTGCCGATGCCGTACAACAGGTGCGCCAGCGCCTCGCGGTGGCGCTCGCTCATGAACAGGTAACGGGGATCGGGCGCGATGGAAAACGGCGCCTGCTTCAGGTGGAAGTAATTCGTGTACATGGGTTCCCGCCGCCGGTCAGGGACGTGGCGGCAACGATTTGAACTTCGCGCAGTATATTTTGCTTTTGGTATTGTAGTAAGCGATCTTGCTGCCGGGATTCGAGACGCGCACCGGATACGGCGACGCATCGACGGCCAGGTAGCGGATGCCGACGGCCTTGCGGATCGCGCCCTCCAGCTCGTCCGGCGGCACTTCTGAGACCGCCGCGACGAAGGTGAGTTCGCTCGTGTCGTCGCTGACCATGACCTCGCTCACCGGCGTCCCCCACAGCGAGGCGTCGTTGGTGCGGAACCAGTAGGCGCCGCCCTCATGCTTGTAGGCGGGGCCGAAGAAGCGGGTCAGCCAGGAATAAAAATAGGCGTTGTCGAGCTGGTCGCGGCACAGCAGCGCGCTGCCGATCACGGAACTGAACGTCGACGGCGGTTTCTCGCCGGCCTGGGCGTGCGCAGGCGCGGCACCGATGGTACCGAATGCAGCGGCCAGCAATACGGCCGCGGCGCCGATCCTTGCACACTTCGCTATTCCCACGTCACGCGTCACGCTTCCCCCTGGTCGAACGGCCCATTATGACACCGGGGCCAGCCGCAAGCCAAGAATGGACCGCCTCGGACCGCCCGGCCGCGTCAGGCCGCCGGCGTGCTGCGGATGGGGCGGACGGCCTCGGCGTTGTCCTCGAGCCACATGCGCAGCAGCGCGCGGTTGTCGTGCTGCCAGGGGTGGAAGCGCGGCGACAGGTAGTCCAGGCTCGGGCGCAGCAGGTACCAGGCCAGGCCGCGGCGGCCGAACCAGCTGCGCAGTGCGCTGCCCCAGGTAGCGCGCTCGAGCAGCGCACGGTCGCGCCGCAGGTTGAGCGCGGTCTGGATGAAGGTGTCGCGCCAGAAGATCAGGCTCGCATACACGTACCACAGCACCCGGCGCGCCGTGCCGCCGCCCACGGCGCGGTAGACGTCGAAGGCGACGGCCTTGTGCTCCGTCTCCTCGGCCGCATGCCAGGACCACAGCGTGCGCAGGCGCGGCTCTGCGCCGTCCAGCCAATCGGGATGGCGCAGCACGTAGTCGGCCAGCATCGCCGTCTGGTGTTCCAGCGCGCAGGTGATCGCCAGCCGGTCGCGCAGCGGCAGCCGGGCGATGCGCGCGACGCGCCGCTGCAGCGGTCCTTCCAGCGTGTGCGGATAGCCCTGGCGCGCCAGCTCGGCGTTGTAGCGCACGTGCATGAACCGGTGGCTCGCCTCCTGGCCGACGAAATCCTTCACGTCGGCGCGCAGGGCGGGATCGGCGATCGCCTCCAGCGGCGCCGCGCGCACGCTGTCGATGAACATCTGCTCGCCCAGCGGAAAACTCATCGACAGGGCATTCATGAAGGCCGTGCGGTAGACGTCGCCGCCCAGCCAGTGGCGCGCGAAACCCGCGGACAGGTCGACGTTCAGCTTGCGGACGGTCAGGGACATGGCGGCTCCAAAAGTGACATGCGACACTGTCGAATATACACGGGGCCGGCCGGCGGATGTCGAGGAATCCCTCGAATGGCGGCGGCTGCTTGTCCTTGTGCTAAGGTAATGAACACAGTCCACGACAAGAACACACCGCCAAGATGTCCATGCCCCGCTCTCCCGCCCGCCTGCGCGCCGCCGTCTTCGCCGCGGCACTGTCGGCAACGCTGTCGGCTAACATTGTCCACGCCCAGACCGCCGCGCCGCAGTACCCCGCCCTGCCCTCCGAGACGCCGGCCGAGTTCAGTGCCCCCACGCCCGGCTACAACTACGTCAAGCGCAGCGTGATGATCCCGATGCGCGACGGCACGCGCCTGAACACGGTCATCATCGTCCCCGAGGGGGCGACAGGCGCGCACAAGGCGCCGATCCTGCTCACGCGCACGCCCTACGACGCGGCCGGCATGACGAGCCACGCCGAGAGTTCGGACCTGGAAACCATCCTCTCCGGCTACGACAACGCCGCCGACGTCGTCGTCGAAGGCGGCTATATCCGCGTCGTGCAGGACGTGCGCGGCAAGTACGGTTCCGAAGGCGACTACGTGATGAACCGCCCGCTGTCCGGCCCGCTGAACCCGACGCCGGTCGACCACGCGACCGACACCTGGGACACGATCGACTGGCTCGTCAAGAACGTCCCCGAGGCGAACGGCCGCGTGGGCATCATCGGCATTTCCTACGACGGCTTCCTGCCGCTGATGGCGCTGGTGAACCCGCACCCGGCGCTGAAGGCGGCCGTGCCGATGAACCCGATGGTGGACGGCTGGATGGGCGACGACTGGTTCCATCACGGCGCCTTCCGCCAGATCAATATGTCCTACATCCTCGAGCAGGTGGTCACGCGCGGCAATACGGCGAAGTGGTTCACCTCGCACTACGACGACTACGACATGTACCTGGGCGCCGGCTCGGCCGGGGAGCTGGGGCGCCAGCGCGGCCTGGAACAGAGCGGTTTCTGGAACAAGCTCGTCGCCCACCCCGCCTACGACGCGTTCTGGCAGCAGCAGGCGATGGACAAGATACTGGCGCGCCAGCCCGTCGCCGTGCCCACGCTGCTGGTGCACAGCCTGTGGGATGCGGAAGACATCTACGGTCCCATCGCCGTGTACAAGGCGATCAAGCCGCACGACAAGGACGGCAAGGTGTTCCTGTCGATCGGCCCGTGGGTGCACGGCGGCGCCATCGAGGACGGCAGCCGCCTGGGGGCGCTCAAGTTCGGCAGCGACACGTCGCTGCACTGGCGCCGCGCCGTGCTGGCACCCTTCCTGGCCCGCTACCTGAAAGGCGATGCCGCCGCCCCCGCCATCGCGCCCGTCACGGCGTTCGAGACGGGCACGAACGCCTGGCGCGACCTGCCGTCCTGGCCCAGCGCCGGCACGCAGCCGATCCGTCCCGTGGTGCTGCGCCTGGCGGCGGGCGCCAAGGCCGTGCTGGGCGGCGCGGCCGACGACAAGACCTTCGACGAATGGGTGTCCGATCCGGCCAAGCCCGTGCCGTTCCGCCAGCGCCCGATCCCGCCCTACGGCTACGACGAAGCGAAGGGCCAGAGCTGGCCGCGCTGGCTCGTCGACGACCAGCGCGAGGCCTCGGGCCGCACCGACGTGGTCACGTTCACGTCCGACGTGCTGACGGCGCCCGTGCGCATCGCCGGCGAACCGGTCGCCCACCTCGTCGCCTCGACCAGCGGCACGGACAGCGACTGGGTCGTCAAGCTGATCGACGTCTACCCGGACCAGGTGGGCAGCCAGCCGGCCATGGGCGGCTACCAGCTGATGGTGGCCGGCGACATCCTGCGCGGCCGCTACCGCGAGGGCTTCGACAAGCCGAAGGCGCTGGCGCCGAACAAGCCCCTGTCCTACCGCTTCGGCCTGCCGACGGCGAACCACGTGTTCCTGCCGGGCCACCGCATCATGGTGCAGGTGCAGTCGAGCTGGTTCCCCCTGTACGACCGCAATCCGCAGACCTTCGTCCCGAACATCTTCTTCGCCAAGCCGGGCGACTATAAAAAGGCGACGCAGCGCGTGTACCACGGCAGCTTCGTCGAGCTGCCCGTGGTGCAGGCGGGGCCCTGAACGGTGGCGGCGCGCGCCTACCGCGGCAGCTGCCATTGCGGGGCGGTCCGCTTCGAGGCCGCCATCGACCTCGCCGCCGGCACGATCCGCTGCAACTGCACCTTGTGCACGAAGCAGCGCAACTGGGCGGCGATCGTGCCCGCCGGCGCCTTCCGGCTGCTGCAGGGAGATGGCGCCCTGTCCGAATACCGCTGTAATACCCGGCTCGAACGCCACCTGTTCTGCGCCACCTGCGGCATCCGTCCCTTCGGCACGGGGACGTCGCCGCGCTGGGGGGCGTACGTGGCGGTCGCCGTGGCCTGCCTGGACGATGCGACGCCGCAGGAACTGGCGGCGGCGCCGGTGACGTGGCTCGATGGGCGTAACGACGACTGGTCGGCGGCGCCGGCGGAAACCCGCCACCTCTAACCCGCGACCTATAACCGTCGCCCCTGCGAAGGCAGGGGCCCAATTTCGCGTGAATAGCCGTGCGCGCAGCATTGGGTCCCTGCCTTCGCAGGGACGACGTTGTTATGCGCCAGTGTCCATATCTTCCTATTTTTCGAATATATACTTCGAATAACTTCGCTTTTTCCGATGTTCCAGATCAAGTAGACTTTCGCCATCAGTCAACCAACCATGACAGAAAGTCATCATGAAACGCATCGTCCTTTTTCTCGCTACCAACCTCGCCATCATGCTCGTGCTGGGCATCTCGGCGAGCCTGCTCGGCGTTAACAAATTCCTGACGGCCAACGGCCTGAACCTCGGCATGCTGCTGGGCTTCGCCGCGCTGATGGGCTTCGGCGGCGCCTTCATCTCGCTGTGGATGTCCAAGCCGATCGCCAAGTGGTCGACCGGCGCCCGCGTCATCACGCAGCCGTCGAACGCCACCGAAGCGTGGCTGATGAACACCATCGCCGCCCAGGCGCAGAAGGCCGGCATCGCCATGCCGGAAGTCGCCGTCTACCCGGGCGAGCCGAACGCGTTCGCAACCGGCGCGACCAAGAACGCCTCGCTCGTCGCGGTGTCGACGGGCCTGCTGGAATCGATGACGCACGATGAAGTGGAAGCCGTGCTGGCCCACGAGGTGGCGCACATCGCCAACGGCGACATGGTCACGCTGACGCTGATCCAGGGCGTGGTCAACACCTTCGTGATCTTCCTGGCGCGCGTCGTCGCCTACGGCGTCGACCAGTTCCTGCGCAAGGATGAAGAGGAAAGCAGCGGTCCGGGCATCGCCTACTACGTCACCTCGATCGTCTGCGACATCCTGTTCGGCATCCTGGCGAGCATCATCGTGGCCTGGTTCTCGCGTCAGCGCGAATACCGCGCCGACCGCGGCGCCGCCAAGATCATGGGCACCCCGCGTCCGATGATCGCGGCCCTGCAGCGCCTGGGCGGCATCGCCCAGGTCGACCTGCCGAAGAACCTGACGGCGTCGGGCATCGCCGGCGGCGGCGTGATGTCGCTGTTCTCCAGCCACCCGTCGACCGAAGACCGTATCGCCGCCCTGCAACGCGGCTGATGCGGACCTTGCGGCCCCGCCCATGTGGCGGGGCCGCAAAAATACCAGTTTCAATACCAATTCCCCGCTCCCGCCACCCGCTCCTCCCAGGCGGGACATACCAGTTGTTCCAGCCGCTCCCGCGGCAACCAATACCACTTGCATACCTGTTGACAAGCCTATCGGCCACTCCTATAGTGCGCTGACCTTCCCGTCACTCATTCATATGATCGACTATCTCATCGGCGTCGATGGTGGCGGCACCGGCACCCGCGTACGCATCGCCCGTGCCGCGCCGCGTTCCAACCAACCGGCCGCTCCGCGCGGCTTCACCGAACTTGCCCAGGGCAGCGCCGGCCCGTCCGGCCTCGGCCTGGGCATCGACAATGCCTGGAGCTCGATCGGCACTGCTATCGCCCAGGCGTTCGACGCCGTCGGCCTCGTGCAGCCCGGCCCCGCGCGGACCGCGATCGGCCTCGGCCTGGCCGGGGTACACAACAAGCAGTGGGCCCAGGAATTTACAGCTGCCAATCCCGGCTACCCGGCCCTGGTGCTCGATACCGACGCCTTCACGACCCTGATGGGCGCGCACGGCGGCCGTCCCGGCGCCATCGTCGCCATCGGCACCGGCAGCGTCGGCGAAGCGCTGCTGGCCGACGGCACGCGCCGCGAAGTGGGCGGCTGGGGCTTCCCGGCCGGCGACGAAGCGGGCGGCGCCTGGATCGGCCTGCGCGCCGTCAACCACGTCCAGCAGGTGCTGGACGGGCGGCAGCCGCGCGGTGCCCTGGCCGACGCCGTCGTCCATGCCTGCGGCGGCCACCGCGACATGGTCCAGGCCTGGCTCGGCGGCGCCACCCAGACCGACTATGCCAGCCTGGCGCCGCTGGTGCTGCGGCATGCCGACGATCCCGTCGCCGCCGCCATCCTGCGCGAGGCGGGACGCGAAGCGGCCGCCATCGCGCGCGCGCTCGACCCGCAAGGCACGCTGCCGCTGGCGCTGTGCGGCGGCCTGGGCCTGGCGCTGCGTCCCTGGCTGCCATCCGAACTGGCCGCGCGCGCCGCGGCCCCGGAAGGCGACTCCGCCGCCGGCTCCCTGCGCATGCTCGCGCAGTACCTGGCCTACCATCCCGTCCAGTAAGCGTTCAACAAGACAGAAAGGCGACGCATGCAAGGCAATATCCTGACTCCCGGCGGCTGGATCCGCGGCACGCTGCATGCGGATGCCGCCGGCGCCATCGCCGCCATCGACGGCGCCCTCGCCGATCCGGCGGCGAACGGCGACGACTACATTCTGCCCGGCTTCATCGACCTGCACGTGCACGGTGGCGCCGGGCGCGACATGATGGAAGGGGGCGACGCCGCCCGCACCATCGCGCGCCTGCATGCGCGCCACGGCACCACGAGCCTGCTGGCCACGACGATGACGGCGCCGCTCGAGGACATCGACCGCGCCCTGTCCGCCATCGGACAAGCGTGCCGGGAGCGCGGCGCGGGCGAGGCGCGCATCCTGGGCGTGCACCTGGAAGGCCCGTACATCAATTCCGGCAAGCTGGGCGCCCAGCCGCCGTTCGCGCGCGAAGCCAGCATGGCCGAGGTGAAGCGCTTCGACGCCCAGGCGCCGATGCGCCTGATCACCGTGGCGCCCGAGATCGACGGCCACCTGGCCCTGGTGCGCGAGATGGCCGACGCCGGCATCCGCGTGCAGATCGGCCACACCACCGGTTCCTACGAGGACGGCGTCAAGGCGCTGGAGCACGGCGCGGCCGGCTTCACCCACCTGTTCAACGCCATGCCCGGCCTGCACCACCGCGACCCCGGCATGGTGGGCGCGGCGCTGGCGCATGCGCAGTACGCCGAGATCATCCCCGACCTGCTGCACGTGCACCCGGGCGCCATCAAGGTGGCGCTGCGCGCGATCCCGCACCTGTACTGCGTGACCGATTCGACGGCCGCCGCCGGCATGCCGGACGGCCAGTACATGCTGGGCCGCCAGGTCGTCCACAAATGCATGGGCGGCGTGCGCCTGGCCGACGGCACGCTGGCCGGCAGCACGCTCACCATGGACCAGGCGCTGCGCAACCTCGTGAAGATCGGCCTGGACCTCGCCGACGCCTCGCGCCGCGTGTCGACCAATGCGGCCGACTACCTGGGCGAGACGCGCCGCGGCCGCCTGGCGCCCGGCTGCTTTGCCGACCTGGTCGTCCTCGACCGCAACCTGAACCTGAAAGCCGTCCACATCGAAGGAGAAGCGATTGACCTCCGCAGCTGATTCACTGATGCTTCAAGAAGCCCGTTCCGCCGCCGACTGCGTCGCCCTGCAGCTGTCGAACGACGTCGAGCGCTATGCGGAACTGGGGCGCGTCCTGCGCGCCGGCACCTTCCACAACGCCGTGACGGTCGCGCGCGGCAGCTCGGACCACGCGTCGAACTACCTGGCCTACCTGATCATGTCGCGCATGGGCCGCCTGGTGACCTCGCTGCCGATGTCGCTGGTGACGCTGTACAAGGCGCCGCTGCGCGCCGACGGCGTGCTGGCGATCTCCGTGTCGCAGTCGGGCCAGAGCCCGGACGTGGTCGAGCCGATGCGCTATTTCCGCGCCGGCGGCGCCACCACGGTCGCGCTGGTGAACGCCATCGATTCGCCGCTGGCCGAGGCGGCCGAATGGGCGCTGCCGCTGCGCGCCGGCAAGGAACAGAGCGTGGCCGCCACCAAGAGCTTCATCACGAGCCTGACGGCCGGCGCGCGCCTGGTCGCCGAATGGCAGGAAGATGCGGCCTTGAAGGCGGGCCTGGCCGCCCTGCCCGACGCGCTGCGCCGCGCGGCGGACGTGGACTGGTCGGCCGCAATGGACGTGCTGGCCCCGGCGCGCAACATCATGGTGGTGGGCCGCGGCATCGGCTTCCCCATCGCGCTGGAGGCGGCGCTGAAGTTCAAGGAAACCTCGGCGCTGCAGGCCGAAGCGTTCTCCGGCGCCGAGATCAAGCACGGCCCGATGGCGCTGATCGACGAAGGCTATCCCTTGCTGATCTTCGCCACCCGCGGCCCGACCCAGGCCGGCCTGGTGGCGCTGGCCGAAGAGATGCGCGGCCGCGGCGCGCGCGTGCTGCTGGCCGCGCCCGAGGACGTGCCCTCGCGCGACCTCGACCTGCCGGTGGCGCCCCATCCCGACCTCGACCCGATCGTGGCGATCCAGGCCTTCTACGTGATGGCCGCGCAGCTGTCGAAGGCGCGCGGACTCGATCCGGACAAGCCGCGCCACCTGAGCAAGGTCACCAAGACGAACTGACGACGCGCGCATGACGAACAAAGAATACCGCCGCCTCGCCGGCCAGCTGATCATGATCCGCCTGTTCGGCACGCAGCTCGATGCCGATACGGACGCCTTCATCCGCGCCAACGCCATCCGCGGCGCCTGCCTGTTCCGCCAGAACATGACGGATGCCGCCCAGCTGACCGCCTTCACGGGCGGCCTGCGCGACGCGATGGGAGAACGCGCGCTGATCGCCATCGACCAGGAAGGCGGCGCCGTCGTGCGCGCGCTGTGGGTGCCGCCACCACCGTCGGCGATGGCGCTCGGCGCGGCCGGCGACCCCGCGCTCGCGCGCGACGTCGGCGCGGCGGTGGCGCGGGCAATCCGCGCGCTGGGCTTCAACTGGAACTTCGCGCCGGTGCTGGACCTGAACAACAATCCGCTCAACCCCGTCATCGCCGAGCGCTCGTTCGGCGCCGATCCGCAAGCGGCCAGCCGCCTGGCGCTGGCCTGGATGGAAGGCAGCGAGCGCGAAGGCGTGGCCTGCTGCGTCAAGCACTTCCCCGGCCACGGCGACACCCACGTCGATTCGCACCGCGACCTGCCGACCGTCGCCAAGGCGGCTTCCGAACTGGAACGCTTCGAGTTCGCCCCGTTCCGCGCCGCCGCCGACGCCTGCGCGCCGGCGATGATGACGGCGCACATCGTGTATCCGGCGCTGGACCCGGACCGTCCGGCCACGATGTCGCGCCCGATCCTGCACGGGCTGTTGCGCGAACGCTGGGGCTACGACGGCGTGATCATCACGGACGGCATGGACATGCACGCAATCGCCCAGCGCTGGCCGGCCGGCGAGGCCGCCGTCAATGCGCTGCTCGCCGGCGCCGACATGGTGATGGCGATCGGCAGCCGCGCCACCCAGGAAGAAACGCTCGACGCGATCGCCGCCGCCATCGCCGACGGCCGCCTGCCGCTGCAGGAAGTCGAGGCGCGCCTGGCGCGGCTGGACGCGCTGGCGGCGCGCCACCCGGCTGCCGGCGGCGCCTATGCCACCGAACGGGAAGACCGCGCGCTGATGGCGCTGGCCTGGCGCCGCGGCCTCACCGCGCACGGCACGTCGCACGGCGCGCCGCGCCGCCCTGCCCCCGGCAGCCGCCTGCGCCTGGTCGCGCGCCAGGACGTGGTCAGCGACGGCGTGTCCGAAGCGGGCGTGCCGGCCGCCGCCATCGCCGCGTCGCTGGGCAAGCTGTACGACGTCGACGTGGTCACCTTTGCCGATGCCGAAGGCTTCGACTGGGACGCGCTGCCGCAGGACGGCCGCTTCACCGTGCTGGCCTCGACCTCGCGCCGCCGCTACGGTCCGCGCGCGCGCGCAAGCTGGCGCCCGGATCTGCACCTGGCGCTGTGGAATCCCTACCAGACGCTCGACATCGACGCCCCCGCGCTGATGACCTACGGCTTCGCGCCGCCGGCGCTGGAGGCGGTGAATGCCTGGCTGGCCTGCGAGACCGAGGCGGAGGGCCGCTGCCCCGTGCCGGGCTTTTGATGCGGACCGGGTAACGCGATGTAACGGTGCGCCCGGCACCGGCACGGCTGAGGCACAATGGGCGCGCCGTCAATGGCACTTTGTGGGACAATGCACGACTTGTCCGTATTGGCACAACGACACTGTCCGAGCTTCGGCCGGTGCATTCACTAGTCATCAAGAGAGGATTATTCATGTCCCAGTTCCGTTTTGCCCGCGTGGCACTGATGCTGGCCGCGATCGGCCTGAACGCCGCGCCGGCGTTGATGCATGGCGCCCACGCGCAGAACAAGGATGCCGCACCGGCAGCCGCCCCGGCGGACTCCGTCCGTCCCGAGTTGTTCAAGCTGCTCGACCCGGCCCAGATCAAGCCGCTGATGGATGCGAAGAACTACGGCGAGATCCAGAACCGTGTCACCCAGGCCGAAGCCGTCCCGAACCGTACGCCGTACGAGGACTACGTCCTGAACCGCATGAAGCTGTCGCTGGCCAGCAGCACCAGCAATGATGCGATGGCGACCCAGGCGCTGGAAGCGATCCTGGCCACCGGCAAGCTGCCGGAAGCCGAAAAGGCCAACTTCACCCAGGCCCTGGCGACCTACTACTACAACGCCAAGAACTATCCGAAGGCGATCGAGCTGTACAAGCAGATCCAGGCCTCCGGCAAGGCCACCGACGCCATCAACTCGGCCATGATCCGCTCGTACTACCTGAGCGGCGACTATGCCACCGCGCTGAAGCTGCAGGGTCCGGTGCTGGACGCGATGGAAAAGGCCGGCAAGACCCCGACCCAGGAAGACCTGCGCCTGTACGCGTCGGCCGCCAACAAGGCCAAGGATGACACCGCCTACCTGAACGGCCTGGAAAAACTGGCCGCGTTCTACCCGAGCGACGATTTCTGGACCGACCTGATCAGCCGCGGCATCGTGCGCAAGCCGGGCTTCCAGGAAGCGAACGTGACCAACGTGCTGCGCCTGCAGTTCGCCGCCGTCAAGCAGCTGTCGCCGGAAGGCTATACCGAACTGGCCGAACTGGCCCTGAAGGACGGCTTCCCGACCGAGGCCAAGAAGGTCGTCGACGCGGGCTTCGCGGCAGGCGTGCTCGGCACCGGCAGCGGCGCCTCCCAGCACCGCCAGCTGCGCGACCGCGCCACCAAGGGCGCGGCCGACGACGCCAAGAACATCGCCGCAGGCGAAGCCGGCGCCACCAAGGCCAAGAACGGCGCCGGTCTCGTCAACCTGGGCTGGGCCTACGTCACCATGGACCAGTTCGACAAGGGCATCGGCTTCATCGAACAGGGTATCGCCAAGGGCGGCCTGAAGTCGCCGGACGAAGCCAAGCTGCGCCTGGGCATGGCCCAGGCCCGCGCCGGCAAGAAGGACCAGGCGATCGCGACCTTCGAAAGCGTGAAGGGGGGCGGCGGCCTGTCCGACACCGCCAAGTACTGGATCCTGCTGCTGAAGCACCCGAGCGGCGTGACCACCGTCGTCAAGTAAGCGACGTCCCTCCCCGCGCATCGGAAAACGGTGCAGGCTTCGCGGCCTGCACCGTTTTTTTATGGGTCAATGTTATGTGCCGTACCGGCTGGGTTCCCCTGCTTGCCGATAATCAGGAGGAACCCCCACGAAAGGCCGCCGCATGACCACCGTACGCAAAGGGCAGGCGCCCGCGAAATTGAATCGCGACGAATTCCGCCTGGTATTTTCCCGTAACTTTTTTGGACCTGCCTACGAGGCCGTCGGTAAGGAAATCGCCGCCGTCGAGGAAGTCGCCTGGCAATCCTATGTCGATTCCGAGAAGTCGCCCATGACGGTGAAGGCCGGTCCCGGCCATGCCGATCCCGACTACGACCTGTCCGTCGAATGGAAGGACGCCAGCGACAAGCTGAAGGCGGCCGAAGCGCGCCAGAAGGACCCGGCCACGCGGAGCCGCATCCTGCTCATCAACGGCTCGGCCCGCAACGACGGCAGCTGCCCCAGCGAGATCTCGAAGACCTGGCGCCTGGTCAAGATGTGCGAGGAGTTGCTGACGCTGGAAGGCATCGATGCCGACGTGCTCGACCTGTCGCGCCTGATCTCGGACTACGACCGCCACATCCACCCCTGCAAGGCCTGCGTGTCGACGGCGATGCCGCTGTGCCACTGGCCGTGCAGCTGCTACCCGAACCACTCGCTGCACCAGAACAACGACTGGATGAACGAGATCTACGAGAAGTGGGTGTCCGCGCACGGCGTCATCATCTTCACGCCGACCTACTGGTACCAGTCGCCGGCCGTGCTCAAGCTGATGATCGACCGCCTCGTCTGCGCCGACGGCGGCAACCCCGACCCCAGCTCCACGCACGGCAAGGAAGCGGAGGAAGCCAAGGCGCTCGAGAAGGACTGGGACTATCCGAAGCACCTGGCCGGGCGCGCCTACGGCCTCGTCGTGCACGGCGACGTGGCCGGCATCGAATCGACGCGCCGTTCGCTGTCCGATTGGCTCGACTGGATGGGCCTGATCGACGCGGGTCCGACCGCCCTGCTCGACCGCTACGTCGGCTACTACGAATCGTATGCGGACAGCCACGAGACGCTCGACAAGGACACCGCCTTCCAGGAAGAAGTCAGGAACGTGGCACGCTCGGTGTCGGCGGCCGTCGGCGCGATCCGCTCCGGCAAGCTGCTGCAGCCGGACCGCAAGCTGACCAATCCGCGCCCGAAATAGGAGTGCCGGCCCCGCCGCTACGGCGGGGCGGTCTTTTTTGGTATCATCGGCCCACCTTTCGAATGCCGATGCCGCCATGTCCACGCTTGCGCAATTGATGCAGCACCTGTCCGCCACCAGCAACCTGCCGCTGTACCAGCAGTTGCAACGCGCGCTGCGCGACGCCATCGAGCGCGGCATCTACGGCCCGGCCGAGGCGCTGCCGGCCGAGCGCCAGCTCGCCGCCGAACTGGACATCTCGCGCATCACCGTGCGCAAGGCGATCGACGGCCTGGTCGAGGAAGGCCTGCTGGTGCGCCGCGCCGGCTCGGGCAACTTCATCAATACCCGCATCGAAAAGAACTTCGCCAAGCTGACCTCGTTCTCCGAAGACATGCGCTCGCGCGGCCGCACGCCGCGCAGCGTCTGGCTCAAGCGTTCGGAAGGCACCGTCACGCCGGACGAGGCGCTGCGGCTGCGCCTGTCGCCCGGAGCGGCCGTGTACCGCTTCAATCGCATCCGCTACGCCGACGACATGCCCATGTGCGTCGAATACGCGACCATCAGCGCCACCGCCCTGCCCTCGCTGGACGCGGTCGACGTGTCGATGTACGAAGCGCTGGAAGCGGCCGGCAAGCGCCCCGTGCGCGCGCTGCAGCGGCTGTCGGCCCTGCTGCTGACGGCCGAGCAGGCACGGCTGCTGCAATCGAAGGAAGGCGATGCCGGCCTGTGCGTGGAACGCCTGGGTTTCCTGCCGGACGGGCAGGCGGTAGAATTCTGCCGCTCCTACTTCCGCGGGGACATGTATGATTTCGTCGCGGAGTTGAGTGCCGCTTGAAATTTTATCCAGGAACCTAATGAATTACTTGACCTACGAAGCCTACCTCGACGAAGTCGCCACCCTGCTCACCGAGATCTACGACCTCGACGACAACACGGCGATCAAGCTGGTGGTCGATGCCCAGGAAGCCGAGTACTTCTCGCCCCACGACGACCACGAGGAAATGCGCACGCTGGAGCGCGCGAAGCAGGATGCGGCAGCCCTGTTCAAGGCGCGCCAGAACCGCGTGCAGACGCAGCAGAAACAGCAGCGCAGCGTGCACCGCAAGAGCCGTCCGCCGCGTTGATGTACCCGTCGTTCCCGGCATTGCCGGAAGCGACTCCCTGCGAAGGCAGGGATCCAATTTTGGCATGCGTAACGATTGCGCTTGCGAAATTAGGTCCCTGCCTGCGCAGGGACGACGTTGTTTTAGGTGACGGGTCTTAAATCGCCGTCAACCCGCCATCGATTGCCAACTGGTGCCCCGTGACGAACGAGGCCTGTTCCGAGCAGATCCACAGTGCCGCCGTGGCGATTTCATAGGGTTCGGCGACGCGCCCCATCGGGTGCGCGGCCTTGAGCTTCTTGTCGCGGCCCGGATCGCGTTCCAGCATGCGCGCCAGCATCGGCGTCTTGACGGCGCCCGGGCACAGGCTGTTGATGCGGATGTCCGACTTGGCGTATTCGACGGCCGCCGTCTTGGTCAGGCCGATCACGGCGTGCTTGGAGGCCGAATAGATGGCGCGGTTGGGGGCTGCGACCAGGCCGCCCGCGTCGGCCACGTTGAGGATCGTGCCGCCGCCTTCCTGCTTGAGCATCTGGCGCAACTGGGCCTTCATGCACAGCCAGACGCCCTTGACGTTGACGCTCATGATGCGGTCGAACTGATCGTCCTCGCCCTCGGCCAGCGGCAGCGATTCCTCTTCGACGGCGGCGCCGTTGACGGCGACGTCGATGCGGCCGTAGTGCGACACGGCCTTGTCGAGCAATGCCTCGACGTCGTGGGCGACCGTTACATTCGTTTTAACGAACAGCGCCTTGCCGCCCGCTTCCACGATCAGCGCGGCCGTCATGTGGCCGCCGTCCACCGACGTGTCCGCCACGACGACGCAGGCGCCGGCCCGTCCGAACGCCAGCGCCATCGCGCGGCCGATGCCGCTGGCGGCGCCCGTCACCAGCACAACCTTGCCGGCGTAGGAAATCCCACTTGGCGGTTGCTTGGTCATGCCCTTCATGATGCTTCCTTTACAATAACATGATGCAATGTTTGCTTCCTATAAGCAATACTTCTATAGGGCAACATCATAGCCTCATGTCGGGCATTGACCAAGTGTCTCGACACTCCGAGATGACAAGTGTTGCAATCAGGGTGCAGGTTTCGTTGCGCTCCCCATTTTCGATTGGTCGCCCGCCATCACCACGGACAGCTTGGCCGGATCGATGGCCTTGCGGAAGGCGGCGTTCAGCTGCGGCAGCGTCACCGCGGCCAGGCGCTTCTCGAACGCGGCCGACCATTCGAAGGTGCGGTCCAGGTACAGGTAGTTGGTCCAGCCCGCGGCCAGGCCGTCGTCGGTAGCGCGGGTCTGGATGCGCTGCTGCAACAGGCCGGACTTGGCGCCGGCCAGTTCGGCGGCGGTGAAGCCCTCCTTCAGCGCGCGCGCGATTTCCTCGCGCACGGCGGCGTCGACCTTGCCCAGGTTCTGCGGCGCGGCGATGGCGCCGATCGTGAAGCTGCCCGCACGGTCGCGGTCGCCGGCATCGATGCCGGAACCGCCGCCGTACGACAGGCCGTCCTTCTGGCGGATGCGGTCCATCAGGCGCGACTTCAGGCCGCCGTCGCCGAAGATGTAGTTGGCCAGCATCAGCGCCGGGTAGTCCGGATCGTCGATGTTCAGGTCGACGTTCAGGCGCGCCATGTAGACGC
The DNA here is from genome assembly GCA_963529995.1 of uncultured Massilia sp. GTDB lineage: Bacteria > Pseudomonadota > Gammaproteobacteria > Burkholderiales > Burkholderiaceae_D > Telluria. The sequence continues at coordinate 145,765 of CAUSCY010000006.1, read as the reverse complement.
CGTTTTCCTTCTCGGGCGTGTTCACGGTCGTGTGGATGGGCGCCACGTCCGCGTACTTGCTCAGCACGGGTGCGACCGGCATGGGGGCCTTCCAGGCGCCGAACAGCTGGTCGACGAGGGGCTGGACCGCCTGCGCATCGAAATCGCCGACGATGGCCATCTCGGCCGGCGTGGTGCCGTAGAAGTCATGATGGAAAGCCTTCACCTGGTCGAGCGTGGCCGCCTTGACGTCGGCGATCTTTTCGTCGAGCGTGTCCTGGTGGCGCACGTCGCCCTTCGGATAGATGTTGAAGTGCTCCATGAGCGCGCGCGTGGCGACGAGGTTCGGCTCGTTGCGGCCGGCTTCCAGCCCGACCAGCGTCTGCTTGCGCAGCTGTTCGAATTCGCCGGACGGGAAGTTCGCTTCGCGCAGCACGTGGGCGACCAGCTTGAGCGCTTCCGGCAGGTTCTCGCGCGTGGTCTGGAACTGCGTCAGGCTGCCCGCGAACTTCAGCTTCTCGAAGGCGTCGGCGAGCTGGGTACGGTCGTACTTGCTGGTGCCGCGCATCAGCATGGCCGAGGTCAGGCCCGGCAGCGCGCCCTTGCCGAACAAGTTCTGCTCGTTGCCGATGTGCTGGCGCAGGCTGACCGTGACGGTCTGGCCGCGGTTCTTCTTCGGCAGCAGCGCCAGCTTGACGCCGCCGGCCGTGACCACCGTGGTGCGCTTCATGATGTTGGCCTGGCTCGGGTCGAAGTCCTCGGCATTCGAGGCGCCGGCCTGCGGCTTGAAGTCCTTCAGCACCGTCTGCACCTCGGGCGCCGGCGGCACGACGGCGCGCTCCGGCTTGTCCTCGGGAATGAAGATGCCCGTCACGCGGTTGTCGCGGCGGAAGTAGCGGCTCGCCGCGGAGGCTACCTGTTCGGACGTCACCTTCGACATGCTGTCGCGCTCGGCAAAGAACAGGCGCCAGTCGCCCAGCGCGATGGTTTCCGACAGCGCCAGGCCGACCTGGGCCGGATCGGCCAGGTTGCGCTCGACCTCGTTCAGGTAGGCGCGCTTGGCGCGTTCCATCTCGTCAGGCGTGGGCGGATGCTTGGCGAAGCCCTCGACGGCCTGGGTCAGCGCCGCGCGCACGGGCTCGATGTCCTCGTCCTTCTTGACGACGGCGCCCACGTATTCCAGGCCCGGCGCGTAGCCGGTGAACGGGAAGGCGAACACCTGGCTCGCCTTGCCGGATTCGACCAGCAGCTTGTGCAGGCGGCCGGTCGGCGTATCGCCGAGGATGGTCGAGGCATAGTTCAGCGCATCGCTGTCGGCGTGCAGGCTGGCCGGGATCTTGTAGCCGAGCATGACCACCTGCATATCGCCCTGGCGCCGCACGGTGAAGGTGCGCTCGCCGTCCTGGGTCGGCTCGACGGTCCAGAACTGCGGCAGCGTGCGCTTGGGTTTCGGAATCGCGCCGAACAGCTTCGTGATCGACGCCAGCGTCTTGCCCGCGTCGAACTTGCCGGCCACCAGCAGCACGGCATTGTCGGGCTGGTAGTAGGTGCGGTAGAACGCCTGCAGGTTCTCGATCTTGACGTTCTCGATATCGCTCTTGTTACCGATCGGCATGCGCGAATAGGCATGCCAGTCGAAGGCGACGCTCTGCATGCGCTTCATGACGACGTTGGTCGGCGAGTTCTCGCCGCTTTCGTATTCGTTGCGCACCACCGTCATCTCGGAATCGAGGTCCTTCTTGGCGATGAAGGAATGGGTCATGCGATCGGCTTCCATCTGCAGCGCCCAGTCCAGGTTGTCCTGCGACGCCTGGAACACCTCGTAGTAGTTGGTGCGGTCGAACGAGGTCGTGCCGTTGAACTGCATGCCGCGGTCCGAGAACTGGCGCGTGATGTCCGGGTGCTTGCTACTGCCCTTGAACATCAGGTGCTCGAGCAGGTGGGCCATGCCAGTCTCGCCGTAGTTCTCGTGGCGCGAGCCGACCAGGTAGGTGACGTTGACGGTGATCGTCGGGCGCGACGCGTCCGGGAACAGCAGCACCTTCAGGCCGTTGGGCAGGCGGTATTCGGTAATGCCCTCGACCGACGGTCCCTGGGTCACGCCCTTGGGCAGGTCGGCGGCCCAGGCCGCGCCGCACGTCACGAAGGAAAGGCCGCCAACGACCGCATAGGCGGCCAGGCCGCGCTGGAAGAACCTCAAGTTCATGTCACCTCGTCTGTATCTGTCAATGGATCGGCCGCCGTCATTGTTACGGCGGCAATGATTCATGGTATCAGACAGAGGCTTAGAGGAGACTTACCAAAGTTTATGTGACGAAACTTCAGCGCTGCCTCAGCGAGGACTTCGGCTAGCGGCGGGCCTGGCGTTCGTGCTGCTGCTGGTGCGGGCTGATGCGCGCCAGCTCTTCCATCTCCCCGGCCAGCCAGCCCAGCAGGTCGTCGGCGCTGACGATGCCGGCCAGGCGACCGCCCGGCCCCACCACGGGCACGCGCCGGATGCCGCGCAGGCGCATGCGTTCGATGGTGGCGTCGACCTCGTCCCCTTCCTCGGCGAGCAGCAGGTCGTCGCTCATCACGTCGCCGGCCAGCAGGCCCAGCGGATCGAGGCCGAGGGCCACCACGGAGACGACGATGTCGCGGTCGGTCAGGATGCCGATGGGGGTGCATGCACCGTCCGGATCGTCGACGACGACGACGTCGCCGACATGGTGCTTGCGCATGAGCAGGGCCGCGCCCTGGATCGTTTCGCCGCGGGCGCAGCAGACGGTGTCGACGGTACAGAGTTTCCCGACTTTCATGGCGTCCCCCAGGTCAAGCGCTCACGCTAGCCTGCGAGGAGATGGCAACTTTGAGATGACTCAAAGCTGCATCGGGGAAGATCAGGATTTGTTGGCGTCGTCGGCAGGCTGGACGGCATTCGCGTCCACGACTTGCAGATCATTGTCCTTGGCGAAATTCACCACGAAGTGGTACGCCAGCGGTTCGATGTTGCGGATGGCATTGTTCACCACGACGGCCTTGACGCCGTTGACGAGCGTGGGATAGACGTAGGGGGAATAGCGGATGTGGGCATTCGGACCACGGCTGCTGCCCGGCGGCTTGAAGCACGACATGACGCCGCACAGGCGCTCGGCCCAGTCGGACGGGCGGAACTGCCTGCCCTTGCTCGTAACGCCGAGGATGACGAACTCGTCGGCGTGTTCTTTCCCGGTTTGCGGTAACTCGGCCATAGTGCGGCTTACTGAAACATGAAGCGTGGATGAGAACAACGCCGGTATTATATCTTATAGAAGACTTGCGGACGAGACTTGACAGACAGGAATCGTCCTGCAGCCAAAAATCCGGCAGGACGTCCCGACAAATCAGCCCAGCAATACGGCGCCGGACAGCAACAGCAGGAGCAGCATCCATAATAGCAGCGCGCGCCAGACCAGGCCGACGGTGCTTTGCAGTGCGCGTATGCTCGGCTCCTCGCCGGGCAGCTCGTCCGCCTCGCTGTCGGACAAATCGACGGTGGCCGCGTCGGCCGTCACGACGCGCGGGGCATTCTCGGCCGGAGTGCCGAGGCGCACGCCCATGGCGCCACCGCCGGCGGCCAGGATGATGCCGCGCGACTCGTCGGTCCAGCGGTCGGCGAAGTTGCGCCAGGCATAGATCGCATCCTCGAAGTTGCCGACCACGGCAAAGGCGATCGCCGTCAGACGCACGGGGATCCAGTCGATCCAGTAGAAGGCGCGCGCGGCGAATTCGCCGAACGCCTCGTTGCGCATGTGGTCCGGTTCGTTCCAGGCGCGCGCCAGGTATTCCGACACGCGGTACATGACGGCACCGGCGGGGCCCAGCGGCATCAGGAACCAGAAGAACACGCCGAACACGTTGCGGTGCGTGGTGATCAGCGATTTCTCGACGGCGATGCGGGCGATCTCGGTGGCGTCCATGCCGACCGTGTCGATGCGCGCCCATTCGGCCAGCAGCGTGCGCGCCGTCGCCTCGTCGCCCGCGTTCAGGGCGAACTGGATCGAAGTGAAGTAATGGCTGTAGTGGCGGAAGCCCAGCGTCAGGTAGACGATCAGCACGTTCCAGGCAAAGGCGGCGAACACCCAGCCGTAGTGCAGCAGCGTCCAGTAGATGATGCCGGTCGGCAGCATCAGGCCGCCCATCATGAGGAACCAGCCCATGCGGCCGTGGCTGGCCTGGCCGGCATTGAACCAGCCCTCGATGCGCATGGCCATGCGCTTGATCTCGGCATAGATCTGGTTATCCGCGCGCAAGGGCTTCAGTTGCTCGATGAGCAGTGCGCACAGGATGGAAAAGAATGTCATTCGGTGTCCCCGCTATTTGTTGCCACACTTCATTGCCCGCTACGATAGCGCAGAGGGCCGCCCGAGGCAAATCGACGGGTGGTCCGGCACCGCCGGACCACCCGTCGCCCCTGCGCAGGCAGGGGCCCAATTTTGCATGCGGTAACGCGATTCGCGCTGAAATTAGGCCCCTGCCTTCGCAGGGGTGACGTCGCTACGCGCGCAGCAGGTGGAACAGATTGCGCAGCATCCCCGCCGTCGCGCCCCAGATGAAGAAGCGCTCGTAGGGCATCGCGTAGAAGCTGCGCCGCCCCGTGCCGTCCGGCAGGTCGAAGGACATGCGCTGGTGGTGCATGCCGTTCATGAGGAAGCCCAGCGGCACCTCGAAGATCTCGGCCACCTCGTTCGATTCGGCGACGAGGTCGAACGGCGGCGTCACCAGCGCGACCACCGGCGTCACCACGTAGGCCGAGGCCGTCACGTGGTCCGGCAGCACGCCGACGATCTGGACGTGGCGCCGGTTCAGGCCGATCTCTTCCTCGGTCTCGCGCAGCGCCGTTTCGATCGGCGAGGAATCCGTCTCCTCGGCGCGCCCGCCGGGAAAGCTGACCTGGCCGCCGTGGTTCGACAGGTGCGCGGTGCGCTGGGTCAGCAGCACGGTCAGGCCCCCTTCCCGCTGTACCAGCGGAATCAGGACGGCGGCGCGGCGCAGTTGCGGGAAGCGTTGGCGTATGTCGTCGGGCAGTTCGGGCTCCCACGGCGCCGGATGGGCCAGGCGCGCGCGCAGCCAGGCCGCCTGCAGCCGCTCCGGCGGCAGGGCGGGCTCGCCGGCGATGGCATCGACGGGCAGGCGCTGGGGATCGATATGGTATTTTGCCAACGGCTTCTCCAAAAAGAAAAAGGCATCCGCGTGGATGCCTTTTTCAAACTACAAGTGCTATTACTCAGCGGTAGCAGCAGCGGTCTTGCGGGTCGGCAGCTTTTCTTTGATACGTGCCGATTTGCCCGAACGCTCACGCAGGTAGTACAGCTTGGCGCGACGGACGTCACCGCGGCGTTTCACTTCGATCGAAGCGATCAGCGGCGAGTACAGCTGGAAAGTACGCTCGACGCCTTCGCCCGACGAGATCTTGCGAACGATGAAGTTCGAGTTCAGGCCGCGGTTGCGGCGCGAGATCACGACGCCTTCGTATGCCTGGGCGCGCTTGCGGTTGCCTTCGACGACGTTGACGCTGACGACGACGGTGTCGCCCGGTGCGAAATCAGGGATGTTGCGGCCGAGGCGCGCAATTTCTTCTTGCTCGAGTTGCTGGATCAGATCCATGGATGACTCCTGTAACCATCTTGCCGGCGCTGTACTGTGAAAGGCCCGGTAGAGGATGGGGTTGAACATGCGGTTGCCCGCGTTTTTCGCCTACTGCTGCGAATCCTGCGGCGGCTCGACATCGTCGAGACTCGCCAGAAACTTTTCATCGGCCTTGCTCAGCAGACCGGCGCTGCGCGCCTTGTCCAGCAGGTCGGGCCGTTTCTTCGACGTCGCCTCCAGCATGCGCTGGCGGCGCCATTTCATGATTTCCGCGTGGTTGCCGCCCATCAGCACGGGCGGCACGGCCACGCCTTCGTACACTTCCGGACGCGTGTAGTGCGGCGAATCGAGCAGGCCGTTGACGAAGCTGTCCTCGACCGCCGACGCATCGTCGCCCAGCACGCCGGGGATGTGGCGCACGACGGCATCCATCAGCGCCATCGCCGGCAATTCTCCGCCCGACAGCACGAAGTCGCCCAGCGAGATTTCCTCGTCGACGACCCGGTCCAGCAGGCGCTGGTCGACCGCTTCGTAGCGGCCGCACAGCAATACCAGGCCCGGTTCGTCCTTCAACTGCATCACGCGTTCGTGCGTCAGGGGCTTGCCCTGCGGCGACAGGTAGATCACGCGCGGCGCCGGCAGGCCGAGATCGACCTGGCGCTGCTTCGCCGCCGCGATGGTCGCATCGAGCGGCTTGGCCAGCATCACCATGCCGGGACCGCCGCCATACGGCCGGTCGTCCACGGTACGGTGGCGGTCGCTCGTGAAATCGCGCGGATTCCAGATCGACAGTTGCCACAGGCCCTGCTCGTGCGCCCGCCGGGTCACGCCCGACTGCGTCAATGCGGCGAACATCTCGGGAAACAAGCTCACGACGTCAAACTGCATCGGGACCTCGTCTCGATTGGATCGGGTTAATAATCCAGACCCCAATCCAGGGTAATCAGCCTGGCTTGCAGGTCGACGGTACGAACGAACTGGTCCACGAACGGCACCAGCCGCTCGGATGCTTTCGCATCCTCCGCGGCAGTCGGATCGGCAACGGGCGTGATGCGCAAAATCGATTGCGCGCCGTTGTGCATCATGTCGGTGACCTTGCCCAGGGCGTCGCCCTGCAGGTTCACGACATCCATGCCGATCAGGTCGGTCCAGTAGTACTCGTCTTCCGACAGCGCAGGGAAGTCCGCGCGCGACACGCGTACCACGGCGCCTTTCAGCGCCTCGGCGGCGTCGCGTTCGGACAAGTCCACCAGAGTGGCAGTGACATCGCCACTATGGAATTTCGCATTGCGCACCTTGACGGAACGCAGTGCCGGCTTGTCGAGCCACCAGGTCTTGACGTTCAGCAGCGCATCCGCCTCGGTGGAGTGCGGCGTCACGCGGACACCGCCGCGCAGCCCGTAGGCGCCCGAGATATAGCCAACCTCGATGAGGTCGTCAGGGATGGCCCCCGTTTCCGGGGTTGCTGCTGAAGCTGTCAAACCGGTCAACCTTGCCTGTTAGGCAGCGGCCTTTTGCGAAGCGACCAGGCGAGCAACGGTCGGCGACAGTTGTGCGCCAACGCCTTGCCAGTAAGCCAGACGGTCAGCGGTGATGTTCAGGCCGACTTCCTGGCCCGATGCCATCGGGTTGTAGAAGCCGATGCGCTCGATGAAACGGCCATCGCGACGATTGCGCGAATCGGTTGCAACGATGTTGTAGAACGGGCGCTTCTTGGCACCACCGCGAGCTAAACGAATAACGACCATAATATTTCCAAAAAATTGTGCTGGACGGAGAAAGCCGACGATTATAGCGCGCAATACCGTACAGCAGCAAGCGTTAATGCCTGCTGAGACAAAGGACGCGCAGTCCCGGCGGAATCCAGCATTATGGCCTATTTCGCATCGCAGCGCTACCTGTAATGGCACTTCTCCCAGCGCCGCCGCATGAAAACGCGTGCCTGCCCGGACGTTTTGCCCGATACTGATGGCTTTCCTGCCAACAATTTCCGAGTCCGCATGCCGAGCACGCCGCACAAGCGCAAGACCGTCGCCACCGCCCTCGCCTTCTTCCTCGGCGGCCTCGGCGTCCACCGCTTCTACCTGCGCGGCGCCGTCGACCGCCTGGGCCTGCTGCACGTCTGCAGCATTCCCATCGCCGGCATCGTCTACGGCGCCGGACGGGCCCCGAATCCCTTCTGGGTGCTGCTGCCGTTGATCGTGTCCTGGCTCGTCGGTTTCCTCGAGGCGCTCGTCATCGGCCTGACGCCGGACGAGAAATGGGATGCGCGGCACAACGTGACATCCGGACGGACGTCGCGCTCGCACTGGGTGCTGGCGGTGCTGCTGGTGGGGACGATGCTGGTGGGGACGACGGGATTGATCGCGACGTTGTCGCGATTGTTTGATCTTTTGTACACCGGAGGCGCGTACGGCTGAATACCTACCGTCGCCCCTGCGCAGGCAGGGGCCCAATGTTGCGCAGTCGTCTGCTCATGAAAAATTGGGTCCCTGCCTGCGCAGTGACGACGGGGGGGATTTAGAACTGCTCGATCTCCAGCCCCAGCACGCCGGCACTACCCTCCACGATCGCATGGCGCATGCCTTCCGCCTGGGACAGGATGTGGTCGGCAAAGAAGCGCGCGGTGGCGATCTTGGCGCGGTAGAACGCCGCGTCGCCGTCGCCGGCAGCCAGCCTGGCTTGCGCGACGAGGGCCGCGCGCGCCATCTGCCAGCCGCCCAGCACGATGCCGGCCAGCTTCAGGTAGATAACGCTGCCCGCGAACACGGCGCGCGGGTCAGCCTTGGTATGGGCGACGACGAAGTCGACCACGGCGTCCAGCGCATCGGCGCCACGTGCCAGCTGCGCACGGATGGCGGCGAGGTCAGCGTTCTGCGCGTCGCCCAACTGGTCGGCCGTTGCGCGCACCTGCGCGACGATCGATTTCGCCACCGCGCCGCCGTCGCGCACGGTCTTGCGGCCGACCAGGTCGTTGGCCTGGATCGCCGTCGTGCCTTCGTAGATCGACAGGATCTTGGCATCGCGGTAGTGCTGGGCGGCGCCGGTTTCCTCGATGAAGCCCATGCCGCCATGCACCTGCACGCCGTCGCGCGCGACCTGCTCGCTCATCTCCGTCGACCAGCCCTTGATGACGGGCACCAGGTATTCGTAGACGGCCAGATTGTCCTTGCGGACCGCTTCGTCAGGATGGTGGTGCGCCAGGTCGGAGATGCCGGCGCCGACGTAGGCCAGCGCCCGCGCCGCTTCCGTCTGGGCGCGCATCGACATCAGCATGCGGCGCACGTCCGGGTGGTTGACGATGGCCACCGGGCCGCTGGAACCCTCGACGGCGCGCGACTGCACGCGCTCCTTGGCGAACGCGGCGGCCTGCTGGTAGGCGCGCTCGGCCAGGCCGACGCCCTGCATGCCGACGCCGAAGCGGGCTGCGTTCATCATGATGAACATGTATTCGAGGCCGCGGTTTTCCTCGCCCACCAGCGTGCCGATGGCGCCGCCATGGTCGCCGAACTGCAGCACCGCCGTCGGGCTGGCCTTGATGCCGAGCTTGTGTTCGATCGACACGCAGTGCACGTCGTTGCGCTCGCCGAGCGAGCCGTCGTCGTTCACCATGAACTTCGGCACGATGAACAGCGAGATCCCCTTCACGCCCGGCGGCGCATCGGGCGTGCGCGCCAGCACCAGGTGGATGATGTTCTCGGCCATGTCGTGCTCGCCGTAGGTGATGAAGATCTTGGTACCCGAAATCTTGTAGGTGCCGTCGCCCTGCGGCACGGCACGGGTGCGCACGGCGGCGAGGTCGGAACCGGCCTGCGGCTCGGTCAGGTTCATCGTGCCCGTCCACTTGCCCGTGATGAGGGGTTCGATGTAGCGCTGCTTCTGCGCGTCGGTGCCGGCGGTCAGCAGCGCCTCGATGGCGCCGTCCGTCAGCAGCGCGACCAGCGCGAACGACAGGTTGGCACCGTGCAGCATCTCGATGCACGGCGTCGCGACCAGCTTCGGCAAGCCCTGGCCGCCATATTCGGCCGGGTGCTGCACGCCCTGCCAGCCGGCGTCGGCAAAGGCGCGGAAGGCTTCCTTGAAGCCCTTCGACGTCGTCACTTCGCCGTCGTGCCAGAAGCTGGGCTCCTTGTCGGCCGGATGGTTCAATGGGGCGATGACTTCGCCGCAGAATTTGGCGTTTTCTTCCAGCACGGCTTCCACCGTGTCCGGAGTCGCGTCCTCGCAGCCGGGCAGCTGGTGGACGGCGCTCAGGTCGGCCAGTTCGTTCACGACGAACAGCATGTCTTTCAGGGGGGCGTTGTAGCTCACCGTTGTCTCCTTCGTGTTCTTCTGAATCGTTACGTACAAATGGCAACGTCGTTCCCGCGCAGGCGGGAACCCATACTGAATGTGAGAAGTGGCACCGTTTGCGACTCCTTCAGCTCAGCATGGGTTCCCGCCTTCGCGGGAACGACGTTTGATGTGCAGGTGGACATTCATACCATCCACCTTCGGCGGTTGTTAGCCCAGTTCCTTGACCAGCGCCGGCACGACCTCGAACAGGTCGCCCACGATGCCGTAGTCGGCCACCGAGAAGATCGGCGCTTCCGGATCCTTGTTGATGGCGACGATGGTCTTCGAATCCTTCATGCCGGCCAGGTGCTGGATCGCGCCGGAGATGCCGACGGCGATATACAGCTGCGGGGCGACGATCTTGCCCGTCTGGCCGACCTGCCAGTCGTTCGGCACGTAGCCGGCGTCGACCGCGGCGCGCGAGGCGCCCATGGCGGCGCCCAGCTTGTCGGCCAGCGGCTCCAGGATCTTGAAGTTGTCGCCCGAACCCATGCCGCGGCCGCCGGAGACGACGATCTTGGCGCCGGTCAGTTCCGGACGGTCCGACTTGGCCAGCTCGCGGCCCACGAAAGCGGACTTGCCGAAGTCGGCGGCGGCAGCGACGGTTTCCACGGCAGCGGAACCGCCTTCCGCGGCGGCGGCGTCGAAGCCGGTGCCGCGCACGGTGATGACCTTCACGCTGTCCGTCGACTGCACGGTGGCGATGGCGTTGCCGGCGTAGATCGGGCGCTCGAAGGTGTCGGGCGAATCGACCTTGGTGATTTCCGAGATCTGGGCCACGTCCAGCTTGGCGGCGACGCGCGGCAGGATGTTCTTGCCGAAGGCCGAGGCGGGAGCCAGGATGTGCGAGTAGCTGCCGGCGATCGCGAGGACCTGCTCGGCGACGTTCTCGGCCAGGCCGTCGGCGAAGTACGACGCGTCGGCGACCAGCACTTTCGCGACGCCCGCAACCTTGGCGGCCGCTTCCGCGACGGCGCCGCAGTTGCTGCCGGCGACGAGCACGTGCACGTCACCACCGCATTGTGCGGCCGCGGTGACGGTGTTCAGGGTGACTGCCTTCAGCGAGGCATTGTCGTGTTCTGCAATGACGAGTGCGACCATGATGTTCCTTGTCCGTTCTGTTCTATTAGATGACCTTGGCTTCGGTACGCAGCTTCGCCACCAGCGTCGCGACGTCCGGCACCTTCACGCCGGCCGAGCGCTTGGCCGGCTCGGCGACCTTGATGGTCTTCAGGCGCGGGGTCACGTCGACGCCCAGGTCTTCCGGCTTGATGGTTTCCAGCGGCTTCTTCTTGGCCTTCATGATGTTCGGCAGCGTCACGTAGCGCGGCTCGTTCAGGCGCAGGTCGGTGGTGACGATGGCCGGCAGGTTCAGGGCGACGGTTTCCAGGCCGCCGTCGACTTCGCGGGTCACGGTGACCTTGCCGTCTTCCAGCACGACCTTCGAGGCGAAGGTCGCCTGTGGCCAGCCCAGCAGAGCCGCCAGCATCTGGCCGGTCTGGTTCGAATCGTCGTCGATCGCCTGCTTGCCCAGGATGATCAGTTGCGGCTGTTCCTTGTCGGCCAGCGCCTTCAGGACCTTGGCCACGCCCAGCGGCTCGATGGCGGCATCGGTCTCGACCAGGATGCCGCGGTCGGCGCCGATGGCCATGCCGGTACGCAGGGTTTCCTGGGCCTGGGTCACGCCGCAGGTCACGGCCACGATCTCGGTGACCTTGCCGGCTTCCTTCAGGCGCGTGGCTTCTTCCATCGCGATCTCGTCGAACGGATTCATCGACATCTTGACGTTGGCGATATCGACGCCGCTGCCGTCGGACTTGACGCGGACCTTGACGTTGTAGTCGACCACGCGCTTGACGGGTACCAGGACTTTCATAGTGTGCCTTTGAAAAATGTGGTGATTGTGGCTCTAAAAATGCTCTGAATTATAAAAGCAAATACCGTTCGAGACAGAATTAAAGCACGATCGTGCGATTTCTGGCTAGAGGAGATCGACTAATCGTGCGCGCACTGTGTTTTTGACTCGTGGGGAAGAATGCGACGGGGCCGTGTTGCCGCCCCATCAGGGACTGTCTTGAGGAAGGATTACTTACGGCGCAGCCAGAAGGTGAATTCGCCGTTGAGGTGGGTGTGCGCCAGCAGCGCATTGCCGGTTTGCTTGGCAAAGGCCTGGAAGTCGCGCACGGAACCGGTATCGGTTGCCACGATGCGCAGCACTTCGCCGCTGGCCAGTTCGGCCAATGCCTTCTTGGCCTTGAGGATCGGCAACGGGCAATTCAAGCCACGCGCATCCAGGTCCTTCTGGACCTCGATGGTGCCGGTGTCGATTATGGTTTCAGTCATCGCTAGCCTGCGGGTTGTGGGCCTACGCCCGAATACTACTCCAATTACGGGATTATGACGCGCCGCACCAAATTTTGGTATCCGTGTTGTGTTGCAACAACAGCAAGAACTTGACAGGTAGAGGGAGAGGTAGGGTGGGCGCCCTGCGCCCACGCGGAAGTATGCGGTATGCGAACGTTACGCGTGGGCGCGGGGCGCCCACCCTACGCAGACAAGCGTCCGGCTTACGCCGAAACGCGCTCGCCGACCCAGCCGGCCACGCCGGCCAGCGCCTGCGGCAGGCCCGACGGATCGGTACCGCCGGCTTGCGCCATGTCAGGACGGCCGCCGCCCTTGCCGCCCACCTGCTGGGCGACGAAGTTGACGAGCTCGCCTGCCTTGACCTTGCCGGTGGCATCCTTGGTGACGCCGGCGATCAGGCTGACCTTGCCCTCCAACACGGATGCCAGCACGATGGCGGCGGTCCCGAGCTTGTCCTTCAGCTTGTCCATGGTCTCGCGCAGCGTGCCGACGTCGGCGCCTTCCATCGTCGCGGCCAGCACCTTGATGCCGTTCACGTCGATGGCCTTGGCCAGCATCTCGTCGCCCTGGCCGGCGGCCAGTTTCGACTTCAGCGCGGCGATTTCCTTTTCCAGCGACTTCACCTGGTCCTGCACCTGGGCGATGCGCGACGGCAGTTCGTCCGGGCTGGTCTTGAGGGCGCCGGCCGCTTCGTTCAGCTTGCGGTTGATCGACTGCACCAGGGCCAGCGCGCCTTCGCCGGTCACGGCTTCGACGCGGCGGATGCCGGCAGCGACGCCCGACTCCGACACGATCTTGAACAGGCCGATGTCGCCCGTGCGGGTCACGTGCACGCCGCCGCACAGCTCTTTCGAGGAACCGATGTCCAGCACGCGCACGGTATCGCCGTACTTTTCGCCGAACAAGGCCATGGCGCCGTGCTTGATCGCATCGTCCATCGACATGTGCTGGGCTTGCGTCGCGTGGTTTTCCAGGATTTCGCGGTTGACGATGGCTTCCACCTGGGCGATCTGCTCGGCCGTCATGGGCGCGTTGTGCGAGAAGTCGAAGCGGGTCTTGTCCGGATCGACCAGCGAGCCCTTCTGCTGCACGTGGCTGCCCAGCACTTCGCGCAGGGCCTTGTGCATCAGGTGGGTGGCCGAGTGGTTGCGGATGGTGCGCGCGCGTTTCGCTTCATCGACTTGCGCGTCGACGGTGTCGCCCACTTTCAGCGAGCCCGACTGCAGCACGCCGTGGTGGCCGAACACCTCGGCCTGTATCTTCAGCGTGTCTTCGACGTCGAACAAGCCGCCGGCCGCTTTGATCACGCCCTTGTCGCCGACCTGGCCGCCCGACTCCGCATAGAACGGGGTGGTGTCCAGCACGACGATGCCGTCCTGGCCGGCCTTCAGTTCCTGCACCGACACGCCACCCGCGTACAGGGCCAGCACATGGGTGTTGTGCACCAGCGAATCGTAGCCGACGAACTTGGTCTTCTCGCCTGCGTACTCGACGTTGGCGGCCATCTTGAACTTGCCGGCGGCGCGGGCGGTCTTCTTCTGCTGCTCCATGGCGGCGGCGAAGCCCTCCTCGTCCAGCGTGATGCCGCGCTCGCGGCAGATGTCCGCGGTCAGGTCGAGCGGGAAGCCGTAGGTGTCGTACAGCGTGAAGGCGGTGGCGCCGTCCAGGTTCTTCGGATCCTTCTGCAGCTGCGCTTCCAGGATCTTCATGCCGTTTTCCAGCGTCTCGCCGAAACGCTCTTCCTCGGCCTTCAAGGTCTGCATGACGCGCTCTTTGGCCTCGTGCAGTTCCGGATAGGCGCTGCCCATCTCGATGTCCAGGTCCTCGACCAGCTTGTAGAAGAACGGCTTGGTCTGGCCCAGCTTGTGGCCGTGGCGCAGCGCGCGGCGGATGATGCGGCGCAGGACGTAGCCGTGGCCTTCGCTGCTCGGGATGATGCCGTCGACGATCAGGAAGCTGGCGGCGCGGATGTGGTCGGCGATGACCTTCAGCGAGTTGTTCGCCAGGTCGGTCGCGCCGGTTTCGCGGGCGGCAGCCTTGATCAGGTTCTGGAACAGGTCGATTTCATAGTTGCTGTGCACGTGCTGCAGCACGGCGGCCAGGCGCTCCAGGCCCATGCCCGTGTCGATCGACGGCTTCGGCAGCGGGGTCAGCACGCCCTGCTCGTCGCGGTTGAACTGCATGAACACGAGGTTCCAGATCTCGATGAAGCGGTCGCCGTCTTCCTCGGCCGAACCCGGGGGGCCGCCCCAGATGTCGGCGCCGTGGTCGTAGAAGATTTCCGTGCACGGACCGCAGGGACCGGTATCGGCCATCTGCCAGAAGTTGTCCGACGCGTAGCGCGCGCCCTTGTTGTCGCCGATGCGGATGATGCGTTCCTTCGGCACGCCGATCTCGTTGGCCCAGATGTCGTAGGCCTCGTCGTCCTCGAAATAGACGGTGATCGTCAGCTTCTCGGGCGGCAGCGCGTAAACCTTCGTCAGCAGCTCCCAGGCAAAGTTGATCGCATCGCGCTTGAAATAATCGCCGAAGCTGAAGTTGCCCAGCATTTCGAAGAAGGTATGGTGGCGTGCGGTGTAGCCGACGTTTTCCAGGTCGTTGTGCTTGCCGCCGGCGCGCACGCAGCGCTGCACGGTGGTGGCGCGCTTGTACGGGCGCGTATCCAGGCCCAGGAACACGTCCTTGAACTGCACCATGCCGCTGTTGGTCAACAGCATCGTCGGGTCGTTGCCCGGCACGAGCGGGCTGGAGCGGACGATGGTGTGGCCTTTGGATTCAAAGAACTTGAGGAACTTCTCGCGAATTTCGGAGGATTTCATGTCGTAAGGGCGAATGAGGGCAGCATGCTATATAAAGAAAATCATTATAGCGTAGCTACCGAGCACGTATAGAAATGCTATACGCCCGTAGGGTGGGCACCATGTGCCCACCATGACATTAACGCAACAGCGTCAACACTTCGGTCGGTTGACCGTTCCCCTGCGTCATGATCGCCGCGGCCGCCTGCTGCAGGATCTGCGCCCGTGTCCGCACGGCCAGGCCGGTCATGCCGGCGCCGCATGGCTTTCCCGTCAGGCGGGCAAACAGGCGGGCCGCCTCGGCAATGTGCGCGGGAGGAATGTGCTGCGGCTCGCGCGGCAGGAGGGAAAGATCGATCGGCGGCTTCATGTCCCGGTAACGGCATGTTCCGGGTTTTCTTGAAGGAATTTTTTAGCGCAAAGGGGTCAGACCGAGTCGGGACCGATCACGTCGATGCGGTCCGTGCAGAAGGCATCCACACCCCAGGCCAGCAATTCGCGGGCGCGGGCCGGATCATTGACCGTATAGCAAAACAGGCCGAGACCGGCGGCCTTGACGCTGGCCGCCTGCGCCGCCGTCAACGTCAGGTGGTCGACGTGGACAGCCACGGCATCGAGCGCGCGCACCCGTTCGCGCCAGTCCGGCGGCAAGGCATCCACCAGCAGCGCGCGCGGCACGTGCGGCGCGGCGCTGCGGGCGGCGGCCAGGGCGACCTCGCTGAACGAGGACAGCAGCGGCACGCGCGCCGTCTGCCCGGCCGCGAGTTCGTCCGCGAACAGCGCTGCCGTCATGCGCGCAACCGTGGTGCCGGTGACGGCGTCGAAGCCCGGCGCCGGCTTGATTTCGATATTCATCCACACGCCGTGCACCTTGCAGTAGTGCGCGAACTCGGCGAACAGGGGCACGGGCTCGCCGGCCCAGGCGGGGCCGAACCAGCTGCCCGCATCCATCGCCGCCAGCGCCAGCGCATCGTGGTCCGTCACGCTGCCGGGGCCGGCCACCGTGCGGCCCAGCTCCGGATCGTGCAACACGACCGGCACGCCGTCGCGCGCCAGCATGACGTCGAATTCGATGGCGCGGAACCCCGCCGCCATGCCGCGCTCGAGTGCAGCGAGCGTGTTTTCCGGCGCCAGCGTGCCGCCGGCGCGGTGGGCGAGGATGCGTGGATAGGGCCACATGGTCGCCTCCGTTCAGGACCAGACCGGCAAGGCCCGCACCAGCCAGGCGCAGGCCGCCACATTGAGCACGACCGCCAGCCAGAAGATGCGCTGGAACGCCGCCTTGGACGTCTTGTGGCGCAGCCGGCGCTGGGCCAGCAGCGCGCCCGGCCATCCGCCCAGCAGGGCCAGCGCCAGCAGCGTGCGTTCGGGCGTGCGCCGGCCGCCGCGCCGGGCCGCCGCCTTGTCGTTCGCGTACACGGCGAAGCAGACGACGCTGAGCCCCAGGTAGAAGAGCGCGAGGAGCGATGCGATGGTGTGCAGGGAATCCATGACGCCAGCTTACGTCCGCCGACTCTCCATGTCCACCCGGAAATACCGATACCCGACGTGGGTTCGCCAACGAACGGTAGACGTACCGTGCATGGCCTACGCTCGTCCTTCGATGGTTTCTTCAAGGAGGACAAGATGGGTTTTGATTTCGGAAACCTGCTGCAGCACTACCTCGGCGGCAATGCCAATGCGGCCCAGGCCGAGAACGATTTCGACAACGTCGCGCAGAACGCGCCGCGCGCCTCGCTGGCGCAGGGCGTGACGGAAGCGCTGCGTTCCGGCCAGACGCCGCCGTTCGCGCAGCTCGTCGGCCAGCTGTTCAGCAACGGCAGCCCGGACCAGCGTGCCGGCATGCTCAACCGCCTGATCGCCAACGTCAATCCGTCGGTGCTGGCGACCGTCGCGGGCGGCATGCTGGGCAATCTGAAAGGCGCCGAGCAGGGCCATATCTCGCCGGAGCAGGCCGCGCAGCTGCCGCCGCAGGCCGTGCAGGAGCTGGCCGCCCGCGCGGAACAGGACAACCCGGGCATCGTCGAACGCATGGGCGACTTCTATGCCGAACACCCGACGCTGGTGAAGACCATCGGCGGCGCCGCGCTGGCCGTTGCGCTGGGCTATATGGCCAAGGGGCTGCAGAACCGCGGCAACGACACGAACAACCAACCCGCAACCACGGACAAAGGAGCAAACATGGGCATCCTCGGCGACATCTTCCACAAGATCTTCCCGGCCAAGCATCCGGCCAACACCCAGGCGCCATCGGCACCGGCACAGGCACCGGCTCAGGCCGCTCCGGCCCCGGCACCCGCCGCGCCGCAGCCGGTCCCGCAGGCGGCGCCGGCCCCTGCCCCGGCTCCGGCAGCCGCGGTCCCGCAAGTGGACGTGGAACAGGTGCTGGCCACGATGCAGCAGCAATCCGGCCAGCAGCTGAACTGGCGCACGTCGATCGTCGACCTGCTCAAGCTGCTGGGCCTGGACAGCAGCCTGCAAGCACGCAAGGAACTGGCGGCCGAACTGCACTACACGGGCGACACGAACGACTCGGCCAGCATGAACATCTGGCTGCACCGCCAGGTCATGAACAAGCTGGCGGCCAATGGCGGCAAGGTGCCGGCCGATCTGAAGGACTGAGTCCCTTCAGTTAGCCAGTAAAACGTCGTCCCTGCGCAGGCAGGGACCCAATTTCGCGCAATCGTCAGCGCATGCAAGATTGGGTCCCTGCCTGCGCAGGGACGACGGTGTTTTCGTGTGCCGAAAATTCAATCGGCCAGACTCGCATTCGCCGCCGTCCCGCACGAGAAGCAATAGCGCATGAAGGCATTCTTGCGCGTGCCGCAGGCCGTGCAGCGGTCGAACAGGCAGATGCCGCAATGGGGACAGTTGTTCAGCGTGCCGTCGCGGAAATCGGTGCCGCGCTCGCACGACGGGCAGACGTTCTTGCGGATACGTTCCTGGGCCACGTCGTAGCGCATGGCCGTGCGCCGCTCCTGTTCCGGCAGCGCCTCGGCCGCCTTCTGGCGCGCCAGCCAGGCGTTCAGCCAGCGGATCGCGTAGCGTCCGACGACGACGGTGACGACGATCCCGACGCCATAGCGCACATAGCCGCCATAGCTGGGCAGGTACGGGACCAGCTCGACGAAGAAGGCGAACAGCGCAAAGAAAATGAATCCCCAGGCGAACGGCCAGTAGGTGCTGTTGCGCTTGTGCTTGAACAGCCAGCCGGCCGTCAGCAGCAGCGGCAGCGTCAGGGCCAGGCGGTACAGGAAGACCTTGCGCTGGGCCCGTTCGGCGGCATCGGCGGCCGCCTTGCGCGCCGGCGCCAGCAGCGCCTCGTAGGCATTGACGGCGCGGCGTTGCGCCTGGTTGGCGTCGAGGGCGACCTGCTGCTGGTCCTGCACGCCGGCCAGTGCCGCCCGTTCGGCGGCGACGAGGCCGTCCAGCTGGCGGGTACGCTCGACCAGTTCGCGGTCCTGGTCCGGCCGCGCCGTGGTCTGGCGCGTCGCGATCCAGTTGCCGAAGGCCTGGCGCGCGCTGCGCGTGTTGGCTTGCGCCACTTCGTGCTTCTGGCGCGCCTGCGCCAGGGCCTCATTCGCGGCCTCGTGCGCCTTGCGGGCGCGCTCGGCGTCGGCACGCAGGGCGGCGCCGCGAGCGGGGTCGATCAGTTGCTCGGCCGATGGCAGCGCTTCGAGGTCGGCCATATTGCCGACGATCTTGCCGCCCAGCCCGATCAGGAAACCGGCGAACACGACGGCAACGAGCCACAAGGCCCGTCGCATCCATTGCTCGGTCAAGCGCAAACCCTTGTTCATTCGATGGCTCCCGATGGTGAAAACCACAGGTTGCCATCAAACAACTATCAGGTAAATATCGAACTGCCGGACACCTGCTTTGCGCTACCGCAGGTGCCGCATCGTGCTACCTGAAACGAATCAGAAGTAGCTGAGTCCCAGCGCCTTGCGCACTTCATCCATGGTCTGGGCCGCCACTTCGCGCGCCTTGAACGTGCCTTCCTTCAGGATCTGCAGCACCTGGCCCTTGTCCTTGGCCAGTTCCTCGCGGCGCGTGCGGATCGGCTCGATCAGTTCCTGCAGGATGCCCTCCAGGCGCTTCTTGACGACGGAGTCGCCCAGGCCGCCGCGCTGGTAATGCGCCTTCATCTCGGCCAGGCCTTCCTTGTCCGGATCGAACGCATCCAGGTACAGGAAGGCGACGTTGCCTTCGATGTGGCCCGGGTCCGAGACCTTCAGGTGCAGCGGGTCCGTATAGACCATCTTGACGGCGGCGCGGATCTCGTCGGCGGTCGCGCCCAGGTTGATGGTATTGCCCAGCGACTTGCTCATCTTTGCCTTGCCGTCGATGCCCGGCAGGCGGCCCACTTCCGGCACGATCGCCTTGCACTCGACGAGGATGTCGCGGCCGGCGTCGCGGTTGAAACGGCGCACGATCTCGTTGCACTGCTCGATCATCGGGATCTGGTCGTCGCCCACCGGCACGATCGAGGCCTTGAACGCCGTGATGTCGGCGGCCTGGCTGGCCGGGTAGACGAGGAAGCCGGCGGGGATGTCGCGCTCGAAGCCGCGCAGGATGATTTCCTGCTTGACGGTCGGGTTGCGCTCCAGGCGCGACACCGTCACCAGGTTCAGGTAATAGAAGGTCAGCTCGGCCAGTTCCGGGATCTGCGACTGCACCAGGATCGTCGACTTCGCCGGGTCGATCCCTACGGCAAGGTAATCGAGCGCCACCTCGACCACGTTCCGGTGTACCTTACCAATGTCATCCATGTTGTCGGTGAGCGCCTGCGCGTCCGCGAGCATGATGTACTGACGGTATTGGTCCTGGTAAGTGACGCGATTGCGGAGGCTGCCGACGAAGTGGCCCAGGTGCAGCGGCCCGGTGGGACGATCGCCGGTCAGGATGACAGGCGCGGGAGCGTTCGAGGTTTGCTGACTCATCGAGTTTCCTTGAAATGGTGTTTCAAGCCTCGATCCCTGCGTAAAAAAAACGCCACCTGAATCGAGGCGGCGTTTAGTCGAGATACACATCCATACCCTGGCCGCGCGCTGTCAGCGGCGCCACCAGGACTGTACGGATTGTGGATACGAAAAATTCATGGGCTGCATGGTTGCAGGTTGACGCAGCGCTGTCAACCGCCACGCGACATGGCCCCCGTCCCGCATCGCCTTTTTTCATGACGCGGGACGCCGCCGGATTTTTTGTTGCAACAAAATTAACAAGATTGGTGAAACATGACTACGACAAAGAGCACGAACAGCCACGCCCGCCCCCTCGAACTCTGGGGCGGCCTCGAATGCACCGTCAATCGCGTCCGCGATGACTATCACCAACAGCTCGAACGTAACGGCCACCACGACCGTGCCGACGATATCGAACGCTTTGCCGCTACCGGCATCCGCGCCATCCGCTACCCGGTACTGTGGGAACGCACCGCCCCCGACGGCATCGACAAGGCCGACTGGACCTGGCCGGACGAGCGCCTGCCGGCCCTGCGCGACCACGGCGTCACGCCGATCGCCGGCCTGATCCACCACGGCAGCGGGCCGCGCCACACGAGCCTCGTCGATCCCGCATTCGCCGGCCAGCTGGCCGAGTACGCGGGCGCCGTCGCCGCGCGCTATCCTTGGCTCGAGTACTACACCCCCGTCAACGAGATCTGCACGACGGCCCGCTTCGCCGGCCTGTACGGCGTGTGGTATCCGCACGGCCGCGACGACCGCACCTTCATCCAGGCCCTGCTGAACCAGTGCCGCGCCACGGTGCTGTCGATGCGCGCGATCCGCGCCGTCAACCCGCAGGCGAAACTGGTGCAGACGGACGACCTCGGCAAGACCTACGGCACGCCCGAGATGGGCCGCATCGTCGAGTTCTACAACGAGCGCCGCTGGCTCGGCTGGGACCTGCTGTGCGGCATGGTCGACGAGCAGCACGCCCTGTGGAAGTACCTGCTCAAGACGGGCATCCCGGCCGAGGAGATCCTGTGGTTCAAGGACAATCCCTGCCCGCCGGACGTCATCGGCGTCAACTACTACGTGACCAGCGAGCGCTGGCTCGACCACCGCCCGGAGCGCTACCCCGAGCACCACCGCGGCATCGCCGACGGCATTCCGTGCGCCGACATCGAAACCTCGCGCGCGCTGGCCACGCCGACGGCCGGCATCGCGCCGCTGCTGATGGAAGCGTGGGAGCGCTACGGCATCCCCCTCGCCATCACCGAAGCCCACATCGACGCCAACCGCGAAGACCAGCTGCGCTGGCTGCTCGAGATCTGGGAAGGCGCCAAGGAAGCGCGTGCCAATGGCGCCGACGTGCGCGCCGTCACCGTCTGGTCGCTGCTGGGCGCCTTCGACTGGAACAGCCTCGTGACGCAGAACCGCGGCTACTACGAGTCGGGCGCGTTCGACATCCGCTCGCAGCCGCCGCGCCCGACGGCCGTGGCGCGCATGATGCGCGAACTGTCGTCCGGCACGCCGCTGTCGCACCCGGTACTGCGCGGCCAGGGCTGGTGGCGCCGTCCGGGACGCTTCCTGTGCCAGCCGGTCGCCACGCCCGACGCCATCACCTCGATCACGGCGGACGGCCACGTCCAGGTGCCCGGCGACGTGCGCCCCATCCTGATCACGGGCGCCACCGGCACGCTGGGCCGCGCCTTCGCCCTTGCCTGCCACCGCCGCCGCATCGCCTACCGCCTGCTGTCGCGCCAGGACATGGACATCGGCGACCCCGCCTCGATCGAGCGCGCGCTGGCGCACTACCGTCCCTGGGCCGTGATCAACACGGCCGGCTATGTGCGCGTCGACGATGCGGAGAACGACGGCGAACGTGAACGCTGCATGCGCGAGAACGCCGACGGCGCCGCCCACCTGGCCGCCGCCTGCGCGCGCCACGGCGTGCACCTGACCACGTTCTCCAGCGACCTCGTGTTCGACGGCGCCAAGGACGAACCCTATGTCGAGACCGACGCCGCGGCGCCGCTGAACGTCTACGGCCGCAGCAAGCTGGAGGCCGAACGACGCGTGCTGGAAGCGCACCCGGGCGCCCTCGTCGTGCGCACCAGCGCCTTCTTCGGCCCGTGGGACAAGCACAACTTCGTCACGCTGGCGCTGCAGGCGCTGGAACGCGGCGAGACCTTCCGCGCCGCCTCCGACCTGACCGTCTCGCCGACCTACGTGCCGGACCTGGTGCACACCTGCCTTGACCTCGCCATCGACGCGGAAGCGGGCATCTGGCACTTGGCCAACGCGGGCGCCGTCACCTGGGCCGAGCTGGCGCGCAAGGCGGCCGACGCCGCCGGCATCGATGCCGGCTCGCTGCAGGCCGTGCCGGCCGCCGAACTGGGCATGACCGCGCCGCGTCCGCGCTACGCCGCCATGACCAGCGCGCGCGGCCTCGTGCTGCCGCCGCTGGACAACGCCATCGCGCGCTACCTCGAGCTGCGCAACCAGCACGATCCGGAGATGGAAGAACTGGTCCGCACGGCCGAGAGCCGCCAGCCGCAGGCGGGCGGGCATCGGCAGCAGGAACAGACGCCGGTGGAGGCGATCAAGGTGCGGTCGTAACGCCGCGAGCGGAACACCGGGGTCGGAGTCCAACCATCAACACCGGACTCCGCCCCCTGCGGCGGGGGCGACGTCCTCCGGACGTCGTTTACGTTTCATTTA
Organism: uncultured Massilia sp.; assembly: GCA_963529995.1. Lineage (GTDB taxonomy): Bacteria > Pseudomonadota > Gammaproteobacteria > Burkholderiales > Burkholderiaceae_D > Telluria. Next base: position 123,015 of record CAUSCY010000006.1, on the reverse strand, counting down.
CAATGGACCGGTTTGTCATTACCGAGGTCCGCCCGTGCAAGAGCAACACGCCTTCCCCTTTCTGCGGGAAATCCTCCTGTTCCTGACCCTCTCCGGCATCCTGATTCCCACGCTGCAGCGCCTGCGCATCAATCCGGTGCTGGGTTTCCTTGCCGTCGGCGCCCTGCTCGGCCCCTTCGGCCTGGGCCGCATGGCCCAGGACCTCCACTGGCTGGGATGGTTCACCTTCCCGAACAACGAGGACGTCGCGATGCTCGCCGAACTGGGCGTGCTGTTCCTGATGTTCATGATCGGCCTGGAGCTGTCGGCCGCGCGCCTGTGGGCGATGCGGCGCTGGGTGTTCGGCATCGGCGCGGCCCAGGTGGTGCTATGCGCGGCGCTGATCGGCGGCGCCGTGGCGCTGCTGCTGGCCCCCGGCATGGACGCGGCCCTGGTCCTCGGGCTGGTGCTGTCGCTGTCCTCGACGGCCGTCGTCATGCAGCTGCTGGGCGAGCGCCACGACACGGGCTCGCGCCTGGGCCAGGCCACGTTCGCCGTGCTGATGTTCCAGGACCTGGCCGTGGTGCCGATCCTGATCCTGATCGGCGCCCTGGCCGGCGGCGATGCCGCGAGCAGCGGCGCCGCCATCGCGCTGCAGGTGCTGATCGCGATGGCCAAGGCGGCCGTCGCCATCGCCCTCATCTACCTGGTCGGCGGCCGCGTGATCCGTCCGCTGTTCCGCGCCTTCGCCCGCAACCGCCAGCCGGACGTGTTCATGGCCCTGATCCTGCTGTCCACCTTCGGCATCGCGGGACTGTGCTGGATGGCCGGGCTGTCGATGGCGCTGGGCGCGCTGATCGCGGGCCTGCTGCTGGCGGAGACGGAATTCAAGCACGAGGTCGAGCTGATGATCGAGCCGTTCAAGGGCCTGCTCATGGGCTTGTTCTTCATGACGGTCGGCATGGGCATGGACGTGCTGCAGGTCGTGCAGGCGCCCGTCTGGCTCGCCTGCGCCGTGCTGGGACTGGTGCTGTGCAAGACGGTCGTCATTGCGCCGCTGCTGCGCACGGGCGGCCTGTCCTGGGGCCGCGCCGTCGAGGGCGGCCTGCTGCTGGGCCAGGGCGGCGAATTCGCCTTCATCGTGATCGGCTACGCGGTCGCGAGCCGCCTGCTGGATGCGAACCTGGGCGGACGCGTGATGCTGGCCGTCGGCCTGTCGCTGTTCATCACGCCGCTGCTGGCAAAGCTGGGGCGCGGCATCGGCGAACGGTGGGAAGCGCGCGAGCGCACGCACACGCTGCCGCAGGCGGACGCCGAGCCGGCGTCGGCGCGCGGCCGCGTGATCATCGCCGGCTTCGGCCGCGTGGGCCAGCAACTGGCCAAGCTGCTCGCCAGCCAGGACATTCCGTGGATCGCGTTCGAGAACGATGCCAAGCTGGCGGCGCAGCAGCACGGCGCGGGCGCGCCCGTCTACTTCGGCAACGCGGCGCGCCCCGAACTGCTGCGCCGCGCGCATGCCGACGAAGCCCCGGCCATCGTGCTCACGATGGACAATCCGGCGGCGGCATTGCAGGCCGTGCGCGGCATCCGGCGCGAATTCCCGCACGCGCGCCTGTTCGCCCGCTCGCGCGACGAGAAGCATGCGCGCGCCCTGAAGCTCGCCGGTGCCAGCGTGGTCGTACCGGAAACGCTGGAAGCGAGCCTGCAGTTGTCGGCCTTCGTGCTCGGCGCGCTGGGCCTCGATGCGCACAGCGTGGACGTGATCGTCGACCGGGAACGCAGCCTGTTCGCGGCGTCGCTGGAGGCAGAGGCCGGACTATAATCCGCCGAGCCATACAACGACAAAACGAGGAGACAATATGAAGGCATTGGGCCACATCCGGGTCCTGGACCTGTCGCGCGTGCTGGCCGGACCGTGGTGCGCGCAGAACCTGGCCGACCTGGGCGCCGACGTCATCAAGATCGAACGTCCCGGCGCCGGCGACGACACCCGCGCCTGGGGCCCGCCCTACGCGCCGGATGCCGAGGGCCAGCCGACGTCGGAAGCGGCCTATTACCTGTCCGCCAACCGCGGCAAGCGCTCCGTCACCGTCGATATCGCCAGCGCCGGCGGCCAGGCGCTGCTGCGCGAACTGGTACTGCAGTGCGACGTCGTGCTGGAGAACTTCAAGGTCGGGCACCTGGCGCGCTACGGCCTCGATTACGCCGCGCTGAAGGCGCTCAAGCCGGACCTCGTGTACTGCTCGATCACGGGCTTCGGCCAGGACGGCCCGTACGCGCACCGTGCCGGCTACGACTTCCTGGTCCAGGGCATGGGCGGGCTGATGTCGGTCACGGGGGAACGCGACGAGCTGCCCGGCGGCGGCCCGCAGAAGGCCGGCGTCGCCCTCACCGACCTGATGACGGGCATGTATGCGACGGTGGCGATACTGGCCGCGCTGACCCACCGCGACCGCACGGGCGAAGGCCAGCACATCGACATGTCGCTGCTCGACACCCAGGTCGCCATGCTGGCCAATATCGGCAGCAGCTACCTGAACAGCGGCAAGCGCCCGCGCCGCTGGGGCAATGCGCATGCCAGCATCGTGCCCTACCAGACCTTCGCCTGCCTGGACGGCCACATCATCGTCACCGCCGGCAACGACGGGCAGTACCGCAAGTTCGTCGAGGCAGGCGGCCGGCCGGAGCTGGCGCACGACGCGCGCTTCGTCACCAATCCGCTGCGCGTGCAGAACCGCGACGCGCTGGTGCCGCTGCTGGCCGAGATGGTCATGGAAAAGCGCCGCGACGAGTGGATCGCGCTGCTGGAGGAGCAAGGCGTGCCCTGCGGCCCCATCAACGAACTGGACGAGGTATTCGCCGACGAGCAGGTGCGCGCGCGCGGCATGCAGATCGCGCTGCCGCATCCCGCGGCGGGCACGGTGAAGCTGGTGCGCAGCCCGATGAAACTGTCGGCGACGCCCGCCACGAGCGACATGGCGCCGCCCCTGCTGGGCCAGCATACCGACGAGGTATTACGCGAGGTGCTGGGCAAGAGCGGCGAGGAGATCGCCGCCCTGCGGGCCCGGAACGTCGTCTGAGAACGCCGAGCAGAAACGCCGTCGCCCCTGCGCAGGCAGGGGCCCAATGTCGCGGGCCGGGCAGCGAAGGGGCCCCCGCCTGCGCCGGGGGGGCGCCCGGGGGGGCCCGCAACGGCGTCTGACACCGCCGAGCAAAACCGCCGCCGCCCCGGCGCCGGCCGGGGCCCAAGTTCGCGTCCGGCGAAGACATTGGGCCCCTGCCTGCGCAGGGGCGACGCGCTGTCGGTTCAAGCGGACGGCATTGCCGCCGCCGATTTCTTAGTGCAACTTGTGCTTCAGGTCCGACAGTTCCGCATGCACGCGGGTCACGGCCGCTTCCAGATGCGCCGGCATCTGCGGCAGCGAGCGGCTGATGCGCTTGGCTTCGTCGCCCATGTCTTCCAGGCGGTCGACGCATTCGATGACGCGCTGCTGGTCGTTCGATTGCATCACGTCCTTGGCCTGCTGCGCCTCGCGCGACAGCTTCTCGATGCAGTCGCGGATTTCGTTCGGCGCGTCGCCCAGGGCCTGCTGCGCTTCGCCGATGGTTTGCTGAATATGAGTGAATCGCTGCTGGATTTCGTTTGCTTGCAACATGACGTACTCCTTCGCATTGATGTTAGTCGTCCGCACTGTGCCAGTGCGGGTCTGGAATCGTCATATTAAGCTTTTCACAGCAAAACCGGCGCACGAAACACACTGAAGAGTACGGAAACTCAGCAATAAACTGCCTCTATATTTACCGGATTTGATGGCTTATTGCGCTTCGGACACGGGCGTCGCCGGCAGCGGCGCCAGCGGCGCGAGGCCGCGCAGGCGCAGCGCCACGCCTACCGCCGCGGCCAGGATCGCGCCCAGCAGCGTGACGACGCCGGCCCAGCCGCCGCGCGCCCACAGGATTCCGGCGAGCCAGCCGACCACGCTCGATCCCAGGTAGTAGAAGAACAGGTACAGGGCCGAGGCCAGCGCCTGCGGCGGCCGTGCGCGCCGCCCCACCCAGCTGCTGGCCACCGAGTGCGAAGCGAAGAAGCCGAAGGTGAACAGACCCATGCCAATGACGACGAAGGCCAGCGGCGTGGCCAGCGTCAGCAGCAGGCCGGCCAGCATGACGCCCATCACCAGCCACAGCACGTTGCGCCGCCCCAGGCGGTCGGCCAGCTTGCCGGCCCACACGGAACTGAAGATGCCCAGCAAGTACAGCACCGACAGGGTGCCGACGGCGCTCTGGCGCAAGGCATACGGCGGCGCCAGCAGGCGGTATCCGATGTAGTTGTACATGCTGACGAAAGAGCCCATCAGCAGGAAGGACAGGCAGAACAGCCACGGCAGGCCTTCGTCGCGCATGTGCCGGATGGTGCCGTGGAACAGGGCCGGAAAGCCGCCCTGCCCCGGCCGGAAGCGGCGCGAAGCCGGCAGGCTGCGGTTGAATTCGAACGCCGCGTACAGGCCGGCCACGCCCATGACGCCCATGGCGATGCGCCAGTCGTAGAAATCGCTGATGAAGGACGACAGCACGCGGCCGGCCATGCCGCCGAATGCGCTGCCGCCGATGTACAGGCCCATCGAATGGCCCAGCGACGGCCCGTCGATCTCCTCGCTCAGGTAGGCCATCGCCAGCGCCGGCATCCCGCCCAGCAGGAGACCCAGCAGCGCGCGCAGCGCGAGCAGTTGCGGATAGCTGTGGGCGAACGCGGCCAGCAGCGTGAGCACGCCGCCGGCGAACATCGATGCGGCCATCAGGGGCTTCCTGCCGTAGCGTTCGGACAGCACGCTGGACACGAGCAGCGATACCGCCAGCGCGGCGGTGGCGACGGACAGCGCCAGGCTGCTCTGCGCCGGCGTGAGGGAAAAATCGTGCGCCAGCAGCGGCATCAGGGGCTGCACGCAGTACAGCAGCGCGAAAGTGGAAAAGCCGCCGAAGACCATGGCGCGGTTGATGCGCTTGAATTCGGCACTGCCGGCGGTGATGGGGGGATGGGACATTGCGGACAATCCGTTTTTTGCATCATGATATCCGCGATCGGCTCACCCCATGTCCATACGCCCTATCGCCTATTACTGCTGCCTGTTACTACTTGGCCGACTTGGTCTCGCAGGCTTCGCTGAATTTGGCCGTACCGACCCGGAAGAAAGCACCATCGGCCTGGACGAGCTGCAGTTCCACGCGCCGGTTGCGCTCGAAGCAGGATTGCCGGTCGGCCGCCTCCTTCAAGGCGCTGCAGCTGCTCGTGGCATCGCTTTCCAGGCGCACGTCGATAAGTGCTTCATCGGTCCACGCCTTCTTGTCCTTGAACTCGGGATGCGTGCCGAGCTTGCGGATGACATTGCAGGCGCGTTCCTGTGCCAACGTGAAATTGCTGTCTTCCTTGCGCGGCATCGGGTCGGCATAACCGACGGCAATGACCGTATTGCCGTCCCGGTACACCGATCGCATGAAATTGAGGATGAACGGCAGCGTCATCTCCCACTGCTTGTCGTCGAGCGCCTTGCTGTCCGACTTAAAATAGATTCCCCGCTTGAGTTCAACGCAGGTTGCCATATGCTGGCTCTGGGATTTCTTGACGCCGGCGCTGTCCAGTTCGACGCGCACACCGGCATGCTTATCTGCCTCGGACGGCGACAGCTCGACGTAGCTGCGTTGACCCATGCCATGCCACAGGATCCTCACGTAGCTCACTGCATAGGTATCGCCGTCGGCTTTGCAACTGTATAGCAGCACGCCTTTTGCATCCGCTGCCGCCTGCATCGTCTGGAAGTTCGCCGAATTCACGATCAGGGTGGCGGCATCGGCACGCAAACCCAATCCCTGCATGACGGTATTCATTACATTGACGCCGGTAACAGCCGCGATGTAAGGAAGCAGGATGCCGATCGCTGCAAATGCTGCCGCGGTGCGAATTTTCGCGGGAGCCGGCGCCGTCGCGCCGGGAACTGTCGGGGGACTCAGGCTCGCAATGCTGAATGCAAGGAAAAGTCCGGACAGAAGGAGGATGGCGGGCACCATCAGCGCGTGGGTAGCGGCTGCCGTGCGCGCGCCGTCGCTGGCGGATGCCGCCAACAATCCCGATAGGGATGAGAAAAGCAGCAGCAAGAACACATGGCTGAGCGCGTCGGTCAAGGACTGCACCAGCCAGTTCGCAATCAGCCAGTAGACCGCCAGGCAGGCGACGATGGCCGCCATCCACCCGTAGGAAAAACCGGCATCGCCGGCCTGTTGGTCGACGAATTTCGAGGTAAAGAAAAAGAAGAAAAGGATGACGCTCGACATTGCGACGGCGAAGATCGCAAGGACGCCCCCGCCGCGCGTCAGGCCGATCGGCGAAGTACTTGCTCCGTAAGTCGGCTTTTGCAAGACATAGGGCACATACACGAAGAGCCCGAAGATCGCCAGCACGGCGCCCGTCATTGCGAAAGCCAGCATCACGAAGACAAAGAACAGCGTGTCCCCCGCACTGAGGCCTATTGGGACGAAACCGGCAATCAGGAAACAGTATGCGAACACGCCGACGACGCCGATACTTGAACAAACGCCGACGAACAGACTGGCCAGGGTCTTGAGGCGCTCCACCTTCAGTTTCGCGATCTCTTCACGCTTCTTATCGTCATCCAAGGACATATCGGCAATTCGCAGTTGATAATTGCCGGATTATAACTTTTTATCTTTAAACCAACGCTGGATGAGTAATAAAAACAGCAACAGGTCGAACCTGGATTGTCTTTGTCCGACCGGCGTCCGCCGCATCGAGCCGGCATAGTCCGATCGTCATGCCTGAACGGGAAATGACGGGCTACCATGCCCGCCATTTTCCTGGGACTAAGGATATTCCGCGTCGATCTCCGAACCGGCGTAGTTTTCCAGCTCGACGAACAACTGCGCCAGCGGCACCTTGCCGGCGATGTTCTTCAGGAAGGTGCTGTCGTGGTAGGCCTCGATGCGCCTGGCGATGACGGCCTGGTGCGGCGCCGGGATGTTTTCCAGCAGCTTGGCCCAGCCGGCCTGGAAGTCCGGCTGCTCCTTCCTGACCGCGTTCACGAAGCGCTCGAACTCCTTCTGCCCCGTGCGCGCGACGATGCGGCCGCTGCCGTCGATGCCGAACACGATCGCCAGCGCGATCACGCCCTCGGCGTTCAGGTCCGGATCCTTGACGGCGCCTTCCCAATGGTGGCGGCGCAGCCACTGCGCGGCGCGCACGACGGCCTGGGTTTCCTGGCGCTGCTTGAGCTGGCCCAGGTAGCGCTGGTGGCCGGACCAGGTCTCGCCCGGGTCGGCCGTGCAGATGTCGACGAACAGCTCCTTCAGGCGGCGCTGCGCGTACACGGGATCGGTGTCGAACTCGCCCAGCAGCGTGTCCTCGGGCAGCGCGGCCAGTTCGCGGATCATGCGGAAGCCCGCCTGGAACACGAGTTCCGCGCCCTCGCTCACCAGCACGCCGACGGCGGCTTCGTCGCCCACGTCCTCCGGTTCGTCGCCGACCAGGTCTTCCAGGCCCAGCGACACGCAGCCGATGGTGAGCAGCTGGGCGCGGCCGATGCCCTCGGCGGTGCGGTCGTTGGTGAATTTTTCCGCGACCATGGCGGTGATGCCCGCCAGCTCGTCGGCCAGGCCGGCCGCTTCGTCGGCGCTGGCCCGGCCAGGGATCAGGCGGATCGCGCGCACCAGGCGCGGCAGCTTCTCGATGACGATGGCTGGCAGCATGCTTGCTTCGACCCCGCTCACGAGAAGATGTCCGTGCCCATGCTGCGGCGGCCGCTGCGGCGCGGCTGGCTGCGCACGGACGGCACCTGCTTGCGCAGGCGGTACAGCAGTTCGCGCGTCGTGCGCTGCTGGAATTCCGGCTCCTCGTCCGGGTCGTCCGGCAGCTCGACGTCGGCCAGGTCGGCCGTGTTGCGGTATTCCGGGAACAGTTCGAGCAGCGAACGCTGCCAGCCGTCCTCGCTGGCCTTGGCCAGGTCGACGGCGAGCGGCACGATGTCGCTGTCGGACGTCGTGTGCACGTTGATGTGCGGGCCGCGGTTGTTGATCTCGCCGGCCACTTCGAGGATCTCGCGCGGCGCCAGCGACCACACGATGGCGAACGCGGTGGCGCCGTAGTCGGTGGCGGAGGCCTCGGCGAGCAGCTCGTGGCGGCGGTCCTCGTCGTCGGTCGCGTAGACCACGCCGTGCAGGTGGTTGAACAGGCCCTCGGCGATGCGCTCGGGATCGTCCTCGATCATGTCGTCCGGCCAGGTCGCGGCCAGGTAGGCCAGGCTCTCGGCCCAGGCCTTGGGCGGCACCAGCAGCGTCGCCAGCGAAGTCTTGGCGCCGTCGAAACCGGCCAGGTGCAGCGCGGTAACCTGCGGCGGCAGCGTCGACAGCACTTCGGCCACGGCGTAGTCGCCGTGCTCGTCGGCGGCCTGCGACAGCGCTTCCTCGGCGTGCTGCAGCGAGCCGGCCAGCACCAGATCGCCGACCTGCTTGGTCAGCGCCGGCAGGTTGGATTTGTTCTCGTCGCTCATTCGCGCTCGCCTCCATCCTGGTCGAACAGGTCGACGAAGTCGTCGCCGGCGGCGCCGGCCGCGGTTTCGTCCAGCTCGTCGTCATCGCCCTCGTCGTCGCGCGCCAGCTGGTCGAGCGACTGGTCGTCGTCTTCCCAGCGCGCCGGGTTCTTGTACAGGAAGGCGGTGACGATGGCCTGGCGCGCCAGCTCCGGGTGATTCGCGCAGACGGCCTCGTACATGGCCTTGCCTTCCTCGTCGCCGTCGCAGTTTGCCATGGCGAAGACGTGGGACGGGTCGTCGCTCTCGTAGTCGTAGGCTTCGCGGATCAGGCCCTTGGGATCGCTGAAGCGGATGCGGTCGACCAGGGCGAACGCCATCATGTTGACGTCGTCCAGGCCGTCGCCGCTGGCGTACTCGGACACGAGGGCCTGCACCATCATGTCGTAGTTCTTGCGGTTGGGCGGATCGCCCAGCGTGCCTTCGATCTGGCCTTCCAGCTCGCGCGACTGGAAAGCGAATTCCGGATGTACTTTTTTCATGTTCGACTCGTATTCTGTTGGTGTCTTGGGGGCGCGGGGCCGGGCCTGCGCGGTCAAGCGCAGATCGTCACGCTGCAATCGTCACGCCGTTCAGCGCAAACAACGAGCGCCACAGCTCGAACGCCTCCGCCTCGGCATCGAGCACGATGCGGTGGTTGACGCTCTGGTCGTATTCGGCGCGCCTGGCCGGATCGGACAGGACCTCGTAGGCCTTGGTGACGGCCTTGAAGCGCGCTTCCGCGCCCGGCGCCTGGTTGCGGTCCGGGTGGTAGCGCATCGCCAGCGAGCGATATACCTTCTTGATGTCGTCGTCGGTGGCGTTCGGCGCGACGCCGAGGATCGCGTATAGATTTTCCACTTGGAACTCTCCGGCAATGCCGAAAAAAATGTCAATCCGAGATTATGCAATAGAAACGGCCATCTTGACAGGTTCGCCACGGCCGTTCTCGCCTGCCGGAAGACGGGGCGCATCCAGTATCCATCCCGGGTGGCGCACCAAACCGTGCGCTTGCCCACATAGGCGGCCCGGTCCCGTGTATCTACGGTAAAATGCCAGACTATTACCTATCCAGAACTAGTTTCCATGAGCAACGACAAGAACTCCGCGGCGGCACCTGCGCCGTCGTCGAATTTTGTACGCGCGATCGTCGAATCCGATCTCGCGGCGGGCACCCATGCCCGCGCAGGCATGCCCCAGGTCATCACGCGCTTCCCGCCGGAGCCGAACGGCTACCTGCACGTGGGCCATGCCAAATCGATCTGCCTGAACTTCGGCCTGGCGCGCGACTACGCCGGCCGCTGCCACCTGCGCTTCGACGATACCAATCCCGAGAAGGAAGACCAGGAATACGTCGACACCATCATGGACAGCGTCAAGTGGCTGGGCTTTACCTGGGAGCAAGGCGGCCAGGAATACCTGCACTACGCCAGCGACTACTTCGACAAGCTGTACGAAATGGCCGAGTACCTGATCAAGGAAGGCAAGGCCTACGTCGACAGCCAGAGCGCCGAGGAAATGGCGAAGAACCGCGGCAACTTCGGCACGCCGGGCACCAACTCGCCGTTCCGCGACCGTCCGGTCGAGGAATCGCTGCAACTGTTCCGCGACATGAAGGCCGGCAAGTACAAGGACGGCGAACACATCCTGCGCGCCAAGATGAGCGAGGACGCGATGGCCTCTCCCATCATGACCAACCGCGACCCGGCCCTGTACCGCATCCGCCATGCGCACCACCACCGTACCGGCGACAAATGGTGCATCTACCCGATGTACGACTACACGCACCCGATCTCGGATGCGCTGGAAGACATCACCCATTCGCTGTGCACGCTGGAATTCACCGACCACCGCCCGTTCTACGACTGGCTCGTGGAGACGCTGGCCGACGGCGGCTTCTTCGCGCGTCCGGTGCCGCGCCAGTACGAATTCTCGCGCCTGAACCTGACCTACGTGGTCACCTCCAAGCGCAAGCTGCGCCAGCTCGTCGACGAACACATCGTCACCGGCTGGGACGACCCGCGCATGCCCACCATCGTCGGCCTGCGCCGCCGCGGCTACACGCCGGAATCGATCCAGCTGTTCTGCGACCGCATCGGCGTGTCCAAGGTCGACGGCTGGATCGACATGAGCACGCTGGAAGGCGCGCTGCGCGACGACCTCGATCCGAAGGCGCCGCGCGCGATCGCCGTGCTGCGTCCGCTGAAGCTGATCGTCGATAACTTCCCGGAAGGCGAAGTCGTCGAGTGCAGCGCACCGGTCCACCCGCACCATCCGGAACTGGGCAGCCGTTCCTTCCCGTTCACCAAGGAACTGTGGATCGAGCAGGAAGACTTCATGGAAGTGCCGACCAAGGGCTACCACCGCTTCACCCCGCCCACGGCCGACAAGCCGGGCGCGCGCGTGCGCCTGAAGTACGGCTTCGTGGTCGAGTGCACGGGCTTCGACAAGGATGAAAACGGCAATGTGACGGCCGTCCACGTGAACTACTTCGAGGATTCGAAATCGGGCACGCCGGGCGCCGACAACTACAAGGTCAAGGGCAACATCACCTGGGTCAGCGCCTCGCACGCGCTGGAAGCGGAAGTGCGCCTGTACGACCGCCTGTTCACGGAACCGCAGCCGGATGCGGGCGGACGCGACTTCAAGTCCGTGCTGAACCCGAACGCGCTGGAAACGGTGAAGGCCTACCTGGAACCGGGCCTGAAGGAGGCCGTGGCCGACCAGCGCTTCCAGTTCGAGCGCCACGGCTATTTCGTCGCCGACCGCGTCGATTCGCAGCCGGGCAAGCCGGTGTTCAACCGCGTCACCACGCTCAAGGACAGCTGGGCGAAATAAACCCCGGCATCTCCCGGTCGCCCCTGCGCAGGCAGGGGCCCAAGTTCGCGTGCAGCGAGCAATATTGGGCCCCTGCCTGCGCCGGGGCGACGTGCTTATCGCCGCACGTCGCTTGCTGCAACTGGCTGACCTGCTAGGTTTCTCCCGCATCCAACTTGCGTAAGTTGCGATGGATAAATACGTCCTTCGGGGATTGCCATGTCTACGGTGCTGCGGGATGCCTTTTCCATCACCAAGGTTTCGTTCTGGATCGGCGCGCTGCTGGCCTCGCTGATCGGCAGTTCGCTCTATCTCTTCACCCACCGCTCGATCGAGAGCGATGCGCGCGAGCGCTTCAACAACCATGCGCGCTACGCCCAGAGCGTGATCGAGGTACGCATCAAGTCGTACACCGACCTGCTGCGCAACACCGCCAGCGTGCTGCAGAGCTCCAGTCACGTCGACCACCACGAGTTCCACGAATATGTGCGCGGCCTGGCGCTGAGCCAGCATTTCCCGGCCGTCGACAACATCAATTTCGCGCTGCACATCACCGAGCAGGAGCGGCCCGCGCTGATGGACCGCTGGCGTGCCGACATCCGCCGCCATCTCGGCCGCGACGATGCGCCCGTCGGGATCTCGCCGCCCGGCATCCGGCCCGAGTACCTGATGGTCACCTATTACGAACCGGATCCCGCGCATTCCCAACTGTTCGGCATCGACCTGATGGCCAATCCATATTTCGGCTCGCAGCTGCTGCAATCGCGCGACCAGGGCACCGTGCATGCGACCGGCACCCCGATCCCGCTGTTATCCGGGCCAAACAATATTTTCCTGGGCATGCGCCTGCCGGTCTACCGCAACGGCATGCCGCGCGATACGGTCGACCAACGCCGCGCCGCGTACGCCGGGTCGATCGGCATCGCCTTCAGCATCTCGAAGCTGCTGCACGGCGCCATGGATGAGATCCCGCTGCAGGGCATGCGCATGACGCTGTTCGACACCGGGACGTACTACGACCGCCATGGCCACGACCTGGTCGCCAAGCCGATCACGCTGTTCGACACCAACGGCACCACTGCCGTGCCCAAGCCGGCCCTGGATCGCGGCGACGACGTGTTCTCGGCCGCGCTGCCGCTGGATTTCAACGGCCGTCCATGGAAAACCGTGTACAGCGTGCCCAAGTCGGCGCTGTACACGGAATTCGACGCCTACTATCCGAAGCTGATGATGGCCTTCGGCTTCCTCGGCACGATCCTGCTGTATGCGCTGCTGTACATCCTGACCTCGTCGCGCCGCGCCGCCATCGTGCTGGCCCAGGAAATGACGAGCGAGCTGCGCGAGAGCCAGAGCAAGCTGCAGCTGTCGCACTACAAGCTGCGCCGCCTGGCCGACCACGCGTACCAGATCAAGGAACTGGAGCGCAAGCGCATCGCGCGCGAGATCCACGACGACCTGGGCCAGAACCTGCTCGCGCTGCGTATCGAGACGGAGCTGCTGGCCACGCGCACCAAAGGCTCGCACGGCATCCTGCACAAGCGCGCCCGCGCCACGCTGCTGCAACTCGATACCACGATCAAGAGCGTGCGCCAGATCATCAACGACCTGCGCCCGACCGTGCTGGACCTGGGCCTGTCGGCTGCCGTCGAATGGCAGGTCAACCAGTTCCAGCGCCGTACCGGCATCCGCTGCGAAGTGCGCGACGACTATGGCGACATCGCCCTGCCCGACCATTGCGCCACCGCATTCTTCCGCATCCTGCAGGAATCGCTGACCAACATCGTGCGTCACGCGAATGCGACCGAGGTGACGGTCGAGCTGCGCCTGACCGGCGACTGGCTGTCGCTGACGGTCAAGGACAACGGTGTCGGCCTGCCGCCCGGGGGGCACAACAAGTTCGGTTCCTTCGGTCTCGTCGGCATCGAGGAACGCATCGTCATCCTGGGCGGCACCTGCGCCGTGTTCAGCGAGCCGGAAGGCGGGACGACGGTGATGGTCTCGGCGCCGGTGATCGGTGCGGCCGAGCCGCCGACGTATCCGCAACACGAATTCAAGTCCGGCTCGGCAGTGATCTGAGCCCATCCACGTCAGAATTGACGAAGCGCAAGTATTCCACTAGTTCACTCAACTACATTGAGTACAGGTAATGCAGGTCAAAGACAAATTTATTCTTGCTGTTTGGAAATGGCGGAATAGGTCGGAACCTTGCAATACCGCAACGATAACTAGGGAAGCAGTACATAACGACATCACCACTATGATGAGGATGATTATGAAAGCCAACATTTCGCTCACCGCGGTAATGGAACTCGACCTCGAACCGATCAAGGCCAAGCTGATGCATGCCGCATCTGGCGAAGGCTGGAGCCGGGACAAGGCGGACGCCGTCGAAAAGGAATATCGGCGTTTCCTGTGCCTGATGAAGATGTATCCGCACGAGGATACGGCGCCGCTGGTCGACGCCGACACCTTCTGGCACTACCACATCCTGGACACGATGAAATATGCGCAGGATTGCGAGCGGGTATTCGGCTACTTCCTGCATCATTACCCTTACGTGGGCATGCGCGGCGGCGATGACGCCCAGTTCCGCCTCGACAGCGGCGAGCGCATGCGCACCCTGTACGAAACGACGTTCGGCGAGGCCTACCCCGCCATGCGCGCCGATACCGCGTTCTGCGGCGGCCCGTGGCCGAAGGACAAGGTCCCGGCCCAGGCGCTGGCCTTCTGCGGCGGCCCGTGGCCGAAGGACAAGGTCCCGGCTCAGGCGCTGGCGTTCTGCGGCGGCCCGTGGCCCAAGGACAAGGTCCCGTCCCAGGAGCTCGCCTTCTGCGGCGGCCCGTGGCCGAAGGACAAGGTCCCGGCCCAGGAGCTCGCCTTCTGCGGCGGCCCATGGCCGAAGGACAAGGTCCCGGCATTCACCACCGCCCCGGCCGCGCGCGGCATCCGCATCGAACGCGGCGCCATCACTTGGCAGGCGGGCGCCTGACGGGCAGGCACGACACCGGCGCGCCTGCGGCAGCCCGTCTCCCATGGAGCGGGCTGTTGTCCGGATGGCCGCTCAGGCGGCCAGCGCTTCCTGCCCGGCCGCGGCGCCGTCGCGCACCATCAGCGCGCGCAGTTCGCGGATGCTGTAGTCGGACACTTCGTGCATGCGCAGCAGGATGGTGGCGCCGATCGGCAGCGTGTTGTGCCGGATCTTGCTGATCACGGGCGGCGCCACTTCGAGCACGCGCGACAGCGCGGCATCGTTCTTGAGCGACAGTTTCTGGATGATGGCGTCGAGCACCCGGTTCGGGTCATATTGGGCATCGGTCGGAATACGGCGGATAGGCATGATGTTCTTTCAAAAATAACAATCCATGAATGACTTCTCACTACCCAGCCGGGGTAATGAAAAATACGCTAGTTTGGGAAATAACCTTGTATTTGTATGGTCGCTCTACGGCGTTCCCGAATGATACATGGATCAATTATTATTTGCTTAAGCCGGCCTTATTCCTCCCTCGCGCTTTTCCGCTTTGTCAAGCCTTTACATTCAATCGTGCCGCGGCCTCCACCACCGCCGCCACATGCGGGTGCTGCAGCCGCGCGCGCAGCTCGCGCAGGCGGGTATTGACGAGCCGGCGCGATTCCGACATGAAGGACAGCTGCACCGGCGTGACCGCCTTTTCCAGTTCCGCCCGCGCCAGGCGCGGGGCGCGCGCCAGGCCGAACGCATCGGCCACCAGGTCGAAGTAATCCCCCATCTTCATGTGCGTGTCGTCGCTGGCGTTGTAGACCCGGCCGGCCCTGCCGTGCCGCAGTGCCGCCAGCGCCAGCCGCGCCAGGTCGTCGGCGTGGATGTGGTTCGTGTACACGTCGTCGCCTGAAGCCAATGCCGGGGTGCCGCGCTGCAGGCGTTCGAGCGGCAGGCGGTCGGCCGCGTAGATGCCCGGCGCGCGCAGGATCGTCACCCGGCCGCGCGCGGCCAGCGCCCAGGCGCGCAGCACCTGCTCGGCATCGACGCGGCGCGCGGCGCGCGGGTTGCGCGGCGCCACCGGCGTCGTTTCCGGCGTCAGGCTCCCGCCGCGGTCGCCGTAGACCCCGCTGGTGCTGACATAAACCACCTGCGCCCCCTCGGGTAGAATGGCGGTCAAATTGCGCGTGCGTAGGTCGAGCGCACCGTGCGGCTGGGGCGGCGCCAGGTGCACCACGTGGCGCGCGAGGCCGGCCAGGCGCTTGAGCGTCCGCGGCCGGTCGAGGTCGGCCACGACGGGGACGGCGCCGGCGGCGCGCAGCGCGGCGCAACGGTCCGGCCGGCTGGTCAGCGCGAACACGCGGTAGCGCGCGGCGACCAGCGGCAGCAGGCGCATGCCGACGTCGCCACAGCCGACCACCAGCAGGCGCGGCTTCTTAAACTTCACATTGTTTTGAGTATTCATTCGAGGATTGTATGACGTTCCAGATCACTGTCCAGCCCAGCGGCCATCACTTCGACTGCGAGGCGGACGACACCGTGCTCGGCGCGGCGATCCGCGCCGGCATCGGCCTGCCCTACGGCTGCAAGAACGGCGCCTGCGGTTCCTGCAAGGGCAAGGTCGTCGAGGGCACGGTGCACCACAAGCCGCACCAGGCGCGCGCCCTGACGGACCAGGAAAAGCTGCAGGGCTATGCGCTGTTCTGCTGCGCCGTGCCGGAAGGCCCGCTGACCATCGAGGCGCGCGAAGTGGGCGGCAGCAGCGAGTACCCGCTGCGCAAGATGCCCACGCGCGTGCAGTCGATCCGCCGCGCCGCGCCGGACGTCGCCGTCCTCACGCTGCAGTTGCCGGCCAACGAGGCGCTGGCCTACCGCGCCGGCCAGTACGTCGAATTCATGCTCAAGGACGGCAAGCGCCGCGCCTACAGCATCGCCGTGGCGCCCTCCTTCAGCGGTCCGCTGGAACTGCACATCCGCCATCTGCCGGGCGGCCTGTTCACCGACCACGTGTTCGGCGCCATGAAGGAACGCGACATCCTGCGCTTCGAAGGCCCGCTCGGCACCTTCTTCCTGCGCGAGGATTCGGACAAGCCGATCGTGCTGCTGGCGTCCGGCACCGGCTTCGCGCCCGTCAAGGCGCTGGTCGAGCACATGATCCACCTGAAGTCCGAACGCAAGGTCGCCCTGTACTGGGGCGGGCGCCGCCCGCAGGACCTGTACATGCACGAACTGTGCGAACAATGGGCGCGCGAGCTGCCCTGGCTGACCTACGTGCCGGTGATCTCGGACGCGCTGCCGGAAGACGGCTGGCTCGGACGCACCGGTTGGGTCCACGCGGCCGTGATGCAGGACATCCCCGACCTGTCGAACCACCAGGTGTATGCCTGCGGCGCGCCGGCGATGGTCGATGCCGCGCGCACCGAGTATGTGGCCCGTTGCGGCCTGCCGGCCGACGAGTTCTACGCCGACGCCTTCACCACCGAGGCGGACCTGGCGGCGTAGCGGCGCATGGTGGGCATGGGATGCCCACCCTACTGACGGATGCGCAGGGTGGGCACCATGTGCCCACCGATGCATGCAGCGGACCGATTGTATTGACTGCATGATCGAACGACATCGGGCACAATGAGGCTTGCCTCTTTTCCCTCGTCCCTATGCCATCGCCCTCTTCTCCAGGCGGCCTTGCCGTCCTGCGCAACCGTAATGTCTCCTTCTACCTGTCGTCCCGCTTCCTCGGCACGCTCGCCGTCCAGATGCAGAGCGTCGCCGTCGGCTGGCAGGTGTACCAGATCACCGGCAGCCTGTTCGACCTGGGCCTCATCGGCCTGGCCCAGTTCGCGCCCTTCCTGGTGCTGATCCTGTGGGCCGGCCACGTGGCCGACACCCACAACCGCCGCAATATCGTGATGCTGTGCCTGGCCACGCAGCTGCTGTGCAGCCTGCTGCTGGTGGCGTTCACGCTGTCCGGCAGCAAGGTCGTCTGGCCCGTATTCGCTGTGCTGGTGCTGTACGGTAGCGCGCGCGCCTTCATGATGCCCGCCTCCCAGGCGGTGCTGCGCAACCTCGTGCCGAACCACGAGTTCTCGCAGGCCGTGGCCCTCAGTTCCTCGAGCATGCAGGTGGCGACGATCGCCGGCCCGGTGGTCGGCGGCTTGCTGTACGTGCTGGGGCCGAACGTCGTGTACACGGTGTCGAGCGTGCTGCTGGCCCTGTCCGTGCTGCTGATGTCCGGCACCCACAGCGCCCAGCAGGCGCGCGCCAAGGCGCCCGTCAGCTGGCACACGCTGCTGGAAGGCCTGCGCTTCGTGTGGTCGCGTCCCATCGTGCTGGGCGCGATCTCGCTCGACCTGTTCGCCGTGCTGTTCGGCGGCGTGACCGCCCTGCTGCCCGCGTATGCGCACGACGTGCTGCATGCGGGTCCCGAGCTGCTGGGCCTCCTGCGTACGGCGCCGGGCGCCGGCGCCGCGCTGTGCTCGATCGCGCTGGCCTTCTATCCGATCACGCGCCGCGTCGGCGCCTGGATGTTCGGCGGCGTCGGGCTGTACGGCATCGCCACCGTCACGATGGGCCTCGTGCACAGCTTCCCGGTGGCGCTGGCGGCGCTGTTCCTGCTCGGCGCCGGCGACATGATCAGCGTGTATATCCGCCATTTGCTGGTCCAGTACGAGACGCCGGACGAGATCCGCGGCCGCGTCAGCGCCGTCAGCGCCGTGTTCATCGGCGCGTCCAACGAGCTGGGCGAATTCGAGTCGGGAGTCACGGCCAGCTGGTTCCGCCTCGTTCCCGCGATCATCTTCGGCGGCGTGGCCACGCTGGTCGTCACGGCGACGTGGATGAAACTGTTCCCCGTGCTGTCGCGCATGGACCGCTTCCCGCACCACGCGGCGGAAGAAGCGGCGCGGGCCAAGACGCCATGAGCCTGCATCGGCACCATCACGAGCACGAGGATGAGCGCGGGCACCACCATCGACGCGACGGCGGTGCATCGACGCCGCTGCGCTTCGTGCGTGCGCGCCCGCATCTGGTATCGGGCATCGCGTTCGGTGCCGCCGTCGGCCTGCTGCTGCCGGGCGGGCATCCATGGCTGTGGCGCGCCCTGGTCGGCTGGAACAGCGGCGTCTGGGCCTACCTGCTCACCATGGCCTGGATGATGGCGCGTGCCGACCACCACAAGGTGCGCGCCGTCGCCGCCCGCCAGGACGAGCGGGCCGGCGCCGTGCTGCTGGTGATGATCGCCGGCGCCATCTCGAGCCTGTACGCGATTGTCACGGAGCTGGCGCGCATGGGCAAGCTGCCCCCCGGCGAAGCGGCCCTGCACTACGCGTTCACCGTACTGACCCTGATCGGTTCCTGGCTGCTGGTCGGCATGCTGTTCGCGCTGCACTACGGCCATCTGTACTACTGCGGCGAGGACGACAACGAGGACGGCGAACCGCCGCTGCGCTTTCCCGACAAGGTGCTGGAACCGAACTACTGGGACTTCCTCTATTTTTCCTTCACCATCTCGGTCGCCGTGCAGACCTCGGACGTGACCATCATCTCGCGCCGCATGCGCAAGCTGGTGCTCGGCCATTCGGTGCTGGCCTTCTTCTTCAACCTCGTCATCCTCGGGCTGTCGATCAATATCGCGGCCAGCGTCGTGAACAACTGAAATTTAACGACTTGAAAAAGTGCGTGCGCTGGCCCACATGAATTCTCATGCAAGACGTGTAAGATCGTTTCAACGCTTCACTACTTGGAGGAACTCATGGAAATCAACATCAATACCGACAACACCATCGACCGCCACCAGGGCCTGGACGAGCGCGTCCGCGGCAACGTCGAATCCTCGATCGGCCGCTTCGGCGAACACGTGCGCCGCGTCGACGTCCACCTGAGCAACGAGAATAGCCAGAAACACGAAGACGGCAGCAACTACTGCATGATGGAAGCACGCGTATCCGGCTATGCGCCGGTGGTCGTGCACGCCCACGCGCAAAACCTGGATATGTCGATCTCCCAGGCCGCCGACAAGCTCAAGCGCGCGCTGGACAGCGCCCTCGGCCGCCTGAACGACAAGAAGATGCGCGAACCGATGCCGGCGGACTTGCTGCCGGAGCCGGAATCGGACAAGAATCTCACCAGCGGCTTGTAATTCCCGTCCGATAGCGCCTATGCATGGTGGGCACGTGGTGCCCACCCTACGACGAAGGACTCATCGATGCATGCGGGCACGCGTAGGGTGGGCACCACGTGCCCACCATCGCCGCATGAATGACCGCTGCTATTCCAGCATCCCCCGCAGCCGGCGCAGATAGCGCACGCCTTCCAGCGCCCTGCTCCCGTACCACGACATCATCTCGCCGTCGACGAGCAGCACGGGTATGCCCAGCTGCTTTTCCAGCGCATCCGCGTGCTGTTCCGTGAACCGGTACGGCTCCGTCGACAGCAGCACCGCATCGAGGCCGTCGACGAGCTCCTGCGACCACGCAAAGCGCGGATAACGCTCCGTGCCCAGCAGCGGCACGGTCCAGCCGATCTCCGCCAGCATCGCGGCGATGTAGGTGTCCTTCGACACCGTCATCCACGGGTCCTGCCAGATGCAGTACAGCACCGTGCGCGGCGGACCGGGCGGCATGGCGCGCAGTCGTGCGTATTCGTCGTCGAACGCGGCGCACCAGCGCGCGGCGGCGGCGTCCGCGCCGAACAGCGCGCCCATCGAGCGTGCCAGCGCCAGGTTGTCGCGCGGCGCGTTCGGATGCGTGACGACGACGTGGGGTACGAACGCGGCCAGCGCGTCGACGGTCGGCTTCTCGTTCTCGTCGATATTAACGATGACGTGGGTCGGCGCCAGGCGGCGGATCTTCTCGACGTTCACGTCCTTGGTGCCGCCCACCTTGGGAATGGCGGCCACCGTGTCGCGCGGATGGATGCAGAAGCCCGTCCGCCCGACCAGGCGCGGCGCCAGGCCTAGCGTGCACAGCAGTTCGGTGATCGACGGTACCAGGCAGACGATGCGCGCGTCGGGCGCGGGCACGTGGCGCCGGCCCAGGGCGTCGACGAGCACGTCGGCGGGGCCGACAGTGGAGCCGGCAATTCCGGGTTCGGTGGAGAAGTTCATCCCGCCATTCAACCACCGTTCTCCCGCATCCGCCAGATGCCATGGAGAATGTCCATAAGGTATGATGCGGAGTCGTCAATATACTTTAGTTTCCGAAAGTCAACTAATTCCATGCACGCCAACGGCACCTTCGGTGCTTCCCGCTACCACGCCGCCGACCTCGAGCTGTTCCGCGGCGTCGACACCCCGGCCGTCGCCGCCGAACTGGCCGGCTGCGCCGTCGTGCGCGTCGCCAAGGGCGAGGCCGTCGAGGACGGCTTGCGGGCCCGCCTGTACATCGTGCTGTCCGGCGAGCTGGGCGTGGAAGCGGCCGCGACGATGGGAGAAGGCGGCGTCGAACACGTGCTGCCGGGCGAGAGCGTGGGCGAGCAGTCGGTGCTGGACGATGCCGCCAACCTGGCCTCGATGGTCGCGCTGGAAGACAGCGAACTGCTCGTGATCGAGCCCGAGCTCGTGTGGCAACTGATCGAGCGCCACCACGGCGTCGCGCGCAACCTGCTGCGCCTGCTGTCCTTCCGCATCCGCGCCGCCAGCGCCCTGCTGCGGCGGCGCCAGAAGCTGGGCGAGTTCTACCGCCAGATGTCGTTCAACGACGCCCTGACGGGCCTGTACAACCGGGCCTGGCTGAACGACATGCTGCCCAAGCTGGTGGCCCGCTCCAGCCAGGACGGCACGCCGTTGTCGCTCGTGATGATCGACCTGGACCACTTCAAGCGCTTCAACGACACCCACGGCCACATCGCCGGCGACGGCGCGCTGGTCGCGGCGGCCGGCGCGATCCGCGCGGCGCTGCGTCCCACCGATTTCGCCGTACGCTACGGCGGCGAGGAACTGGCGGCGATCCTGCCCGACACGCCACGCGCGCTGGCCATCATGGTGGCCGAGCGCCTGTGCGGGCGCATGCGCGAAGCCGTCGTGTTCGGCGACATGCGCCAGCCGCTGCCGCACATCACGGGCTCGTTCGGCGTGGCCACGCTGGCCCCCGGCCAGGACGAGCGCGCCCTCGTCGAGGCCGCCGATGCCGCCTTGTACCGCGCCAAGGAAGCGGGCCGCGACCGCATCGCGATCTAGACGTTCTCCATCCGACGTTGACGGACTGCTGGGCCGCATCGGAACGCCGCGTTAGAATGGCGGCTTGCAATTCTTCAGGCAGCGCAGCATCCGATATGAGCAACCACACCTTCCTCTGGCACGACTACGAAACCTTCGGCGTCGTCCCGCGCCGCGATCGCCCGGCACAGTTCGCCGCGATCCGCACCGACGCCGAGCTCAACGAGATCGGCGAGCCGATCATGCTGTACTGCCAGCCGGCGCCCGACTACCTGCCCGATCCCCAGTCCTGCCTCATCACGGGCATCACCCCGCAGCACTGCCTGGAACACGGCGTGCCCGAACACGAATTCGCCGCCCGCATCTGCGAAGCGTTCTCCGAGCCGGGCACCATCGGCGTCGGCTACAACACGATCCGCTTCGACGACGAAGTCACGCGCTTCCTGTTCTGGCGCAATCTCATCGATCCGTATGCGCGCGAATGGCAGAACGGCTGCGGCCGCTGGGACTTGCTCGACGTCGTGCGCATGGCGTATGCGCTGCGGCCGGACGGCATCGCCTGGCCGCGCCACGAGGACGGCCGCCCCAGCTTCAAGCTCGAGCACCTGAGCCGCGAGAACGGCCTCGTCCACGAAGCGGCGCACGACGCGCTGTCCGACGTGCGCGCCACCATCGCGCTGGCGCGCCTGCTGCGCAACAAGCAGCCGAAGCTGTTCGACTTTTGCCTGGAATTGCGCCGCAAGGACCGGGTCGCGGCCGAGATGGGCCTGCACCTGGACGCGGCCCTGCGCCAGCCCTTCCTGCACGTATCCGGCATGTTCCCGGCCGAGCGCGGCTGCATCGGCCTCGTGTGGCCGCTGGCCACGCACCCGACCAACAAGAACGAGGTGCTGGTCTGGGATTGCCGCCACGACCCGTCCGAACTGTTCGCGCTCGACGTCGAGACGATCCGCCTGCGCATGTTCACGCGCACCGCCGACCTGCCGGAAGGCGTGGAGCGCCTGCCCATCAAGAGCGTGCACCTGAACAAGTCGCCGATGCTGGTGGGGAACCTCAAGACGCTGTCGCCGGCGCTGGCCCAGCGCTGGGAACTCGATATCGACCAGGGCCTGGCCCACGCGCGCCTGGCCGCCGGCGGACCCGACATGGCGGCCGTGTGGCAGGAAGTTTATCGCCGCGATGGGGGCACGGAAGCGGTCGACGTCGACGAAGACCTGTACGGCGGTTTCGTCGGCAACGCCGACCGTCGCCGCCTGGAAAGCCTGCGCCTGGAAGACCCGGTCCGGCTGGCCGCCGCGCGTCCGGGCTTCGACGACAAGCGCCTGGGCGACATCCTGTTCCGCTACCGCGCACGCAACTTCCCCGATTCGCTGTCGCCGGAAGAAATGGAAACCTGGGAAGAACACCGCGCCGCGCGCCTGTTCGACGGCCTTGGCGGCGCGCGCACGGTGGACCAACTGTTCGGGGAGATCGATGCGCTGTCGGAGACGGCGGACGAACGCGCCGAGGAGATCCTGGGCGCCCTGTACGACTACGCGGAAGCGATTGCGCCGAGCCGGTACTGACCGGCCAATCCTCACGTCGTCCCTGCGAAGGCAGGGACCCAATTTACGTGTGCGGCGACGGAAGCAACATTGGGCCCCTGCCTTCGCAGGGGCGACGGCGCTATTTCAGCGTCCCTATTTCAACGTCCGGTCCTTACGCGCGATGCGCGTTGATCGCATCCCGCGTCTCCAGCGCCACGCGCCGCGCGGCCTGGGCGAAATCCTCGCCCCCTTGCGGCTGCGCATAGATGATCGCGCGCGAGGAATTGATCATCATGCCGGCGCCGCTCGCCGTGCGTCCCGACTTGACGGTGGCTTCGATATCGCCGCCCTGGGCGCCGATGCCCGGCACCAGCAGCGGCATGTCGCCGACGATGCGGCGCACCTGGGCCAGTTCTTCCGGGAAGGTGGCGCCGACCACCAGCGCGCACTGGCCGTTCCGGTTCCACTTGTCCGCCACCAGGCGCGCCACGTGCTGGTACAGCGGCTGGCCGCCCACGTCGAGGAACTGCAAGTCGGAGCCGCCCGCGTTCGAGGTCCGGCACAGGACGATCACGCCGCGGTCTTCCCATTCCATGTACGGCTCGACCGAATCGAACCCCATGTACGGATTGACGGTGACGGCGTTGGCGCCGTAGCGGTCGAAGGCTTCGCGCGCGTACTGGCGGGCGGTGGCGCCGATGTCGCCACGCTTGGCGTCCAGGATCAGCGGGATGTGCGGATAGCGCTCGCGCACGTGGCGGCAGACGGCTTCCAGCTGGTCTTCCGCGCCGAGGGCCGCGAAATAGGCGATCTGCGGCTTGAAGGCGCAGGCCAGGTCCGCGGTGGCGTCGACGATGGCCTTGCAGAATTCCACGATGCCGTCCGGCTTGCCCTGCAGGTGCGCAGGCAGGCGCGCGATGTCCGGGTCCAGGCCCACGCACAGCAGGGAATCGTTGCTGCGCCAGGCGGCGTTCAATTGGTCGATGAAATTCACGGCTAGCCTCGTCTCTGATTGCAAACCCGCTATTGTAGCGCGCCCCACCCCGTTGCCACCACCATTGCCGGCGTATCTTTAGGGCAACTACTGTGCCGATCGCACGCCATCGCGGTGTTATTTCCTGTATATTTTTGGCTATTCGACAACTCGCACCGGATTTACCCTCATGAAGCCAACCTTTATCACGCGCTGGACCGGCATGCTGCTGGGCGGCCTGCTCGCCTGCGTCCTGCTGTCGGGCTGCGGCTACAACGAATTCCAGGCCAAGGACGAAGCCACCAAGGCGGCCTGGTCGGAAGTGGTCAACCAGTACCAGCGCCGCGCCGACCTGATCCCGAACCTCGTCAACACGGTCAAGGGCTATGCCACGCACGAGAAGGATACGCTGGAAGCGGTCACGCGGGCGCGCGCCGCCGCCACCAGCTTCCAGATCACGCCGGAAGTGCTGAACAACCCCGAAGCCTTCCAAAAGTTCCAGCAGGTGCAGGGCGAGCTGTCCGGCGCGCTGTCGCGCCTGATGGCCGTGTCGGAAAACTATCCGCAACTGAAGGCCGATACCGGCTTCCGCGACCTGCAATCGCAACTGGAAGGTACCGAGAACCGTATCACGGTGGCCCGCCAGCGCTACATCGCCTCGGTCCAGGAGTACAACGTGCTGGCGCGCAGCTTCCCCACCAACCTGACGGCGATGGCGTTCGGCTACCAGCCCAAGCCCTCGTTCACGGTCGAGAACGAGAAATCGATCTCGACGGCGCCGACGGTCAACTTCGGCAAATAAGCGCGCCATGACCACGCCGGCCATCATGCCGCTGCTGCGCCTGCTGTGGGCCTGCGCCCTCGCCACCCTGTTGGCGGGCCAGGCCCAGGCGCAGTCCTTGAAGGACGTGCCCAAGCTGGAGGCGCGCGTCACCGACCAGGCCGGCATGCTGAAGGCGGACGAGCGCCAGCGCCTGGAATCCGTGCTGGCCGACTACGAGGCCAAGACGGGCAGCCAGATCGCCGTGCTGATCGTCAAGTCGACCGAACCGGAAGCCATCGAGCAGTACGGCATCCGCGTCACCGATGCCTGGAAGCTGGGCCGCAAGGGCGTCGACGACGGCGTGCTGCTGCTGGTCGCGCCCGACAATCCCAGTTCGCTGCGGCGCCTGCGCATCGAGGCCGGACGCGGCGTGCAGGGCGTGCTGACCGATGCCCAGTCCAAGCGCATCCTTCAGGACACGATCGCCCCGCACTTCCGCCAGAAGGACTGGTATGGCGGCCTGGTCGCGGGCGTGGGGGCCATCGCCACGCTGCTGAACCAGGAGAAATTTCCGGCGCCGCAGGCCAAGGCGCAAGCGGAAGCCGACGAAGTCACGGGCCCCGGCATCGTCATGGCGATCTTCCTGCTGGTGATGGGCATGCTGGTCGTGCGCTCGGCGTTCCGCGGCGGCGGCAACCGCCTGGCCCGGCCGGGCGCCGGCAATGGCTGGAACAGCGGCGCGACCGGCTTCGTGCTGGGCAGCATCCTCAGCAATATGGACAGCGGACGCCATCGCGGCGGCGGCTTCTCGAGCGGCGGCGGCGGATTTTCGGGCGGCGGCTTTTCCGGCGGCGGCGGCAGCTTCGACGGCGGCGGCGCCTCGGGAGACTGGTGATGGATGCGCACAACCGCCAACCGGGCCGCATCGGGCGCACGCTGCGCCACCTGTTCAGCACCCGCACCGAAGCCGAGCGCGCCTTCCCGGCCGACACGCTGGCCGCGATCGCCGAGGCCATCACGGCCGGTGAACAGACCCACCGCGGCGAAGTCCGCCTGATCGTCGAGAAGGCGCTGCCTCTGGCCGCCGCCTGGGACGGCGTCACCAACCGCGAGCGCGCGCTGGCCCTGTTCGCCGACTACGGCATCTGGGATACCGAGGACAATTGCGGCGTCCTCATCTACGTCAACCTGGCCGACCACAAGGTCGACATCGTGGCCGACCGCGGCATCGACCGCAAGATCGACGCCGCCACCTGGCAAGCCGTGTGCGACACGCTCACGCGCGGCTTTGCCCGCGGCGCCTTCCGCGAGGCCACGCTGGCCGCCGTCGGCCAGGTCAACGCCCTGCTCCAGCGCCATTTCCCGGCCAACGGCGAACGGCCCAACGAACTGCCCGACCAGCCGCTGATGCTGTAGGCGCGGCCGCGGCGGATGGGTAGAATGGCGGCTTCGTTTTCAACCGCCAAGGAAAGCCCATGAAACTCGCCGCCAAAGTCGCCATCGTCACCGGAGCCGCCCAGGGCATCGGCCTTGCCTGCGCCCAGCGCCTGGTACGGGAAGGTGCGCGCGTGATGCTGGTCGACGTCCGTCCGGAGGGCGCCGCCGCGGCCGCGCAACTCGGCGCCGATGCCCGCTTCTTCCAGGCCGACGTCGGCGTCAAGGCGGACGTCGACGCCATGCTGGCCGCCACGCTGGATGCCTTCGGCCGCGTCGACATCCTGGTCAACAATGCCGGCGTCACCCATGCGGCGTCCTTCCTCGACCTGGCCGAGGACGACTTCGACCGCGTGCTGCGCATCAACCTGAAATCGATGTTCCTGTGCAGCCAGGCGGTGGCGCGCGCGATGGTTGCTCAGGGGGGTGGCAGCATCGTCAACATGTCGAGCGTGAACGCCGAACTGACGATCCCGAACCAGGTGCCCTACGTGATCTCGAAAGGCGGCGTCAACCAGCTGACGCGGGTCGCCGCGATCTCCCTGGCCGAGCACGGTATTCGCGTGAACGCCGTCGGCCCCGGCACCATCCTGACCGAACTGGCCAAGGAAGCCGTGCTGGCGAGCCCGGAAGCGCGCCGCACCATCCTGTCGCGCACGCCGCTGGGACGCTGCGGCGAACCGGAGGAAATCGCCTCCATCGTGGCCTTCCTGGCCAGCGACGATGCTTCCTACATGACCGGCCAGACGCTGTATGCGGACGGCGGACGCCTGGCGCTGAACTACACGGTCCCCGTACGCGAGTAAGCCCCGTTTCAACCATTATTGTCACAATCAATATCTGGTATCCGAAATGGAAATTAGACAGCCTTCTCGCGGCGCAACATAATGGTTGCGTCTCCACTATTCTCCTCCAAGAAAATAGTTTGAAGCCCGCAAGCAAGCGGGCTTTTTTTTTGCCCGCGCGCGCGACCGCATCCGTCCTCAAGCGTTCGATTTGTAGTCAGTTCGCTTGAGGCCTGTCATGGCCTAGTCACATTCTCTCCCTATACTAAGTTCATCTGCATACACGTAACCGATATGCGTGATCGCAGAAAGGTGTGCCGCGCACCGCGCCGCACACCGCACCGGTTTCCGTCTCTTGGCCCGATCTTGGGTTGTGCCCGTCCTCCGTTGGCGGGCATTTTTTTATCCGGCGTTCATGCCGCAGTGCCCGCCGCAGCGCACAAATATCGCGTGGCCGGGGTTGCAGCATTGTGTGATTCCGCTATGATGAATCGCATACCTCGCGCTTTTTTTTTCGATTTGCGTGGGACGACAACCTATCGCACGGGAGCCGGTCCAATGACTTCACCTGTATCCGCGACGATGTCGCCACCCCAGCACGCCAGTCCATCGCGACGGCGTTCCCAATCCGATGACTGCCTGGTGCTCAGCGAGCTCAACCCGCGCATGGTCATCGACCACCTCGACGACGAAGGCCAGCCCATCGACGTCATGACCTTCGGCACGGTCAGGGAAACCTGTCCCAAGTGCGAAAGCGGCCACCTGAAACTCGTCCTGCGCCAATCGTCCGTGCGCATGGCCCACCTGTTCTGCGCCGATTGCGCCAGTTGCTTCGACGCCCACTACCCGGACGGCGCTCCGGCCCTCACGATCTGACAACCGATCCCGTGCGCACGCCTGCGTGCGCCGGTTCTTGCGTCGTGATAAGGTGTGCATCTCGTCCACGCCCTATCCCGAACGTGCCGTTGCCTACCCTTCCGACCCATCCGCGCCTGCAACGCCTGTGCCTGGCCAGCGCCATCGTGATGTATCTCGCGATCGTCGTGATCGGCTCCATCCCGGGTGCGCGCGCCGACATCGGCGAGTACGCTTCCGGCCCGCAACTGCACTCGACCGCCTATGCCGTGCTGGCCTGCCTGTGGTACGTCGGCAGCAACGGCAGCGCCGGCGCGCGCTCGTGGAAGGCGATCCTGGCCATTGCCCTGATGGGGGCCGGCGACGAGTTCGTCCAGAGTTTCTTCCCCTACCGCGGATCCGACATCCGCGACTGGGCCGTCGATTGCATCGCGGCCATCGTCACCTGCGCGCTGCTGTCGCTGCTGCTGTCCGCGCAACGCAAGCCCGCTGCCAGCAAGCGTTGACCGTGCACGCCACGTCGTTGACGTGGCTCATGCTTAACCCGAGTCAGCCTGAACGCCCGCCTCGCGCGCGCCTCTTAGCGGAGTGGCACGCGGCATCGTCACGTAACGCGACATCGCAGCGGGGAACCGCGAACGCGCAGCAGCTTTTCGAGGTGCCCTTGACACTATCCCATCAGAAGGAGTCGATCATGAAGCAACAACACCAGAGCGTGTTGCTGGCAGGTGCGCTGGCACTGGCCGTCGGGCTGTCCGGCTGTGCCCAATGGCGTGGCGAAAGCTCGGAGAGCAGCGGCAGCAGCGGCAGTAGCGGCACGACCGGAAGCAGCGGCAGCACCATGTCCGATACCGGAGCGGGTACCGGCTCGAGCGGCACGGGCGGCTGGGGCGGCGGCACCGGCAGCTCGGGCAGCTCGGGTAGCTCGGGCAGCTCGGGCAGTTCCGGCACCTCGGGAAGCTCGGGCTACGACCAGTCCGGCAGCTCGGGCAGTTCCGGTACCTCAGGCAGCTCCGGCAGCTCCGGCACCAGCAGCCAGGACCAGGGAATGGCCACGGGCACCGGCGCCGACAGCAGCATGGGCAGCTCGTCGAGCGCCGCCACGGCCTCGGGCGGCAGCCCCAACGCCACCGTCGCCGCCATCGAGATACTGCCCGGCGAAGGCGGCGCCACCGGCACCGAAAGCGCTGCCATGGGCAGCAGCGGCGCGGCCGGCGCAACGGGCAGCTCCGGCGCAACGGGCAGCGCCGGCGGCGACCGCGCCTACCGCGTCACGCTGCGCATGGACGACGGCAGCACCCAGGTCGTGACCCAGCAGGCCGTGCCCGACTTCCGCAGCGGCGACCGGGTCAACCTGTCGGGCGGTGCGATCCAGCACTGAGGCGGACGCCGCCCGGGCCGCGTCCGCACTGTCCGCGGCATCCCTTGCTGCAGGCCGTCAGCCCAGCCGGGCCGGCCGCTGGGCCGACGGCTTGTCCGTCCCGGTCGCCGTTGCCGTATCCGCGGTGCGCAGCGGATTGACCTTGCCCGCGCGCTGGGCGCCGGCATCGATGGCGATGGCCGGGGCCGCCTCTCCCGTGCGCGGCGAGGCGCGCCGTTCGGTATGCGGCGGCGCCGCATCCATCAGCTCGCGCATGCGCGTCGCCGTATTCTTCCACGAAGTCGCGGCGACGATGGCCTGCATGGCCTCGACCATGCGCGCCCGCTCGTCCGGCGTCATCGCCAGCGCGGCATCGCAGGCCGCGATGAATTGCTCGGCCCCGTCGGCGATCTTCACGACATGGCCATAGGGTTTGACGACGTCGGCGATGGGCGTGCCGACGATGGGCAATTGCGCCGCCATGTATTCGAGCACCTTGGTCGGGCTGATGAACTTGGTCGCCTCGTTGATGGCGAACGGCATCAGGCACACGTCCCAGCCCGCCAGCAGGTCGGGCAACGCCTCGTACGGCTGCTGGCCCAGGTAATGGATGTTCGGGCGACGCGGCAGGCGCTCCTGGTCGATCTTGACGATGGGACCGGCCAGCACGATCTGCCACTCGGGACGCGCGGCCGCGACCGCGTCGACCAGTTCCGGATCGAAGCGCTCGTCCAGCACGCCGTAGAAGCCGAGGCGCGGATGCGGGATCGCTTCCTGCTGCGGATGGCTGCGGCTGCGATCGAGTGCCTGGCGGAAGTGGTCGACGTCGACGCTGCTCGGGAAGCAGTGCACGCTCGGATGGCGGTTCTTCTTCGCCTCGTACAGGCTGGGTCCGCCTGCGAACACGAGGTCGGCGATGTTCAGCAGCGCGCTCTCGCGCTGCAGCAGCTGCTTCGGCGGATTCTTGAACGAGGCCAGCTCGTCCATGCAGTCGTACACGACCAGCGCCGGCTGCAGCGCTTGCAGCAGCGGCAGCGCCATCGGGGTATAGAACCAGGCGATGACCTCTTCTCCTGGCGGTGCCAGTTCCGCGATCATTGGCTGCAGCAGGCGCAGTTGTTCGTCATGGAAACCGGACGCATGGATCGGGGTATGCGCGCGGCACACGGTGATGTTGGGTGCGGGACTGGATCGCTGCATGAACGGGGCCCCGGCATCGTATTCCGGTTCCTCGACGAACAGGACCGGATAATGCTGCGCCAGGCGCGACAGCAGATGCTGCGGCCGCTGGAACACGAAATCCCAGCGCAGGTGACTGAAAACGACGATCGTAGGCATGATGACTCCTTTTTCGCCCGCTGCCGGGCGGTCGGTTGATCGAAAAAACGCGCGCTGCCGCGGGACTGCCGCGCTGTGCGGCTTGGCCGGGCAGGACGCCTGGTTGGCCTCCTTGTCGGCCCCCTCTTATCAGGACCCTGATGGCCGCAGCGCGATTGCGAAGCACGGCACTGCCGCGCAGCCATTGTGGCGATGGGCGCCACGCCACCCGGATCGCATGGTCCCGGGTAGGCGCCGCCGCGGCCGGCGCGGTCGCGCCGGCATTGCTTCAGGCCTTGGCCTGTCCTTCGTCTCCTTGTGCTTCCACCGGTTTGGTTACCAGCGGAACGTTGCGGGTGGCGGCGCTGATCACCTCGAAAGGCAGCTTGGGCGTGCGGTCGGCATTGAGCAGGCCGTTGGCTTCCTGGAAGGTGTCGGCGAACTGGGTATAGCAGAAGCCGCTGAACATGAAGGTCTCGTTGACCACCTTCAGCAGGCTTTGGTACAAGCTGTGGAAACGCTCGGCGGTGTCGGCGCGGGTATAGCCCCAGGTACCGTCCTCGGGGACGGCTTTCGGGTCGTAGGCGATGCCGCCGAATTCCGTCAGCACGATGGGCTGGCCGCGGTGCGGGAAGCCGTCCAGCGTCAGGATGCGCCCGCCCGGACGGCGCTGGTCGAACAGCGTGCGCACCGGGTCGCTGACCTCGTAGCGCGCCTTGATCTTTTCCGGATCGCCGTCGTAGTCGTGGATACCGAGGATGTCGGTGGCCGACGCTTCCCAGCCGTCGTTGCCGATCACGGGGCGCGTCGCGTCGAGCGTGCGCGTCAGGTGGTACAGCGCCTCGACAGCGTTGCGGTGGGCCTGGGTCAGCGTCAGGTTCGGCACGCCCCAGGATTCGTTGAACGGCACCCAAACGATGATACAGGGGTGGCTGTAGTCGCGCTCGATGGCTTCCGTCCATTCCTTGACGATACGCTTGATCGAATGGGGCGAGAAGCGGTAGGCCGACGGCATCTCTTCCCACACCAGCAGGCCCAGCTTGTCGGCCCAGTACAGGTAGCGCGGATCCTCGATCTTCTGGTGCTTGCGCACGCCGTTGAAGCCCATCAGCTTGGCCAGTTCGACGTCGCGCTTGAGGTGCTCGTCGGACGGCGCGGTCATGAACGATTCGGTCCAGTAGCCCTGGTCCAGCACCAGGCGCAGCGGATACGGACGGCCGTTGAGCAGCAGGCGGTCGCGGTTGATGTGGAAGGCGCGCAGCGCCGTGTACGACTTGATGTGGTCGACGACCTTGTCGCCGCAGCGCAGGATCACCTCCGCATCAAGCAGCGTCGGGCGTTCCGGGCTCCACAGCAGCTCGTTGCGCGAATCGTCGATGCCGGGGTCGGACAGCGCGATCTTGCGGTTGGCCTCGCCGCCCAGCAGCTTGTAGTGGTCGTCCGCCAGCAGCTGCTCGCCATGCCAGATCTTGACCTCGACGAACATGTCTTCCTGGATGTCGCCGCCCGCGAACACCTCGCAGCCGATCTCGAAGGTCTCGAAGATCGGGGTCCAGCGCAGCGTGCGGATGAAGGTGCGCGAGACCTGCTCGATCCACACGGTCTGCCAGATGCCGGTGGTGCGCGGATACCAGATCGAGTGCGGCTCCAGCAGCCAGTCCTGCTTGCCGCGCGGCTTGGCCAGGTCGGCCGGGTCGTCCTCGACGAACACGGTCACGACCTGCTTGCCGTCGGCCTTCAGGGCCGCCGTGATGTCGGCCGAGAACGGCGTGTGGCCGCCCTCGTGCTCGGCCACCAACTGGCCGTTGACCCAGACCCGGGCGAAATAATCGACCGCGCCGAAGTGCAGGATCGCGCGCTGTTCGGACGGCGCCAGCTCGAAGTCGCGCTCGTACCAGCAGAAGCGGTGGAAACCCGTGTCCTGGATGCCGCTCATCTCCGTCTCGGGCGCGAACGGCACCTCGATCTCGTGGGTCCAGCCGTCGACGCCGTCCGGCATGCGGCAGGCCAGCGCATCGTCGAAGCGGAAGCGCCACTTGCCGTTCAGGTTGATCCAGTTGTCGCGGACCAGTTGCGGACGGGGATACTCGAACTGACTCATTATTGTTGTTCCTTTCCTTGGGTCGGGACCGGGATCAGGATGCGTCCCTGGCGTCCAGCTTTGTTGTAGGTGGAGAGTGCTGTCTGTGCTGCCTGCTGCGCCATGCCGGCCGCGCACAGGGCCACGGTGGCCCCGCCAAAGCCGGCCCCCGTCAGGCGCGCGCCGAACACGCCGGGGGCCGCGCGCAAGGCGGCCACCAGCTGGTCGAGCTCGGGAATCGAGACCTCGTAGTCGTCGCGCAGGCTGTCGTGCGACGCGTTCATCAGTGCGCCGAAACGTTCGGCCGGGACGCCCTGCGCCGCTTCCAGCACGCGCAGGTCTTCGAGCACCACGTGGCGCGCGCGCCGGCGCAGCGGCTCTGGCAGGACCTCGACCGCGGCCGGATCCGTCACGTCGCGCAGCGCCTTCACGCCCAGCTTGCGCGACGCTTCCTCGCATTCGGCGCGGCGCTCGTTGTACTTGCTGGCGGCAAGCGTGCGCGGCACGCCGGAATCGACGACGATCAGCTCGGCCCCCTCGGGCAGCGGCACCAGCCGGTGCTCCAGCGTGCGCGCGTCGACGAACAGCATGCTGCGCTCGTCGCACAGGCTCGAGGCCATCTGGTCCATGATCCCGCAGTTCACGCGCGCATAGTCGATCTCGGCGCGCTGGGCGATCCGGGCCAGGTCGACGTCGTCGAGCGCGAAGCCGAGCAGGTTGCGCAGCGCACGCAGCATCGCCACTTCCAGCGCCGCCGAGGACGACAGGCCGGAACCGACCGGCAGGTCCGTCGTGACGAACACGCGCAGCGGCGGCACCGCCACGCCGCGCGCCTCGACCAGGCGGATGCAGCCCTCGATATAGCTGCCGAAACCCTGCGGCGCACTGCCGCCCTTCGCCGCGAACGTGACGTTGCCGTCGAGGGTGTCGGAATACAGGTGGTGCTGGTCGTCGCTGCTGCGCGCCAGAGCGACGGTGGTCGCCTGCGGCGTCGCCACCGGCAGCATGAAGCCGTCGTTGTAGTCCGTGTGCTCGCCCAGCAGGTTCACGCGGCCGGGCGCCGTCGCGGATGCCTCGGGTGCGCCGCCGAAGAAGATCTCGGGTGTCGTCATGGTGCGGTCTCCAGCCAGAGCGGCCGCACGCGGCCGCCCACGGTCGTCGACGGCCAAGCGGGATCGGCCGTCAGGTTATCCAGTCCGTTCGCGCCGAGCAGGAAGGTGTCCTGGACGGCGACGCCGGGCCAGCCCGGCGCGAACGCGAATGCCATCCCCGTCTCGATCCCCGTCGCCGTGCTCGGGCTGGCCAGCATCTCGACGGGCAGGTAGGCGGCGATGCCGCCCTGGTGCCGAGCCTGGATCGCATCGGTGCGGTCGGCATGGCGGTAGGCGGCGTCGAGCGCGTGATACACGGCGGCCAGCGACTGGCCCGGGCGGACCGCATCCAGGCCCGTCGCCTCGACCTGCAGCACTTCGCGCTGCTGCACCTGCAGGTCGTCGGGCAGCGGCCCGAAACTCACGCAGCGCACCAGGTTCGCATGCAGGCCGTGGCGGCGCGCGCTCACGGCCAGCATGGCGCGGTCGCCGAGCGGTTCCGCCGTCGGCGCCGGACGGCGCTGCAGGGGCAGGCGCCGCGCGCCGGCCACCAGTACCAGGACGGGCTCGATCCCGCGCTGCATCAGGGCCTGGACGGCGTCCGCGGCCAGTTCACGTTCCGTCCATGCCGGCCGCGCGCTGCGCAGCGCCGCGCCGACGGCTGCCGCGGCGTCGCTGCCCAGCAGGCGCAGGCGTTCCTGCTCGGCCGGGCCCAGGACGGTGCGGCGCAGGCGCAGGTTGTGCGGCAGCGCGGCTTCGGCACGCTGCGGACGGTCGGACAGCACGATGCCGCCGCCGGCCGCGCCCAGCACGTAGCGGTCGTGCAGCTCCGTCTCCGCCCAGGGCGCGATGTGGAAGGTGAAACCGTCCGGCAGCCCGGCTTCGCGCAGGCGCTCGGCCTCGGCGGCGTCGGCCAGCACGCAGGCTTCGTCGGCCGTGACGAGCAGTTCTGCGCCGTTCGCATCGCCAGCCCGCAGCGGCGATGCGGCGGCGCCGGCCGTGGCCCAGGCGAACCAGTCGGCGCCGCGCAGGCGGATCGCGCCCGCGTGGCTACCGTCGATGCCCTCGGCCAGCGCGTCGCGCAGCAGGCGTAGCTTGGTGGCCACCTCGGCGGCGCGGTCGGCATCAGTCGTCTGCGCGCTCATGCGGCCTCCCGGGGATCGTCGAGCATGACCTCGACCTGCTGCAGCTCGTAGGCGGTGGTCTCGGGCAGCACGTCCATCGCGAACATGCCGGCCGCCAGCTCGGTGCCGGCCAGGTACTTCAGGCGGTCGCGCGTGCGGTACGGCGGATAGAACTGGGCGTGCAACTGCGTCTCGGGATGGGCCGCGCCGTCGAGCGGCGCCTGGTACCACGCCATCAGGTAGGGGAACGGCCGCTCCCACAGCGTGTCGAACTTGAGCAGCACCGTCTTCAGCGCGCGCGCCAGGCTGCGGCGCTGCGCCGGGCTCAGGCTGGCGAAGTCCTGGCACGGCTCGGTCGGCATCACCCAGACTTCGTAGGGATAGCGGGCGCAGGCCGGCACGAAGGCGATCGCCTCCTCGTCTCGGTACAGCACGCGCTTGCCGTCCGCGGCCTCGTCGCGCGCCATGTCGCACAAGAGACTGGAGGCGTGCTGCAGGTAGTACTCGCGCTCCTGCGCCAGCTGGCGCGCCGGTACCGGCGGTACGAAGGGATAGGCGTAGATCTGCCCGTGCGGATGGTGCAGCGTGACGCCGACCTCGGCGCCGCGGTTCTCGAACGGCAGCACGTACTGGATGTGGTGCTGGCCCTTCAGGCGCTCGGTGCGGTCGGCCCACACCTGCAGCAGCAATTCGATGCGCGAGAGCGGCAGGCGGCCCAGCGACGCCTGCGCATCCTGGGTGAACACGACGACCTCGCACTTGCCGTTGGCGGGTGCGCTCGGCACGGTCAGCGCGGGCGCATCGTGCGAATCCAGTGCCAGCGAGGGGAAGCGGTTGTCGAACACGGCGATCTCGTAGTCGCCGGCCGGCATCTCGGTCGGGTGTGCCGGATCGCTCGTCGCCGCCAGCGGGTTGTACTGCGGCGGCGGCTGGTAGGTGCGGTTCTGGCGGTAGGCGGCGTAGGTGACCCATTCGCCGCGCAAGGGATGCCAGCGCAGGTGCGGGTTGGCGTGTTGCGGCTCGGCGAACGGGCTGGGCGCGGCCAGACCGGCCGGGATCGGCTGGTTGCTGTACAGGGTAAGTTGGCGTCCGTCAGGTTTGATCAAGTCTTCGCTGTGCATGGCTCTTCGTGTCAGGCAATACGGCTGCGCAGTGCAAATCCCGCCTGCGGCCGTGGTCAGGGATCGATCCTATCATGGTGTTTTCGCCACATTTTCTGCGTGTCAGCACACACGGCGCCCTTGTTTTTCCGGCAATCAATGACACGGAATCGCCTGCTGTAAGGACAACATGCCCTGCCCGCCTTCTCTCCTAGGGAAAGGGCTGAAATGGGAACAATTCTCCCTATGAAGGCAGGGTCGACGTAAGCCTTGGCCTACAAATCGGATGGAAGGATTTACCCATAGCGGCAAGGTCTTCGCCTACATGGATGTGAGGCGGCGGCAAGCGTGGCGCAGTGCAGCAAACGGCCTCGTGCGCCACAAAAATGCGCTCAGGTAATGCCCAGGTAATGCTCAACGAGGAGGGGGTCGACGGGGCGTCAGAAATTCATGAAGCGCGCATCGGGCGCGAATCCCGCCGCCAGCAGGGCCGCGGCGCCGCGGATGCCGGCGACTTCGGGCAGCAGCGCATCCGCCGCCACGCCGTGCACGGCCAGCGCCTGTGGGCAGGCATAGACGCGCGCGCCGGCATCGACGGCATCGCGCAGGCGATCGAGCAGCGCCTGCCCCGCCGCGCCGCGCTGCAGCCAGGCCACGCTGGCGCCGACGCAATGCAGTTCGACGTCGGCGTCGAGGGCGGCGGCGGTGGCCGCATAGCGCAGCGGCACGTCCGCCTGCGCTTCGGCGACGTCGTTGACGACGACGATCAGGCGTGCCATGGCGCTCTCACGGTCGTATTCACGACGCGATGCCGTGGCGTTCGCGCAGGATGCGCGCGGCGCCGGCCAGCGCGGCCAGCTTGGCTTCCGCCGTGGCAGCGGAATTCAGCGGATTGTCGGCGAAGGTGGCGAAGCCGCAGTCGGGCGTGAGCAGCACGCGCTGGGCGCCGAACAGCTGCACGGCGTGCTCGGCATGGTGCAGCACGTGGTCCACGCTTTCGACATGCGCATGCTTCTGGTTGCAGGCGCCCACGCCGATGCGCATATCGTCGGGCAGCGACTTCAATACTTCCATTTCGCCCGCGCGCGGCGTGGCCAGTTCCAGGAACAGCGTGCCGACCTGCAGCCGGCCCAGCGTATCCACCAGCGGGCGATAGTCGCCGGCCAGCGCCTTGGTCTCGTCGGGCGTCCAGTTGCCGCGGCACATATGCAGCGCCAGGCGCTCGCGCGGGAAGCCGGCGGCGACGGCATTCACCAGGTCGCGCGCGAACGCCAGTTCGACGGCCGGGTCGCCCTTCTCCGACAGCGCGCCGCACATGAAGCTGCGCTGCGTGGCCGGGCCGCTGAACACGACTTCCGACAGCACGGGTTCGTCCAGCTGCACGAGCGCCGTGCCGGCCGCCAGCAGGCAGGCGATTTCCTCGCGCAGCACGCGCACGATGTCGTTCGCGAGGTCTTCGCGGTTCGCGTAGGCGCGGTCGGAGATGCACTCCATCCACATGGTGCGCGTGAGCAGGTAAGGACCGGGCAGCGCCACCTTGACCGGCTGCTGCGTCAGCGACTTCGCGAACTCCACTTCGTGCACGGCGATGCCGCGCGAACGGCCCAGCGGTCCGAACACGGCCGGATGGCGCACGTCGCCGGCCGGCACGTCGAGGGCACGCAGTTCGCGCTCGAATTCCTCGGGATCGTCGACCAGCGGCAGCAGGTCGGTCAGCGGGATCAGCTGCGTGTTGTCCAGGCGCGAGGCGACGAAGCTGGAATAGCTGTCGCGGCGCTGCTCGCCGTCGGACACGACGTCGGCACCGGCACGCAACTGCGCCGTGATCGCCAGGCGCACGGCATCGTCGGCGGTGGCGTGAAATTCCGCATCCGGCAGGCGCCCTTCCATGTGCTCGTGCACGGCCTGCAGCATCCAGCGCGGACGCGGCCAGCTGCCGATGCCCATCACGGACAGCGGCGCGATGGCGGGCGCCGGCGCCACGGGCGGGAACGCCGTCATCGGCTGCACGGCGACCAGCCCTACCAGACCCGCGCCGCCGCGCGACTGCACCTGCGCGGGTGCCGCGGCCGTGCGCTCGGCCAGCCTGCCCTTGGCGACGAGGAAGCTGCGCTGCTTGCCCTCGCGCAGGAAGGAGACCAGTTCGTTGCCTGTCATGCGGCACCAGGCCGGCAGGTCTTCGTCCACCGAGATCTCGGTGGAGCGGATCTCGAGCAGGCCGCCGCGCGGCAGCGGGTCGATGTGCTTGCGGATCAGCAGCAGCAGGCCGTTGCCGCAATCGAGGTCGCCGCCGTCGAAACCGACGTCCGGCTGGTGGGGGTGCTGGAAGCTCATGGATGTGTGTTGGTTGAGTGGATGCCGCCATCGTACAGCGCTTCCAGCTCGGCGTCTCCGAGCTGCGGCGCCGGCACGTCGACGACGACGCGGCCCGCGCGCAGGCCGATCACGCGGTCGGCATAGCGGCGCGCAAGATCGGGCTGGTGCAGGCTGCAGACGACGGCCACGCCGTCGGCGTGGCAGATCGATTTCAGCAGGTCGAGGATGCCGGCGCCGGTGCCGGGATCGAGGCTGGCCACCGGTTCGTCGGCGAGGATCAGGTCCGGCTGCTGCGCCAGCGCGCGCGCGATCGCCACGCGCTGCTGCTGGCCGCCGGACAGCGTGTCGGCACGCTGGTCCTCGTGGCCGGCCAGGCCCACGCGCGCCAGGCAGCGGCGCGCCAGCGCGACGTCGTCGGGCGCGAAGCGGCGCAGCCAGCCGCGCCAGGCGGGCACGTGGCCGAGGCGTCCGGCCAGCACATTGTCCAGCGCCGACAGGCGGCCGACCAGGTTGAACTGCTGGAACACCATGCCGATGCGGCGCCGTTCGCGCCCGCGCAGCAGGCCCACGTCCAGGCCCCGGTGCGCCACCTTGCCCCCGTCGGGCCGTTCCAGGCCCGCGAGGCAGCGGAACAGCGTCGTCTTGCCGGCGCCGCTGGGGCCCAGCAGCGCCAGCATCTCGCCGCGACCGAGCGCGAAGCCGACGCCATCGAGCACCGTGCGCTCGCCGTAGCGGCGCACCACGCCTTCCGCGATGAACAGGTCGTTCATACGAGGCGCTTCCGAATCCAGCCGCTCACGGCATCGAGCACCGTCACGACGACGAGGATCAGCGCGATGATGGTGAACAGGCGCGGGAAATCCAGCAGGTCCATGCTGTTCTTCAGTTCCAGGCCGATGCCGCCGGCGCCGACAACGCCCAGCACCGTGGACGCGCGCACGTTGAACTCCCACCAGTACAGGGCGCTGGAGAGCAGCACGGGCAGGATCTCGGGCAGCACGGCATAGGCGATCGCCGTGAAGCGGCCGGCGCCCGTGCCGAGCACCGCGTGGAACGGGCCGGTCGGCATGTTCTCGACGTGGTCGGCCAGCAGCTTGGCGGCGCTGCCCCAGGTGTGCAGCGCGATGCCGATCACGCCGGCGAACGGCCCCAGGCCGACGGCGGCCACGAACAGCAGCGCGAACACGAAGGAATCGATGCCTCGCAAGGCATTCAGCAGCCAGCGCGCGGGGCGGTACAGGCGCGGCAGCGGCGTGATGTTGCGGCTCGCGAGTACCGCCATCGGCAACGCCAGCAGCATGGCGGCCGTGGTGCCGATGGCGGCCATGGCCACCGTCTCCATGATGCGCTCGCCGAACAGCGGCAATTCGTCCAGCGCCGGCGGCCAGGCGGACGCGATCCAGTGGCCCAGCTTGGGCAAGCCGGTGGCCAGCTTGCCCAAGTCGATCTGGGCGACGCGCCAGCAAACGATGTAGAACGCGGCGGCCAGGCCCCACGCCAGCCAGCGCATCGGACGACGCATCACGGCGTATCCGTCAGGACTTGCGCTTGATCTTGCCGACCGCGATGCCGGCCTTCTCGATCGATGCGTAGGCCGCGTGGTCGGCCTTGACGAAGCCCGTGTAGTGCGGCGGCAGCAGCGTCTTCGCCTGTTCGACGGTGATCGCCGTGAGGATCTTCTGCACCTGGTCGATGAAGGCTTGCGAAGTGCCCTTCGGGACGGCGATCGCGTCGTTCGGCAGCGGCGCCGACGTCCACAGGATCTTGTTGGCGTTCGGCTTGACCTTGCCCGACTCGATCATCGCGTTGCGGTTGCGGTCGAAGTCGGTGGCCATGTCCGCCTGGCCGGCCTGCACGGCCATCTCGTTGGCGGCGTGGGTCGCGCCCTCGCTGTACTTCCAGAAGGCCTTCGGATCGATCTTCCAGACTTCCTTCGCGTACCAGGTCGGGATCAGCCAACCCGAGGTCGAGCCGACGTCGGCGAACGACATCGTGAGACCCTTGGTATCGTCCGGGAACTTCGTGACGTTCAGGTCCGGCTTGCCGATCACGATGGCGTGGTAGAACGGCTTCTCGTCGTACTTGACGGTCGCCAGCGCCATGCAGCCGGTGCCGTTGTTGGCGATGATGTAGCCCCACGGCCCCATCCACGCCAGGTCGAGCTGGCCAGACCCCATCGCCACGGCCATGCCGGCCCAGTCGGTGGTGGCGAATAGTTCGAAGTCGGCGTTCAGTTCCTTGGCCAGGTGGGCGAAGAACGGCGTGTAGGCCTTCTTGGTGTCCTCGGCGGTCGGCAGCAGCGGGCCGACGCCGAAACGCAGCTTGCGTTTGGCTTGCGCCAGCGCGGGCGCGGCGGC
Source organism: uncultured Massilia sp. (assembly GCA_963529995.1). Classification (GTDB taxonomy): domain Bacteria; phylum Pseudomonadota; class Gammaproteobacteria; order Burkholderiales; family Burkholderiaceae_D; genus Telluria. The sequence continues at coordinate 82,456 of CAUSCY010000006.1, read as the reverse complement.
GCCCAGCGCCAGGGTGCCGGCGGCGGCGAGGCCGGCGGCGAGGATGGTCCTGCGGTTCGAAGTCATGCGTGCGTTTCCAGTGCGGTTGGTGGTCGTAGGGTGGGCACCCCGTGCCCACCATGCCGAATCGATCAGTAGCTGACGCTCGGGCAGCCGTCGCTCATGAACTCGACGAGCTTGGCGCCGCCGACGACGGCCGCGCCGGCCACGAGATTGTCTTCATCGAGCTTGCGCTTCTTGAAGCACGGCGAGCACACGTACATCTTGCCGCCGGCGGCCGCGAAGTTGTCCATCAACTCTTTCAGCGGCGCGAAGCCTTCTTCGTGGATGCTGTCGGCGAAACCCTTCTGCGACAGGCGCACGCCTTCGATCGACAGGAACACGACGGTGTCCTTGTCCGATGCCACGGCGGCATTGGCGACGACGAAGGCGACGGTGGCCTTGTCGGTGTTATCGAGGCTGCTCGTCAGGTTGACCAGGAACTTGCCGGACATGTGATTCTCCTTGGGTGGGTTAGTCTTTGGCGCGGATGAAGAAGGCACGCGCAGCAGGATCGTGGGCGACGAGCGCATGGCCCGTCATCGCGCACCACGCGGGGATGTCGGCGGGCGCGCCGGGATCGAGGGCGATCACGCGGAATACCTTGCCCGGATCGGCGCGCACGCGGCGGCGCAACTCGAGCACGAGATCGCCGCAGGCGAGGTCGCCCGCATCCCATTCGATGTCATGATGCATGGGGAATGTTTCAGGAATGAAATATTGTCGCGCAGTCTACGACAAGATGCGGGACAGGACAAGCTGGCGGAAGGGAGGGATGACTGGAATGGAGGATTCCAGCAAAAAAACACCGTCGCCCCTGCGAAGGCAGGGGTCCAATTTCTGCGGGCAAGCAGGCTGCGCTCAGAAATTGGGTCCCCGCCTTCGCGGGGACGACGTTGCTTCATGCACGTGGCAGGCTTACTTCGCCAGCTCCGCCATCACCGCCGTATACATCTGCAGGTTCAGCAACAGCTGCTTGACCGTGATGAACTCGTGCTCCGAGTGTCCCGTATAAACGGTATGCGGCATTGCCGGGCCGAAGCTGACGGCGTGCGGGAACAGGCGCGAATTGGTGCCGCCGCCGATGGCCACCGGCTTCGGATCCTTGACGCCCGTGAAGTACGAGAACACGCCCAGCAGCGTGGGCAGTTGCGGCGCATCGGTCTGGATCCACGGGTCGCCGATCTGCATGTCGATCTTCGCCAGCTGCACGTGCGCGCCCTGCCACTGGGCCAACGCGGCATTGATCTCGTTGGACAGCTGCTCGCCCGTCTTGCCCTGCGGCCGGCGGATGTTGATCGACAGTTCGAGGCTGCCCGCCTGCTCGCGGATCACGGTCGGCGCGAACGTCATCGGTCCCATGAAGGCATCGCGGTAGGCGATGCTGCCGAACTTCTCGCCGTAGTAGCCGGTGCCCACCATCTCGTTGAGGAAGTTCACCAGGGCGCCGGCGCCGGCATCGGGCCACGGACGCACGGCCAGCGCGTCGGCCAGCATGGCGATCGCGTTCACGCCGTCTTCCGGCTTGGAGGAATGCGCGGACAAGCCCTTGGCCGTCACGTGCAGGTCCTGTCCCTGCCACGCGAACGTGTAGCGCATGCCCGCCTGCTTCGCGCCGCGCTGGCGGATCTGCGCTTCCAGCGCCGGCGTCGCCTGCATCACGAGCGCCTCCGCATCTTCCGGGATCTGGCTGCCGAAGAAGCCGCCCTTGAAGGCGCTGATCCAGGGCGTGGCCGTGTCGGCCGGCGCGCTCGCCGGCAGGGTCACGTTGACCGAGCCGTAGCCCTTCTCGGCCGTCACGGCCGGGTACTCGGCATCCAGCGTCACGTTCACCTGCGGCAGCGGATGTTCCTTGACGAAGCGCTCGAGCGGCGCCCAGTCCGATTCCTCGGCCATGTACACATACAGTTCGATGCGCTTGGACAGCGGCACCTGCAGGTCCTTCAGCGACTTCATCGCGTACAGCGCGGTGGCGATCGGTCCCTTGTCGTCCTCGGCGCCGCGCGCCAGCAGGCGCCCCGCCTCGCTCGTGCGATCGAGTTCGAACGGCGACTTCTTCCACTTGGACGGATCGACCGGCTGGACGTCGCCATGCGCGATCAGGCCCACGCGCTCTTCTCCCTGTCCCAGGCCGACGATCGCCACGCAACCGTGGTCGGCGAAATCCAGGCCCAGGCGCCGCGCTTCCCCTTCGAGCGCCTTCTTGAAGGCGATGTGCGTCGGATTCTGCTCGCACGGCACGTCCTGGGACGCCACCGTATTGAAGCTGACCAGCTTCGCCAGCGTGTCGACCACGTCGCCGCGGTAGGTCGCGGCCGCGTGCTTGGCGGCCTTGACGGCGGCATCGCCCGGCATGTCGACCGGCACGGCGGCCCGGGCCGGCGTCATGACGGCGGCCAGCGCCAGTGCCAGCGCGGCCGGCACGGCGCGCAGGGTCATCCTGTTCTTCTCGTTCACACCGCATCTCCCTATGCAAAAAGCACAAGGAGTCTAGCAGGGTTGCTCGGCGGCAGGAAGGCAAGCGCGAGGTGGCCACATGAGCGCCCGCGCGCCGGATCGGCTATCGTATGGGAACGTAAACCGACAGGACAGACCAGCATGACCCAGAAAATCATCCGGCGGGTGCACCCCGCCCTGCGCGACGACATCGGCGACCTGATCACGCAGCGTCCGGTGCCGAGCGCCCACCTCGACCAGATCGACCCCTTCCTGTTCCTCAACCACCACGGTCCGCAGGTCTATCCGCCGCACAACCGCGGCCTGCCCTTCGGCCCGCATCCGCACCGCGGCTTCGAGACCGTCACCTTCATCCTCGACGGCCTGCTGGCGCACCGCGACAGCGCCGGCCACGAAAGCATCATCGGCCCCGGCGGCGTGCAGTGGATGACGGCCGGCAGCGGTCTCGTGCACGCCGAGGTATCGCCGCAGGCGTTCATGGACAAGGGCGGCCCGCTCGAGATCCTGCAACTGTGGGTGAACCTGCCGCCCGCGCTGAAGATGACGCCGCCGCGCTACACGGGCCTGCAGCGCGACGCGATTCCCGTCGTCGAGAGCGACGGCGGCAAGGTGCGCGTGAACCTGATTGCCGGCACCTGGCAGGGCGTCACCGGACCCATCGCATCGCTGACGGGCGTGTTCATGAGCACCGTCGAGATGCAGGACGGCGGCCGCATCGTCCTCGACAACCTGCTGCAGCGTAACCCGTTCGTGTACGTGGTCAAGGGCGCCATCAAGGTGGCGCCGGACACCGTGCATGCGATGCACCTGGCCGAGTTCGAACCGGACGGCGACGAACTGGAGATCGTGGCGGACGGCACCACAGTGCTGTTGCTGGGACATGCGGAGCCGATCCGCGAACCCGTCGTCGCACACGGTCCGTTCGTGATGAACACGCGCCAGGAAATCAACCAGGCGATCGTCGACTACCAGGCCGGGAAGTTCGGCGCCCCGATCTGAACGACGAGATGGCCGGTCCGGGCCCAGCGGCCGGACCGGCGCCGGTTTTGCATCAGCATTCAGTGGCCGACCGCCTGGTTGACCACGACCTCGTCCGCGAACGGCACCTGGTTGAACGCGACGCTGGTGCCGGTCTGGCGCGAGACGAACTTGTTCGGTGCCGTCGCCATCAACTCCTCGCGCTTGCCGTCGAGTTCCATGAACAACTTGGTGTGCTGGTTCGTCACTTTCATGACGCGGCCGTCTTCCAGCTGGAACGCACCCTTCAAGCCCGCGGCTTCGTCCGGGGTCAGGCGGTAGAAATTCGCCTGGGTGCCTTGTACCATCACCTGGTTCGTCGCCACTGTCGACGGCGCGATCGACGGGTCGGCGCAGGCCGACAGCGACAGGGTGGCGACGGCGGCGAAAGCCAGGATGTGTTGGATGCGCATGATTGCTCCTATTTACGATACGAAATAAAGATCGGACTCGGAGCCATTTCCCAAAACATTCAATGACAGCTCTCAATGTCCACCGGTTTTCATATCGCCGCGTGTCGAATGTGCGGCGAGTGAAGACAGTGTAGGAAGTGTCGAGCGGGGCGTCATCCGGCATGTGCTGGAGCGTCGAAAAAGCAGGATGAAACGCTGAATTCCGGCGCCGAATTGCAGCGAATGCATACGATTTTTGACAAGATTTCCGGACTCATCCGGCGCCCCTGACCAACCTCAAACCGGGGTCAGAGCCGGGGTCAGAGCCCGGTTTTTGGAAACGTCCGGAAGGAAAAATTCGGGGTCAGAGCGCATTGTTTCGCGCATTCGGGGTCAGAGCACTTTTTGCATCAATGTCCCGCAAGCACATCGCGACAATGGCATACGGGCACGCCACCCTGCCAAGGACGGGTTGAATTCTCCGGCACCATGTTTCGAAAAAGTGCTCTGACCCCGAATTTCAGGAAGAATGCGCTCTGACCCCGAATTCGGGGGCGGACTCAGGCGGCTTCGCGGCGCAGCACGGCGGCGACCGTGTCGATGACCTGGGCGTCGCTCCAGTAAGCCGTGTGCGACCACGGGTTCCAGCTCTTGACGATCCAGTTGACCATGCCCTGCCCCGAGTTGATGACGCGGTCCTGCACCAGGGCGGCGTAGCCGGGCGACAGCGGTTGCAGCGGCCAGCCGAGGGCGTCGTCCGGGTCGTAGATATTGGTCCAGGTAAAGCGCGCCGTCGGCCGCGCGATCGGCTTGATGTCCATCTGCTTGTGGGCGGCCACGAAGATCGGGATGTTGCAGCCCGTCGTGACGATGGCGGCGCAGCTGCCGCCGGCGATGAAGCGCCGTTCCTCGTCCGTCAGCACGTGCCCGAGCGCGCGCCGCGACCAGCCGTCGATGTCCTTCCACACGCCCGCCGCGACGCTGCCGCCGGCCAGCGCCTTCTGCGCATCGTACAGGTAGCTGGACAGCACCTGGCAGCCCAGCGAATGGGCCAGGAACACGATCGCGGCATCCGGCGCGTTGCGGTACACGCCCAGCAGCTGGCGCGCGATGGCGTCCTGGGCCAGTTCGTAGACGGAGCCGTCGACCTCCTTGCGGTTCTCCAGCCCGGCGGCGTCCCCGAAGCCGAACAGCAGGAAGCGGCGCAGGTCGTCGTAATGGACCTTGGTCGCCCCATCGATCCTCGCCCACACCGTCTCCTGGTTCGGCTGGAGGATGTCCTTGTAGTAGATCGAGCGGAAATCGATGCGCTCGGCCACGTCGGCCAGGCGTTCGCCCAGGCGGCCGATGATCTCGACGGCGTAGTCGCGCGGGGTCTCGCCCATTCCATGGACGGTCAGCAGTGCGGTGTGCGGCATGGCTTCTCCAACAACAGCGAGGGCGGATCAATGCAATTCGGCTGGATACGCGGCCATTCTGGCACAAGCCGCCTTGTCAAAAAGGATTGCACGAACTAGAATCGATAGATTGCTATCTATTTCACGGCTAATGATGAGTGAACTACCCGAATACACGATGGACGAGCGCTTCACGGCAGCCGTGCACAATTGCGCGCGCGTCTGGCGCCTGGCCATCGACAAGCGCCTGAAGCACCTGGGCATCGGCCAATCCGGCTGGATCACGATCGCCATGGTGGCCAAGTCGCCCGAGGCGCTGTCGCAGCGCGCGCTGGCCGACCTGGTCGGTGTCGAAGGTCCGTCGATGGTGTCGATGCTGGACCGCCTGGAACGCGACGGCCTGGTCGAACGCGTCCCCTCGCCCACCGACCGCCGCGTCAAGCTGGTACAGCTGACGGAGGCGGGCAGCAACGTGTTCGCCGAAGTCAGGAAGGAAGCGAATGCGTTCCGCGCGTTCCTGCTCGACGGCGTCGATCCGGACGAAGTGGCCGCCGCCACGCGCCTGCTGGAGGGCCTGCGCAAGCGCGTCGAGGACAATCTGTGAGCGCTGCGGCGGACGGCATCGCGATACCGGAGGCGCGGCCGCTGAACCGCACCATGATCACGGTATCGATCATGCTGGCCACCATCATCCAGGCCCTGGACGGCACCATCGCCAACGTCGCGCTGCCGCACATGCAGGGCGCGCTGTCGGCCTCGCAGGACCAGATCACGTGGGTGCTGACCTCGTTCATCGTGGCCGCCGCCATCGCCACGCCGTTGAACGGCTGGCTGGTCGATCGCTTCGGCCTGAAGAACGTGTTCCTCGTCTCCGTCGCCGGCTTCACCATCGCCTCGGCGCTGTGCGGCCTGTCGATGACGCTCACCGAGATCGTCGTCGCGCGCATGCTGCAGGGCGTGTTCGGCGCGGCCCTCGTGCCGCTGTCGCAATCGGTCCTGCTGGACATCAACCCGCGCGAGAAGCACGGCTCGGCGATGGCCGTCTGGGGCATGGGCGTGATGATCGGCCCGATCCTCGGCCCCACGCTGGGCGGCTGGCTCACCGACAGCTACAGCTGGCGCTGGGTCTTCTTCATCAACCTGCCGATCGGCGCCGTCGCCTTCTACGGCATCTGGCGCTACATCCACGCGGCGACGCCGGCACGGCGCGTCCGCTTCGACATGTTCGGCTTCCTCACGCTGTCGATCGCCATCGGCGCGCTGCAGATGCTGCTCGACCGCGGCGAGCAGAACGACTGGTTCGGCTCCATGGAAACCTGGGCCGAACTGGTACTGATGCTGCTGGCCGCCGCCTATTTCATCGGCCACACGGCCACGCGCCCGGCCGGCCAGTCCTTCATCGACTACCGCCTGCTGATGAACCCGAACTACGTCACGGGCCTGGTGCTGATCTTCATCGTCGGCCTGGTGCTGTTCGCCACGCGCGCGCTGATGCCGACCATGCTGCAGGGCCTGATGGGCTATCCGGCCGCGCTGGCCGGCCTCGTCACGGCGCCGTCCGGCCTGGGCACGATGCTGGCGATGCTGGTGGTCGGAAGACTGACGGGCAGGATCGACTTCCGCCTGCTGCTGGGCATCGGCTTCGCCGTCACCGCGTTCTCGCTGTGGCAGATGACGCGCTATACGCTGGTGCTGTCGCGGTCCGACATCGTCTGGCCCGGCATCGTGCAGGGCATCGGCCTGGGCCTCGTGTTCGTGCCGCTGTCGGCCGCCACCTTCGCCACGCTGTCGCCGCAGATGCGCGCCGAAGGCACGGCGCTGTACAGCCTGATGCGCAATATCGGCTCGTCGATCGGCATCGCGCTCGTGCAGACGCTGCTGGTCCGGAACACCGCGACGGCGCACGCCGCGCTGACCACGCACATCACGCAGGCCAATCCCGCCCTGCTCGACCCCACCGGCCCGTACAGCCTGGCGACGCAAGCCGGCGCCGCGATGATCGACAGCGAAGTCACGCGCCAGGCCTCGATGATCGCCTACGTCGACGACTACTGGCTGATGATGCTGATGACTGCCGCCGTGATCCCCCTGCTCCTGCTGATCCGCCCGCCCAAGGCGTCCGCCGCCCCGGCCCCGGCGGCGGCGCACCTCGATTGACCGCGCACCTCGATTGACCGAAAGCCCCCGATGCGACAACTCACTTATCTTCCCATCGCGGCCGCGGTACTGGCCTTGCTGGCCGGCTGCGTGGCCGTGCCGAAGGACGACAGCCGCGCCGCCGCGCCCGACTTCGCCCGGGTCCGCACGGCGCCCGCCATCGCCCTGCCAGCCGACGCCTGGCCTGCGGAACAGTGGTGGCTGGACTACCGCGACCCGCAGCTGAACGCATTGGTGACCCGCGCGCTGCAGGCCAACCCGACGCTGGCCACGGCCGCCGCGCGCGTCAACGCGGCCGGCGCCGCCACCCGCGCCGAACGGGCGGCCGAAGGCGCACGCGTGGACCTGGCGACGGGCCTGAACCGCCAGCGCTATTCGACCAACGGTTTCTTCCCGGCGCCGATCGGCGGCTCCTATTACAACGATGCCTCGGTCCAGCTGCGCGCATCCTACGACGTCGACTGGTGGGGCAGGCACCGCTCCCTGATCGCCGCGGCGCTGGGCGAGGAGCAGGCCAGCCGCGCCGAGGAAGCGCAGGCGCGCCAGCTGCTGGCGGCCGCCGTCGTGCAGCGCTACCAACGCCTGCAATTGTTGTGGGCGCGCCAGGACAATCTGCAAGCGCTGGCGCAGGTGCAGCGCGAGCTGGTGGCCGACCGCCACGCACGCATCGCGCACGGCCTGGCCAACGGCGACGCACTGCGCGAAGCCGAGCTGGAACTGGCGCAGCTGCGCGAACAGGCGGCGCGCTACGACACCGACGCGGCGCGCGAACGCGAGGCGCTGCGCGCCCTGATCGGCGGCGACGCCGACGCGCTGCGGGACCTGGCACGCCAGCAGCCGGCGCCGGGCGCGGATGCCCTGCCGCGCACGCTGGGCCTGGAACTGCTGGCGCGCCGTCCCGACCTGCAGGCCGCGCGCTGGCGCGTGGAGGCGCAGCTGGGCCGAGTGGCCGCCAGCGAAGCCGCCTTCCGTCCCGACATCAACCTGGCCGCGGCGTTCGGCCTGGACGCCGTCTCGCTGGGCAAACTGCTGCGCTGGCCCAGCCGCACGCCGCTGGTCGGCGCCACGCTCGACCTGCCGCTGTTCGACAGCGGGCGCCTGAAGGCGCAGCTGGGCCAGGCGCGCGCGGACCGCGACGAACTGCTGGCCGAGTACAACGAAGCCGTGCTGGCCGCCGTGCGCGACGTCGCGCAGGAAGCGGCCACGCTGCAGGGCATCCAGGCCGAGGCGCTGGCCCACGCCGCCACGACCGAGGCGGCGGCGCACCTGGCCGCCAATGCCGACGCGCGCCTGGCGCGCGGCCTGGCCGACCGCGGCGCCGTGCTGCAGGCGCGCCAGGCCGTGCTGCGCCAGCGCGACGTCGACCTGCAGCTGCTCGACGCGCGCCTGCAGACGCAGGTCGCACTGATCAAGGCGCTGGGCGGAGGCTACCATGCCGATGCCGCAGCGCCGACCTCTTCCTCGAACACGAATACCGCACAACGATAAGCACAGAGCGATGAGCACCGACACCACCAGCCCCAACCCGAACAAGCGCCGCGCCGTCCTGGCCGGCATCACCGTCGCCTTCCTCGCCGCCGGCGCGGCCTACGGCGCCTACTACCTGCTGGTCGCCTCCAAGCGCATGGAGACCGACAATGCCTACGTGGGCGGCAACCTCGTGAACGTGTCCTCGCAAGTCACGGGCAGCGTCGTCGAGATCCGCGGCGACGAGACCCAGCTGGTGCAGGCCGGCAGCGAGATCGTCAAGCTCGACCCGGCCGACGCCGAAGTCGCGCTGGCCCAGGCCGAGGCGCGCCTGGGCACCGCCGTGCGCCAGCAGCGCGAGCGCTATTCGAACGTGGCGCAGTACGACGCGCTGGTGACGCAGCGCCGCGTGGCGCTCAGGACGGCGCAGGAAGACCTGGCGCGCCGCGCCCCGCTGGCGGCGGACGCGGTGGTATCGGGCGAAGACATCGCGCATGCGCGCCGCGCCGTCGACGACGCCAAGGCGGCGCTGGACGTGGCCGAGAAGCAGCTGGCCGCGGCGCGCGTGTCCGTGGCCGGGGTGGCCCCGGCCGAGCATCCGACCGTGCTCGCCGCGAAAGCCGATTACCTGGCGGCCTGGCTGGCCGCGCGCCGCAACGCCATCGTGGCGCCCGTCACCGGCTACGTCGCCAAGCGCAGCGTGCAGGTGGGCAGCCGCATCGCCCCGGGCGCGCCGCTGCTGTCGATCGTCCCGCTGGACCAGCTGTGGGTCGACGCCAACTTCAAGGAATCGGAACTGCGCGACATCCGCGTGGGCCAGCCGGCCACGATCGAGGCCGACATCTACGGCGGCAAGGTCACCTACCACGGCAAGGTGGTGGGCCTGGGCGCCGGCACGGGCAGCGCCTTCTCGCTGCTGCCGGCGCAGAACGCGACGGGCAACTGGATCAAGGTGGTGCAGCGCGTGCCGGTGCGCATCTCGCTCGATCCGAAGGAACTGGCGGCGCATCCGCTGCGCGTAGGCCTGTCGGCCGAGGTGGACGTCGACATCAGCCGCCAGGAAGGCAGCGCGCTGGGCATGGTCGCCGCGCCCGTTCCCTCCTACGCCACCAGGGTGCTGGACCAGCCGCTGCAGCAGGCGCAGGCGGCGACGGATGCGATCGTGGCCAAGAATATGGCGAATTAAAACAGATTAACGCGCACTAAAAACCGTCGTCCCTGCGAAGGCAGGAACCCAATGTTGCTCGCGCATCGATAACGCTTGCAGAAATTGGGGTGATAGTGCCGGGGGCACTATTACACCTTCGCAGGGACGACGTACTTTATCGCTTAATCGGTCTCCACCACCGTCAACGCCCTCCCGCTCCTGAACCACGCGCGCAGGTTATCGAGCGTCAGCTGCGCCATCGCCGCGCGCGTCTCCACGGTGGCGCTGCCGATGTGCGGCGTCAGCAGCACGTTGTCGAAGCCGAACAGGCGCTCGTCCACGTTCGGCTCGTCGTCGAACACGTCCAGCGCGGCGCCGGCGATGCCGCCCTGGTACAGGGCCGCGATCAGCGCCTCCTCGTCCACCAGCGAACCGCGCGACACGTTTACCAAGTAGCCTTGCGGTCCCAGCGCCTGCAGCACGGATGCGTCGATCATGTGCTGCGTCTCGGGGCCGCCGGGCGCCACCACGACCAGGATGTCGGAGTCGCGCGCCAGCGTGGCCAGGTCGGCCTCGTAGCGCCAGGCCAGGCCCTGGTCGGTGCGGCCATGGTAGGCCAGGACCACGCCGAACATCTCCAGGCGGCGCGCGATGTCCTTGCCGATGCGGCCCATGCCGACGATGCCGACGTGCTTGCCGGCCAGGCTGGTGCTGAGCGGGAACTGGGCTTCCTTCCAGCGTCCCTCGCGCACGTAGCGGTCGGCCTGCGGCAGGCGGCGCAGCAGCGCCAGCAGCGAACCCACGCACAGTTCGGCCACCGCCGCGTTCAGCACGTTCGGGGTGTTGGTCACCACGATCTTGCGCGCAGCGGCCATCTCCATCGGGATGCCGTCGTAACCGACGCCGTTCGTCGAGATGATCTCCAGCTTCGGCAGCCGCGCGACCAGCTCGGCCGGCACCACCAGGTTGCTGCGCGTGATGATGCCGCGGATCTCGTCGGCGCGCGACGGGTCGACTGCCAGCGCGCGCTCGAAATCGGCGATGCGCACGCAGTCGAAGTCCGCGTCGATCTGGACCTGCACTTCGGGCGCGAACTCCCCGATCTGCAGCAGGCCCGCGAGCTTGCCCGTCATTGTCCTGAAACGGTCAGTTCGAACGCACTCACGCCGTCCACGCCGCCGCGCACGCGGTCGCCCGGTTCCAGCGCACCGACGCCGGACGGGGTGCCCGTGAAGATCAGGTCGCCCGGCGCCAGTTTCACGAGGCGCGACAGCGAGGCGATGATGTCGGCGACGGGCCAGATCATCTCGTTCAAGTCGCCTTCCTGCTTCAGTTGGCCGTTCACTTCGAGCCAGATGCGGCCCTGCTGCGGGTGACCGGTGCTTGCCACGGGCAGCAGCGGGCCGACCGGTGCGGAGGCGTCGAAGCCCTTGGCCATGTCCCAGGGACGACCGTCCTTCTTGGCGATGGCCTGCAGGTCGCGGCGCGTCAGGTCCAGGCCCACGCCATATCCCCACACCAGGTCCAGTGCCTTCTCGGGCGCGATGTCGGTGCCGCCGGCGCCCAGCGCCACCACCAGCTCGATCTCGTGATGCAGCTCCTTCGTCGCGGACGGATATGGCACGGCGCCGCTGGCCGGCACGACGGCGTCGGCCGGCTTGGTGAAGAAGAACGGCGGTTCGCGGTTCGGATCGGAACCCATCTCGCGCGCATGCGAGGCATAGTTGCGGCCCACGCAGAACACGCGGCGCAGCGGAAATACCTGGTCGGAGCCGGCCACGGCCAGTGCCGGAGCGGATGGAGGGGTAATGACGAAGGCAGTCATGCTAATCCTTGTAAAGACGGTTGCAGAATGCGCATATGCACGTGGTGCCGGCGCAGCGCATCGGACAGCCTATCACAATCACATTATTGTTCAAGGTGCAATACAGCTGCCGTCTTTACAAAACAAAGGCCCCGGTCCGCGCTGCGCACGGCCGGGGCCCCGTCATCGCGCCTGTTGAAACAGGCGCGTCAGAGTCAGAACTCTTCCCACTCGCCGCCGGCCGGCTCGGCGGCGGCGGCGGCGCGCGGCGCCTTCGCAGGTGCGGCAGCCGGTGCCGATTTTGCGACGGGACGCGCTACCGGCAGCGCTGCCGGCGCAGGTTTCGCGACGACGGCAACCTTGGCCACCGATGCCGCGACCGGCGCTGCGGCGCGCCCGCCGGCAGCATCCAGCTTGAACACGGCCACGGCCTGGGCCAGGCGGTCGGCCTGTTCCTGCAGCGCCTGCGAGGCGGCAGCCGCTTCCTCGACCAGGGCGGCGTTCTGCTGGGTCACGTCGTCCATCTGCGTGATGGCCTGGTTGACCTGCTCGATGCCGGCGCTCTGTTCCTGGCTGGCCGAGGAGATCTCGCCCAGGATGTCGGTGACGCGGCGCACGCTGTCGACGATGTCCGTCATGGTCGTGCCGGCCTGCTGCACGAGGCGCGTGCCCGCTTCGACCTTGCCGCTCGAATCGTCGATCAGCGTCTTGATTTCCTTGGCGGCGGCCGCCGAGCGCTGGGCCAGGCTGCGCACCTCGCCCGCCACCACGGCGAAGCCGCGGCCCTGCTCGCCCGCCCGCGCCGCTTCCACGGCCGCGTTCAGCGCCAGGATATTGGTCTGGAACGCGATGCCGTCGATGACGGCAATGATGTCGGTGATCTTGCCCGATGCCGCGTGGATCTGCGCCATCGTGTCCACCACTTCGGCGATGACGGCGCCGCCGCGCGTGGCCACGCCGGACGCGGTCTCGGCCAGCGTGTTCGCCTGGCGCGCATTGTCCGCGTTCTGGCGCACGGTGCCCGTCAGTTCTTCCATCGACGATGCCGTCTCCTCCAGCGAGCTGGCCTGCTGCTCGGTGCGTGCGGACAGGTCCTGGTTGCCGGCCGAGACCTGGCTCGACGCGGTGGCGATGGCGTCGGTGCCGCTGCGCACGGTGCCGACGGTGGCGACGAGATTGTCGTTCATGGCCTTCAGGGCGCCCAGCAACTGGCCGACCTCGCAGGTGCTCGACACCTCGACCCTGGTCGTCAGGTCGCCGGCGGCGACGGCCGTGGCGACGTCCAGCGCCTGCTTCAGCGGGCGGGTGATCGAGCGGGTGATCCACCAGCCCATGATTCCCGCCAGGGCCAATACGACGACGCCCAGCACCAGCATCAGCGTGCGCGTGTTCTCGTACATCTTCTGCGCGGCGGCGGCGTCTTCCATGCTCATGTCATGCTGCAGCTTGACCTGGTCGTCGATGGCCACCAGGTAGGCGGCGGACACGGGGCGCAATTCCTTCGCCAGGAACGCCCGCGACCCGGCATCGTCGCCGGCGTCGATCAGCTTCAACAGTTGCTGGCGCTTCTGCGCATACTGCTCGTTCAGCTCCATCTGGCGCTTCAGGATCGCGCGGCCTTTTTCGCTGGTCAGTACCTTGTCGAGCTCGACGAAAATCGCGTCGATGTCGCGTGCCGACGAGACGATTTCCTCGCTCTGCCGCGTGCGGTCGGCGGGATCGCTGTTGAGCATCATGTTCCGCAGGGCCAGGCCGATGTCGCTCACTTCCTTCTGCAGGCGCGTGCTCATCTCGACGCGCGGCAGGCGTTTGTTGGCGATGGTGTCGGTACCCTCGTTGATGCGGCCGAGCATCACCGTGCCCTGCCCCACCATGAGCACAAGCGCCGCGCACAGGATGCCGAAACCCGCCGTCAGACGCGTACCAATTTTCAGATTTGCAATATTCATGTCTTCTCCATTGCTGAAAGCGTTTCGCTTTTGCGGTATTTTCCTTCGGCAACAGATTATGACGAGCATCTTTACATGTCGATGGAGAAAGAATAATCCTGTGAGATATTTTTTAGATGATGAGTTTTCTACGCAACACAACCGCAAATTACTTGATGTTTAGTAAATCTCTTGCGCAGCTGCCTTGACGGCACGCAACAACATGTCCGCTCCAGGCGATAGCAAATGGTCTTGCTGGCGGATGATGCCAAACGCATCCATCTTGCAGGGCAGCTCGATCGGCAGGATGCGCATCACGTTCAGCGAGGCGTAATACTGCGCGACCTCGAGCGGCATCACGTGCAGCGAATCGGTCTGCTGCAGCAAGGCGGTGATCATCAGCATCGCCGTCGTATCGACCACGTTGGCCGGCGGCGCCAGGCCGGCGCGGCGGAACATCATGTCGAAGCGGTAGCGCAGGATACTGCCGTGCGGCGGCAGGATCCACGGCAGCGGCGCGATGTCTCCCAGCCCCAGCTGGCGCCGTTCCAGCAGCGGATGGCCCGGCCGCACGACGGCGCACGCCGGCTCCTCCGTCAATTCCTCGTAAGTCAGTCCGGACGTGTCGCTCGTCTCGAAGATGCGGCCGATCATGAAGTCGAGCGTGCCGTGCTGCAGCTTGTCGAGCAGGACGTTGCTGGTCTCGAGCTGCACGCCGATGCGCAGCAGCGGCGCCGCTTCCTTCACCCGCGCGATGGCGCGCGGCAGCAGGGCCATCGCGGGCGTCATGATGACGCCGACTTCGACCTGGCCCGTGAGGCCGGACTTCAGCGTGACGATGTCGTCGTGCGCCAGGGCCAGGCTCGTCAAGGCCATGCGCGCGTGGCGGATCATCGTCTCGCCGTAGACGGTCGGCTCCATGCCGCGCGGCAGGCGCTCGAACAGCTTCACGTCGAGCATCTCCTCGAGATCCTTGATCTGCTTGGAGGCCGCCGGCTGCGTCATGTGCAGCTCGTCGGCCGCGCGGTGGATGTTGCGGTAGTCGTCGAGGGCGATCAGCAGCAGCAGCTGGCGCGTCTTGAGGCGCGCCTTCAGGAACCAGTTGGGGTTGGTGGCATCCATCGTTTTCTCATGTTGTTATTGGTTTGAATGCAATATTGGATCCCTGCCTGCGCAGGGATGACGTTTTACCGGTAACGCTTGCATACCGTCGCCCCTGCGCAGGCAGGGGCCCAATTTTTGCATGAACTACGTCGACCTTCCACCCACCACCCGCTGCACCACGCAGAACACGAACAGCAGCGCCCCGATCACGATCCTGGTCCACCACGAGCTGAGCGTCCCGTCGAACGCGATGAGGGTCTGGATCGCCCCCAGCACCAGCACGCCCGACAGCGCCCCCGCGATATAGCCGTAGCCGCCGGTGAGCAGCGTGCCGCCGATGACGACGGCCGCGATGGCGTCCAGCTCGATGCCCTGCCCGTGCAGGCCGTAGCCGGACAGCATGTAGAACGAGAACAGCACGCCGCCCAGCGCCGCGCACAGGCCCGACAGGGCATACACGGCGACCTTGGTGCGGCCGACGTCCAGGCCCATCATCGCGGCCGACTGCTCGTTGCCGCCGATGGCGTAGATGGCACGGCCGAATGCCGTGAAGTGCGCGAGCCAGATCGCCAGCAGCAGCACGACCAGGGCGATGACGGCGCCCGGCGAGACGAAGCCGCCCGGCAGCGGGATCTGCGTCTGCGACACCGCGGCGAAGAACGGCGCGTCGATGGTGATCGAATCGATGCTGATGAGATAACAGAGTCCGCGCGCCAGGAACATGCCGGCCAGCGTGACGATGAACGGCTGCAGCTTGAACAGGTGGATGATCAGGCCCATCGCCCCGCCGAACAGCGCACCCATGGCCAGCACGGCGGCGATGACGAGGGCCGGATGCCAGTGCGCCGTCTGCAGCAGCCAGGCGGTGACCATCGTCGACAGCGCCAGCACCGACCCCACCGACAGGTCGATGCCGCCGGACAGGATCACGAAGCCCATGCCGATCGCCAGCACCAGCAGGAAGGCATTGTCGATCAGGAGGTTGAACAGCACCTGCAGCGACAGGAAGCCGGGATAAGCGGCGCCGCCGATGCCCAGCATCGCCACCAGCAGCACGACGGTAACGAGGGACGTGAACCAGGGCGCGGCCGCGATGCCGCGCGCACTGCCTGCGATGGCGCTCATGCTGGCCTCCGGCGGATGAGATGCCTGATTTCGCTCGACTGCGAGATGCAGACGATGAACACGACGATGGATTTGACGACCATGTTCACCTCGGGCGGCACGCCCAGCGAATAGATCGTGTAGGTCAGCGTCTGGATGATCAGCGCGCCGATCATGCTGCCGACGAGGCTGAACCTGCCGCCCGTGAGCAGCGTGCCGCCCAGCGTCACGGCGAGGATGGCGTCGAGTTCCAGCGCCAGCCCCGCATTGTTGGCGTCCGCGCTCTTGATGTTGGACGTGACCAGCATGCCCGCGAGCCCGGCGCAGGCGCTGCAGAACACATAGACGAAGACGATCAGCGTCGCCGTGCGCAGGCCCGCCAGGCGCGCCGCCACCGGATTGATGCCGACGGCCTGGATGAACAGGCCCAGCGCCGTCTTCTTCACCAGCAGCAGCGTGGCGAGGAACACGGCGGCGACGACAAACAGCGAGAACGGCAGCCCGAACAGGTAACCGCTGCCCAGGAAGAAGAAGGGTTCGTGGTAGACCGTGACGATCTGCCCGTCCGTCAGCAGTTGCGCGAGTCCCCTGCCCGCCACCATCAGGATCAGCGTGGCGACGATCGGCTGCAATTTGATGCCCGCCACCAGCACGCCGTTCCACAAGCCGCACAGCAGCGCCACGCCGAAGGCGGCCAGCAGTGCGGGCGCCATGCTGTCCTTGGCCAGCAGTGCGGCCGCGGTGCCGGACAGCGCCACGACGGCGCCGACGGAAATGTCGATGCCGCGCGTGGCGATCACGAGGGTCATGCCCAGGGCGGCGAGCATCAGCGGCGCCGCGCGGTTGAGGATGTCGACCAGGCTGCCGTACAGGTGGCCCTCCTTGATCTCGAGGCGGAAGAAGCCGGGCACGAGGAAGGCGTCGAGCACGAGCAGCACGAGCAGCGCGCCGATGGGACGCAGCAGCGGATGCGCGAGCCAGGCGCGGCGCGCTGCATCGGCAGGGGCCTGGGCGGGCAGCGATTGCTGGACGCGGGTCGTCATGCGCACTCCCCTGCAGAATCGCCCGCAATCACCTGCAGGATCGAGGTTTCGTCGAGCGCTCCGCGGCGGTATTCGCCGCAGGCTTTGCGGTCGCGCATGATGACCATGCGGTCGGACAGGCGCAGCACTTCCGGCAGTTCGGACGAGATGAACAGGATCGCCATGCCCTTGCGGCACAGCGCACTCACGTAATCCATGATCTCCTGCTTGGCACGCACGTCGATGCCGCGCGTCGGCTCATCGAGGATCAGCAGCGTCGGATCCAGCGCCAGCCAGCGCGCCAGCAGCACCTTCTGCTGGTTGCCGCCCGAGAGGCTGCCGATCGGCGTCTCGATGCTGGCCGTCTTGATGCCCAGCCACTTGACGTAGTCCCTGGCCAGCTGCTGCTGGCGCTTCATCGGGATCGCGCGCCAGATGCCCTGCCGGGCCTGCAGCGCCAGCACCAGGTTCTCGCGCACGGACAGCGGCAGGATCGCGCCCTCGTGCTTGCGGTCTTCCGAGCAGAAGGCGATGCCCCGGGCGATGGCGTCGCGCGGATTGGAAAAGGCATGGTCCTTGCCGTCGACGCGGATCGCGCCGGCGTCGAGGCGGTCCGCGCCGAACAGCAGGCGCGCCGTCTCCGTGCGGCCGGAACCGAGCAGGCCCGCGAGCCCCAGCAGCTCGCCGCGCCGCACGTTCAGGTCGACGGGAGACAACACGCCCTTGCGCGCAATGCCGCGCGCGGCCAGGAACACGTCGCCAATCTCGTGCCGCGTGGGCGCCGCTTCGGCAGCATCCGCGGCAGCGTTGTCGGCCGGGGCGCCGATCATCTTGTTCACCAGCGCCAGGCGCGAGAGCGCGCTGCATGCGTACTCGCCTTCGCGTTCGCCGTTGCGCATGACGGTGATGCGGTCCGAGATCGCATAGGTCTGGTCGAGGAAATGGGTGACGAACAGGATCGCCATCCCCTCCTCGCGCAGGCGGCGCAGCACGGCGAACAGCGTCTGCACTTCCGCTTCGTCGAGGCTGGACGTGGGCTCGTCGAGAATCAGCACGCGCGACTGCGTGTTCAGTGCGCGCGCGATGGCCACCATCTGCTGGATCGCGAGCGGATAATCGGCCAGCGGCCGGGCGACATCGACGCGGATCTGCAGGCGTTCGAGCAGCGCGCTTGCCTGCGCTCGCATCGCGCGCCAATCGACCATGCCCCATCGCCGCGGATAGCGGCCGATGAAGATGTTTTCCGCGACCGACAGGTTCGGGCACAGGTTCACTTCCTGGTACACGGTGCTGATGCCCAGGTCCTGCGCGTCCTGCGTGGAACGGGGCCGGATGGCCTGGCCGCCCAGCACGATGCCGCCTGCATCGGGTTGATAAACGCCCGTGAGCACCTTGATCAGCGTGGACTTGCCGGCGCCGTTCTGGCCCATCAGCGTGTGGACTTCGCCGGGGAACAGGCGCAGGCCGGCGTCGCACAAAGCCTTCACGCCGGGGAACTGCTTGTGGATGCCGGCGACCTCGAGGACCGGCTGGCTGGCGGCGACCATGGCCGCCTCAGTACTTGCGGTTCGGGAGTTCCTTCGCCGCCACCTCCGCCGGGAACACGCCCTCGTTGACGGTGATGCGCTTGGCGACCGGCTTGCCGGCCGCGACTTCCTGTGCGGTCTGCACGAGGATGGGGCCCAGCAGCGGATTGCACTCGATGGTGACGTTCAGCTTCCCGGCCTTCATCGCCTCGAACGCGCCGCGCACGCCGTCGATCGAGACGATGACGATGTCCTTGCCCGGCTTCAGGCCCGCTTCCTCGATCGCCTGGATCGCGCCGATGGCCATGTCGTCGTTGTGCGCGTACAGCACGTTGATGTTCTTGCCCTCGGATTTCAGGAAGGCTTCCATCACTTCCTTGCCCTTGGCGCGGGTGAAATCGCCCGTTTGCGAGCGGACCACCTTCAGCTTCGGATTGGCCGCGATGACTTCCGCAAAGCCCTTCTTGCGGTCGTTGGCAGGCGCCGCACCCGTCGTGCCCTGCAGCTCGACGATGTTCAGCGGCTTGTCGCCGTTCTGCTTCGCATACTCCAGCAGCCACTTGCCGGCGCGGCGGCCTTCCTCGACGAAGTCGGACCCGATGAAGCTCACGTAGAGCGAGGGGTCGCTGACCTTGACGGAACGATCGGTCAGGATGACGGGGATCTTCGCGTTCTTCGCCTCGCGCAGCACCGTTTCCCAACCCGTTTCCACGACCGGCGAGAACGCGATGATGTCGACGCGCTGGGCGATGAAGGAGCGGATCGCCTTGACCTGGTTCTGCTGCTGTTGCTGGGCATCCGCGAACTTCAGGTTGATGCCGGCGCGCTTGGTCGCATCCTTGATCGAGGCCGTGTTCGCGGTACGCCATTCGCTTTCGGCGCCGACCTGCGAAAAGCCGATGGTGAGGGGTCTGGCGGCGAATGCCGGGAGGGAGGCGGCGCACGATGCGGCAGCGGCCGCACCTAGGAAAGTCCTGCGGGTGAGGGTCATCACGTTGTCTCCGATTTTTTCTGTCTAGTGTCCAGATACTATGACAGAAAGTGATGCTCAACCAATCATTTTTTTGGCGTATGTAATACGCGTTTCGATATCAGAACTGGCCGCCGACGGGCGCCGTCTCGAAGCGCTCGCCGAAGCCCGCGATCATCGGCCGCGCCTGCGCAATCGCCTTCTGCACGCCCGGCAGCGACAGCGATGCCTTATGGCTGTCCTTGCTGTCCCACACTTCCGTGATCCAGATCGCATCGGCGTCAGTCGGGTCGTGGGCGACGATGTAGCTGCGGCAGCCCGGCATCTCCTTCGTCCCTTCGAGCAACAGTGCGACGACGGCGTCGCGCTTGCCCGGCGCGGTGCGCATTTTTCCGATCAATCCGTACATGGCGTTTCCTGGTTGGGCCAGGCCCGGCAAGGGCAGCGACAGCGCGGCGGCGCCGGCTGCTGCGGCGATGATGAAGTCACGACGGCTGTCCGTAGGCATGGCGGTGGTTGGGTGGTTGATTGAATAACACCCCATCATGTCACAGGAACAAGCCCGAATCAACGCCCTCGGTCGGCGCGCGAAAACCCGGCAGGAAGGGGAAGCGGTCCGCCACGAACTGTACGAACAGCTTGGCGCGCAGCGGCTGGTAGCGGCGCGACGGATACAGTAGATAGAGGTCCTGCGGCATGGCCCACCAGTCGGGCAGCACGCGCACCAGGCCTCCCTCGTCGAGCAGGTCGCGCACCAGCCACTCGGGGCACAGGCCGATGCCGCAACCTGCCGCCAGCGCATCCCGGATCGCCAGCGCGTTGTTGATGCGGTAGCGGCTGCGCGTCTGCACCCGTACGCGCTCGCCGTCCCGGGCCAGGTCCAGCGCATTGCCGGCATTGCCGTCACTAGCGGCGAAGCGGACGAAGTCGTGCGCCGTCAGGTCGTCCGGCTGCAGCGGCGCGCCGTGGCCGGCGAGGTAGGCTGGCGCCGCGACGAGGAAGCGCGGCACCACGGCCAGGTGCCGCCCGACCGCGTTCGGGACGGGGCCGGCCGCAGCAAGCCGCAAGGCGATGTCGACGCCCTCCTCGACCAGGTCGGCGAAGCGGTCGTCGAGCACGAGTTCCACGCCGATGCCGGGATACAGCCGCATGAATTCCTGCACCAGCGCGTTGACGCGGAACTGCCCGAGGCCGACCGGCGCATGGATGCGCAGGAAACCCGCCGGCTGCCCGCTGGCGCCCTGGATCTCGCCGACGGCCGCCTCGTACTGCTCGGTCATCACCTTGGCGTGGTCGTAGAAACGCAGTCCATGCTCGGTGGGGACGGGTCCCTTGGTGCTGCGCTCCAGCAGGCGCACGTTCAACTGCGCTTCCAGCTGGGCGATCACCTTGCTGACGGTCGGCTGGGTCGTCCCGAACTCGCGCGCGACGGCCGTCAGGCTGCCCAGTTCGACGGTCCGCACAAAGAATTGCATCGCCCTCAAGGTATCCATGCTGCTCTCTTCATTCCGAAATGGCATGAACTATAGTCGATTCCGGGCCGTTCCCGGCTAGTTCGGAAGCCGATATCGTGGCCGCTCCATCGACAAAGGAGCAGCAATGAGTACATCGTTGACGAAGACGGCCCTGTTCGCACTGGCCATTGCCCTGGGCGCCAACGGCGCGGCCGCGGAAAACTGGGCGACGTCCTGGCATGCCAGTCCGCAGCCGGCCTGGGGGCCGGACTTCCTGCTGCCCATGGGCATGCCGCCGCGGCTGGAACGGCAGACGACGCGCGAGACGGTGCGCCTGAGCACCGGCGGCACGCGCCTGCGCCTCGTCCTGTCGAACCGCTACGGCCACGCGCCCGTCGCCATCGGCCGCATCACAATCGCGCAGGATGGCCGCAGCGCCGGCGTGACGTTCGCCGGCCGGGCCGCGGCCGTCATCCAGCCCGGTGCCCAGCTGGTCAGCGATCCCGTCGCCTTGGCGGCCGCGCCGCTGTCGCGGCTGGACGTCGTCACCTGGTTCCCCGGCCAGGTGCCGGTCGACAGCTTCCACTGGGGTGCGCAGCAGACGATCGACATCGCCGCCGGCGACCGCACGGGCACGCCCGGATTTACGGCCGAATTCGCGGCCGATACCCGTATCCCGGGCCGCCTGTTCCTGAATGCGGTCCTGGTCGAGACGCCGGCGCAGGCGCGCACGGTCGTCGTGCTGGGCGACTCGATCACGGACGGCAACGGCTCGACCCCGGACCGAGACCGGCGCTGGCCAGACGCGCTGGCGCGGCGGCTGGCACCGCACGGCATCGCCGTCGCGAATGCCGGCATCTCCGGCGCGCGCCTGCTGCGCGACGGCATGGGCGCCAATGCGCTGGCGCGGCTCGATCAGGACGTGTTCGGCCTGCCCGGCGCCACCGACCTGATCGTGCTGCTCGGGACGAACGACATCGGCTGGCCGGGCAGCCCGTTCGCGCCGACGGAAGCGCCGATGTCGTTCGACGAACTCGCGGCCGGCTATGCGCAGTTGATCGCGGCGGCCCATGCGCACGGCCTGCGCGTGACGGGCGCCACGATCCCTCCCTTCCAGCATGCGCTCGAAGGAACGCCTTATGCGGGCCACTACAGCGAGGCCAAGGAAGCGTTGCGGCAGCGGGTCAACGCGTGGATCCGCGGCGGTGCGGGCTTCAATACGGGCATCAATGCGGGCTTCGATGCGGTCGTCGACTTCGATGCCCTGCTGCGCGATCCGGCCAATCCGCGCCGCCTGCTGCCCGCCTACGATTCCGGCGACCACCTGCATCCGGGCGACAAGGGGTATGCAGCGATGGCGGATGCCGTCGACATCAGGCCGCTCGTCACCCCATTCGCACGCCGCTGACGGCGCCGCTCAGCGCAACAGCCGCAACCCGTACAAGCCACCCGCGACCGAGCCTTCCCGCGCGACGAACTTCACCTCCAGCGCGCCGCCTGCGGCCTGTACCAGCGCCGGGGCCAACGCGAAGTCGCGCGTATAGAAGTCCTGCGCCGCGTCGCCCGCCAATTCCACTTGGGCGATGCGTTCGCCATTGACGACGAGATCGAACCGGTGCCCCGCATCCGCACGCGCGAACGTCAGGCGCAGCAGCTTCGCTTCCCCGTTCGGGTCCTTGAGCCGGTAGCCGAACCACTTGCGCGCATGGCGCCAGTGGCGGCCGTTGCGGATACCGGCGTCGGCCTCTTCGCCCTGGAAGCCATGGTCCGATTCCGGCTGCTGCTCGCCGGGCGCCACCTGGTCGACCGTTTGCGCATCCAGCGCCAGGCGCTCGGCCTCCTTTGCCGCGTTGTCCAGCTTCATCCTTGCATACTCGGCCGGCGTCGACTGCTGCCAGTACACCATGTAGCGCGCGTCGTGCAGGCGGAAGAAGGGAATGAATTCGGTCGACGATCCCGCCCCGCCCTGCACCAGGCCCGGCGCCGTGAACGTCAGCGGCCTGCCCTGCACGGGCCGGAAGCGGCGCAGGAAGTCGCCGCCGTCGGCCACGAAGGTCGGTGCCGCTTCCAGCGGGCAGACCTGGCCGGCGGCGATATGGCCCATGCGCGAGTCGTCGGCCAGGAAGTTCAGGCGCTCGTTCGGGAACGGGTTCGTCTTCGCGGCCAGCACGATGGGGCCGTGCAGCACCGCGTACCAGTTGGACTGGTCCGGCATCCGTTCCAGCCGCGTCGTCATCGGCAGGCGCACGTCGACGCGGTCGCCCTTCTTCCAGGCCCGCTCGATGCCGGCGTAGCTGCCCGGCCTTGCATCGACCTTGACGGCCTGGCCGTTGACCCGGATGGCCAGCTTGCCGGGCGCGACCCAGGCCGGATAGCGGATCTTGAGCGTGAAGCGCGCATCGCCGCCGATGACGATGCGGGTGGCTGCCGTATCGGGGAAATCGTTGGCCTGCGTAATGCGAATGCCCTTGTCGCGCCAGTCCAGCGTCGACGGGATGAACAGGTTGACGAACAGCGTGTCCTTCTCCCGCGCGTAGATGAACTCCCCGTACTTGGCATGGCTTTCGATGCCGGAACCGACGCAGCACCACATCGCCTGGTCGACCTGCGAATACACGCGATAATGGTTCGGGCGCATCGGCGTGAAGTAGACGAAGCCGCCCGTCCCCGGATGCCGGGAGGCGAGGATGTGGTTGTACAGCGCGCGCTCGTAGTAGTCCGCATAGGCGGCCCGGTCGGTCCGTGCGAACAGCAGCGCCGTCAGCCTCAGCATATTGTAGGTGTTGCAGGTCTCGGGGCCCTCCACTTCCTCCGTCATCGGGCCGAAGTCGTTCGCATCGTGGAAGTGTTCCTTGACGCTGTTGCCGCCGATGGCCACCGTGCGGTGGTCGACGACGGTCTGCCAGAAGAAGGCGGCGGCATCCTGCATGTCCTTGCGGCCACCGAGCGCGCCGATGCGCTCGAAACCGATCACCTTCGGGATCTGCGTGTTGGCGTGCAGGCCGGTCAGCCTGTCCTCGTGCTTCTCGAGCGGCTGCAGGATGGCCTGGTGCGAGAACCTCAGCGCCAGCGCCATGTACCTGTCGTCGCTCGTCATCTCGGCGACATCGGCCAGCACCTCGTTCATGCCGCCGTGCTCGGCCTTCAGCATCGCCGCCATCTGCTCGTCGCTCAACTGGCTCGTCAGGCGCAGCGCCCAGTCGGACAAGGCAATGAGCATCGCGCGGGCGTCTTCATTGCCGGCATGGCGGTAGGCGTCGCGCAGACCGGCGAAGACCTTGTGCAGGTTGTACCAGGGTACCCACTTGCCGTTGACGGAAAAATTGTCGGCATGGAGCTTGCCGGTGGCGACGTCGCGCCACGCTGCCCTTCCGCCGGGGATGCCGCCCAGGTAGCCGTCGCCATTCGCTTGCTGCGCGCGCTTCAGTTCCGCGACGACGTAGTCGAGCCGCTGCCTGACGCCGGCGTCGCCCGTCGATGCGAACATCAGGGCGAGCGCCGACAGGTAGTGGCCGCCCATATGGCCATCCAGCCCCGAGGATTCCCAGTTGCCGTAGCTCGGCTGCCTGGGCGGCAGGCCTGCCTCGCGCAGGAACGGCGCCAGCAGGCGGTCCGGCTCCATCGCCATCAGGTAGTTCAGGTCCGTGGTCTGGGCGTCGAGGAAGGGCCCGGGGTCCAGGCGCACGTCGCGCAGCGGGAACAGGTCGGCGGCCCGGGCGTCCAGCGTGCCCAGGGCCAGCAGCAAGGCGGCGATGCGCTTCGTTCCTGCAGCGCGCACCGCCGCTCCGAGTCCGAGCCCCAGCCTGAGCTCGAGCGCGGCCGGGAACATGATTCAACCCTCCACGGACACGACCATCACGGCCTTCGCCGGCACCTTGATCGTCAGCTTGCCGCCGGTGGCGGTGGCGCTGAACGGGGCCGGCTTGACGGCATCCTTGCGCTCGAAGGTGTTGTGAGCGTCCATGGCGTCGGCCGTCAGCACCTGGCCGCGCACGGCGGCCACGGACTGGCCGGCGACGTTCAGCACCACGTCGGTGGCGTCGCGCGGGTTGGTGTTCACCAGCGCGACGTACGTCTTGCCATCCTTGCCGCGCGCGGCCGTGGCGCTGATGCCGGGGACGCCCCGGCCGTTGACGGCATAGGTCGCGTTGTTCGACAGCGCCACCGGCAGCGAGGTCGCGCCCTGGAACGGCACGTACATCTGGAAGGCATAGTAGGTCGGCGTCACCAGCATCCGGTCCTTGTCGGTGATGATCATCGCCTGCAGCACGTTGACCATCTGCGCGATGTTCGTCATGCGCACGCGGTCGGCGTACTGGTGGAAGATGTTGAAGTTGAGGGCCGCCACGACGGCGTCGCGGATCGTATTACGCTGGAACAGGAAGCCCGGGTTGGTGCCCGCTTCCACGTCGTACCAGGTACCCCATTCGTCCACGTAGAAGCCGAGCTTCTTCTGCGGATCGTTCTTGTCGAGGATGGCGACGTTGCGCTTGATGTAGTCGTCCATACGCAGCGTGCTGGCCATCGTCGAGAACCACTCCGATTCCGGGAAGCCGATGGCGGCGCCCTTCCTTTCCCAGACGCCGGTCGGCAGCGTGTAGTAGTGGAAGCTGATGCCGTCGGTGCCGCGCGCCGCCTCTCGGCTCAGGACGTCGGTCCACGTCGTGTCGTCGTCGTGGCCGCCGCTGGCGATGAATTTCGGCAGGCGCTCCTTGGGCGCCTTCATGAAGGTCGTGTAGTGCTTGTACAGGTCCACATAGTACTCGGCGCGCATATTGCCGCCGCAGCCCCAGTTCTCATTGCCGACGGCGAAATAGTCGACCTTGAACGGCTTCGGATGGCCGTTCTTCGCGCGCAGCTGGGCCAGCGAGGAATCGCCTTCCGACGTCATGTATTCGATCCACTCGGCCATCTCCTGCGGCGTGCCCGTGCCCAGGTTGCCGTTGACGTAGGCGTCCGCGCCCAGCATCTCGACCAGGTCGAAGAATTCATGGGTGCCGACCGCATTGCTCTCGGGGACGCCGCCCCAGTTCGTGTTCACCTTCACGGGCCGCTTGTTGCGCGCGCCGATGCCGTCGCGCCAGTGGTATTCGTCGGCGAAGCAGCCGCCCGGCCAGCGCACCAGCGGCACGTGCAGTTCCTTCAGCGCCTTGACGACGTCGTTGCGCCAACCCCTCGTATTCGGGATCTTCGATTCCGGCCCTACCCACATGCCTTCGTAGATGCCCGTGCCGAGGTGTTCGGCGAACTGGCCGTACACGTTCTTGTTGATGACGGCGCCGGGTTTGCCGGTGTCGACGCTGACGTTCACCTGCGCGAAGGCCGGCAACGCGGCCAGGATGCCGAGTGCGAGTACGGCGGGTCGGAATGCTTTCATCGGTGGGTCTCCCTTGTTGTAGTGTGCTTGTCTGATTGGATTACTCGAAGCGCGCGACGAAACCGCCGCGCGCCTTGACGACGATCTTCTGCCTGCCGCCGGCGAGCGTGCCCTGCGCGAAGTCGCGTTCGCCGGCGCCATCCGTGATGAGCCGGCCGCTGCGTCCGGCCAGGAAGGACAGGTCGAGGTCGAGCGCCGCATCCTCGTCCATGCCGTTGAAACCGGCCACGTACCAGGCGTCGCCGGCCTTCCTGGCGACGACGGCGTGGCGGCCCGGATCGCCGGCCACGAACCTGACGTCGTCCCAGCTGCGCGGCAGCGTGCGCAGGAAGTCCTTCACGTAGGGCGGCGCCTTGGCCATGCCTTCGGGGATCTCGGCGTAGTGCTGGATACCGGACAGGAACAGCACCGACTCGGCCAGCTCGAAACCGTTGCGCGTGACGCGGCGGATCTTCGGGATGTCGCCGAAGACCATCGGCGTGAAATCCATCGGATCGAACAGGTTGCGCGTGAACGGCAGCATGGCCGCGTGCGCCGGAACGGCATCCTGATCCTTCTGCTCGAAGGTCGTGTATTCGAAGCCGCGCACGGCTTCCGCGGTCATCAGGTTCGGATAGGTACGCGCCCAGCCGCGCGGCAGCGTCGCGCCATGGAAGTTCACCAGCAGGCCGGCGGCCGCCGCGTCGTCCAGGATGTCGACGTAGTACTGGATCATCGACTTGCCGTCGCCGTTGAAGAAGTCGACCTTGATGCCCTTGATTCCCATCTGCGTCAGGCGCGCGAACTCCGCCTTGCGCTGGGCATGCGTCAGCAGCTTGCTCTTGGGCGTGAACGGGACGTCGTTCCAGTCGCCCGAGGAGTTGTACCAGGCCAGCAGGCCGATCTTCCTGGACGCCGCATAGCGCGCCAGCTCGGCCATCCGTTCGTAGCCGATGCGCTTGTCCCACTCGGCGTCGACCAGCGTGTAGTTCCAGCCCATGTCGGCGGCGTAGTCGATGAAGCGCTTCTGCGTGTCGAATTCGGTGGCGTCGTCCTTCAGCAACGCCCAGCTCCAGGAGGCGTGGCCGGGCACCGCCCTGGCCCGGTCGAACGCGATGGCGGGCGGTGCCAGGTCCGTGCCCAGCGTCGATTCGACCAGCGTGCCCAGGCTGCCGATGGCGGCGATGCGCCAGGGCGAGGTCAAGGTGCCGCGCGCCTCGGCCAGCAGCGCGCCACCGGTCGCCACCTCCGGGGCCATCGGCGTGCCGAGGCGGTAGACGCCGCCGGGCGAACGCGCATCCAGGCGCGACGCATGCCAGCTGCCGTCCATGCCGGCCTCGGTCAGTGCTACCCAGGTGTCGCCGGTGCGGAACAGCGCGGGGAACACCCAGCCTGCCATCGGCGACGGTGTGCCGACGGGGATCCCGCGCTGGTAATGCTCTTCGTACGAGGGATTGGCGCGGCCCCAGCCGACCTGCGCCACGGCGACCGGCTGCAACCAGGCCTTCGTGGTCGCGGCGAATGCGAATCCCGTCGACTCGCTCACGAATTTCTTCAGCGGCAGGCCGGCATCGGCGACGATGTAGCGGAAGGCGACGCCGTCGTTCGAGACGCGGAAGGCGACGTCCAGCGCCTGCCCTTTCGCATTGCGCACCGTGTAGATCTGTTCGTTGGCGCGGTAGGCGATGTTGCGCTTCTTGCCGGCGGCGAGCTGGTAGTCGTCGGCGACGGCGTGCACGGGCGACGACTGCGCCAGCGCCAGCCCGTGCGCGAGGTCGGCGCCTTCCAGCACCA
This sequence comes from uncultured Massilia sp., assembly GCA_963529995.1. Taxonomy (GTDB): domain Bacteria; phylum Pseudomonadota; class Gammaproteobacteria; order Burkholderiales; family Burkholderiaceae_D; genus Telluria. The sequence goes on along the minus strand of CAUSCY010000006.1, from coordinate 54,321 downwards.
GGCCGAGGGAGGACGGCAGGATGACCGGCTTGCCGTCGCGCTGCACGGCATATTCCAGCGTGCCGGCGGACGTGACGCGGACGTCGACGCTCAGGTGGCGGTCGGGGCTAATAAGCGGGCCTGCGAATGCAGCGGGTACGGCACATGCGAGGACGATCGGAACGAATCTGGTCATGGCAGCTCGGCGAGATGGTTGAACTTGCGTCGTCCCCCGTGTGGGAGGACGGCATGAGGACGGACCGAATACGGCCCAGTGCGACGCCGTCACGTCCAACCGGCATCCACGACGAAATCCTGCCCCGTGCACATCCTGCTGTCGTCCGCGGCCAGGAACAGCACCATCGACGCGATATCCTCGGGCATCAGCTTGCCCGGCAGGCACTGGGCGCGCACGATCTCGGCCTCTCCGGCTTCGTCCAGCCACAGGTCGATCTGGCGTTGCGTCATGACCCAGCCCGGCGTCACGGTATTGACGCGGATATTGAATGGTCCGAGGTCGCGCGCCAGGCAGCGCGTCAGGCCGATGACGGACGCCTTGGTCGCCGCATAGATCGGGTAGCCGGGATTCTTGGCGTGGAAGGACATGGAGCTGAAGTTGATCACGGAGCCGCCGCCGCGTCGCTTCATGCCCTCCAGCGCGGCCTGCACGGTGAAGAACATGGGGCGCTGGTTGATGGCGATGCGCTCGTCGAAGTAGTCGACGCTGACGTCCCCGATCTGGTGGCGCTGGTCGTTGGCGGCATTGTTGACGATGACGTCGAAGTCGCCCAGTTGCGCCGCCATCTCGGCCATCACGGCCTGCAGCGCTGGAATGTCGGTGATGTCGCAGCGGCGGAACAGCGGCGCGCGATGGCCACTGCTCTCAAGGCGCGCCACCAGCGCCTCGCTGGCGTCGACCAGGATGTCGACGAAACCGACCACGGCGCCCTGCTCCACCAGCGCCGCCACGATCGCCTCGCCGATGCCGCTGCCGCCTCCCGTCACGAATACCCGCCTTCCCTCCAGGCTGGGGAACTTGGCCAAGTTGCTCATGCATGTCTCCGTTTGTTTTTTTGATGTCGCGGACGGCCGGGCTTACAGCGCCGTCACCTGCGCGAACGGCGCGTCGACGACGGCCAGCGCGTTGCGCAGCGGCGGGCCGAATTGCGGGGACACGATCTCGAAGGTCTCCCCGGCCTCCACCCGCACATTGTCGGCGAAACTGAGCGTCGCCGTGCCGAAAAAGTGAACGTGCACATCGCCCGGACGCTTGAACAGGCCGTACTTGAAATGGTGGTGTTCGAGATTCGCCACGGTGTGCGACATGTTCTGCTCGCCCGACACGAAGGCCTTCTCCCAACGGACCTTGCCGCGCTTGTCCAGCACGCGCGACACGCCCTCGACATGGGCCGGCAACTCGCCGACCAGCAGCGCGGGACCCACGCCGCAGCTGCGCAGCTTCGAGTGCGCGAGGTACAGGTAGTTCTGGCGCTCCGTCACGTGGTCGGAGAACTCGTTGCCGAGGGCGAAGCCGACGCGCCAGGGCCGGCCGTCGTCGCCGATGACGTACAGGCCCGCGATCTCCGGCTCCTCGCCGCCGTCCAGCGCGAACGACGGCATGTCCAGCGCCTGGCCGGACGCGCGCACGATCGAGCCGTCGCCCTTGTAGAACCATTCCGGCTGCACGCCGGCCGTTCCCGCCTGCGGCTTGCCGCCTTCGACGCCCATGCGGAACATCTTCATCGAGTCGGACAGGCTCTCGACGTCGCCGCCGATCTTCTTGTGCATGGCATCGCGCGTATCGGCGCTGCCCAGGTGCGTCAGGCCCGTGCCGGTGACGTAGCAGTGGGCGGGATCGGGGTGGTCCAGCGGCGGCAGCAGGCGGCCTTGCGCGGCGATGGCTTCACAGGAATCGGTGTCGGTGCAGGCGCCCGCAGCGGCCAGCGCGGCGAGGCCCTTGCCCTGCGCGATGGCGGCCCGGGCCAGTTCCAGCATGGTGGCATGGCCGGCGACCGGCGTGACGGTATCGCCGTCGAGGATGCCGACGCGGCGTTCGCCGGCGGCGGTGGTGTATTGGATGAGCAGCATCTGGTGTCTCCATGATGATGATGCCGGCATGGTGGGCATGTGATGCCCACCATCACTGCCGCATCAATGCGAATGCTTCGGAACGGCCGACCCGCGGCACCCCACGAGGAAATCGAAATCGCATCCTTCGTCCGCCTGCAGCACATGGTCGATGTACAGGCCCGCATAGCCCGTCTTCGGCAGCGCCGGCTGGTTCTCGGCGCGGTCGGCCTGGCGCGTGCGGATCTCGTCGTCCGGCACGTCCAGGTGCAGGCGCCCGTTCGCGCAATCGAGTTCGATGAAGTCGCCGTCGCGGACGATGCCCAGCGGGCCGCCGGCCATCGCTTCCGGCGCCACGTGCAGCACCACGGTGCCGTAGGCGGTGCCGCTCATGCGCGCATCCGAGATGCGCACCATGTCCTTGATGCCGCGCGCCAGCAGTTTCGGCGGCAGGCCCATATTGCCCACCTCCGCCATGCCCGGGTAGCCCTTCGGGCCGCAGTTCTTCATCACCAGCACCGAGTGTTCGTCGACGTCCAGGTCGGGATCGTTGATGCGTTCCTTGTAGTGATCGAAGTCCTCGAACACGACGGCGCGGCCGCGGTGCGTCATCAGGTGCGGCGACGCCGCCGACGGCTTCAGCACGGCGCCGCGCGGCGCCAGGTTGCCGCGCAGGATGCAGATGCCGCCGTCGTCGATCAGCGGCGTGTCCAGCTTGCGGATCACGTCGTCGTTGTAGATCGGCGCGTCCCGCGTGTTCTCCCACAGCGTGCGGCCGTTGACGGTGGGCGCGTCCGGATGCGGCAGCAGGCCGCCCTCGCCCAGGCGCCGGATCACGCCCGGCAGGCCGCCGGCGTAGTAGAACTCTTCCATCAGGTAGCGGCCCGACGGCAGCAGGTCGACGATGGTCGGGGTGCCGCGGCCGATCGCCGTCCAGTCCTCCAGCTCCAGCGGCACGCCGATGCGGCCGGCGATGGCTTTCAGGTGGATCACGGCATTCGTGGAACCGCCGATCGCGGCGTTCACGCGGATCGCGTTCTCGAAGTTCGCGCGCGTCAGGATCTTCGACAGCTTCAGGTCTTCATTGACCATCTCGACGATGCGCATGCCGGACATGTGCGCCAGCACGTAGCGGCGCGCGTCGACGGCGGGAATGGCGGCGTTGTGCGGCAGCGACGTGCCGAGCGCCTCGGCCATGCAGGCCATCGTCGACGCCGTGCCCATCGTGTTGCAGGTGCCGGCGGAACGCGAGTGGCCGCTTTCCGCCGCCAGGAAGTCGTGCATCGTGATCTGGCCGCCCTTGAACTGCTCGTGCAGCTGCCAGACGGCGGTGCCGGAACCGATGTCCTTGCCGTTCAGCTTGCCGTTCAGCATGGGGCCGCCCGTGACGACGATGGCGGGAATGTCGACGCTGGCCGCGCCCATCAGCAGCGCCGGCGTGGTCTTGTCGCAGCCGACCAGCAGCACGACGCCGTCCATCGGGTTGCCGCGGATGGACTCTTCGACGTCCATGCTGGCCAGGTTACGGGTCAGCATGGCGGTGGGACGCAGGTTCGATTCGCCGTTGGAAAAGACGGGAAATTCGACGGGGAAGCCGCCCGCCTCGAGGATGCCGCGCTTGACGTGTTCGGCCAGCTTGCGGAAATGGGCGTTGCAGGGAGTGAGCTCGGACCAGGTATTGCAGATGCCGATGATCGGCTTGCCCTGGAATTCATGGTCGGGGATGCCCTGGTTCTTCATCCAGCTCCGGTACATGAAGCCGTTCTTGTCCTGGGTACCGAACCACGCCGCCGAACGCAGCGTGGGCTTCTTCTTTGTCTCGGACACGTCATCTCCTCGTCGTTGTTCCGGGCCGAGCGAGACAGGTCGGGCTCGAGCTCAGCGATGAGGGAAGTCTAAAGAACCGCCAGATAACTTTCCAATCACATTTTTTCTGGTTGCGATATCGAAATTAGTATCGATAGGCCACCACGTAGGTTCATGGCATCACGGAGAAACGGTAGCGCGATTCCGTCTGGTACACCTCCCCCGGCCGCAGGATCGTGTTCGGATACTCGGGCTGGTTCGGCGAATCCGGAAAATGCTGCGGCTCGATGCAGAATCCGCTGCGGAAGGCGTAGGCATGGCCCTTGCCCTTCAACGAACCGTCGAGGAAGTTCCCGCTGTAGAACTGCACGCCCGGCTCCTGCGTGAACAATTCCAGCACCCGGCCGCTGGTCGGCTCCCACACGTGCACGGCGCGCGTCAGCGCCTTGCCGCCCTCCGGCTTGTTCAGCACCCAGCAATGGTCGTAGCCGGTGCCGTGGCGCAGCTGCTTGTCGGGCTGGCCGATGCGTTCGCCGATCGGGCGCGGCGTGCGGAAGTCGAACGGGGTGCCCGTCACCGGTGCCAGAGGCCCCAGCGGGATCGCACCGGCATCGACCGGCACGAACTTGTCGGCGTCGATGGTGATCTCGTGCGCCAGGATGTCGCCCTGACCCGCACCGGCCAGGTTGAAATAGCTGTGCTGGGTGAGGTTGACGGGCGTCGGCTGGTCGCAGACGGCGGAAAAACGCATCACGATCTCGTTGTCGTCCGTGAGGCCGTAGACGACGGTGGCGTCCAGGTTGCCCGGGTAGCCCTGCTCGCCGTTGGCGGCGCGGTAGCGCAGCGCCAGGCCGTCGTCCTGGATCGTGGCCGTCCACAGCACCTTGTCGAAGCCGGGGGCGCCGCCGTGCAGGTGGTTCTCGCCGTTATTCACCGGCAGCTGGTATTGTTTGCCGTCCAGCGTGAAGCGGCCCTTGCCGATGCGGTTGCCGTAGCGGCCGATCAGGGCGCCGAAATACGGGCTGTCCGTGACGTAGGGCTCCACGGTCTCGAAGCCCAGCGCCACGTCGGCGACGTTGCCGTCGCGGTCGGGCACGTGGATCTCCGTGACGATGCCGCCGAAGTCGATGATCCTGACGACCATGCCGTTGTCGTTCTTCAGCGTGTAGCGGTTGACCTGCCGGCCGTCCGGCAGCGTCCCGAATGCTTCCTGCGTGATGTCCATGCGCACCTTATGGTTTACTCGAAGGGTGAAAATCCCGTACATGCCGTGATCGTAGCATGCACACCGCATCGCCCGCCGACGTACGGGGCGCGTCGTCCGCCTCCGTATCCGTGTCCATATCCGGCAGCATGTTAGCGGCTACACTGCGGCGTATCCAATCAATTTTTCCGCTGCTCCAATACCGTTTTTCGTATCGCTATTAACAACATGCAACTCGCCGCCTTCGACGATTTTCGCGACCTCCTGCTGGCTACCGATCCGGATACGATCGCCGCGCCCGATGCCATTCCGCCCGCCTTCCTGCTGGCGCGCGCCGGCGCAGTGAGCGCCTACTACATCCCGTTCGACTACGTGAACCCGGCTGCGCGCGTGGTCCTGGTCGGCATCTCACCCGGCTTTGTGCAATGGAAGAATGCCGTGCGCGAGGCGCACCGCCGGTTGCAGGCAGGCGCCGGGCGCGAGGAAGTGCTGCGCGCGGCCAAGTACACGGGCGCCTTCAGCGGCGCGATCCGCCCCAACCTGGTCGCCCTGCTCGACCATGTCGGCCTGCAGCGCTGGCTCGGCATCGCCAGTTGCGCGACGCTGTTCGATACGCATGCGGACCTGATGCACGTGACGGGAGTACTGCGCAATCCCGTGTTCGTGAACGGCAAGAACTACAGCGGGGCGGCGCCCAATATGCTGACCACGCCCCTGCTGCAGGAGCAGATGCTCGGCTATTTTGCGCGCGAGGTGGCGCCGCTGGCGGATGCCGTCTTCGTGCCGATGGGGCCGAACGTCTCGCTGGCGCTGGATTGGCTGGCTGCGCGCGGGGTGCTGGACGGGACCCGCATCCTGCACGGCATCCCGCACCCTTCCGGCGCCAACGCCGAGCGCGTCGCCTACTTCCTGGGCCGCAAGGACAAGGCCACGCTGTCGAGCCGCACCAACGGCGCGCGGATTGACGCCGAGCGCGCCGCCCTGCTGGAAAGGCTGGCGACGCTGTCCTGAAGTGCGCCAACGGCCGCGCGAATGCCGCGAAAGGGGCGTGAACCGCCCCGCGACCAGCAAAAACCCAACCAATCACTCGGGCTTGAAGCGTGCGCGCCATACGTGGCGTTACACTGGAATCGTCCAGTGTACAGGTGCCGATCATGCGAAACCACTCCCGGGAAATCGTGTCATCAAACGTTAAACACGCCGACTATTTCGAGCGGGAGCCGCCATCCTTCTTCAAGGAAGTCATCGAGGCCAGCACCACCGGCATCATCATCACGGACTCCGTCGACGAAGACAATCCAATCCTGTACGCCAATCCGGCGTTCGAGAAGCTGTCCGGCTACCGCCTCGACGAGGTGCGCGGCCGGAATTGTCGCTTCCTGCAAGGCGACGACCGCGCCCAGCCCGAGATCGCCACCATCCGCCACTGCATCGAGGCGGGCGAGATCTGCTGCACGACGCTGCGCAACTACCGCAAGGACGGCAGCATGTTCTGGTGCCGCATGCACCTGTTCCCCGTGCGCGAGGATGGCGACGGCATCACCCGCTTCGTCGCCTTCCTGGAAGACATGACGGAAACGGTCGAAGCCCAGCGCGCCATGCGCCAGGCACGCGAACACCTCAGCGCCGTCCTGGAAAGCATTGCCGACGGCTGCTTCTCGCTCGACCGCGAGTGGCGCTTCACGTACATCAACGCCACAGGTGCCGCGCTGGCGGGCCGCAAGGCCGATGAACTGGTCGGCCGGAATATCTGGGAAGCCTTCCCGGAAGCCGTCGGGGGACCGTTCCACGACGCCTACGTGCGCGCCATGACGACGCACGAGCCGGCGAGCTGCGAGGCCTTCTACAAACCGCTGGGCATCTGGCTCGAAGGGCGCGCCTATCCGTCGCCGGACGGCCTGACCATCTTCTTCGCCGACGTCACGGCGCGCAAGGAGGCGGAGGCGCGCCTGGTGCACGAGGCGACCCACGACAGCCTGACGGGGCTGCACAACCGCTTCAGCTGCATGCGCGTGCTCGACGCGGCCATGCAGCGGGCTAGCGGCGAGGCGTCGGCGGTCGCGGTGCTGTTCGTCGACCTGGACCATTTCAAGGAAGTCAACGACGCCCACGGCCACCGCTTCGGCGACCAGGCCTTGCAGGAAATCGGCCGGCGCCTGCAGGCCTTCGAGGCGCCGAACGTGACGGCGGCGCGCATCAGCGGCGACGAATTCGTGTTCGTGCTGGAGAACGCGGACGGCGGTCGCGCGCGCGCCCTCGCCTCCGCCGTGCTGCAGCGCCTGTCCATGCCGATTCCCGTCGATGGCCACCAGGTGACGATCGGCGCCAGCATCGGCATCGCGATCGGCTGCGGCGACGACACCACGCCGGACGAGCTGCTGAACAATGCCGACGCGGCCATGTACGACGCCAAGGACAACGGCCGCCACACCTTCGCCGTGTTCTCGCCCGCCGCGAGCCAGCTGCTCAAGCAGCGCCTGCAACTGCGCCAGGAAGTGTTCTCGGCGCTCGACCGGCGCCAGTTCGTGCTGTACTACCAGCCGCAGATCAGCGCCGCCAACGGCGCCGTGGTCGGCGCCGAGGCGCTGCTGCGCTGGAACCATCCGCACCTGGGCGTGCTGGGTCCGAACGCCTTCCTGCCGATGCTGGAGGATTCGCCGGCCATCTCGGCGGTGGGGGCCTGGGTCTGCGAGGAAGCCTGCCGCCAGGCGCGCGAGTGGGAATTGCTGGGCTACCGGCTGCGCATGGCCGTCAACGTCTCGCCGCGCCAGCTCACCGACGAGAACCTGCCGCCCCTGTTGAAGAACCTCGTCAACCGCTATGGCCTGGACCCCGAGTGCATCAAGCTCGAAGTCACGGAGAGCATGCTGATGCAGGACATCGACAAGGCCGCGGCCGTGCTGCGCACGCTGCAGGAAGAAGGCTTCCACATCGCGCTCGACGACTTCGGCACCGGCTACTCGAACCTGACCTACCTGCGCCAGTTCCCCATCACGGCCATCAAGATCGACCGTTCCTTCGTCGCCGAGATCGAGGCGGACCGGCGCTGCCTGGACATCGTCAACGGCGTGATCGCCTTCGCCAAGTCGCTCAAGCTGTCGGTGATCTGCGAGGGCATCGAGACGGAGGCGCAGAAGGCGGCGATCCGCTCGACGGGCTGCGACGTGCTGCAGGGCTACCTGATCGGCAAGCCGATGCGGGCGGAGGATTTCAGCGACCTGCTGCTGGCGCAGAGCGCAGCGCCGCAACAGGCGGAGCCGGGATGCGATAATCCTTGACACCGTCGTTCCCGCTTGCGCGCACTGGCGTCCGGAATATTATTCGCGAAAAAAGCATCGTCATTCCCGCGAAGGCGGGAATCCATACTGAGCAACCGAATTCCGTATGTTGAAGACGACGGGCTCTTATTAACGGAATGACTTCGGGACCTCAGCATGGGTTCCCGCCTTCGCGGGAACGACGGGTTTATCTATGACGCGTCTTATTGCAGAGCGTAGCGATTATCCTGGACAGCAGTGCGCTTGCGCGGGAACGACGGTATCAAGCCGTTTCCGCCACCACCTCCAGCGCCTGCGCAGGCACCCTTTCCACCTGCCGCTTGAACAGGTACAGGCTCCCCAGCATCAGCACCATCGGCACCAGCGTCAGGTAGAACGCGAAATGCCCGTCGAAGCGGCCGAACACATAGCCCGTGATCAGCGAGCCGGTCGTCCCGCCCAGCGCCGAGAAGATCACCAGCAGTCCCGTCATCGGCGCATGCTGATGGCGCGGCAGGGAGCTGAGCATCACGGAATTGATGCCCGGGTAGATCGGGGCCATGAACAGGCCGATCAGCGGGAACAGGAAGGCGGCGATGGGCGCCGACGACCAGCCGACGTGCGGGTCGTGGGCGATGTCGCGCGCCAGCGGCAGCGCCAGCAGCACGATCGCGCCCATCGCCAGCATGCAGCAGGACAGCACCGGATACCAGTTCAGGCGGCGCATCACGAACCCTGCCGACAACCGCCCCAGCGCCAGGCAAGCCGCGTAGATGCTGGTCACCTGCACGCTCATCGCCGTGGGCAGCTTGAGGATCTCGTTGTTGAAGGTGGGCAGCCAGGTGCCGAGCGCCTGCTCGACCAGCACGTAGAGGAATGCGGTCAGCACGAACACGCACACCAGCGGCCGCAGGAACAGGCGCAGCATGGCGACGAAGTCGGCGGCCGGCCCGCGGCTGTGCGGCGCCGCGGCCGCGCTTTCGTCGAAGGGCGTGGCCAGCACCAGCAGGAAGGTGGCGGCACACAGGGCCGACAGGACCCAGTACACGTTCAGCCAGCCCGTCGAGCGCGGATTCGCCGAATCGATGAACAGGCCGAAGATCCAGTAGGCGCTCAGCACGCCGACCATGAAGAAGCCTTCCAGCGTATTGGTGATGCCGGCATGGTGCCTGGGGTCGCGCGCGACGAGGCCGATGCTGGCGTACACGGATACCTTGGCCAGCGCGAACGCCACGCCCACGCACAGGAACAGCAGCTTGGCGGTGGCGAAGCCGGGCACCAGCGGCATCGCCAGCGTGGCGCACGCCACGATGGCCAGCGCGACCAGCATCGCCTTGCGGTAGCCGAAGCGCGGCAGGCTGGCGGCGACGAGAAAGGAGACGACGGCGATCGGCAGGTCCTTGAACCCTTCGAGGACGCTGGCCGCGCCCTTGTCGATGCCGTAGTTGTGGATCATCTGCAGGATCACCGTTCCCACGCTGTTGAGCAGGATGGCGAACACGAAGTAGATGAGGAATAAGGCCAGCAGGATGCGATGCTTGTTCAACGGTGTCTCCAGTATTTTTTATGATGACCGTTACGGCGCTTCAGCGGCGCGCTCTTCAGTATGCGAGCAGATCGAACTCCTCCATCGAGCGGATGATCCGGTCGGCCCGCGCCAGCACCTGCGGGTCGCCGACGCCGACGGCGAACATGCCCGCGTCCTTGATCGACGCCACCCCGGCAGCCGCGTCTTCCACGCCCAGGCAATCGGCGGGCGCCACGCCCAGGTGCTCGGCAGCGGTCAGGAAGATTTCCGGATCCGGCTTGCCGCGCAGGACGGTGGCGGCATCGACCACGTCGTCGAAGCGGTCGCGGATGCCCAGGCGGTCCAGCACCGTGAACGCGTTCTTGCTGACCGATGCGAGGCCGATTTTCAGGCCGGCGGCGCGCACCTGTTCCAGCGCCGCCAGGGCGCCGGGCAGCAGGTCCTTCGGCGTCATCGTCGCCACCAGCTCCTGGTAATGGCGATTCTTGGCGTCGGCCAGCGCCAGCTTTTCGCCGGCATCGAAGACGCGCGGCGCGCGCGCCAGGATCAGTTCCAGCGATCCCATGCGGTCGATGCCCTTCAGTTCTTCGTTGAAGGCCTCGTCGAACGGCGTGTCGATGCCGTCGGCCAGGCGCTTCCAGGCCAGGTAGTGGTAGCGGGCGGTGTCGGTGATGACGCCGTCCAGGTCGAAGACGACTGCCTTGAAACGAGTATTCGGGGTGTTCGGGGTATTCGGGGTGTTCGGGGTGTTCATGCGAGGTTCTCCATGCGCGTCGATGCGTGTCCGGTACCGAGTTCGAAGACGCGGCCGTGGTGGGCCAGCGCCAGCCTGTCGCCTGCAAGCAGGCGGTAGTCGGCGCCGCCGGCGTCGACGGCCACTTCCAGCAAGGCGCCGCGCACGTGCACCTTGAAGCGGTAGCCGTTCCAGCGCTGCGGCAACGTGGGCGCGAAGCGCAGGCCGCCTTCGTCCAGGCGCATGCCGCCGAAGCCGTAGGCGACGCCCAGCCAGGTGCCGGCCATGGCTGCCGTGTGCACGCCGTACTCGGTGTTGGCGTGGGTATTGTCCAGGTCCAGGCGCGCCGTCTCCATGAAGTAGGCATAGGCCTTGTCGCGGTAGCCCACCTCGGCGGCGACGATGCTGAAGATGCAGGACGACAGCGAGGAATCGTGCGTCGTCACGGCTTCGTAGTAGTCGAAGTCGCGGCGCTTGTCGTCCAGCGAGAATTCGTTCGACAGCAGCAGCAGCGCCAGCACCACGTCGGCCTGCTTGCAGACCTGGTGGCGGTAGATCACGAGCGGGTGGTAATGCAGCAGCAGCGGGTACTTGTCCGCCGGCGTGGCGGCGAAGTCCCAGCGCTTCTTGGACAGGAAGCTGTCGTCCTGCTCGTGGATGCCCAGCGCCTCGTCGTAGGGCAGGCGCATGGCGGCGCTGGCGGCGCGCATCGCGTCGATCTCGGCCCCTTCCAGGCCGATGGCGGCGGCCACGCGCTCGTAGTCGGCGGGACGCTCGGCGCGCAGGCGTGCGGCCATGTCGGCCGCGAACGTCATGTGCATGCGCGCCATCGCGTTCGTGTAGTAGTTGTTGTTGACGAGGGCCGTGTATTCGTCGGGCCCCGTCACCTCGTTGATGCAGAAGCGTCCCGCGCGGTCGTACGCTCCGAGGCCCAGCCAGATCCTGGCCGTGTCCAGCAGGATCTCGGCGCCGTACTGCGCGATGAAGTCGAAGTCGCCGGTGGCCAGCAGGTACAGGCGGATCGAGTAGGCGACGTCGGCATTGATGTGGTACTGGGCGGTGCCGGCCGGGTAGTAGGCGGAGCACTCCTCGCCCGCGATGGTGCGCCACGGGTACAGCGCGCCGCGCGCATGGGCCATCTGGCGCGCCCGCGCGCGTGCCTGCGGCAGGATGTCGTAGCGGTACTGCAGCAGCGCCCTGGCGATCTCGGGACGCGAAAACAGGAAGAACGGGAAGACGTAGATTTCCGTGTCCCAGAAATAATGGCCTTCGTAGCCCTCCCCCGTCACGCCCTTGGCGGCGATATTCGTCTTGCCGTCGCGTCCGACCGACTGCAGCAGGTGGAACTGGTTGAAGCGCACGCCCTGCTGCAGCGCGTCGTCGCCGTCGATGACGACGTCCGCTTCGCGCCAGAAGTCGTCCAGCCAGGCGGCCTGCTCGCGCACCAGCGCCTCGAATCCGGCGGCGCGGGCGGCGGACAGTTCGGCGCGCGCGTGGGATGCCACCTGCGCCTCGTCGACGTCGCGCGAGCTGGCGTAGGCGATGAATTTGTGGAACACGGCGGTGGCGCCAGCACGCGCCTCGACGGCGAATGCGTGGCCGCCGGCGAGCGGCTCGACGCGCGCCTCGGCGCCGTCGAGCAGCGCGTCGGTGGCCGTGGCCAGCAGGAAGCCGCTGTGGCGGGTGCGCTGCAGCACCAGCACGTCGCTGGCACCGACCTCGCACCCGGCCAGCTGCAGGCTCGGGCCCGTGATCGCCGACCCCACGCGCGGATCGTCGCCGGCCTGCATGTTCGTCACGGCCGCGTCGACGTCGGACACGATGCGGACCGGGCCCGAGAAGTTCAGCGGCGTCACCGCCACTTCCAGCGCGGCCACATGTTTGCGGTCGAGGCAGACGAGGCGCCGGCTGGCGATGCGCAGGCGCTTGCCGGTCGCGGTCTCCCATTCGACGCGGCGTTCCAGCACGCCGGTGCGGAAGTCCAGCAGACGCTCGTAGGCCAGCACCTTGCCCGTCTCCAGCGTGACCGGTTCGCCGTCGACGATCACCGTCACGCGCTTGGCGTTCGGGACGTTGAGCATGAATTCGTTGGTACGGGCCAGGCCGTAGGCATTTTCCGGATACTGGATCGATTCGGTGTCGTAGAAGCCGTTCAGGTAGGTGCCTTCCAGCGTGCCGGCGCCGGCGGCGCCCGGCCCGTGTCCCTCCTCCGGCGTGCCGCGCATGCCGATATAGCCGTTCCCCAGCGTGAACAGGGTCTCGTGCAGGAAGGCGCGCGCGGGATCGACGGCGCGCTCGCGGATGCACCAGGGTTCCGGTGCGAGCGCCAGGGTCGGCATGTTATCGATGTCATTTTCCACGGCGATGTCCTTGTGTGCGGTCTCTTGTTTCATACGATGGGCGCGCCGTTCAGGTCTGGCGCACGATCAGGTTAGTGGGCAGCATCTCGGAGCGTACGTCGTGCTGCCCCTCGATCATCTGCAGCATCTTTTGCGCGAGCAGCACGCCGCCGTCGCGCAGGTACTGGTGCACGCTGGTCAGCGGCGGCACGAAGCTGGCGGCGCCGGGCGTGTCGTCGTAGCCGATCACGGAAATATCCTCGGGCACGCGCAGGCCCGCCTCGGTGAGCGCGCGGATGGCGCCCATCGCCAGCTGGTCGCTGGCGGCGAACAGGCCGTCGCTGGCGTGGCCGGACTTCTTCTTGAGCAACGCGCGCACGCATTCGAAGCCCGCCTCGAAGGTGAAGGCCTTGGGGCGCAGGATATGCACGGGCGCGCGGCCCGACAGCGCGTCGATGAAGCCGGCGCAGCGCTCCTGCACCTCGGCGTGGTCGACGTCGCCGACGAACACGAGCCGGCGCCGGCCCTGCTCGAGGAAGCGCTCGGCCACGCTGGCACCGCCCTTGCGGTTGTCGCTGCCGACGACGACGTAGTCGGCGGAAGGCGCCGGGGCGCCCCACACGACCAGCGGCACGGTGGAACCCTGCAGCGCGCGCACCGCCTCGCCGTGCGAGCCCTGCCCCAGCAGGATCAGGCCATCGGCACCCTGCACCGGCGCCGTATCCAGCAACTGGCGCGAGGTCAGCACGACGCTGTAGCCGGCCGTCGTCAATTCCTGGGTGATGCCGCCCAGCAGCTCGAGCGGATACGGGTCCGACATGGGCCGGCCCTTCACGGGCGTCATCTCGACGACGACGGCGACGGAATACGAACGCCCCATGCGCAGGTTGCGCGCGCTGACGTTGAAGCGGTAGCCCTGCTCGGCCGCGATTTTGCGGACCTTTTCGCGCGTCTTTTCCGTCACCAGCGGGCTGTCGCGCAGCGCGCGCGACACCGTGATCGTCGACACGCCCGCGATCTTCGCCAGGTCTTCCATCGTCAATGCCGTGTCGGTTGCCGCCGGTTTTTCGCGTTGCTGCGCCATGTGTTCCGTCAATGAAAGGTGTAGCCCGGATCGCATTATGCCAGATTCCGTTGTGCTGTCGACAAAAAATGACATCGATAACAATACGATTGACATCGATAACAATTCGATGATTCAATGTGCCGACTTGCTTGACCAACATGCAAAATAGTCAAGCTGCAGGGGAGGAGACGCCCCTGACCATCCTCATCCATAAGAGAGACAATCCGATGAATACGCCAGTCCAGTTCCCGCGGCTGCACGCCGTCGCGCTCGCCGTCGCCACCCTCGCGCTGCATGCGCACGTCGCGGCCCAGGAATCCTCTCCCCCGCAGCAGGCCGCCCCGTCCGCCGACGTCCAGAAAGAGATCCAGCAGGTCGTCGTGACGGGCACGGCCTCGGCCAGCGGCACGCGCAGGATCGACACCAGTTTCTCGATCACGGCCGCCACCGAGGAACAGCTCAAGATGGCCGCCCCCAGCAGCACGGCGGACGTGCTCAAGATCGTGCCGGGCGTGTACGCGGAAGCGACGGGCGGCCAGGCCGGCGCCAATATCGAGGTACGCGGCTTCCCGTCGGGCAGCGACTCGCCGTTCGTCTCGGTGCAGCTGAACGGCAACCCGATCTATCCGGTGCCCGTGCTGTCCTTCTTCGAAGGCTCGTCGGCGTTCCGCCTGGACGACACCATCGAACGCGTCGAGGTGCTGCGCGGCGGCCCGAGCACCATCTATTCCGTCGGCCAGCCGGGCGCCACGATGAACTTCATCATGAAGAAAGGCGGCGATACGCCCGAAGGGAATATCCGCGTCACGACGGGCACGGGCAGCCTGCGCCGCGTCGACGGCGTCTACAGCGGCAAGCTGGCCGAAGGCTGGTACGGCATGATCGGCGGCTTTTACCGCAAGACCGACGGCGTGCGCGATGCCGGCTTCCCGGCCGACGACGGCGGCCAGCTGTCCGCATCGCTGACGCGCAAGCTCGACGGCGGCGAACTGACCGTCTATGCGCGCCACACGGACGACAAGAACGCCTTCTACACGGGCGTGCCGCTGATCTCGTCCAACGGGGGCCGCACCATCTCGTCCTTCCCGGGCTTCGATCCGCTCACGGGCACCCTGATGAGCAACGAACTGCGCCACTTCACCGTGGAGGCGGCGCCGGGCAAGACGCTGAACTACGACCTGGGCGACGGCCGCGGCCTGAAATCGACGCTGCTCGGCGCCGAGTACCAGCAGAAGTTGAACGGCTGGGACGTGTCCAACAAGTTGAATTATTTCAAGGGCGACCTGAACACGATCGCCATGTTCACCGGGAACAATCCGCTCACGGCCGCCGACTACCTGGCGCAATCGATCGCGTCGGCCAACGGCAATGCGGCGGCGCTGGCCGCAGCCGGCCGCCCCGCCAGCGGCGGCGCGCTCACCTACACGAACGGCGGCGGCGCCATCGCCGCCGACCAGCAGGTGGTGCAGGCCGGCCTGTGGGCCGTCGAGAAGAAGCTGCGCTCCTTCACCGACGAATTGCGCGTCAGCCGCGACATCGGCCGCGACCACACGCTGACCGTGGGCGGCTACTATGCCGATTACAAATCGCGCGACACCTGGTACCTCGGCAACAGCCACCTGATGACGGCCACGCCCAACGCGCGCCTGATCGACGCGCGCCTGGACAATGGCGTGATCGTGTCGAACCGCGGCACCGACGGCAACGTCAACTACGCCCCGATCGCGTCCTACGACGGCGACAACAAGGCGGTCTTCATCGCCGACGAATGGCGCATCAACGACCGCATCAAGGTCGACGCGGGCATGCGCCACGAGAAGCAGAGCCTGTCCGGCTCCGTCTCGAACCAGATGACGGGCGACACCGACAACAATCCGCTGACCGTGTACAACAACGGCACCTCGATGCCGGACGGGACCTTCACCCGCTATGCGCGCGATGACTCCGCCAACTCCTTCACGGTGGGCGGCCTGTACAAACTGACGAAGAACTTGAGCGTGTTCGTGCGCGCCAACCAGGGCCACACCTTCATCTACTTCGACGACATGCGCAATGCCGGAAGCCAGGCCGTGCTGAATGACCGCAACCGCATCCCGAATCCGAAGGTGACGCAGTACGAAGTCGGCTTCAAGACGGCGACGCCGGTCTACAGCGCCTACGTGAACGCGTTCTGGACCGACTTCAAGGGCATCTCGTTCCAGCAGATCACGACGACAGACATCCTGTATTCGGTGAGCGGTTCAGAGGGCAAGGGCGTGGAATTCGAACTGGCGGTGCGCCCGCTGGCGGGCCTGCAGCTGCAGCTGACGGGCGACTGGCAGGATTCGACGTACAAGGACAATCCGGCGATCGCCGGCAATCAGGTGCAGCGCCAGCCGAAGTTCCAGTACCGCTTCTCGCCCAGCTACCGCCTGCCCATCGGCGACTACGCACTGAAGTTCTACGGCACGTATTCGCATATCGGCGCGCGCTGGGCCGACCAGGCCAATACGCAATACCTGCCGAAATACGACACGCTGGACATCGGCGTGCTGGCCGAGATCTCGGACCGCCTGGAACTGCGCCTGACGGGGACGAACGTGACCAACGAGCTCGGTCTGACGGAAGGCAATTCGCGCCTCGTGGGCGCGAGCACGGGGCCGATCAATGCACGTCCCCTGTTCGGCAGGGCGTGGGAAGCGTCGCTGAACTACCGCTTCTGAGCGCACAAGGTTCTATCTGCTGTACCCTCTTGGCGGGACTTCGGTCCCGCCTTTTTTCTGTTCGCTGCGATCGGTGGGCATGTGATGCCCACCCTACGGGCCGCGTGTACCGTCCGGGACCGTAGGGTGGGCACCATGTGCCCACCATGCACGATCACAGGAAGTGGTAGTTCAACTCCACCCACCCCGTCCGTCCCGCCGGGCTGTAGTTGCCCACCGCGTAGTTCGGCCAGCCCCCCGTGCTGTCGTACTTGATGCGGTTGAAGACGTTGTTGACGATCGCCGATACGGTCAGGCGATCCGTGACGCGGACCACGACGCTCGTGTTGAACAGCGTGGACGGCGAGATGTAATCGGTCTGCGCCTGGTTGGGGATCTTGCCGTAGCGCGTGGCGAACAGCGTCGCCGACCACGGGCCCTGGTCCCAGTTCAGGCTCGCCGCCAGCTTGTCCGGCCAGTCCTGGCTGTCCAGCGCATGCAGGTCGTCCTTGACGGTGTCGCCGGCGAACTGGCGCGAGCGGCGCGTCAGCGTCTTCGAGTAGTTGCCGCGCAGCGTGAAGGTGCCGTAGGCGGCGGTACGCAGCGCGTACTTCGCGCTGACGTCGATGCCGCTGCTTTCCTGCTGGGCCGCATTGATCGGGTTGACGCGGATTTCCTTGATCTCGCCCGGACGCACCGGCGAATTCGCCGCGAAGCGCGTGATGCGCGAGATCGCGTCGACGCACGTCGGCGAGCCGATGTCCTGCGTGCCCAGGCGGCAGGCCGCTTCGTCGCGCAGCAGCTGGTCGGCGTCCAGGTTGCGCACCAGGTCGTCGATGCGGATGTTCCAGTAGTCGATCGACGCATCGAAGGCGGCGCTCGGCGACCACACGATGCCGGCGCCGTAGGACTTGCCCTTCTCCGGCTTCAGGTCGGCGCTGCCGTACTGGACGTAGTCGGCGCCCGGCGACACGTTGCGGTAGTCGCAGCTTGCCAGCGGCTGGCCCGCCAGGCCGCAGCGGTAGTAGTCGGTCGTGGACGAGTAATAGCCCGTGCCGCGCGCCTTGTAGATGTAGTTCATGTCCGGCGCGCGGAAGCTCGTCGCGTAGTTGGCGCGTACCAGCAGGGCCTTCGTCGGGCGCAGTTCCAGGCCGCCGTTGTAGGTGAACTTGCCGCTGTCGCGCTCGGCGAATTCGTAACGGTCGTAACGGCCGGCCACGGTGGCCGTCAGCATCTTCGTCACGGGGATGTTCGCTTCGGCGCCGGCGGCGTAGCGCGTGCGCGTGCCGGCCGTGACGTCGCTCGTCGTGGCGAGGTTGAAGTAGCCCTGGTTGATGCGTGCGTCCGGGCGGTTCGAGAAGCCCTGGCGGCCCGCCTCGACGACGGCCGCCACCTGCAGCGGGCCCGCCGGCAGCTGCAGCACTTCGCCGTTGGCGCTGGCGGACAGCGTGTGCGTCCACGATTCGTCGTCGCTCTGCGCCTGGCCCGTGATGCCGTCGAATTCCGCGGCCGTCAGCGGACGCGCCAGGCGTGCCGGGTCCGGCGCGTAGATCGCGATGCCGTTGCCGTCGACGCCCAGCTTGGGTCCCAGGAAGAAGCTGTCGATGTTGGCGAGCGCGCGCGGCGTCTGGCTCTTGCTCTCGTACCAGGAAGCGCTGTAGCCCGCTTCCCATTTCCAGCTCGTGCCCGTGAAGCGGCCGCGCGCGCCCAGCGAGGCGGCGGCCGATTCGTCGTGCCAGTGGCGGTTGTAGCGCGACACGCCGCCCATCTCTTCCGGCGACATGGTACGGGTCCACGCTTCATAGTGGCCCGTATTCCGGTTCAGGAAATAGCTGCCGTTGGTCGAGGACGACGTCCAGGACGGGCCGCGCGTATTGTTCTGCGTGTCGTTGCGGCCCAGCAGGATGTCGGCGAACAGCGTGGTGTCGTCGTTCAGTTCGTAGGTCGCGCTGCCGAACGCGTTCTTGCTCAGGTTCTGGGTCTGCACGGACCAGTAGGTCGGGCTGACCTTGTTGCTGGCGCAGTAGTTGCCGGTGCGCGAAGCGTAGTTGCCCACGCTGCCGCCGAACAGGCCGCCTACCTGGGCGCAGTCCTGGTCGATGTAGCGATTGGTGGTGGCATCGCGGCGCGACAGCACATTGGTCGGCGTGCCCTGGCGCGTGGCCATGAAGTCGCGCTGGGTGGCGGCGATCGGGTTACGGTCGTCGAGCTCCAGCGAGAACACGGTCGACAGGCGGTCGAACTGGCGGCCGCCCGTCACCTGCAGGCGACGCTCTGCGCCGCCGCCGCGCGTGGTGCCGCCGGCCTTGACGTTGACGTCGATGCCGTCGAACTGCTTCTTGAGGATGATGTTGACGACGCCGGCGATCGCGTCCGAGCCGTAGATCGCGGAGGCGCCGCCGGACAGGATCTCGATGCGTTCGACGATCGAGGACGGGATGTTCGCCAGGTTGGTGAAGTTGACGGTGCCGTCGTAGGCGACGGGGAAGTCGGCCAGGCGGCGGCCGTTCAGCAGGATCAGCGTGTGGTTGGGGCCAAGGCCGCGCAGGCTGATCGTGTTGGCCGACGGCGTGAAGGTATTGCCGAAGTCGGCGCCCTGGGTAAAGCCGCTGTTCTGCACCTGGTTGTTGAGCGCGTCGAATACGTTCTTGTAGCCCTGGCGCGTGATGTCCTCGCCCTTGAGGACGGTGACGGCCGACGGGCCTTCGAGGCCGGCGCGCGCTATGCGCGAACCGGTGACGACGACGGATGCGGGCGCGGCCGAGGTGGCAGCGGTGGTGACGACGGCGGTAGCCGCGGCGGGTTCGGTCTGGGCCTGCGCGATGTACGGCAGGCCCGCGAGCGGCACGCCGGATAAGGCGGCCAGCAGATGCTTGGTCTTCATGCTTGTTGTAGTAAGTCCTTTTTGGGACGCGGACTTTAACAAACGGGACCGCACTGCCGGAACGATTTATTTCGAACAAGCTTATGCAAATACAAATGAAGACCTGAATCGACGACCTGAATCGACGACCCGAATCGGACGCTCAGAAACCGAGGCTCACCTTGGCCTTGATGCTGTTGTTGTTGGTGTTCGGCCCCCAACGGTCGCTGTTGCCGTAGCGCTCGACCGATCCGGAGACGGACGCCTTCTCGCTCAGCTTGTACTTCGCGCCGGCGCCCGCGTACACGCCCGTATCGGCTTCCTGTACCGACCTGTGCAGCTCATCGCGATGCTTGTACTCGCTGTAGGCCACGCCGACCTTGCCGAAGGCTTCCCAGCGGTCGCCCGCCGGGATCGTGACCTTGGCGGCCGCATGGGTCTGCATGCCCTTCACGTTCAACGCGCCGTTCGCCTCTTCCGGGCGGGCGTAACTGGCCAGGAACGTGCCGCGGTCATACAGGTTGACGTAGCCGCCCTCCAATGCGATGAACGGCGTCAGCTGCACGCCGGCGAGCAGGCGCGGATCGGTGACGTAGCGGCCGAAGGCGGCCGGGTCGCGCGGCATGCGGTCCGGCTCGGCCAGGTTCTTCAGGTAGGTGCGCGAGGTCGGCTGGATCTTCGCGAAGGGCTGCGACAGCAGCGGGGTCGACGACAGCGCCGCTGCCGGCTGCGGCAGCAGGACCGGCGAAGGTGCCGGTTCGGGAATCGTCGTCTGGGCGTGGGCGCTGCCCGTGGCAAACAGGATGGCGGCGGCAAGGCCGGTGGCGTGCATCGTCTTCTCTCCGTTCTAGGAATTATCGACGTAAGCGTACCGTTTAATTGTAGAACATGAGCGGACTAATTTTTAACAAGTTGTAAATGAATATGCATGTCGAGGAGACCACCGGCCGAGAAACCGTCGCCCCTGCGAAGGCAGGGGCCCAATCTCTGCGTGCGTTGCGACGACGCTGGAAACTTGGGCCCCTGCCTGCGCAGGGGCGACGTTGATACGGGGTGCGGGTGACGCACCCTTTCCACTTTATTTCAGGTGCACTTTCAGCTCGGTCCCCGCCTGCAGCAGCGCCGACTGCACTTCCGGCACCTTGGCCAGCGGGTTCAGCAGGCCGTAGTCGTGGATCATGCCGTTGTAGCGGGTGGCGGTCACGGGCACGCCGGCGGCATCCAGTTTCTTCGCATACGCTTCGCCTTCGTCGCGCAGCACGTCCAGCTCGGCGGTCTGCACCAGGGCCGGCGGCAAGCCTTTCAGTTGCTCGGTCGTGGCACGCAGCGGCGAGGCGTAAGTTTCGTTGCGCTTGGCGGCATCGGTCGTGTAGTTATCCCAGAACCATTTCATCATGTTCTTCGTGAGGAAGTGGTTGGTGGCGAACTCGTTGTACGACGCCGTCTCGAAGTTGTTGTCGGTCACCGGCCACAGCAGGACCTGGTAGCGGATCTTCGGTGCGCCATTGTCCTTCGCCATCAGGCTGACGACGGCGGCCATATTGCCGCCGACGCTATTGCCGGCCACGGCCAGGCGGCTGCCGTCGACATTGATGTCCTTGCCGTTGGCGGCGACCCATTTGGTCGCGGCATAGGCCTGGTTGATCGCCACGCCGTATTTCGCTTCCGGCGACGGGGTGTAGTTCACGAACACGGCGGTGGCGCCGGAATAGTTCACCAGGTCGCGCACCAGGCGGGCGTGGGTCGGGTAATCGCCCAGCACCCAGCCGCCGCCGTGGAAGAACATGAAGACCGGGGTCGCGCCCTTGGCGCCGTGCGGCCGGACGACGGTCAGGTCGACCTTCTGGCCGTCCTGGGTGATCGTGCGGTTGCTGACGTCCACGCCGGACAGGTCCACCTGCACCGATTTCTGGGCACCGACCAGCACCTGGCGTGCTTCCTGCGGGCTCAGCTGCTCCATCGGCTTGCCGCCGCTGCCGTTCAGCGCGTTCAGGAAGGCCTGGGTCTGGTGCTCGGCGGCCGGCGCGGCGATGGCGGACTGGGCGCCGATGACGAACAGGGATGCGGACAGGATGGTGGCGACGGTTTTCATGGTGGTTCCTTTCGATGTCATGGGTGGTCGATGTTGACTTCTTTTGCTTTACTACCTATAAACGCTATTTAATAGCACACTACTTATTTGCTCTTAGCTCGCTATTAAATAGCGCACTATATATTTCATGGACGCCTGCGGGCTGTTGCCGGCCCTCAGGCGTTATCCGCCAGTTTCGCACGCAGCCCTTCGAGCTGCTGCTTGATGACGTTCAACTCGCCCGGCGTGCACGACGTGGCACACAGCACCTCGTCGAAGATCGCGCCCGCTTCGTCCTGCATGGCGCGGCCCGCTGTCGTCAGGCTGATCACGACCTGGCGCTCGTCCGCGGCCGAGCGGGCCCTGCTCACCAGTCCGGCCGCTTCCAGCCGCTTGAGCAGCGGCGTCAGCGTGGCCGAATCGAGGAACAGGCGCGCACCGATCTCGGATACGGTCAGCTCGTCCTTCTCCCACAGCACCATCAACACCAGGTACTGCGGGTAGGTCAGGTCCAGCTTGCGCAAGGCCTTGCGATATACCTTGTTCATCGCCAGGCCCGTCGAGTACAGCGTGAAGCACAGCAGGTCGTCGAGAACCGGAGGTTTCCGGGATCCTGCGGCTGCCTGTTTCGTCGATGTGTTGTTGGCGTCCATGGGTTGAATATTAAATCGCACACTATCGAATAGCAAGCGATATTTGTAAGAAGATGTGACCGGTGACCATGGTATGCCCGTCGCCCTGCCCTCGCCGCACGCCTGCGCGGCACCGGTCAGGCGGCCGCGGCCACCTTGGTGCGTGCCGCCACGCGGTTGCGTCCGCCGGCCTTGGCCTGGTACAGCATGCCGTCGGCAGCCGCGGTCCAGTCGCACGGCACGTCGCTGCCGTCGATGGCCGTGTAGCCCGTATACACGCCCAGGCTCAGCGTGACGATGCCGGTCGGGCTGTCGGCATGGGGGATCTCGAGCGCTTCGACCGCCATGCGGATCTTCTCCGCCACGGCGCGGGCGCCGTCGAGGTCCGTGTCCGGCAGGATCACGGCGAATTCCTCGCCGCCGTAGCGCGCCGCCAGGTCGGCCGGCCGGTGCGGGCCGCTGGCGATCGCCTTTGCCACCAGGCGCAGGCATTCGTCGCCCGCCACGTGGCCGTAGCGGTCGTTGAACTTCTTGAAGAAGTCGACGTCGGTCAGGATCAGCGAGAACGGCCTGCGGCTGCGCCGCGCGCGCTCGTGTTCGCTCGCCAGCGTTTCCTCGAAACGGCGCCGGTTGGCCAGGCCCGTCAGGCCGTCGCTGTCGGCCAGCACGCGCAGCGAGATATTGTGCACTTCGAGCGAGGTGCGGGCGCGGCGCAGCTCGTCCTCGAGCGCCTCGCGCACGCGCAATTGCCCGATCATGCGCTTGCCGCCCCAGGCCAGCACGGCCACCGCGAACAGCACCACGCAGCTCATCTTGATCACGGCGACCCACCACCCGGCCAGGATCTCGGACTTGGCCTGGGCCGTCGCCACGATCATGGGAAAGCCGTCCAGGTGGCGGTAGCTGTACAGGCGCTCGATGCCGTCGATGTTCGACACCAGCATGGCCGTCCCGACCGGACCGTGCTTCTGGTACAGCTGGTACACGGGTCCGTTGGCGACGCTGGTGCCGACCATGGCTTCCTTGAACGGACGCCGGTACAGCAGCGTGCCGTCGTCCAGCATCAGCAGGATCGTGCCGGACGGGCCGACGTCGAAGCTGTTGTAGAACTTGCCGAAGAACTGCAGCTTGAGCGACGCCATCGCCACGCCGCCGAAGCTGCCGTCGGGACGGTCGATGCGGCGCGACAGGGGAATCGCCAGCACGCCGCTGGAGCGGCTGTAGATCGGCTTGCCGACCAGCACGCCACGGTCCGTATGCGTCTTGTGGTACTGGAAATACGGACGGTCGGAATTATTGCCCTTGACCAGCCGGGGCAGCGAACTGGCCAGGCGCGCGCCGTCCGGGCCGTAGATGAAGACCTCCTGCAGTTCCGGCGTGTGCGCCACCATCGTCTGCATGCGCGCATGGATGCGCTCTCCGCTGGCACCGTCGAGGGAATCGTGCTCTCCCCGCTCGACGATCTCGGCCAGGATCGCGCCGCCGACCTTGATCGAGCGTTCGGCATGCGAGGCCAGTGCCCTTGCCATGTTTTCCGTGCTGATGCCGGTTTCCTTCAACTGGTGCTGGCGCGAGGCCCACAGGCTCCAGCCGTGCAGGCCGATCAGCAGCGCGCAGAAGCCGGCCAGCAGGACGATCGAACGGACCAGTATGGGCCGGCGCAGGCGGTCCAGGCGTTCGAGGCGGTCGGTGATGTGGTTGGCGGAATCGGGCATCGTCTCTGGGAATATGCGGATAGGGCAGCTGTGACATTTTGACTGTCGCGGCGTCACAATATTCTGCTAGAGAAATTGCACTAAGTCGCTGACTGGCTAACAACAGGTTGCCCATAAACAACAATATTTTACAGGGGCGCGCCGCCGTTTACACGGCATATATACCTGACCGGCAACTGTTTACGCCCATTTTCGCGCTCCCCTTCCACACTGGCATGGTCGTCAACAACCATCCTGGAAGGGAAAGATGGACATTCTATACATCGCCGCAACCGTCGCCTTGACGGTATTGATCTGCGGCCTGGCCCACGCCTGCGACAAGCTGGGGGGCACATCGTGAACGCAATCTACTGGGGCGTGGGCCTGGCCGCGGCGGCCGTCCTCGCCTACCTCGTCGTCGCGCTGCTGAACGCGGAGAACCTGTGATGAATACCGATGCCATCCTGCTCCTCGCGGTCTTCCTGGCCGTCGTGACGCTGCTCGCGCTGCCGCTGGGCCGCGTGCTCGCCGCCGTCGGCAGCGGCGGCCGGGTGCCCGGCCTGTCGTGGCTGGCGCCGCTCGAGCGCCTGTGCTACCGCGTCGCCGGCGTCAAGCCGGACCAGGGCATGGGCTGGAAAACCTATGCGTTCGCCCTGATGCTGTTCAGCGGCGCCGGCGCCCTGCTCACCTATGCCGTGCAGCGCCTGCAAGCCTTCCTGCCCTTCAATCCGCAGGATCTGGCGAATGTGTCGCCGGACTCCTCGTTCAATACCGCGCTGAGCTTCGTCACCAACACCAACTGGCAAGGCTATGGCGGCGAACAGACCATGAGCTACTTCAGCCAGATGGTGGTGCTGGCCGGCCAGAACTTCTTCTCGGCCGCCACCGGCATCGCCGTCGTGTTCGCGCTGGTGCGCGGCCTGGCCGCGCGTTCCTCCAAATCGGTCGGCAACTTCTGGGTCGACCTGGTGCGCTCGACCGTCTACGTGCTGCTGCCGCTGGCGGTGCTGCTGGCCGTGTTCCTGTCCTCGCAAGGCGTGATCCAGAACTTCGCTCCGTACCAGGAAGCCGTCCTCGTCGATCCGGTCGCCTACACGCAGCCGAAGCTCGGCGCGGACGGCCAGCCGCTGAAGGATGCGGCCGGCAATCCCGTCACCGAAGCGCTGACGGCAGCCACGCAGACCATCGCCATGGGCCCGGTCGCGTCGCAGGAAGCCATCAAGATGATCGGCACCAACGGCGGCGGCTTCTTCAACGCCAACTCGGCCCACCCGTACGAGAACCCGACGGCGCTGACCAACTTCGCGCAGATGGTCGCCATCTTCCTGATCCCGGCCGCCTTGTGCTTCGCGTTCGGCCGCATGGTCGGCGATGCGCGCCAGGGCTGGGCCGTGTTCGCGGCCATGGCCATCCTGTTCGTCGCCATGACGCTCGTCGCCATGTGGGCGGAAGCGCAGGCGCATCCGGGCCTGCAGGCCCTGGGCGTGGACCAGGCCGCGAGCGTCCTCCAGTCCGGCGGCAATATGGAAGGCAAGGAAACCCGCTTCGGCATCGCCGCGTCGAGCCTGTTCGCCGCCGTCACCACGGCCGCGTCGTGCGGCGCCGTCAACACCATGCACGATTCCCTGATGCCGCTGGGCGGCCTGGTGCCGATGGCGCTGATGATGTTCGGCGAAGTCGTGTTCGGCGGCGTCGGCTCGGGGCTGTACGGCATGCTGGTGTTCGCCGTGCTGGGCGTGTTCATCGCCGGCCTGATGATCGGCCGCACGCCGGAATACCTGGGCAAGAAGATCCAGTCCTACGACATGAAGATGGTGTCGATCGCCATCCTCGTGACTCCGATCGTCGTGCTGGCCGGCACCGCGCTGGCCGTGACCAGCGACGCAGGTACCGCCGGCATCGCCAACCCCGGCGCGCACGGCTTCTCGGAAATGCTGTACGCCGTGACCTCGGCCGCCAACAACAACGGCAGCGCGTTCGCGGGCCTATCCGCCAACACGCCGTTCTACAACAGCCTGCTCGGCGTGGCGATCTGGCTGGGACGCTTCGCGATGATCGTGCCGGTGCTGGCGCTGGCCGGTTCGCTGGCGGCGAAACCGCGCCTGGCCGTCACCTCCGGCACCATGCCCACGCACGGCCCGCTGTTCGTGACCCTCTTGATCGGCGCCGTGCTGCTGGTCGGGGTGCTGAACTACGTCCCGGCGCTGGCGCTCGGCCCGGTGGCCGAACACCTGCAACTCTTCTCGGTGAAATAAGATGGCACATCCCAACGTAACCCTGTTCGATCCCAAGCTGGTCGGTCCGGCCACGGTCGACGCCTTCCGCAAGCTCGACCCGCGCCAGCAATGGCGCAGCCCCGTGATGTTCGTCGTCTACATCGGCTCGATCATCACGACCCTGCTCTGGCTCGATGCCTTGCGCGGCAACGGCGAAGCGCCGGCCGCGTTCATTTTCGCCATCAGCCTGTGGCTGTGGTTCACGGTGCTGTTCGCGAACTTCGCGGAAAGCCTGGCCGAAGGCCGCAGCAAGGCCCAGGCGGCGTCGCTGCGCGCGCTGAAGCAGACCGTCATGGCCAAGAAGCTGACGACGCCGCAGTACGGCACCCAGTGGCTGCCCTGCCCGGCCACCGACCTGCGCAAGGGCATGTTCGTGCTGGTCGAGGCGAACGACATCATCCCGGCCGACGCCGAAGTCGTGCAGGGCGTGGCCTCCGTCGACGAATCCGCCATCACAGGCGAATCGGCACCCGTGATCCGCGAATCGGGCGGTGACTTCTCCGCCGTCACCGGCGGCACCCGCGTGCTGTCCGACTGGCTGGTCATCAAGATCGCCGTGAATCCGGGCGAAGCCTTCATCGACCGCATGATCGCCATGGTCGAGGGCGCGCGCCGCCAGAAGACGCCGAACGAGATCGCGCTGACGATCCTGCTCGTCGCCCTGACCATCGTGTTCCTGGTCGTGACGGCCACGCTGCTGCCGTTCTCGCTGTACTCGGTGGCGGCGGCGCAAGCGGCCGGCCTGGCCAGCTCGCCCGTCACCATTACCGTGCTGGTTGCCCTGCTCGTCTGCCTGATCCCGACGACCATCGGCGGCCTGCTGTCCGCCATCGGCGTTGCCGGCATGAGCCGCATGATGCAGTCGAACGTGATCGCGACCTCGGGCCGCGCCGTGGAAGCGGCCGGCGACGTCGATGTCCTGCTGCTCGACAAGACCGGCACCATCACCCTCGGCAACCGCCAGGCCGCGACCTTCATCCCGGCCCCCGGCGTGACGGAACGCGAACTGGCCGAAGCGGCCCAACTGGCCTCGCTGGCCGACGAGACGCCGGAAGGTCGCAGCATCGTCGTCTTGGCAAAGCAGAAATTCAACCTGCGGGCCCGCGAGATGGCGGAATTGAAAGCGGAATTCGTTCCCTTCACGGCGCAGACCCGCATGAGCGGCGTCGACCTGGAAGAGCGCCCGCTGCGCAAGGGCGCGGCTGACACCATGCGCAAGTACGTGCTGGGCCTGGGCTACGAATATCCGCAGGCCGTGGGCGCCGCCGTCGACGACGTCTCGCGCCGCGGCAGCACGCCGCTGGTCGTGGTCGACGGCGGCCGCGTGATGGGCGTCGTGGAACTGAAAGACATCGTCAAGGGCGGCATCAAGGAACGCTTCTCCGAACTGAGCCGCATGGGCATCAAGACCGTGATGATCACGGGCGACAACCGGCTGACGGCGGCGGCCATCGCGGCCGAGGCGGGCGTGGACGACTTCCTGGCCGAAGCGACGCCGGAAGACAAGCTCACCTTGATCCGCAAGTACCAGTCGGAAGGCCGCCTGGTCGCGATGACGGGCGACGGCACCAACGACGCCCCGGCCCTGGCCCAGGCCGACGTGGCCGTGGCCATGAACACGGGGACCCAGGCCGCCAAGGAAGCGGGCAATATGGTCGACCTGGATTCGAACCCGACCAAGCTGCTGGAGATCGTCGAGATCGGCAAGCAGATGCTGATGACGCGCGGCTCGCTGACCACGTTCTCGATCGCCAACGACATCGCCAAGTACTTTGCCATCATCCCGGCCGCCTTCGTCGCCACCTATCCGCAACTGAAGGCCTTGGATATCATGCAGCTGGCCAGCCCGAGCTCGGCGATCCTGTCGGCCGTGATCTTCAATGCGCTGATCATCGTCGTACTGATCCCGCTGGCCCTGAAGGGCGTGAAGTACCGTGCGATCGGTGCCGCCTCGCTGCTGCGCCGTAACCTGCTGGTCTATGGACTGGGCGGCATCGTCCTGCCCTTCATCGGCATTAAACTGATCGACATGGTGCTGGCCGCACTGAATCTGGCTTGAACAAGCTGGCCAGAACCGAGGAGAACCACATGAACATGACTTCGCAGATCCGCCCCGCCATCGCCAGCCTGGCGCTGCTCACCGTGCTGTGCGGCGCCGCCTACCCGGCCCTGGTAACGGGCGTGGCCCGCATCGCCTTCCGCGACCAGGCGGCGGGCAGCCTCGTCGTCCAGGACGGCAAGGTGCGCGGCTCGCGCCTGATCGGCCAGGCCTTCACGTCGCCGCAGTACGTCTGGGGCCGTCCGTCGGCGACGGGCCCGATGCCGAACAATGCAGCCGGCTCGTCCGGCTCGAACCAGGGCCCGCTGAACCCGGCTCTGCTCGATGCCGTCAAGGGCCGCATCGAGGCGCTGCGCGCCGCCGATCCGGACAACCGCGCCCCGGTGCCCGTCGACCTGGTAACGGCGTCGGCCAGCGGCCTCGACCCCCACGTCAGCCCCGCGGCCGCGCTGTACCAGGCCGGCCGCGTGGCGAAGGCGCGCGGCATCGAACGCGCGCGCGTCGAGCAGATGATCCAGGCGCATACGGAGCATCCGCTCGCCGGCTTCCTGGGCGAGGAGCGCGTCAACGTGCTGGAACTGAACCTGGACCTCGACCGGACCGCCCCCGCAAAATAATCCGTAGGGTGGGCACCATGTGCCCACCGAATGCGCCGACGATACGTAAGCACAAAGATGGCAAAGATGACGAATGACAGGCCCGACCCGGACATGCTGCTGGAACAGGTGCGCGAGCAGGAGCGGCGCGCCAGCCGCGGCCGGCTGCGCATCTATTTCGGCGCCTCGGCCGGCGTGGGCAAGACCTTCGCCATGCTGGGCGCGGCGCGCAGCCTGCACGCGGCCGGCGGCAGCGTGCTGGTGGGCGTCGTCGAGACCCATGGCCGCAGCGAGACGGCGCGCCTGCTCGACGGCCTGCCGCAGCTGCCCCTGAAGGAAGTGGTCTACCGCGACAAGGCCCTGCCCGAGTTCGACATCGACGCGGCGCTCGCGAGCGGCGCCGGCCTCGTGCTGGTGGACGAGCTGGCCCATTCGAACGTGCCCGGCTCGCGCCACCGCAAGCGCTGGCAGGACGTCGAGGAACTGCTCGACGCCGGCATCGACGTCTACACGACGGTCAACGTGCAGCACCTGGAAAGCCTGAACGACGTGGTCGGCGGCATCACCGGCATCCGCGTGGCCGAGACGGTGCCGGACACCGTGTTCGATCGCGCCGACGAGGTGGTGATGGTCGACGTGCCGGCCGACGAGCTGCTGGCGCGCCTGCGCACGGGACGCGTGTACCAGGGCGCCCAGGCCGAGCGCGCCGCCGGCAACTTCTTCCGCAAGGGAAACCTGATCGCGCTGCGCGAGCTGGCGCTGCGCCGCACGGCCGACCGCATCGAGGGCGACGTGCGCGCCTACCGCGTCGAGAAGTCGATCGATGCGATCTGGAAGACGGGCGCCGTGCTGCTGGCCTGCGTGGGCGTCGATGCCGGCGAACAGGTGGTGCGCGCCTGCGCGCGGCTGGCGAACCAGCTGGGCGCGCGCTGGCATGCCGTCTACGTCGAGACGCCGACGCTGCAGCGCCTGTCCGAGGTGCAGCGCGAGAACATCCTCGACAACGTGCGCCTGGCCGACAAGCTGGGTGCCGTCACCGCCGTGCTGCCCGGCAGCGACGTCGCCCAGGTGCTGGCCGAGTATGCGGAAAGCCACAACCTGTCGAAGCTCGTGCTGGGACGTCCGCAGCGCGCGGCACGGCCCTGGCACAAGCTGCTGGCACGGCGCCTGGCCGCGCTGGCGCCGGAAGTCGACCTGATCGAGGTCGCGACGCCGCCGCGCGAGGTCGGTGCGCTGCTGGCGCGCGGACACGCGGACGGCACGCCGCGCCGCCTGAAGCCGGACCTGCATCCGCTTCGCTACCTGCTCGGCGCCTGCGCCAGCCTGGGCACGGGCCTCGTGGCCTGGGGCCTGTCGGCCTGGCTCGACCTGCCCAATATCGCGATGCTGTTCCTGCTGGTGACCGTGCTGGTGGCCTACCTGTTCGGGCGCGGGCCGTCGGTGCTCGCGACCTGCATCAGCGTGGCCCTGCTCGACTTCTTCTTCGTGCCGCCGCGCCTGTCGTTCGCCGTCTCGGATTTCCAGTACCTCGTCACCTTCGGCACCATGCTGGCCGTCGGCCTGATCACGGGACAGCTGACGGCCCTGCTGCGCTTCCAGGTACGCGTGGCCCAGCAGCGCGAGAACCGCTGGCGCGCGCTGTACGAGTTCTCGTCGACGCTGTCGGGGGCCCTGCAATCGGAGCAGATCCTGGATGCCTCGCGCGAATTCGTCACGCGCGCCTTCCGTGCCGAGGCCATGCTGCTGCTGCCCGACGACGACGGCAAACTGCATGTGCCGGACAGTGCGTCGGCCGGCGGACTGCAAGTGGAACCGGGCACCGCGCAATGGGCGTTCGACCATGCGCAGCCGGCCGGCATGGGCACCGACACGCTGCCCGCCAGCCCCCTGTTCTACCTGCCCCTGGTGGCGCCGATGCGCACCCGCGGCGTGCTCGCGCTGGCGCCGGAACAGCCGGACCGCATCCTGGCGCCGGAACAGCGCCAGCAGCTCGATACCTTCGCGACCGTGACGGCGATCGCGCTGGAGCGCGTGCACTACATCGAGGTCGCGCAAGGCGCGCTGGTGGACATGGAGTCGGAGCGCCTGCGCAATTCGCTGCTGGCCGCGCTGGGCCACGACCTGCGCACGCCGCTCACGCTGCTGGTGGGCGTGTCGGAATCGCTGGCGGCCTCCACGCCGCCGCTGTCGGCGCTGCAACTGAGCCTGGCCGGCACGCTGAAGAGCGAGGCCCTGCGCATGAGCACCCTGGTCGCCAACCTGCTCGACATGGCGCGCATCCAGAGCGGCGGCGTGCACCTGCACCTGGACTGGCAATCGGTCGAGGAAGTGGTGGGCAGCGCGCTGCGCATCAGCCGCGAGGTGCTGGCCGCCCACCACGTGGAGACGCGCCTGCCGCCCGAGCTGCCGCTGGTGCAGTTCGACGCGCCGCTGATGGAGCGCGTGCTGTGCAACGTGCTGGAAAACGCGGCCAAGTACACGCCGCGCGGCTCCACCGTGAAGATCGATGCGCGCGTGCGCGGCGACTGGATCGAGCTGCGCGTGACCGACAACGGCCCTGGCCTGCCGCCCGGCCGCGAAGAAGCCATCTTCGAGAAGTTCACGCGCGGCGAGAAGGAATCGAACACGCCGGGCGTTGGCCTGGGTCTGGCCATCTGCCGCGCCATCGTCGAGGCGCACGGCGGCACCATCCGCGCCGAGCAGGCGCCG
This sequence comes from uncultured Massilia sp., assembly GCA_963529995.1. Lineage (GTDB taxonomy): Bacteria > Pseudomonadota > Gammaproteobacteria > Burkholderiales > Burkholderiaceae_D > Telluria. Next base: position 22,761 of record CAUSCY010000006.1, on the reverse strand, counting down.
GGCGGCGGCGCCCGCATCGTCATCGCCCTGAAACGGGGCGAACCGCCGGCCGTGCCGGAAATCGAGGAACCGCTGGAGGACCATCATGGATGACAAACCGGTCGCGCTGCTCGTCGAGGACGAGGCGCAGATCCGCCGCTTCGTGCGCGCCGCGCTGGAAGACGAAGGCTGGCAGGTGTTCGAGGCCGGCGATTGCCGCCAGGGCCTGATGGCGGCCGGCACGCGCCAGCCCGACCTGGTCGTGCTCGACCTGGGCCTGCCGGACGGCGACGGCGTCGCCTTCATCGCCGACCTGCGCCAGTGGTCGCGCGCGGCCGTCATCGTGCTGTCGGCGCGCACGCTGGAATCGGAAAAGGTCCGCGCCCTCGACGCCGGCGCCGACGACTACCTGACCAAGCCGTTCGGCACGGCGGAACTGCTGGCGCGCACCCGCTCGGCGCTGCGGCGCCAGCGCCAGGGACAGGCGCGCGAACAGCAATCGGCCGTCGTGCGCTTCGGCCAGGTCGCCGTCGACCTGCAGGCGCATGCCGTCACCAGGGACGGCCGCGGCGTGCGCCTCGCGCCCACCGAGTACCGGTTGCTGGCGGCGCTGGCCAGGCACGCCGGCCGCGTCGTCAGCAATCCGCAGCTGCTGCGCGAAGTGTGGGGCCAGCACTCGATCGACAACGCGCACTACCTGCGCATCTACATGGGGCACCTGCGGCGCAAGCTGGAGGACGACCCCGCGCAACCCCAGTACCTGATCACGGAAACGGGCGTGGGCTACCGCCTCGCCGTGCCGCTCTAGCGATCGGCTAACCCCCTTTACTACAGCGAAGACCTGCTGCGCCGCGCCCCCGGGCACGGCGAAGGCACGACTCATCCCTACGAAAGTGAAAACCATGAAAAACATCATCGCCACCATCGCATCGTTCATCTCGCTGGCCGCCGCGGCCACGGTCCAGGCCCAGGAAGCCAACCCGGCTCCGGCGGCGCCGGAAGTCGCCGCTCCCGAAGCCGCGGCACCGAGCTCGCCCATCACCTGGAACCTGGGCGCGATCACCGACTACCGCTACCGCGGCATCTCGCAGACGCGCACGCATGCCGCCGTCCAGGGCGGCGTCGACTGGGTCGATGCGGATACCAGCGTCTATGTCGGCACCTGGCTGTCCAGTATCACCTGGGCCAAGGACGCGGGCGGCGGCGGCAACGTCGAGATGGACGTCTATGCCGGCAAGCGCGGCGAACTGGGCGGCGGCTTTACGTATGACGTCGGGGTGCTGGGCTACATCTACCCGGGCAACGACCTGAAGGACCTGCCGGGCTTCGTGAACGGGAATACGGGCGAGATCTACGCCCAGGTCGGCAAGGGCCCGTACTACCTCAAGTACACGAACGCGCTGACGAACCTGTTCGGCTTCGTCGACAGCCGCTACAGCAGCTACGTGGACGCGGGCGCGAACCTCGACGCCGGCAACGGCTTCACGATCGTGCTGCACGGCGGCCGCCAGCACGTGCAGCATTCCGCCAACGCCAGCTACACGGACTGGAAGGTCGGCGTGAGCAAGGCCTGGGGCGCGACCACGGCCACGCTGGCCTTCGTTGCTACCAATGCCGAGGAAGCGGCCTACACGTCCGCGCGCAACGGCAAATTCCTGGGCAAGAACGGCGTGACGCTGCAAGTCGTGCACACCTTCTGATGCAACGGGACGCGGGGCCGGCCGGCGGGCAGCTGCACGCCGCCATCATATGATTGCTATCATCTCATTCGGCCGCACCCGCGCCCACGTTCCATCCGAAGACCACGCCCATGAAACCGTACCAGACCGCACTGATCGCCCTCTCCCTTATCTCCCTTTCCTCCTCGGCCTTCGCCGGCCGCGACGAAGTCCTGATCCAGCAGACACGCAAGAACCAGCTCGCCTACGAGGCCCGCATCAAGCAGGAACGCCGGGAGCAGCAACAACAGCAGGAAAAGAACACCGCGCAGGCGTCCGGCCATACGCCGGAACCGGCCGCGGACGCGCAGCCGGTGGCCGCACCGGCACATTAAAAGGCATGGTGGGCACGTGGTGCCCACCCTACGGTGGCTGCCGACTTATGCCGGGCAGGCCGCCAGCACCACCACCGACGACTGGTCCCTGCCGGCCCGCTTGGACTGGTACAGGGCATCGTCCGCCGCATGCGTGAGCGCCGCCAGCTCCGGGCGCGGGCACCAGGCGAAGCCCAGGCTGCTCGTGACGTCGAACGTGCGCCCGTCGATCTCGAACGGCGGACGGATCGCCGCGAGCAGCTTGTCGGCCACGCGCTGGCATTCGAGCGGCGAGCCGACCTGCTCCAGCACGATCACGAACTCGTCGCCGGCCAGGCGCGCCACCGTGTCGGTGCTGCGCACGGTACTGGACAGGCGCTTGGCGAACTCGCGCAGCACGGCATCGCCCACCGCGTGGCCGAGGGTGTCGTTGATCTGCTTGAAGTGGTCGATGTCGAGGTAGCACAGCGCCAGCGGCATGGCGCTGCGGCGCGAGCGCGCGATGGCCTGGGCCAGGCGCTCCTCGTAGCTGCGGCGGTTCGGCAGGCCGGTCAGGTGGTCCGAGTGCGCCAGCGCATGCAGCTGGCGCTCGTATTCGCGCGCCGAAGTCGCGTCGGTCGACAGCACGTAGATGCCTTGCACCACGCCGTCGCGGATGTGCGGCAGGTAGGTGGAGCTGATCACGCGCGTGCGGCCGCGGCGCTGTTCCTCGATCTCGAGGTGCGAGCCGTGGCCGGACAGGCAGCGCGCCAGCGCAGCGCGGCGCGGTTCGTAGAACGCCTCGCCCATCGCCTCGGACACGGTCTTGCCGACCATGTGGGCGCTGCGCACGCCGAACCATTCCTGGTAGCGCTGGTTGGCGAAGCGGTAGCGCAGGTCGGTGTCGATGTAGGCGACCAGCGCCGGCACGTTGTCGGCGATGGTGCGCAGCCACTCCTCGCTCTCGAGGATGCGCGAGCGCGAGGCCGCCAGCTCGGTGATGTCCTGCATCGCGACCACGGCGCCCAGCGGCTCGCCGCCCGCGCCCTGGATCGCGCGGCCGCTCGCCAGCAGGTGGCGCGCCGGCCGGTCCGGAACGCCGATCGTCATGGCGGCATTGATGATCCGCTCGCCGTGCAGCGCGCGCACCAGCGGGATCTCGCTTTCCTTCAGCGGCGTGACGCCGTCCTCGCCGTACAGGTGATAGTGCACCGGCCACTCGGCCGCGGTCGCCCCGCCCGCATCGAGGTCATGGAATTCGCGCGCTGCACGGTTGAACAGCGTCAGCTGCCCTTGCGCGTCGCAGGCGACGACGGCGACTTCGACCGATTCCAGCACGGCGTCCAGCAATTCCTGCTTCTGGCGCAGCGCGCTTTCGGCGGCGGCGCGCTGGCGCATCTCGTGTTCCAGTGCCTCGTTCTTCGCATGCAGTTCGCGGGTGCGTTCCAGCACGCGCTTCTCGAGCTGGGCATTCAGTTCGCGCAGCGCCTGCTGGGCCGCATCGCGCGCCGCCACCACCACGCGCCGGTTCAATTCGTCCTGCACCATCTGGGCCAGGTCGCGCAGCATGCGGCGCTCGGCCACGCCGAAATCGCGCGCTTGCGTGTCGAGGATGCACAGGGTGCCCACCGGCTGGCCGTCCAGGCTGTGCAGCGGTTGACCGGCATAGAAACGGGTGCCCGATTCGCCACGGACGTAGGGCAAGTCGCGGAAGCGCTCGTCCATCAATGTGTCGCTTACAACCAACAGTTCATCCAACGCCACCGTATGGCTGCACATGGCGATATCGCGCGGCGTCTCGCAATAGTTAATTCCAACACCCGACTTGAACCACTGTCGGTTGTTGTCAACGAGCGACACCAAGGCGATCGGCACGTCGAAAGCGGCCGCTGCGAGACGCGTAAAGCGGTCGAAACGGTCCTCCTGCGGCGTGTCGAGGACCCCGAGCGAATGCAGGGCCTTGATGCGTTGTTCTTCTGCGAGTTCCTGTTGGCTGAGCATGAACGATCCCTGCCGCAGCGCGGCGAAGAAAGAACCGGCAGGGTTTTGGCCGGATGAGGCGATGGGCGTTTGGCGCACGGGAAGTGCGGTAGAGAAATTCTATCTGAATCCCACGCCCCCGTGCCGTATATCCGGACACATTGTCTTTAAATAAAGATTATTACATGACCAAAACTACTAAGCTATTTTACAACGAAATAATTGGGGAGAATCATTAGTTTTTTTCGCAGTGCATCATTCATCATCGGTATCTCTTATCAAAATATATTAAATTTTCATTATGTGTGTAACTTAACCGAAGTGGGTCGACTCCGAACGTATGGTGAACGCTTCGCTAACGAAAGGACGGCCCATGGACGCTTACCAGCAACACCCCATCCGGCTGCGCATCAATGGACAGGACCGGGACTTCGAGGTCGAATCCTGGGTCACCCTGCTCGACCTGCTGCGCGAACGCGCCGGAATGACCGGCACCAAGAAAGGCTGCGACCACGGCCAGTGCGGCGCCTGCACCGTGCTGCTCGACGGCCGCCGCGTGAATTCCTGCCTGACCCTGGCGGTCATGCAGAACGGCCACGAAGTGACCACCATCGAGGGCATGGCGCAGGGCGAGGAACTGCACCCGCTGCAGCAGGCCTTCATCGAACACGACGCCTTCCAGTGCGGCTACTGTACGCCGGGGCAGATCTGTTCGGCGGCCGGCCTGATCGCCGAAGGCGAGGCCAAGTCCTTCGACGACGTGCGCGAACTCATGAGCGGCAACATCTGCCGCTGCGGCGCCTACCCGCAGATCGCGCGCGCGGTCAGCGAAGTGCTGGGCATCGAGCCCGCCACGCCGGGCCAGGCGACGGATCCGAAGGAAGGCTTCACGACCGGGTCGGTGCTCGCATGAATCCGTTCACCTTCACCCAACCCAAGGACGTCGACGGCGTGCTGGCGGCGCTGGTCTCCGGCGCGCGCCCCATTGCCGGCGGCACCAACCTGCTCGACCTGATGAAGGAGGGTTCGATGCAGCCTCCGAACCTCGTCGACATCAATGCCATCGCCACCCAGGGCCTGGACGTCATCGAGGAACACGAGGGCGGCCTGCGCCTGGGCGCGCTGGCGCGCAATGCGGACACGGCCTACCACGCGCTGGTGCGCGAACGCTATCCGCTGCTGCGCTCGGCGATCCTGGCCGGCGCCTCGCCGCAGCTGCGCAATATGGCGACCAACGGCGGCAACCTGCTGCAGCGCACCCGCTGCGTCTACTTCTACGACGTCGGCACGCCCTGCAACAAGCGCGAACCCGGCACCGGCTGCCCGGCCAAGGCCGGCATCAACCGCCAGCTCGGCATCCTCGGCACCAGCGAGCAATGCATCGCGACGCATCCGTCCGACATGTGCGTGGCCCTGCGTGCGCTGGATGCCGTCGTCCACGTGCGCTCCGCCGGCGGCGGCGGGCGGACGATCCCGTTCGCGGAATTCCACCGCCTGCCGGGCGACCGTCCCGATATCGACAGCAACCTGCAGCCGGGCGAACTGATCACTCACATCACGCTGCCCGACGCGGCCCGCTTCGTCGACCACAGCGCCTATATCAAGGTGCGCGACCGCCTGTCGTATGCATTCGCGCTGGTCTCGGTGGCCGCCGCCCTCGACCTCGACGGCGACACCATCCGCGACGTGCGCATCGCGCTGGGCGGCGTGGCGCACAAGCCGTGGCGCGTGGAAGACGCGGAGCGCGAACTGGTCGGCAAGGCCGCGAGCGAGACCGCCTTCGCCGCCGCCGCCGACCGCATCCTGCAGGGCGCGCGCGGCTACGGCCAGAACGACTTCAAGCTGGTGCTGGCGAAGAACGCCATCGTCCAGGCACTCACCGTCGCCAAGCGCGGCACCGACAAAGCACAGGGAGTACAGCAATGACGGACCTGATTCCCGACCTGAAGACCCCGACCGCGCCCGCCGGCACCGGCCGCGTGCGCGCCGGCATGGCGGTCTCGCGCGTCGACGGCCGCGCCAAGGTCACAGGCAGCGCCCAGTACGCGGCCGAGTTCAGCGCGTCCGACCTGGCCTACGGCGTCGTCGTCAGCGGCACCGTGGCCAAGGGCCGCATCAAGCGCATCGACACCGCTGCGGCCGAGGCGGTGCCCGGCGTGATCGCCGTGATCACGCACGAGAACCGTCCCAAGATGCGTTCCAACGACCTCGCCTACAAGGACATGACGGCGCCGGGCGGCTCGCCCTTCCGTCCGCTGTTCTCCGACGAGATCTTCTGGAGCGGCCAGCCGGTGGCGCTGGTCGTGGGCGAGACCTTCGAGGCCGCGCGCCACGCCGCGGCCCTGGTCGACATCACCTACGACGTCGCCGAGCACGACACGAACCTCTTGAGAAGCCTGGACAAGGCCTACAAGCCGCGTCCGCTGAAGGCCGGCTTCACGCCGCCCTCGTCGAAGGGCAAGGCCGACGACGTGTTCGCGTCCGCACCTGTGAAGGTCGAAGCCGAGTACTACAACAACGTCGAGCACCACAACCCGATGGAGATGTTCGCCTCCACCGTGCTGGTCGGCGAAGACGGCCACCTGACCGTCTACGACAAGACCCAGAGCTCGCAGAACAGCCGCTGGTACGTGTCGCACGTGTTCGGCCTGTCCAAGGACAAGGTCACCGTGCGCAACCCCTACGTGGGCGGCGCCTTCGGTTCCGGCCTGCGTCCGCAATACCAGCTGCCGCTGGCCGTGATGGCGGCGCTGAAGCTGAACCGCTCGGTGAAGGTGGTGCTCACGCGCCAGCAGATGTTCAGCTTCGGCCACCGTCCCGAGACGTGGCACAAGGTGAAGCTGGCCGCCGACAACGACGGCAAGCTGCAGGCGATCTGGCACGAGGCGCTGCAGGAAACCTCGCGCCTGGAAGACTACGTCGAGGTCGTGGTCAACTGGTCCGGCCAGATGTACGCCTGCGAGAACATCCACCTCGGCTACAAGCTGATCGCCCAGGACCGCGCCACCCCGATCGACATGCGCGCGCCGGGCGCCGTGCACGGCGTGCACGCGATGGAAGTGGCGATGGACGAGCTGGCGTACAAGCTGAAAATGGACCCGCTCGAACTGCGCCTGAAGAACTACGCCGAGCACAACCACCTGGAAGACAAGCCCTTCTCCAGCAAGGAACTGCGCCAGTGCTACCACCAGGGCGCCGAGCGTTTCGGCTGGAAGGACCGTCCGATCGAGCCGCGCTCGATGCGCGAAGGCGACGAGCTGATCGGCTGGGGCATGGCGACCGGCATCTGGGATTCGCTGGTGATGGTGGCGCGCGTCTCGGCCGTGCTGCATGCGGACGGCCGCCTGGTCGTCTCGAGCGCGGCGACCGACATCGGCACGGGCACCTATACCGTGATGGCGATGATCGCGGCCGAGCAGCTCGGCCTGCCGATGGAACAGGTGACGTTCCAGCTGGGCGACTCGACGCTGCCGCTGGCGCCGATCGAGGGCGGCTCCTCGCACGTGACGACGGTGGGCGGCGGCGTGCACGGGGCTTGCGACAAGCTCAAGGCCACGCTGCTGAAGATGGCGCAGTCGAAGGCCGGCGACATCTTCAAGGGCAAGAAGATCAACCAGGTCGAGTTCAACGACGGCCGCCTGCACCTGCGCGGCCTGCCCGAGCAGGGCGTGGCGCTGACGGACCTGCTGGCAAAGGCCGGCAAGGACCGCGTCGAGGAGAAATTCCTGATGACGCCGCAGATGCTCAAGCAGCGCAAGTATGCGCGCTCGGTGCACCAGGCCATCTTCGTCGAGGTGCGTGTCAACGAACTGCTGGGCATGGTGCGCGTGACGCGCGCCGTCAGCGCGGTGGCCGCCGGCCGCATCATCAGCGCCAAGACCGCGGCGAGCCAGGTCAGCGGCGCCGTCGTGTGGGGCATCAGCGAGGCGCTGCACGAGGAAACCTTCACCGACCACCGCCTCGGCCGCTTCATGAACCACAACTACGCCGAGTACCACGTGGCGGCGAATGCCGACATCCACGACATCCAGGTGATCTTCGTCGAGGAGGAAGACCGCATCGTCAGCAAGCAGCTGGGTGCCAAGGGCGTGGGCGAGATCGGCATCGTGGGCGTGTCGGCGGCGGTCGCCAACGCGATCTTCCACGCGACCGGCAAGCGCCTGCGCACGACGCCGATTACGCCGGACAAGATCCTGATGGGCGACCACGAGGTGCCGGTGGACGGTCCGGATCGATGAGGGATTGAGCAAACGCAGTACCAGCACCTGAGCTGGCGCAGCAGGCGCGTTGCATGCATGCCGGATGATGGGGATTCATCCTCGTCATCCGGGATATGCCATGTCCGCGCGCAAACATTGCTTGAAATTATTGCTGTTGTCCTTGTCGCTGCTGTGCGGCGGCAGCGTCCCGGCACTGGCCGCACCCCAGTATGCGCCACGGTATGCGCCGACCTTCCTGCCGGCCGACTTCACGGCGGCCGCCCTCAACAACGCGGGCCAGGTGGTCGGCACGGCGGGCGGCGGCGCGGCGATCTGGTCGCCTGCCTCCATGCTGTCCTACGGCGTCCTGCTGCCCGGCAGCGAAGGGCTGGGCATCAACGACCGGGGAGATATCGTCGGCACCTACCGCGACCGCGCCTTCGTGTTCGCGGCCGACGTATTCACGTCCATCGATACGCGGGGCGATCACAGCTGGGCCACGTCCATCAACGCGAGCGGCGCCGTGGCCGGCGCGATGGCCAGCTCCTTCATCGACGGCCCCACGACAGGCTTCTATTACACGCAGGGCAATGTAGCCCAGGTCGACTACGGCTTTCCTTTCGAAAGCGGGAACGACGTCGCCCATGCCGTCAACAATGCCGGCACGTTGGTCGGTACGCTGAACGACGCCAACGCCACGGACGACGACTGGTCCGACCGCAACCGCCAGGCCTATACCTGGCAGAACGGCACGCTGCGTACCTGGGGCACGCTGGGCGGCCGGATCAGCGAAGGACTGGACATCAACGACGCCGGCACGCTGGCCGGCTGGTCGACGAATGCGGATGGCAGCGCCGAGCTGGCTTTCCTCGCGTCCGACGCGCTCGGCATGATCGACCTGGGCTCGCTGGGCGGCAATTCCACGCGCGCGCTCGCGCTCAACAACCTCGGGTGGGCCGTCGGCCTGTCCGACGTCGATACCGGCCTCGCCTACGACTACCACGCCTTCCTGTACGCGCAGCACGGCATCGTCGACCTGAACGCCCTCATCGACCCGCTCGGCGACTGGCGCCTGGTGTCGGCGGTGGACGTCAACGATGCGGGCCAGATCCTCGCCCAGGCCTGCAACGGCGTCACCGACGAATGCCGCGCCGTGCGCCTGGACCTGATCCCGGCGGTGCCGGAGCCTGCATCCGGCGCGATGCTGCTGGGCGGACTTGCCGCATTGGCCGCATTGGCCGCATCGCGCGCGTCCGGCCTGCTTGCGACGCTCCGGCGCCGCCTTCATGCAAGCGGCCGCCTTGGCCTGCTGCTGGCGGCGTCGCTCATGACGCAGGTTCAGGCGCAAGCTCAGGCGCAGACTCAAGTGCCCGCCTTTTCCATGACCGCGGTGCCGCGCGGCTTCGACGCCCAGGGCATCAATAACCTCGGCCAGATCGTCGGCCGCTACGGCGATGCGGCCGCCGTATGGGACGGCAGCGGCATCACGACGATCGTCGCGCTGGCCCCCGGCAGCACGGGCCGCGGCATCACGGACGGCGGCGTCATCGTCGGCACGTGGAACGGCAATGCCTTCGTCAAGAACGCAGCCGGCGTACGCAGCCTGGGCCGCTACGGTTCCTGGGCCGACAGCCAGGGCATTGCCGTCAACGCGCGCGGCGACGTTGCCGGCAACGGCGGCTGGGGGCCCGGCGAGCGCGGGCGCGGCTGGGTGCTCAGCCTGGGCGTGCTGCGCGTCATCCCCTCCTTCAACGGCGAATTCAGCTACGTGGAAGCCATCAACCGCTTCGGCCACGTGGTCGGCACCGCGCAGAAGCAGACCGAGCGCAGCCCGTACGACCGCCGCGGCTTCATCTACAAGGACCGCATGCTGATCGATATCGGCGCGATCGGCGATGGCGTCAACAGCGAAGCCTTCGACATCAACGATGCCGGCCAGGTGGTCGGCGGCGCCGAATACGTCTACGATCCGTTCGGCAGCGGCTACCATCCCTTCCTGTACCAGGACGGCATCATGCGCGACCTCGGCACGCTGGGCGGCAGCTACGGCGGCGCCCAGGGCATCAACAATGCCGGCGCCGTGGTCGGCGGATCGCTCTTGGCGGGCGATAGCGAGCAGCATGCCTTCCTGGTGGAGAACGGCGTGATGCACGACCTGCACGCGCTGACCGCGCTGCCGGCGGGCTGGATCCTGGTCGGTGCGCGCGACATCAACGACCGCCGCCAGATCCTGGCCCAGGCCTGCGCGGCCGAGGATTGCACGATGGTGCGGCTCGACCCCATCGCGTCGTCCGGCCGCTGAATCGTCCTACAGCGCCAGCGCCCCGGCCAGCGCCGCCCGCAGCGGCCCGGGCGTCAGGCCCGTCCAGCGCTTGAACGAGCGGCGGAAGTTGGCGGCGTCATGGAAGCCCAGGTAAGCGGCAACGGCCTCGTTGTCCAGGCGCTGCGCCTGGAACAGCCACAGCGCCACGTGGGTGCGCACCTGGTCCAGCTCGGCCTGGAAGTGCGTGTGGTGGCGCGCCAGCTGGCGCTTGAGGGTCGCCGGGCTGACGCCGAAGTCGAGCGCCGTGCGCTCCAGCGTGGGTGCCGAGCGCACGCGTTCCAGCAGGTAGTCGTACAGCGCCGCCGGCAATCCCGGCGCGCGCAGCGCTTCGGCGGCGGCAGCATGCTCTGCCAGCGCTGCCGCGGCCGCATTGCCGCGCGGCCAAGGGCGGTCGAGCCAGGCGGCATCGATCAGCATGGCGTCGAGCTGGCAATCGAAGCGCAGCGCGCTCCCCAGGTGCACCTGGTGCTGCTCCACGTGGCGTGGCGCCGCGCGATTGAAGCAGAAGCGCCACGGCAGCCGTTCGCCGCCCAGCCAGCGGCACAGCGCCACCACGGCCGTCATGTGCATCTCCACCAGGGCGGGCCGCAGGCCGGGGGCGCCCTGGCTGTCGACCCAGTACAGCACCGCCACCTCGTCCCAGGTCTCGAGCCGGGGCCGCAGCAGCGGCGTCAGGCGCGCATGCCAGCGGCACAGCGTGGCCAGCAGCACGCGCAGCGTGGGTGCCTGCACCAGCGCATGGCTGGCGGCGCCGTCGTGGCCGGGCAGCAGCTGCTGTCCCAGCATGAAGGACGTGTCCGGGCTGTCCAGCGCGCGCAGCACGTTGGACAGCAGTTGCAGGTACTGGCTGGGGGCCACCAGCAGCCCGGGAGGCAGATCCGATTTCAATAAGGTGTCGCGCAGCAGCGCACCGTCGCTGGCATCGTGCGCGCGGCCGTACTCGAGCGCCAGCGCCGGCTGCTGGCGCGCCGGGATCGAGGGTTCGGTCGCCGCCTGCCAGGCGATCACGCCGTATCCATCCGGCTGCACAGGTCCGCCAGCAGACTGTCCGGCGCACCGCGTGCGGGCGCGCAGTCGTGGCGCAGGCTGATGGGCACGCGGCGCGCACCCGCATGGTGGCGCATGGCGCCGACCATCGCGCACAGGTGGCGCGCCGCGTCGTGCGCCTCGTCCAGTTCCAGGCCCGGCATCAGCACGGCGAAGCGGTCGCCCGCATAGCGGCACAGCAGATCGTCGTTGCGCAGGTTCAGCAGCAGCATGTGCGCCACTGCCTGCAGCGCGCGGTCGCCTTCCGGATGGCCGTGTTCGCGGTTGATGCGGTGGAAGCCGTCGATGTCGAGCAGCACCAGCGCGCAAGGACCGCCCTGCTGCGCTTCGCGGCGCAGCTGTTCGCGCAGGTAGCCGGCATCGGCCAGCTGGGTCACGCGGTCGAACGGGCGGTGGCTGCGGAACAGGCGTTCGCGCTTCCTGAGGTGCTCGTTGAGGCGCGCCTGCTCCTGGCGCCAGTAATACATGCCGGCCGTGAGCACGAGCATCCCCAGCGGCACCAGGCCTTCCAGCGCCTTGTCCCACATGGCCCCCTTGTCGATGCGCCAGAACTCGTCCATGCAATCGGCCCAGGAGCCGAACATGATGCAGGCCAGTCCGCCCGCTAGCAGGCGCGTGACCCTTCCGTCCGGACGGCTCGCCAGCACCAGCAGGCCCCACACCGCCGCCAGCAGCGCGGTGCCGCCCTCCTCCACCACGTCGATCCAGTGCCAGGTGGCGAGCGGCTTGGCCGCGCCGGCCGCGTCGTACAGGAGAGTCAGCGCGGCGAGCACGCACAGGGACAGGACGATGGGGCGAAAGATGGCAGGCATGGCCGGGGACCATAGCGCCCCCATATGACGGCAGGATGACAGAGCGGCAAGGCCGTCGCATCCGCGCACGGGTCCGAACGGCTCACGCGGCGCGCGCCGGGAGAGTCTTTACGGCTCGCTGCGGCTCGCTGCGGCGGGCCGCCGGGCCGGGTGCACGGCATCGGACGGGTCATTTCGGCTCAAACGGTGCCGGCGCACACGGTAGCGGACGGCCCCCGCCCGCCGGCGTCACCGATCCGTCACATTCGCGCCCGAGAATGCGCCGCATTCCAACAACATCATCGCCCAAGACCATGCGACACATTGCCCTGACACCCCTCGCCCTCGGCGCCAGCCTGCTGGCCGCGAGCCTCGCCCATGCCGACCAGACCGTGGTCGTGACCGGCCAGCGCGCCAGCCTGGCGTCCGCCATCGCGGCCCAGGAAAAGGCCGACAACATCGTCAGCGTCGTCAGCAGCGACGACATCGGCGGCCTGCCGGACAAGAACGCGGCCGAAGCGCTGACGCGCCTGCCCGGCGTGGCGGTGCAGCGCGACCAGGGCGAGGGCCGCTACGTCGTGGTGCGCGGCCTGGATGCCGACTACAACAGCGTGACCATCAATGGCGCCCTCGTTCCCTCGCCGGAGGCCGGCCGGCGCGCGGTGGCGCTGGACGTGCTGCCGGCGGGCCTGATCCGCTCGCTGACCGTGACCAAGACCCTGACGCCCGACCAGGATGCGAATGCGCTGGGCGGCAGCATCGACGTCAAGACCCTGTCCGCCTTCGACCTGCCCGGCAGCCTGCTCACCGTGGGCGCCGGCGCAAGCCACGACGACCTGACTTCGCAGACCAGCCCGAACGGCAGCGTGCTGTGGGCGCAGCGCTTCATGGACGGCAAACTGGGCGTGGCGGCCGGCCTGTCCGGCGAGAAGCGCAAGTTCGGCTCGGACAATGTGGAGACGGGCGGCGCCTGGAACGGCGACCGCCTGTCCGGCTTCGAGCTGCGCGACTACCTGCCCGTGCGCGAGCGGTATGCCGGCGCGCTGAACCTCGACTACCGTCCGGATGCCGAGTCCAGCTACGCGCTGCACGGCTTCATGAGCCGCTTCTCGGACGACGAGGTGCGCGACCGCCTCACGGTCAGCAACGTCAAGAACGACGACCTGGCCGAGGGCGTCACGGACACGGCGCGTGTCGAACGTCGCCTGCGCCAGCGTAAATTCACGCAGGAGATCCGCTCGCTGAGCGCGGTGGCCGACAAGCGCATCGCGCCGCAATGGTCGCTGCACCTGGAAGCGGCCGGCAGCCGCGCCACCGAGGACACGCCGGAATCGATCAACGACGGCAGGTTCCGCGGCACCGCCAACTTCAACGGCATCGGCTTCACGGACGGCGTCAAGCCGCAACTGATCGCGCCGGCCGCCGTGTTCGACCCGGCCAGCTATGCGCTCAACGCCATCACGCTGCAGCAGCGCTACTCAAAGGACAGCACGCACCAGCTGCGCGTCGACCTGACCCGCGACATGGACCTGGCGGACTGGCGCGGCGCCGTCAAGTTCGGCGTCAAGTCGACCCGCCGCGACAAGGACAACGACACCAACCAGTGGGCCTACAACAGCAGCAAGGCCAGCAGCGGCAACTACTGGGGTACCGGCCCGACGGCGCTGACGGCCTTCGTCGGCAACCACCAGCTCGACTACGCGCTGGGCACCATCGGCACCGCCATCGATCCGGCGCTGCTGCGCGCCCGTGTCGCCGGCCTGCCGCGCGACGCCGCGCGCCTGGCGGTGGAATCGGCGCTGGACGACTTCCGCATGAAAGAAGACATCGACGCCGGCTACCTGCAGGCCACCTTCTCGCGCGGTCCGTGGTGGCTGCTGGCCGGCGTGCGCGCCGAGCACACGAAGTTCGCGGCCGACGGCTTCCAGGCCGACGAGGACAAGATCGGCGCGCGCCATGCCGGCCGCTCCTACACCAACTGGCTGCCGAACGTGCAGGCGCGCTTCGACGTCGATGCGGCCACCAGCCTCCGCGCGGCCTGGACCGGTGCCGTCGTGCGCGCCAACTTCAGCCAGCTGGCGCCGGGCGTGAGCCTGGACAGCGCCACCGAGGCGACCATCGGCAATCCGGACCTGGCCCCGCTGAAGGCCCACAATATCGACCTCGGCATCGAGCGCACGCTTGGCCGCGACGGCGTCGTGTCGGCCTACCTGTTCCACAAGGACATCAAGAACTTCACCTATTCGACGAACCTGGCCGGCAGCGGCGCCTGGGCCGGCTATACCAGCGCCGTCTCCTACGCCAACGGCGACAGCGCCAAGGTACGCGGCATCGAACTGGCCTGGCAGCAGCCGCTTCGCATGCTCCCAGCTCCGTTCGACGGCCTGCTGGTGGGCGTCAACGGTACGCTGACGTCCTCGTCGGCCGACATCGCCAGCTACGACGCCGCCAGCGGCACGCGCGCCGGGCGCAGCATCCGCATGCCGGGACAGTCGAAACGCATGGCCAACCTCATGCTGGGCTACGAGGCCGGCCCGGTCAGCACCCGCGTCGCCCTCAACTACAAGTCGCCCTACCTGCTGGAACTGGGTGCCGACGTGCTCGATCCGATGCAGGACCGCGTGGTCGATACCCAGAAGCAGGTCGACTTCTCGCTGCAGTGGCAGCTGACCAAGCGCGTGGCGCTGTCCTTCGAGGCGGCCAACCTGAACAACGAAAAATACTATGTGTACCAGGGCGAGAAGGGTCACAACGCCCAGTACGAACAATACGGCCGCACCTACAAGGTCGGCCTGAAAGCGAGCCTGTTCTGATGAAGTCCCCGATTTTCCTGGCCCTGCTGGCGACTGCATCGTCGGTGTGGGCCCAGCAGGTCCCGCGCGCGCTGGCCACGGCCGGCGACATCGCCGCGCTGCCGGGCGGCGCCTGGCTGGCGCTGGACAAGCGCGGCCTGCGCCTCGTCGGGCCCGACGGCGCGGAACGCGGCGCCATCGCCATGCGGGCACGCCAGTTCGACCTGCGCAGCGGCGCCGGCGGCACGCTGGCCCTCGTCGTCGACGCCAATGCCGAGCGCGCGCTGCCCGTTGTCGTCGATCCCGCCGACGCCGCCGGCACGCTGCAGGCCTTGCCGGCCCTGCCGGAAACGGGATTCGGCATCGAGGCGGCCTGCCTGTACCGCGACGCCCAGCGCCTCGACCACGCCTTCCTCGTGTCCAGGGATGGCCAGGCGCAGCAATGGCTGCTGGGACCGACGCCGCGCCTGGTACGCCACCTGGCGCTGCCGCCCGGCGTCAAGCATTGCCGCGTCGACGACGCGACGGCCACCTTGTACGTCAGCGAAGCGGGCCTGGGGCTGTGGGCCTACGATGCCGATCCGGAAAGCGGCGGCGCACGCCACCCGGTGGGCCTGCGCGCGCCGTTCGGCAAGCTGGCCGGCGGCGTCGGCGCCATCGCCGTGCTGCCCGGCGGCGTTGCCGCGCTCGATGCCGAGGGCACGCTGCACGCATGGCGCCGCAAGGGCGACGCCTGGCAGGCGCAGGCGCCGCTCGCGATGAAGGCGCACGGCCTGGCCGCCGGCGCGCCGCTGCTGGCGCGTGCCGCGGATGGCTGGCGCGCGACCGGGCTGGCATGGACGGCGAAGGCGTCACCCGCCATGTTCCTGCCGATCGTGCAGCCGCGCGCGCAGACCGAACCGGTGGCGCGAGCGGGCGACGCCGCCGACGATCCGGCGATCTGGGTGCATCCGACCGACCCGGACGGCGCGCGCATCCTCGGCACCAACAAGAAACAGGGCTTGCTCGTGTACGACCTGCAGGGCCGCCAGCTCCAGCTGCTGGAATCGGGCCGCCTGAACAACGTCGACGTGCGCCAGGACCTGCGCTTCGGCGCCGAGACGTTCGACTTGGCGATGGCGACGCAGCGCGACGAGAATGCGATGGTGCTGTTCGCGATCGGCGCGGACGGCAAGGTGGCCGAGGCGGCGCGCATCCCGACGACGCTGGACGACATCTACGGCGCCTGCCTGTACCGCACGCCGCAGGGCGGCCTGGATGCCTTCGTCAACGACAAGGATGGCCGCTACCTGCACTACCGCATCACCCGCGCCGCGGGCCGCTTCGGCGCCGAGCTGAAACGCAGCTTCCGCCTCGCGAGCCAGCCGGAAGGCTGCGTGGCCGACGAGAAGACGGGCCTGCTGTTCATGGGCGAGGAAGACCGCGGCGTATGGGTCGCCAGCGCCGACGCCGCCCAGCCCGCGGCGCCGCGCATGGTGCTGCCCGTGGGCGACGTGCTGCACGCCGACGTCGAAGGCATGGGCATCTACCACGGCAGCAAGGGCAACTGGCTGGTGGTGTCGAGCCAGGGCAACGACAGCTACGTGGTGCTGGACGCGGCGCCGCCGTTCCGCGTGCGCGGCGCCTTCCGCATCGGCATCAACGCGGATGCCGGCATCGACGGCGCGTCTGAGACGGACGGCCTGGAAGTGACGTCGGCGCGCCTGGGCGGGCCGTATGCGCAGGGCTTGCTGGTCGTGCAGGACGGGCACAAGCGGCTGCCGGACGGACCGCAGAACTTCAAGCTGGTGGCATGGGAGGATGTGGCCAGGGCGCTCGGGCTGGGCGATTGAATGCATGGTGGGCACGGAGTGCCCACCCTACGTGTTGCCGCCGCGGGCATCACGTGCCCACCATCTGCATCGGCGCCGGCATCGCGTCCGCCGCCGTTGCCGTGCCTGCGCTACCATGGACGCGACATCGTTCCCGCCCGCGACCATGCTGCCCCTCGAAACCCTCGTCCGCCGTCCATCCCGTCCCCTCCCGAACGCCCCGCGCGTGCTGCTGGTGCACGGCATCTGCGTCGGCGCCTGGGTGTGGCAGGAACACTTCATGCCCTACCTGGCCGATGCAGGATTCGAGGTCCACGCCGTCAGCCTGCGCGGCCACGGCGAAAGCGCGGGGCGCGAGCGCCTGAACGACTGGCGCCTGGCCGATTACACGGCCGAC
The DNA here is from genome assembly GCA_963529995.1 of uncultured Massilia sp. Lineage (GTDB taxonomy): Bacteria > Pseudomonadota > Gammaproteobacteria > Burkholderiales > Burkholderiaceae_D > Telluria. The sequence goes on along the minus strand of CAUSCY010000006.1, from coordinate 5,431 downwards.
CTGCGGCGCACGGCCGCCGCGCTGTCGGCGGGCAGCGATGCGCCCCTCGTCGTCGTCGGCCACTCGCTGGGCGGCGCCGTCGTGCAGGACTGGCTGCGCGGCGGCGGCCATGCCGCCGGGGTCGCGCTGATGGCGTCCGTGCCGCCCTGGGGCCTGGCCTATTCGGCCTGGCAGATGTGGATCAACTCCCCCGATCTGTTCAACCAGCTGGCGCGCCTGGGCATGCCGGGCGACCAGTTGCTCGACCCCGACGTCCTGCGGCCGCACCTGTTCTCGAACGATCTGCCGGATGCCGACTATGCGCGCTTCGCCAGCCGCGTGCAGGGCGAATCGCGCCACGTCGGCGTCGAGCTGCAGGGCTGGCGCCCGTTCGCCCCCATGCCGTGGCAAGTGCCGCGGATGTTCGTGCTGGGCGGCCTGGACGACCGCTTCATCCGCCCGGACGCCGTCCAGGGCACCGCCACCTATTATGGCGTCGCGCCGACGATGGTGCCGCGCCTGGCCCATGCGCTGATGCTCGACCCGCGCTGGGAAGACGCCGCACGTCCGCTGCGCGACTGGCTGCTGCGCCTGGCCGCCTGATTTCTCCCGCTCCTCCCATCGTCGTACGCGGCTCGGGCGTAACGACGATCTTGTCATTTTGCTGTCACCGGCGTGACATTTTCGTTTGTTTTAATACATCGAACCGTGCCGTCCGAGCGCGGCCTCTTTGCCGTTTCATCTGACTTTGGGAGAAGTTCAGCATGACGAACAACACCATCTCGCCGTCGCGGCGCAACCTGATCAAGGGCATGGCCGGTGCCGGCGCCCTGCCCTTCGTCGGCGCCTTCGCCGCGCTGCAGGCACGGGAAGTCCTTGCCGCAGGCACCGCCAGTAACTTGATCGACAGCCCCTACGGCCCGATCGCCCCGGTCGACGACATGACGACCGGCCTGCCGCTGCTGCAGCTGCCGCCGGGCTTCACCTATAAAAGCTTCGGCTGGACGGGCGACACGATGACCGACGGCCACGCCTGCCCCGCCGCCCACGACGGCATGGGCGTGGTCCTGTCGCGCAAGGTCGGCCGCAGCACGGAGCTGGTCCTGGTGCGCAACCACGAAGTGCATGCCGTGGCGCCGGCGCGCTTCATCAATGCCTTCGGCGTCTACGACACGGGCGTATCCAGCGCCGGCGCATCGACCCGGCTCGGCGGCGGCACGACCAATCTGCTGTTCCGCGACGGGAACTGGGTCAGCGTCACGCCCAGCCTGGGCGGCACCGACGGCAACTGCGCCGGCGGCATCACGCCCTGGGGCACGTGGCTCAGCTGCGAGGAGATCGGTTCGGATGCGGTGACGGGCTCCGGCAAGAAGCACGGCTACGTGTTCGAAGTGTCGCCGGAGACGACGCAGACGACGGGCGAACCCATCGTCGGCATGGGCCGCTTCGCGCACGAGGCGGCGGCCGTCGACCCAGTGACCAGCAACGTCTACATGACGGAGGACCAGTCGGGCAAATCCGGCTTCTACCGCTACGTCCCGCTCATCAAGACGGGCGGCTACGGCGCGCTGGCACGGGGCGGCACGCTGCAGATGGCACGCGCCAAGGGCGTCGTCAACGCCAACCTGGCCGGCGGCCTGATCGGCGATAGCTACCAGCTCGAATGGGTCGACATCAAGGATCCGGATGCCAATCGCGGCAATGCCGTGGGCCCTACCGGCACCATGATCTCGAGCGCCGCCGGCCCCTTCCTGCAGGGCTGGCAACAGGGCGCGCTGCACATGAACCGCGGCGAAGGCATCTGGCATGCGGCAGGGAAGATGTATGTGATGGACACCTCGGGCGGCAGCGTGCAGCGCGGCGCGATCTGGGAACTGGACCTGGCCGCGCAGACGATCACCTGCATCTACTCGAGCCCCAACACGACGGTCGGCAATATGGGCGACAACCTCACGATCAGCCCGCGCAATGCGATCCTGATCTGCGAGGACGCCTCCAGCGCCACCACCGACACGTTCGGCTTCGGCCAGCGCCTGATGGGCATCACGGGCGACGGCAATGCCTACATCTTCGCGAAGAACAACGTGGTGCTGAGCGCGGCCCAGCTGCGCGCCGCCGGCAAGGACGTCGCACTGGCCGCCGACCACCGCGGCAACGAGTTCGCCGGCGCCTGCTTCGACCCGACGGGCCGCTACCTGTTCGTGAACATCCAGACCCCCGGCATCACCTTCGCCATTTCCGGCCCCTGGGCCAAGGGCCCGCTGTGAACGCGCGCCATCGACAGGAGACCATCATGCACGCCAGACTTCTTGCCCCCCTCTTCCTCGCCGCCGGCCTGGCGCTGGCGCAGGGTGCCCAGGCCGTCGTCCTGCAGGGCACCAGCGGCAGCAATGCCGCCACCGACTACAGCACGGCCGGCACGGTCGCGTTCGACCTCGACCTGGCCAGCTTCGCACCCACGACCTTCCGCTTCACGCTGGAAGAAGCCGACCTGGCCGGCCCGCTCGCGTTCAACGCCCTCGTGCGCAACGTGAGCGGCGCGGCGCTCGACCGGTTCAGCTTTTCGCTGGAAGGCATCGCGTTCGCGGCCAGCGGCAGCGTGACGCCGGCCTTCGGCACGATCGGTGCCGTCAGCTTCGGTCCGCAGGCCGCGAACATCGCGTTCGCCACGCCGGAATGGGCCGAGTTCCAGTTCGGGAATCCGTTCGGCGACGCGGCCGGCAGCGACTGGCTGCTCGCCACCACGGGCCTGCATGCGGGCGACACCTTCACGATCACGGCGGCGAACACCGTCGCGGCCGAGGTGCCGGAGCCGGCTACCGCGACCCTGATGATGCCCGCGCTGTGCATGCTGGGCCTGATGGCCGCGCGCAAGCGCAGGCGCGGCTGACGGCGCATCAGACCAGGCCCGTGGCGTAGTACACGCCGATGACGAAGAACACGGCCAGCGTCTTGATGATGGTGACGGCAAAGATCTCGCGGTAGGATTCGCGATGGGTCAGCCCCGTCACCGCCAGCAGCGTGATGACGGCGCCGTTGTGCGGCAGCGTGTCCATGCCGCCGCTGGCCATCGCCACCACGCGGTGCAGTACCTCGAGCGGGATGTGCGCGGCCTGCGTGCCCTGGATGAACAGGTCCGACATCGCCGCCAGCGCGATGCTCATGCCGCCCGACGCGGACCCCGTGATGCCGGCCAGCGAACTGACGGACACCGCCGCGTTCACCAGCGGATCGGGAATGCTTTTCAATGCATCGCCGACGACGATGAAGCCGGGCAGGCCCGCGATCACGCCGCCGAAGCCGTACTCGGACGCCGTGTTCATCGCCGCCAGCAGCGCGCCGCCGACGGCGGCCTTGGAACCGTCGGCGAAGCGGGCCGCGACGCGCCGGAACGCCGTCGCGACCACCAGCAGGATCCCCAGCAGCAGCGCCGCCTCGACGGCCCAGATCGCGACGACGGTCTTGATGGTGGCCGTCACCGGCGCGTGCACGCCCGGCAGGATCTCGGGCGCCACCGTGTATGTGTCGCCGTACCAGGCCGGAATCAGGCGCGTGAGGGCGAAGTTGACGACGCCGACGGCCACCAGCGGCAGGATCGCCAGCGCCGGATGCGGCAGGGACGATTCTGCACCTGCCGTCTGCGTGCGCTCCGGTTCGTTGACGAGGGACGTGCCGTAGCCCTCCCCCTTGGCCATGGCCGCGCGGCGGCGCCACTCGAGGTAGGCCAGGCCGACGGCGATGATGAACAGCGAACCGACCGTGCCCAGCACCGGCGCGGCCCAGGACGTGGTCTTGAAGAAGGTGGTCGGAATGATGTTCTGGATTTGCGGCGTGCCCGGCAGCGAATCCATCGTGAACGAGAACGCGCCCAGTGCGATCGCGCCTGGCATCAGGCGCTTCGGGATGTTGCTCTGGCGGTAGAGCTCGGCCGCGAACGGATACACGGCGAACACGACGACGAACAGCGACACGCCGCCATAGGTCAGCAGCGCGCACACGGCCACGATCACGGCATTGGCGCGGGCGCGGCCGATCCAGCGGATCGCCGCGTTGACGATCGATTCGGAGAAGCCGGACAGTTCGATCACCTTGCCGAACACGGCGCCCAGCATGAACACGGGGAAGTACAGCTTGACGAAGCCGACCATCTTTTCCATGAAGACGCCGGAAAACACGGGCGCGACGGCGCCCGGGTCGGTCAGCAGCACGGCACCGAGGGCCGCGACTGGTGCGAACAGGATGACGCTGTAGCCGCGGTAGGCGGCGAACATGAGGAATGCCAGCGCGGCAAGGACGATCAGGAACGACAAGGTGCCTCCTTATGTAACGAAGAGTTAACGATCTCCGACTGGTAGTCCATCAGCACTGCAAAAACGCCTTCGAAATTATCGCTAATTCAACAGGTTTTAAGGAAATTTCATCAAGGACATGCTCTTTTTTCGTGCATGATGTCTATAATTGTTAAATAAAAACATCACCAAGTGGGGAGCCCTTGACCGGCGCGAGCGCAGAGATCCTGTTGATGCTGATGCCCCTGGCACTGGTTGCTGCCGTCCTGCTCGCCAGGCAGCAGCAGCGCCTGGCCGCGCTGACGGGCGAGGCGCGGGAGTTGCGGCGTACCGTGCTACACCTGGAATCCCTGTTCGAACAGGCGCCGCTGGGCATGGCGGTGTTCGACACCGAAGGACGCTTCCTGCGCATTAACAGCCTGCTGGCCGACGTCAACGGTCTCGCGCCCGACGACCATCTCGGCAAGCGCCTGCGCGATCTCGTGCCCGGCGTGGCCGACGCCTCCGAAGCCGCGTTCGAGCAGGTGATGCAGAGCCGCCAGCCCGTCGTCGGCATGGTGTTCGACGGCGCCACCGAAACGAATCCCGGCTACAAGCGCACCTGGCGCCTGAGCGTGCATCCCCTGTTCGACCCCAGCCAGAAGCTGCTGGGCGTCTCCGCCGCCGTGGAAGACATCACCGAGCAGCAGCGCCTGATGGGCGCGCTGCGCGACAGCGAACAGCGCGAACGGCGCCGCGCCGCCGAACTGGAAAGCGTGATGGACACGGCGCCCGTCGCCATCTTCATCGCCCATGACCGCGACTGCATCCACGTGACGACGAACGCCACCGGCCGGCGCCTGCTGCGCCTGGCGCCGGGCGAGAGCCCGTCCGTGACCGGCCCCGGCATCCGCCTGTACGAAGTGTACGACGGCGACCATGCCGTCGCACCCGAGCACCTGCCGCTGCAGCGCGCCGCCGCCAGCGGCGAAGAGACCTGGGGCCGCGAACTCGTCACCCGCTTCGCCGACGGCGACCGGCTGCACATCGTGATGAATGCCGTGCCGCTGCGCGACGAGCGGGGCCGGGTGATGGGCGCCGTCGCCGTGTTCATCGAGGGCGACGCGGCGCGCTAGGTGTGAAGTTGCAAGAGGTTGTTTCGGTTAGTTGAGAGCCTGGACATC
>CAUSCY010000005.1:0-164228 GCA_963529995.1 uncultured Massilia sp. | reverse complement strand
CATGACTCCATTCTCTCAAACAATGGAGCCTCTACAAAATCCGGGGCGGTTCAAAAGTGAAATGGAAATACACGCAGCAGAAGATTGGTGGCGGCGCCTCGGGCAACACGGCCGGCGGTTGGGATTTGGCGTGCAATAAATGTGTTTGAGGTGTCGCCATGGCTAACGGAGTGCCTATTCAGCCGCAAGACCCTCGTAGCTATTTCATGCTGCCGCAAGCCCCAGAAGATGCGGGATACTATATCTACGGCACTCCCGCTGGGGGTGCTTATCAGTATGCCCATCCGTCTATGTTGACCGTCCTTTTCTGGGTTGAACGGGAATGGGCTGCGACTGAAAAGCGGAAGTTTGGTGTTGGGAACATCAGTCTTTACAACGGGGAGAAGCGAACGGAAGAGCATCGTTCGCACATCAATGGGCTTCAAGTTGATATAAGACCATTGAGAAAAGATGGCCTTCAATTGCCAGTCACATGGAAGCAAAGCGAGTATGATGAGGAAGGCACTGCAAAATTAATCGGCATCTTCTTTTCGCATCCGCTCGTCAAAGTGATCCTTTTTAATGACAGCAGAATTCCAGGTGTGCGCCACTGGGACAAGCATGATGATCACTTCCATGTTGGTCTTAAACTGGGAGCATGAATGAAGCATATCCTTGTTGTTGCTCTCCTGCTGGCTTCGTCTGCATATGCAGAAGACAAAGGCAAGTGGAGTAGTGCGAACAAGCCGCTAAAGGAAGCGAGCTATCTTATCTATGCTGGTGAATCTGGCGATAGGAAGCCGCCGACAAGTGCAGACAGAAAGCTTGCGATTGCCATCCGTGGGCAAGCTGCAAAGGAAATCTTTGACTCGATTGGACCGGATGCAAAGGGGGTTAGTTGTACTGGCGATGATCGTGAACGAATGAGAAGTAAAGGCGAAGTATGGTGTTCTTACATGCCTAGCGACGGCTACATGTGCTTCTTAGGGTTCAACTTAAAGACAGGTGAGCCGCATTCGGGTGGTAGCTGCTGAATAAAGAGAAGCCCCTTACGGGGCTTTTTAATTGCTTCAAGGTGCATGAATAAAACAAACTACTCGGTTTAATCTAACAAAAATAATAAGGTTGTCAATAGCCTAGTCGTAAAAAAATCCCCTTGCGGGGCTTTTGTTTTTAGCTTGACCATGGAGAGTTCTCCCCTTTCCATGCCCACACCTTAAAGTTCTTGGATAGTGTGCAGAAGAAGCCGAATAGAACGAGTACTTGAATAACGATGATGTATAGTGCAGTTGTCTCCATATCTTCGCCTTTCAGGCTTAACATGCTTTTGACACAGTAGGAGTAGATTGCGGCGGCTATTAGAAGCAACAGCATATCTCTTCCTCGCTTTGCTGAGAGTATGTTTGCACGGGTCAGAAGTATTACTAGAACGAAGGGGCTAAAGAACCAGCCGACTAAAGGAAACGATAGAATAACAGCGGCTGCAAGATTGCCTTGGGTCTGGTTCGGAAGGTCGTTTTTGACTGTCATGGTAGTAAGCTCCTAAAGTTATTTTTGCTTCTTGATTAATGCTGCCAATCGATCCTAGCAAAAAAAGTCTTGTGCGCGTACTACTTTGATAACGTTCGATTTATTACGCCAAATGAATGGACAAATGGCTGACAAGTACGTTAGAAATAAAAAAGCCCCTTGCGGGGCTTCTTAGTAATTTATTTACTTTATATAGTTCTTCATCACTGCTGGTCAAAATAAAGGGTGTCTCGCTTGGCAAGGTGGTCAGACAGAACCTGTTTTCCATATTCAAACGATACTTGTTCTGCTTCTTCTTCGTCGTTGTACATGGTTGGGGTCGGTGCAATCCTGTTGGTCTTCATGCCTTCTGGATTGATGATCACAATTCCTGGGCTGTGCTTTCGTATGTCCTCGTAGTAGATTACGCTTGTCTCAATCGTGTATCCGCTTGGCTTGTGCAGCTTCTTCATGAAGATTCGCTCTCTTTATTCGTCAAATGATTCCGCGCTCTGCTTTGCTCCTCTTGGTCGGCTCTTTGTGCTCAAGTTCAATCTGTAGCTCTTCGTATTCCACTGCTTTAGCAAGCTCGTAGGTGAACTGAGAAATGTTCATTAGTGCGAACTGCCATGACTTATCATCTACTCCTTTGTTCGTCTTCGGCTTGACCTTGATGACTGGCTCTACTGGCTCGGGCTTCTTCTCTAACAGAACATTACCTGTAGCAATGTATTCCGCTAGGTGATAGATGCTCACATAGACTCGTCGCCCGTCCTTCTTGACAGGGATGGGGAACCGTTCTTGATACCTTAAATTTGCCTGCACTGCGGGGCTTCTGGCAATGATTGGGGCGATGTCCTCGGGGGTGAGCAACACCTTGTCGCCAAAACGGGCTATGAGATCGTTTAGAACGGTTTGATAGGTAATCATGAGGGCTGGCAGAGGTGGCCTGCCCTGCTGGACTCGAACCAGCTACCTTCGGTTTAGAAGACCGATGCTCTATCCAGATGAGCTAAGGGCAGATTGCGTTGCCATTATGCCACATTCGGCGCACAAATTCATGCTCCAAATTTGCTCCAAATGTGCGGTGATTTCCGATTATTTCCAGTGATGCCAAATGAGGCTAACCCACTGATTTTTATCGAAGTTGCGCCCTTTCCCACCCGCCTTTTTCTGTAGTGCACTGCCTTAGAAGGCTGATGCTCTATCCAACTGAGCTATGGGCAGTATGGTGATCCGGTCCCGCGCGAACGGGACGGCGTCATGATATGAAAACGGGCCGTCGTGGACAGCCCGTCTGCAAAACGGTGGTCGGAGTACAAGGATTCGAACCTTGGACCCCCTGCTCCCAAAGCAGGTGCGCTACCGGGCTGCGCTACACTCCGATTGCGGGGATCATACTCCGGCGCCGGGACAGCGTCAATGAAGCCGCCCCGCACCCATGGTCGTGCTTAATGGCAGTATCAGGCCTCGAAGCGGGCCGCGATGCGCTTGGCCATCGCTTCGGCCAGCTCGGCTTCCTTCGCCTCGACCATCACGCGCACCAGCGGCTCCGTGCCGGACGGACGGATCAGCACGCGGCCCTTGTCGCCCAGCTCGCGCTCGACGGCTTCTTTCTCGGCGACGACGGCGTCGTTCTTGGTCCAGTCGAAGCCCGGCTGTACGCGGACGTTGATCAGGGTCTGCGGGAACAGCGTCAGCTCGCTGCAGCAGTCGGCCAGGCTCTTGCCGGAGCGCTTGAGCGCGGTCAGGACCTGCAGGGCCGAGACGATGCCGTCGCCGGTCGTGTGCTTGTCCAGCGCGAGCAGGTGGCCGGAGCCTTCGCCGCCCAGGATCCAGCCGCGTTCCTGCATCAGTTCCAGCACGTAGCGGTCGCCGACCTTGGCCCTTGCGAAGCCCACGCCCATTTCCTTGAACGCGACTTCCAGCGCCATATTCGTCATCAGCGTGCCGACGGCGCCGGCCACGGGGCCCGTCGCCAGGCGCGCGCGCACCATCACGTACAGCAGCTCGTCGCCGTTGTACAGGCGGCCGGTCGCGTCGCACATGATCAGGCGGTCGGCGTCGCCGTCCAGCGCGATGCCCAGGTCAGCCTGGTTCTCGACGACGGCGCGTGCCATCGCCTGCGGCGCCGTGGCGCCGACGCCGGCGTTGATGTTGAAGCCGTCCGGCTTGGTGCCCAGCTCGATCACTTCGGCGCCCAGTTCATGGAACACGTGCGGGGCGATGTTGTAGGCAGCGCCGTGGGCGCAGTCGACGACAATCTTCAGGCCGCGCAGGTCCAGTTCGTTCGGGAAGGTGCTCTTGCAGAATTCGATGTAGCGGCCCTGGGCGTCGCGCAGGCGCGTGGCGCGGCCCAGCTTGTCCGACGCCACGCAGCCCATCGGCTGGTCGACGGCGTCTTCGATCTCGCTCTCGACGGCGTCCGGCAGCTTGGTGCCGTGTTCAGAGAAGAACTTGATGCCGTTGTCCTGGAATGGGTTGTGCGACGCCGAGATCACGACGCCGGCCTGCAGGCGCAGCGCACGCACGAGGTAGGCAATGGCGGGAGTCGGCATCGGGCCGGCCAGCATCGAATCCACGCCGGCGGCCGAGAAGCCCGCTTCCAGTGCGGCTTCCAGCATATAGCCCGAGATGCGGGTGTCCTTGCCGATCAGGACGACGGGACGTTTGCCGGTATTGCCCTTGGCCAGGACCTTGCCGGCGGCGTAGCCGAGGCGCATCACGAACTCTGGAGTAATGGGGGCTTCGCCCACCAGGCCACGGACACCATCCGTACCGAAATATTTGCGTGCCATTCAGTCTTTCCTTAAGTATTCTTTGTCAGCGCTTGCCAGACCTTCAGCGCATCTACCGTCTCCGCGACATCATGGACCCGCACGATCCGCGCGCCCTGCGCTACCGCAGCCAGGGCCGCGCCCACGCTGCCGGCCTGGCGTTCCTCGACGCTCTTGCCCGTCAACGCCCCGATCATCGTCTTGCGCGACACGCCCGCCAGGACTGGCAGGCCGAGTTCGTCGCGCAGGCGGGTCATGCCTCGGAACAAGTCCACATTATGCTCGACAGTCTTGCCAAAACCAAATCCCGGGTCAATCGTGACGCGGTCCCGCGCGACTCCCGCCGTCACCAGCGCATCGACCCGCTCGCGCAGGAAGGCGCCCACCTCGGCCACCACGTTGTCGTAGTGCGGGCTGGCCTGCATGTTCTGCGGCGTGCCCTGCATGTGCATCGCGCACAGGCCGCAGTCGGCATCCTTCACCGCGTCGATGGCGCCCGGCGCGCGGAAGCCGTTGATGTCGTTGATCAGGTCGGCGCCGGCGATGATCGCCTCACGCATCACTTCGGGTTTGTAGGTGTCGATCGACAGCGGCACGCCCAATTCGCGCAGTGCGTAGATCGCCGGCATCACCCTGGCCAGCTCGTCCTGCAGCGAGACGGCCGGCGAGCCGGGGCGGGTCGATTCGCCGCCGATGTCGATGATGTCGACGCCGTCGCGGACCATGCGCTCGGCACGCTCCACGGCGAATTCCAGGCTCTGGTAGCGGCCGCCGTCGGAGAAGGAGTCGGGGGTGATGTTGAGGATGCCCATCACCAGCGGACGCTGGTTCAGGTCGTAGCCGAAGCGGCCGCATTGGAAGTACTGACGCATGTTAAAAAACCAATAGTGAGAATAAAAAAAGACACCCCGCAGGGTGTCTTCTCGTGGAGCAAGCCAGTGAGGGATGCTCCGGTGGACTGCGCGATCAAGCCGGTGCGGTCGCGTTCTGCGAAACGCCGCCGCTGTTGTCGGTCGGGGGCGACCGCTTGGTCAGCTGCACCGACTTCGGCGGACGCGGCTCGCGGCCGGCCATGATGTCGTTGATCTGCTCGGCATCGATGGTTTCCCATTCCAGCAGGGCCTTCGTCATCATCTCGACCTTCTCGCGGTTTTCCTCGAGCAGGCGATGGGCCAGCGCATACTGGGTGTCCAGGATGCTGCGGATCTCGGCATCGACCTTCTGCTGCGTCGCTTCCGAGATGGTCTTGACGGAGCCGCCGAAGAAGCCTTCGTTCTCGCTGTCTTCGTAGACCATCACGCCCATGCTTTCCGACATGCCGAACTTGGTGACCATCGAGCGGGCCAGCTTGGTGGCACGCGAGAAATCGTTCGAGGCGCCGGTCGACATCTGGCCGACGAAGATCTCCTCGGCGATGCGGCCGCCGAACAGGATCGAGATTTCTTCCAGCATCTTGTCCTTGTAACCGGACAGGCTGTCGTGTTCCGGCAGCTGCCAGGTCAGGCCCAGTGCGTAGCCGCGCGGCATGATCGTGACCTTGTGCACCGGATCGGCCTTCGGCAGCAGCTTGGCGATCACCGCGTGGCCCGACTCGTGGTAAGCCGTGTTGCGGCGCTCTTCCTCGCGCATGACCATCGACTTGCGCTCCGGACCCATGTAGATCTTGTCCTTGGCGTCTTCGAAGTCGATCATCTCGACCAGGCGCTTGCTGCGGCGCGCGGCGAACAGCGCGGCTTCGTTGACCAGGTTGGCCAGGTCGGCGCCGGAGAAGCCCGGGGTACCGCGGGCCAGGATGTCGGCCTTCACGTCGGTGCCGATAGGCACTTTACGCATGTGCACGTTCAGGATCTGTTCGCGGCCGCGGATGTCCGGCAGGCCCACCATCACCTGGCGGTCGAAACGGCCCGGACGCAGCAGCGCCTTGTCCAGCACGTCGGCACGGTTGGTCGCGGCGATCACGATGGTGCCCGAGGATGCCTCGAAGCCGTCCATCTCGACCAGCAGCTGGTTCAGCGTCTGTTCGCGTTCGTCGTTACCGCCGCCCATGCCGGCGCCGCGATGGCGGCCGACGGCGTCGATCTCGTCGATGAAGATGATGCAGGGCGAGTGCTTCTTGGCGTTCTCGAACATGTCGCGCACGCGAGACGCACCCACGCCGACGAACATCTCGACGAAGTCGGAACCGGAGATCGAGAAGAACGGCACTTTCGCTTCGCCGGCGATGGCACGCGCCAGCAGCGTCTTACCGGTACCCGGCGGGCCCACCATCAGCACACCGCGTGGGATACGGCCGCCCAGCTTCTGGAACTTGGTCGGGTCCTTCAGGAAGTCGACGATCTCGCCCACTTCTTCCTTCGCTTCGTCGCAACCGGCGACGTCGGCGAAGGTGACGGTATTGTTGGTCTCGTCCATCATGCGCGCCTTCGACTTGCCGAACGAGAATGCCCCGCCCTTGCCGCCGCCTTGCATCTGGCGCATGAAGAATACCCAGACCCCGATCAGCAGGAGCATCGGGAACCAGGAAATGAATACTTGTTGCAGGAACGACGGCTCTTCCGGCGGCTTCACGTCGAAGCGCACGTTGTTGTCGCGCAGGTCGCCGATCAGGCCACGGTCCAGCATGGTCGCGGTCGTGCGCACCTTGCTGTCGTCGGTGAGGACCGCCGTGATGCTCGAGCCTTCGATCGTGACATCCTTGACTTTCTTCGCCTTCACGTTGTCGAGCAGCTCGGAATAGGCGATCGTCTTGGCGCCGCCCGACGTGCTGTGGTTGTCGAACTGCTTGAACAGCATGAACAACAGCAGCGCGACCACCACCCAGATGGCGGATTTGGAAAACATATTATTCACGAAGACTCCTCTGATGCGGACGCATCTTTTCCCATTTTTCAAAGGCGGATTTTACCGCAATCGGCGGACAGTACCGCACGCACACCGGTTCCGGGCTCTTTTTAGTGCCTGTACGCCACTATAACGGTTTTTGCTGCAGCCCGTGCACCGCTTGCGTGGCTAATCCGCACCGAAGCGCGGAGCCCACCGCTCCCGGCTGATGTGCGGTTGCGAACGCAAATATCAAGAGCAATATCGCCGTAACTCAGGATTTTCAGCCCGCTGGATTCTTCAGACCCCGGCCCAGCAAAAAGATTTCCGAGGATTTGTCGCGGCTGGCCTTGGGTTTGATCTGCTTGACAACCTTGAACTCGGTGCGGAACTTCTCAAGAATTTGCGTAAAGCCCATGTCCTTGAAACATTTCACCAACAATGCGCCGCCCGGCTTGAGGTGAGATTGTGAAAACTCAATGGCCAGGTCGATCAGATCTTCCATACGCGCCGCATCCGCATGCGAGATACCGGACAGGTTCGGCGCCATGTCGGACAGCACCAGGTCGGCCATGCGGCCTTCCAGCACATCGGCCAGCTGGTCGAGGATTTCCTGCTCGCGGAAGTCGCCCTGGATGAAGTGCATGTCGGCAATGGGTTCCATCGGCAGGATGTCGAGGCCGATCATCGTGCCCTTGATGCCGCCATCGTCGCCGCCCGCCAGCTTGCGCCGCGTGTACTGGCCCCAGCTGCCCGGGGTGCAGCCGAGGTCGACGATGACCTGGCCCGGCTTGATCAGCTTTTCGGCCTCGTCGATCTCTTTCAGCTTGTAGGCAGCACGCGCCCGGTAACCCTCTTTCTGTGCCAATTTGACATACGGGTCGTTAATGTGGTCGTGCACCCAGTTTTTGTTGAATTTGTTCTTGGCCATTAGCGTAAAATACTGCTTTTAATAGGTACCACAAAAAATATTATTATGATCAAACTTACCCCGGCCGAGCGCTCCGCCCTGCGTGCGGAAGCCCATGGACTCAATCCCGTCGTCATGATCGGCGAAGCCGGCCTTACCGAATCCGTCCTGAAAGAAATCTCGTCCAGCCTCGATGCACACGGCCTGATCAAGGTGCGCGTGTTCGGCGACGACCGCGAAGCACGCATCGCCATGTACGAACAGATCTGCGCGGACCTCGAGGCAGCGCCCGTACAACACATCGGCAAGCTGCTCGTGCTCTACCGTCCGAAAAAGGACGCCGTCAAGGAACGTTCAACCAAGTCCGGCAAGGGCATGCGCGAAGTCACCATCGTCAAGCCGAGCCCGAGCGGCACCAAGAAGCCGTCCGTCACCAAGGTCCTGCTCAAGGGTAACGAACGCGTGACCCAAGGCGGCAACATCAAGCGCGCCAAGACGCGCCAGGCCAGCACCAAGAAGACCGCGTTGAAATAAGCCGCGCGTCGTCAAAAAAATTAACCGGGCCCGTGCCCGGTTTTTTTTCGTCGGTTCGCGGCACGCATGGTGGGCATGTGATGCCCACCCTACGGCGATGCGAACAGTTCATGCAAGCGCGAAGACATCCGTAGGGTGGGCACCCAGTGCCCACCATGCGCAAACCGAATCAGCGGCTCTTCACCACCAACACGGCACCCAAAACGCTTTCGACCAGGTAGCACAACTGCGACACCCCATGCAGCGTGGCAAACGTCGTCCACTGCGGCGACGCCCTCACCCCCGCCGGCCCCGCCGACTCGCGGATCGCGGCCATCACCGGCTGCAAACCCAGGTAGACGATCATACTGCACAGGAGCATTCCACCGATGCACCACCACAGCCAGCGCCGGCGCTGCGCGTCGAGGTCGGTCGAGCGCAGCAGCACGATCGCCAGCAACACCGCCAGCGCGATCGACAACCAGGCTTCGCGGGTGAGCATCGTGCCGACCACGCTGCCGGCCAATGTGCTGTCGAGCACGGCGAACGCGCTCGGCGCGGCCAGGTAGCTCACGCCCCAGATGCTGCCGGCCCACAGGGCAGCCAGCAGCAGGCGGACATTCGCGATCATGGAACTCAGATGTAGCGGACTTCGAGGATCTCGTATTCGCGCGGGCCCGACGGGGCCTGCACCTCGACCACGTCGCCGGCGTACTTGCCGATCAGTGCGCGGGCGATCGGCGAGGTCACCGACACCTTGTTCAGCTTGATGTCGGCTTCGTCGATGCCGACGATCTGGTACGTGACCTTCTGGCCGTTCTCCAGGTCTTCCAGGTCGACGGTGGCGGCGAACACCACGCGACCTTCCGCATCCAGCGTGGACGGGTCGATGACCTGGGCGGTCGACAGCTTCGCTTCCAGCTCGGCGATGCGGCCTTCGACGAAGGCCTGGCGCTCCTTGGCGGCATCGTATTCCGCGTTTTCGGACAGGTCGCCATGCGAACGCGCTTCGGCGATCGCATCGATCACGTTACGACGCTCCTTGGTCTTGAGCTGGTGCAGCTCTTCCTTCAGGAGTTCGGCGCCGTGTTTGGTCAAAGGAGTGTTCATAATTCTCTGTTCTATGTATGCGCCCCGTTGTCATGCAGGCGCGACAAAAAAAGTGAAAACCACAGAGTCGCACGGCCGGGGCCGCACGAACTCTGTGGTTTTGTTACTGCTTCTAACCCTTAGTTTAAGGTTTTATGCAGCCCTTGTAAATCGTACACGTTGAGTTCATCGAGATGACGCATGCCTTGCACCGCCGCCTCTGCGCCGGCGATGGTCGTGTAGGTCACGACGCGCGCCTGCAGGGCCGAAGTACGGATGGTACGCGAGTCGGCGATCGCATTGCGCTTTTCCTCGACCGTATTGACGACCATCGCGATCTCGTGGTTCTTGATCATGTCGACGATGTGCGGACGGCCCTCGACCACCTTGTTGACCGGCGACACCGGGATGCCGGCGGCCGAGATCACGGCGGCGGTGCCCTTGGTCGCGACCAGCTTGAAGCCCAGGTCGACCAGTTCGCGCGCCAGCTTGACGGTGCGCGGCTTGTCCGAACCCTTCACCGACAGGAACACGTTGCCCGACGACGGCAGCGTGATGCTGGCCGCCAGCTGCGACTTCACGAAGGCTTCGCCGAAGGTCATGCCCACGCCCATCACTTCGCCCGTCGATTTCATCTCGGGACCGAGGATGGTGTCGACGCCCGGGAACTTCACGAACGGGAACACGGCTTCCTTGACGCTGTAGAACGGCGGGATCACTTCCTTCGTGATGCCCTGCTGGGCGAGCGTCTGGCCGACCATGCAGCGCGCCGCGATCTTGGCCAGCTGCAGGCCCGTCGCCTTGGAGACGAACGGCACGGTACGCGAGGCGCGCGGGTTCACTTCCAGCACGTAGACGGTGTCCACGGTCTTGCCGTCGACGTCCGATTGCTGGATCGCGAACTGCACGTTCATCAGGCCGACCACGTTCAGGCCCTTGGCCATCAGCGAGGTCTGGCGCTTCAGTTCATCGATGGTCTCCTGCGACAGCGAGTACGGCGGCAGCGAGCAGGCGGAGTCGCCCGAGTGCACGCCGGCCTGCTCGATGTGCTCCATCACGCCGCCGATGAAGGTGGTCTCGCCGTCCGAGATGCAATCCACATCCACTTCGATCGCGTCGTTCAGGAAGCGGTCCAGCAGCACCGGCGAATCGTTCGACACCTTGACCGCTTCGCGCATGTAGCGCTCCAGGTCGCGCTGCTCGTGGACGATCTCCATCGCGCGGCCGCCCAGCACGTAGGAAGGACGCACGACCAGCGGGTAGCCGATCTCCGTGGCCAGGGCCAGCGCTTCCGGCTCGGTGCGCGCGGTGCGGTTCGGCGGCTGGCGCAGGCCCAGGTCCTGCAGCAGCTTCTGGAAGCGCTCGCGGTCTTCGGCGGCGTCGATCATGTCCGGCGAGGTGCCGATGATGGGCACGCCGTTGGCTTCGAGGTCCAGCGCCAGCTTCAGCGGGGTCTGGCCGCCGTACTGGACGATCACGCCGGCCGGCTTTTCCAGGTCGACGATTTCGAGCACGTCTTCCAGCGTCAGCGATTCGAAGTACAGGCGGTCCGACGTGTCGTAGTCGGTCGACACGGTCTCCGGGTTGCAGTTGACCATGATGGTCTCGTAGCCGTCGTCGCGCATCGCGAGTGCCGCGTGCACGCAGCAGTAGTCGAACTCGATGCCCTGGCCGATGCGGTTCGGGCCACCGCCCAGCACCATGATCTTCTTCTTGTCGGTCGGGTTCGATTCGCACTCTTCGTCGTACGTCGAGTACATGTACGCCGTGTTGGTCGCGAATTCGGCCGCGCAGGTATCGACGCGTTTGTACACCGGACGGATGTTCAGCGCATGGCGCTTCTCGCGCACGGCTTGTGCCGTGGTGCCCATCAGGAAGGCCAGGCGGCGGTCCGAGAAGCCCTTCTGCTTCAGTTTATAGAGCGTCGGCTTGTCCAGGTTTTCCAGCTTCTGGTGGTCGAGCCACAGTTCGATGTCGACGATTTCCTTGATCTGGATGAGGAACCACGGATCGATCTTGGTGAGGTTGTGCACCTCTTCCATCGTGAAGCCCTGGGCGAACGCGTCGCCCACGTACCAGATGCGGTCCGGACCCGGCTCGCCCAGTTCTTCCTCGATCTTTTCGCGGTCGCGGGTCTTCTCGTTCAGGCCGTCCACGCCGACTTCCAGGCCGCGCAGCGCCTTCTGGAACGATTCCTGGAAGGTGCGGCCCATCGCCATGACTTCACCGACCGATTTCATCTGGGTGGTCAGGTGCTTGTCGGCGGTCGGGAATTTCTCGAACGTGAAGCGCGGGATCTTGACGACGACGTAGTCGATCGACGGCTCGAACGAGGCCGGGGTCGCGCCGCCGGTGATCTCGTTGCGCAGTTCGTCCAGCGTGTAGCCGACGGCCAGCTTGGCCGCAACTTTCGCGATGGGGAAGCCGGTGGCCTTCGATGCCAGCGCCGACGAACGCGACACGCGCGGGTTCATCTCGATGACGATCATGCGGCCGTCCTTCGGATTGATCGAGAACTGCACGTTCGATCCGCCCGTGTCGACGCCGATCTCGCGCAGCACGGCGATCGACGCGTTGCGCATGATCTGGTATTCCTTGTCGGTCAGCGTCTGCGCCGGCGCGACGGTGATCGAGTCGCCCGTGTGGACGCCCATCGGATCCAGGTTCTCGATCGAGCAGATGATGATGCAGTTGTCGTTCTTGTCGCGCACGACCTCCATCTCGTACTCTTTCCAGCCGAGCAGCGACTCTTCGATCAGCAGCTCCGAGGTCGGCGAGGCTTCCAGGCCGCGCTTGCAGATGGCCTCGAACTCTTCCTCGTTGTAGGCGATGCCGCCGCCCGAGCCGCCCATCGTGAACGACGGACGAATGATGACGGGGAAGCCCAGCTCGCGCTGCACGGCGCGCGACTCGTCCATCGTGTGGGCGACGCCCGACTTGGCCGAGCCCAGGCCGATCTTGGTCATCGCGTCCTTGAACTTGGAGCGGTCCTCGGCCTTGTCGATGGCTTCCGGCGTGGCGCCGATCAGTTCCACCTTGTACTTGTCCAGCACGCCGTGGCGGTGCAGGTCGAGCGCGCAGTTCAGCGCGGTCTGGCCGCCCATGGTCGGCAGGATCGCGTCAGGACGTTCCTTGTCGATGATGCGCTCGACGGCCTTCCAGGTGATCGGCTCGATATAGGTGACGTCGGCCGTTTCCGGGTCCGTCATGATGGTCGCCGGGTTCGAGTTGACCAGGATGACCTTGTACCCTTCTTCGCGCAGGGCCTTGCAGGCCTGGGCGCCGGAGTAATCGAACTCCACCGCCTGGCCGATGACGATCGGGCCCGCGCCGATGATCAGGATGCTGTTGATATCACTACGTTTTGGCATTTAATTCTTCTCTCAGTTGGCTTTAGCGCTGTTCATCAGGCCAATGAAACGGTCGAACAGGTAGGCGACGTCGGTCGGGCCCGGCGAGGCTTCCGGGTGGCCCTGGAAGCAGAAGGCCGGCTTGTCCGTGCGCTCGAAGCCCTGCAGCGAACCGTCGAACAGGGACACGTGGGTGACGCGGCAGTTGGCCGGCAGCGTGTCGACATCGACGGCGAAGCCGTGGTTCTGGGAGGTGATCAGGACCTGCTTGGAGTCGAGATCCTGCACCGGGTGGTTGGCGCCGTGGTGGCCGAACTTCATCTTGACGGTCTTCGCGCCCGAGGCCAGTGCCATGATCTGGTGGCCGAGGCAGATGCCAAAGGTCGGGATGCCCTTCTCGATCAGCTCGCGCGACGCCTCGATCGCATAGGTGCACGGTGCCGGATCGCCGGGACCGTTGGCCAGGAAGATGCCGTCCGGGTTCAGCGCCAGCGCGTCGGCCGCGGTGGATTGCGCCGGCAGCACGGTGACCTTGCAGCCGCGTTCGGCCAGCATGCGCAGGATGTTGCGCTTGACGCCGTAGTCGAAGGCGACCACGTGGTATTGCGGGTTGTCCTGCTTGCCGAAGCCTTCGCCGAGCTTCCACTCGGTTTCGGTGAACACGTACGATTCCTTGACGGACACCACCTTCGCCAGGTCCATGCCGGACAGGCCCGGGAACGAGCGCGCCAGTTCCAGCGCCTGCGCTTCCGAGGGCTCCGCGCCTTGCGTGCCGGTCAGGATCGCGCCGTTCTGGGCGCCCTTCTCGCGCAGGATGCGGGTCAGCTTGCGCGTGTCGATGCCGGCGATGGCGACCACGTTTTCCTGCTTCAGGTAGTCCGACAGCGATTGGGTGGAGCGGAAGTTCGACGCCAGCAGCGGCAGGTCGCGGATGATGAGGCCTGCGGCATGGACCTTGGTCGCTTCCACGTCGGCCGGGTTCACACCCTGGTTGCCGATGTGCGGATACGTCAGCGTGACGATCTGGCGCGAGTAGCTGGGGTCGGTAAGGATTTCCTGATAACCGGTGATGGCGGTATTGAAGACCACTTCACCGATCGTATGACCGGCGGCGCCGATCGAATATCCTTTGAAAATGGTTCCGTCTGCCAGGGCCAGGATGGCTGGAACGGCTGGGCCAGAAAAAAATGGCGGCAAGGGCAACTCCCGATAAAGTTGCCGTAGCTGCGCCACGTCAGACCGGCCTGAACGAGTGTGAGCGATGGAGACGCCCAGTATTACAACAGGTCGCTAGAAGAAGGAATGGGTGGGTAGTCGCTACGGCAGATAATGTGATGGCTAAACCTCTGAATTATAGCGTAATTTAGGCCACCCGGCAATCGCCCTCTGACCATTTATCGCGGCCCATTCCAACTGGAAAAAGGATTTGCCCGGCCGATAAGCCGGGCATGCCTCTTTCTAGGATGTTACAGGCCGAGGGCGGCGATGCCGGCCTTGGCGATCTGCGCATCCTCGGCCGACTTCACGCCCGAGACGCCGATCGCGCCGATGGTGCGGCCGTCGACGACGATATTCACGCCGCCTTCCAGCATGCCTTCCAGCTGCGGTGCGCTCAGGAACGAGGTGCGGCCGTTGTTGATCAGTTCTTCGTACACGCGCGATTCGCGGCAGCCCAGCGCGGCGGTGCGTGCTTTCTGCGGGGCGATGTGGGCCGAGATCGGCGCGGCGCCGTCCAGGCGCTGCAGCCACAGCGGATGGCCGCCGTCGTCGCAGATGGCGATCACGACCTTCCAGCCATTGGCCACGGCTTCCGCCTCGGCGGCGGCGGCGATCTTCTTGACGTCTTCCAGGGTCAGGACAGCTTTCGTTTGCATCTTCTCTTTCCTCTTCTCGTGCGGGTGGATGTACGGGTGTTGCAATCCGGTAGGGTGGGCACCACGTGCCCACCGTTGCCTGCGTCTCGTCGACGCCTGGTGGGCACATGGTGCCCACCCTACGGGTTCAGGGGGCTTGTGTCAGCTGGCGCGCCTTGAGCTTGGCCTTCAGTTGCGGCATGACGGCGGCGGCCGCCTGCTCGCCGGCCAGCACGGCCAGGTTGCGGCCGTTGAAGTCGGCGCTGCCCATGGCGCCCAGCGCCGGGGTGACGACGATGTCGGCATCCTTCAGTTCGAAATGGTTCAGGCGCTGGCCCATGATGGTGAACGTCTGCATCAGCACGTCCAGGTTGCTGACCGTGGCCTGGGTCTCGGTGGCGCTCGAGATGTTGACGGCGATGATGAATTCCGCGCCCATCTCCTTGGCGAAGCGCACCGGCACGGGCGCGACGAGGCCGCCGTCGACATAGGTGACGCCGCCGATGGTCACGGGCTGGAACACGCCCGGCACGGCGGACGACGCGCGCACGGCCATGCCCGTGTTCCCGCGCCGGAACAGAATCGGCTTGCCCGTCTTGAGGTCGGTGGCGACGGCGCCGAACGGGATCTTGAGCTTTTCCAGCGGCTGGTTGCGCACGGCCTTGTTGACGTAGGCCTGCAGCGCATCGCCCTTGAGCACGCCCGTCGACTTGCCGAAGAAGGGAATGGCCCAGTCGGAAATCGTGGCCTCGTCCATCTCCAGCGCGATCTTCTGCAGCGAGAAGCCGTCGTAGCCGGATGCATACAAGGCGCCGACCACCGAGCCGGCGCTGGTGCCGACGATGATGTCCGGACGGATGCCCTGCGCTTCCAGCGCCTTGATCACGCCGATGTGCGCGAAGCCACGCGCCGCGCCGCCGCCCAGCGCCAGGCCGATCTTCACCTTGCGCGGCACGGGCGTGGGCGCGACGGGTGGAGCGACGACGGCGGGTTCGGGTTGCTTGGGAGTGGAGCCGCAGCCGGCCAGCAGCGTGGCAGCAGCGAGGGTGAAGAGGATGGAACGGCGCGAGAAAGTCATCCGGGAGCGAGATTGCATGCAAAGAAGGGATTGTAACCCGTTCTCGGACGTGGACGCGGTGGCGAATCCGGTACGTTACATTGGGCCCCTGCCTGCGCAGGGGCGACGTATCGATAGCCCGAAGACCGTCGTCCCTGCGCAGGCAGGGACCCAAGCATTGCTTGAACTACCCCGGCAGCGTCGTATTCGGCAACGACGCCGTAAACACACTCCCCTTCCCCGCCACCGACCGGATGGCCAGCTTGCCCCCATGCCGCAGCAGCACGTGCTTGACGATGGCCAGCCCCAGCCCCGTGCCCTGGGTCTCGCGCGAGCGGCTCTTGTCGACGCGGTAGAAGCGCTCCGTCAGGCGCGAGATGTGCTGCTCGTCGATGCCGATGCCGTCGTCGGCCACCTCGAAGCGCAGGTCGTTCGGGCCGCGCGTCCACGACAGCCTGATGTTGCCGCCGGCCGGCGTGTAGCGCACGGCGTTGCTGGCCAGGTTGCCGAAGGCGCTGCGCAGCTCGTCCGCATTGCCCATCACGTCCGGACCGTCGACGGACACCTCGATGACGTGGCGGCCGTTCGACAGCGCGCGCGCGTCGCCGGCGATCTGCTCGACCAGCGCCTGCATCTCGATCCGTTCGCGCTTGAGCGGATACTCGTCCGACTCCAGCCGCGACAGCGTCAGCATGTCCTCGATCAGGCGCTGCATGCGGCCGGCCTGCTCCGTCATCAGTTCCAGGTGGGCCGTGCGCGTCCTTTCGTCCAGGCCCGGGTCGGCCAGGGCGATTTCCAGGAAGCCGACGATGACCGTCAGCGGCGTGCGCAACTCGTGCGAGGCGTTGGCGATGAAGTCGCGGCGCATCGCCTCGATGCGTTCGGTTTCGGTGGCGTCGTGGGTCACGAGGATCTGGCGGCGGTTCTCGAAGGGGATGATCTGGACCACCAGCTTGCGACCGCGGATCGCCAGCGTCAGCGGCTGCTCGTAGCGGCCCAGGATGATGTAGTCGATGAATTCGGGATGGCGGATCAGGTTCGTCACGCGCCGGCCCTTGTCGCGCTCCAGCGTCAGGCCCAGGTGGCGCTCGGCGGCCGGGTTGCACCATTCCAGGAACAGCACGTCGTCCATGATCGCCACGCCTTCCGGCAGCAGCTGCATGGCCTGGCGAAAGCGCGCCAGCCACTCGGCCAGCTCCTTCTGGTGCCGTTCGTCGTCGCGCCGCAGCCGGTACAGGCGCGCGAACACGTCGGTCCAGGCGCCCCACCCGTCCGGCAGCTTGCCGCTCTGCGGGTCGTCCAGCCACTCGCCCAGCTTGTGCAGGTACATCAGCTGGGAGGCCAGCAGGCCGATGGTGACGAGCAGCGCGAAAGCGAGGCCCGTGACAAGACCGGACATCCACCAGAACACGGCGCCGCCCAGCAGCACGAGGCCCAGGCGCAGCGCGGCCGGCACCCAGAATACGAGCTTCGGATTCAAGTTCGACATCGGGGCTTCTTATTTCTCTTTTTCGGACAGCATGTAGCCGACGCTGCGCACGGTGCGGATCAGCTTTTCCGCTTCCTTCAGGGCCTTGCGCAGGCGCAGCACGTGGACGTCGACCGTGCGTTCCTCGACGGCGGCGGCATCGCCCCACACCTTGTCCAGCAGCTGGCTGCGCGAGAACACGCGCTCGCGGTGCGCCATCAGGAACTTCAGCAGGCGGTATTCGGCATTGCCCATGTCGAGCTGGCGGCCGTTCAGCGTGACCGTGCAGCTGGCCGGATCCAGCGTGACCTCGCCCGCCGACAGCGGCGCCTCGGCCAGGTGCGGGCTCTTGCGCCGCAACAGGGCCTTCGAGCGCGCCAGCAGTTCGCGCGGCGAGAACGGCTTGGTGACGTAGTCGTCGGCGCCCGTGTTCAGGCCCGCGATCTTGTCCTCTTCCATGCTCTTGGCCGTCAGCATGATGACGGGGATGTCCTGGAAGTCGCGGTCGCCGCGCAGGCGCGACAGCAGGCGCAGGCCGCTCTGGTCGGGCAGCATCCAGTCGAGCAGCAGCAGGTCGGGCCTGCCGTGCACGATCGAATCCCAGGCCGAGGCCACATTGCCGGCCGTGCGGATCTCCCAGCCGGTCTCGCGCAGCGAATAACTCACCAGTTCGACGATCGCCGGTTCATCCTCGACGATCAAGACGCTCGTGTTCGACGCCATCGATCAACCTTCTCCCGCTTCGGTGGCCGGCAATTTGCTATGACGGATATCCTTGCCTTCGACCACGTAGATCACGTACTCGGCGATGTTCTTCGCGTGGTCGCCGATGCGCTCGATGGCCTTGGCCACCCACAACGTGTCCAGCGCCGACGAGATCGTGCGCGGGTCTTCCATCATGAACGTGATCATATTGCGCAGGATGGTGCGGAATTCGTAGTCGATCACGTCGTCCTGGGCGATGATCTGCACGGCGGCGCGGCCGTCCAGGCGGGCGAACGCGTCCAGCGCATCGTGCAGCATGTCGGCCGTGGCGCGCGAGATCGTGCGCACGATGTCGTAGTGGTTGAAGCTGACCATGCCGCGCTCGTGCAGGCTCTTGGCCGTGCGCGCGATCTTGGTCGCCTCGTCGCCGATGCGCTCCAGGTCGGTGATGACCTTGATCGTGGCCATCACGGTGCGCAAGTCGTTCGCGGCCGGCTGGCGGCGCACGATCAGGTGGCTGCAGGCATCGTCGAGCTGCACTTCGAGCTGGTTGACGGCGTGGTCGTCCGCCATCACCTTGTCGGCCTGCTCGGCATTGTTGACGCGGAACGCCTCCAGCGCTTCCTCGAACTGGGTTTCCACCATGCCGCCCATCAGCAGCACCTTCGAACGGATGCCCTCGAGTTCCTGGTCGTACTGCTTGGAAGAGTGATCGCCTACCATTGTCTTCGTGTCCTATCGAATATTGTTATATTACTTGATCAGCCGAAACGGCCGGTAATGTAATCCTGGGTTTCCTTACGGGCAGGATTCATGAAGAGCTGGTCGGTTTCGCCGAACTCGACCAGTTCTCCCAGGTACATATAGGCGGTGTAGTCCGAGCAGCGCGCGGCCTGCTGCATATTGTGGGTGACGATGGCGATCGTGTAGTCGCCCTTCAGCTCGCTGATCAGTTCCTCGATCTTCGACGTCGAGATCGGGTCCAGCGCCGAGGTCGGCTCGTCGAGCAGCAGCACGTCCGGCTTGACGGCGACGCCGCGCGCGATGCACAGGCGCTGCTGCTGGCCGCCGGACAGCGACAGGCCGCTCTTGTTCAGCTTGTCCTTCACCTCGGTCCACAGCGCGGCCTTCTTCAGTGCCCATTCGACGCGCTCGTCCATCTCGCCCTTGGACAGGTTTTCGTACAGGCGCACCCCGAACGCGATATTGTCGTAGACCGACATCGGGAACGGCGTCGGCTTCTGGAACACCATGCCGATCTTGGCACGCAGCATGTTCACGTCGACACCCGGATCGAGGATGTTGCGGCCGCCGTAGACGATGGCGCCCTCGGCGCGCTGGCCCGGGTACAGGTCGTACATGCGGTTCAGCGTGCGCAGCAGCGTCGACTTGCCGCAGCCGGACGGGCCGATGAAGGCCGTGACCTGCTTGTCGTGGATGTCCAGGTTGACGTTCTTCAGGCCCTGGAACTTGTTGTAATAGAAGTTCAAGCCCTGGATCTCGATGGTCTTGGCCTTCGGCTTGGCATTGTTGGAGGCGTTGCTCGCGGTGTTCATGGTCGCAGTCGGGATCGCGGTCTGGATGGTAGCGTTCATGGGTCGGATTCTTCTGTACGGTTACTGCGGGTTCTTTTGGCGGAACGCGGTCCGCGACAGGATGTTCAGGGCCAGGACGCTGAAGGTGACGAGCAGCGCGCCGCCCCAGGCGAGCGATTGCCAGTCATCGTACGGGCTCATGGCGAAGCGGTAGATCACGACCGGCAGGTTGGCCATCGGCTGGTTCATGTCGGCCGTGAAGAACTGGTTGTTCAGCGCGGTGAACAGCAGCGGCGCCGTTTCGCCGGCGATGCGGGCCACGGCCAGCAGCACGCCCGTGACGACGCCGGCCTTGACGGCGCGCAGGCGCACCATCAGCGACACCTTCCAGCGCGGCGCGCCCAGCGCGAACGCGGCTTCCAGCAGGCTGTTGGGCACCAGGTGCAGCATATTGTCCGTGGTGCGCACGACGACGGGAATCGCGATCAGCGACAGCGCGATGGTGCCCGCGTAGCCGGAGAAGTGCTGGACGTTGGCGACGTACAGCGCGTAGACGAACAGGCCGATCACGATCGACGGCGCCGACAGCATGATGTCGGTGACGAAGCGCGTGACGGCGGCGAACTTGTTGTTCTGGCCGTATTCGGCCAGGTAGATGCCGGCCAGGATGCCGATCGGGGTCGACACGAGGGTCGACACGCCGACCATCATCACGGTGCCGAAGATGGCGTTGCGCAGACCGCCTTCGCTGCCCGGCGCCGGCGTATCGAGCGAGAACATATTGCTGGACAGCGCGCCGAAGCCGTGCACGAGCAGCGTGAACAGGATCCAGGCGAGGAAGCCGAGGCCGACGGCCATGGCGCCCACCGATAGGGCGATGCCGACGCGGTGGCCCAGCAGGCGGCGACGGTAGACCGGATTGACGACGGTTTGCATTATTTGGCCCCTTCCTTGCGGGCCATGCCCACAAGCATCAGTTTGGCGGCCGACAGCACGACGAAGGTGATCGCGAACAGGATCAGGCCCAGTGCGAACAGCGAGGAGACGTGCAGCGGCGAGCTGGCTTCGGCGAATTCATTGGCCAGCGTGGAGGAAATCGAGTTGCCCGCTTCGAACAGCGACAGCGAGATCTTGTTGGCGTTGCCGATCACGAAGGTCACGGCCATCGTCTCGCCCAGGGCGCGGCCCAGGCCCAGCATGACGCCGCCGACGACGCCCGTGCGGGTGTACGGCAGCACGATCTTGCGCACCACTTCCCACTTGGTGCAGCCCAGGCCGTATGCGGATTCCTTCAGCACGGCCGGCACGATCTCGAACACGTCGCGCATCACGGAAGCGATGAAGGGGATGATCATGATCGCGAGGATCAGGCCGGCGGTCAGCACGCCCAGGCCCATGGTCGGACCCTTGAACAGCGGGCCGATGAAGGGCAGCACGCCCAGCGTATTCTTCAGCAGCGGCTGGATGTGGTCGCCGAAGAATGGCGCGAACACGAACAGGCCCCACATGCCGTAGATGATCGACGGCACGCCGGCCAGCAGTTCGACGGCCATGCCCATCGGGCGGCGCAGCCAGGCCGGGCAGATCTCGGTGAGGAACAGGGCGATGCCGAAGCTGATCGGGAAGGCCACGGCCAGCGCGATCAGCGACGTCACCAGGGTGCCGGTGATGGCGATCAGCGCGCCGAACTGGTCGTTGATCGGATCCCACTCGTTGGTGGTGATGAAACCGAGGCCGAATTCGCGGAACGCAGGCGCCGCGCCGATCGCCAGGGAAATGATGATGCCCACCAGTACCAGCAGCACCGATGCGGCGAACAACAGGGTGATCTTGTGGAAGAAGAAGTCCTGGATGCGCTGGGTGCGCATGGTGTTGCGCAGGGCAACGTTCCTGGCTTCTTCCTGCAGCGCGGCCTGGGCGGCGGCGTTGTCGGCAGCGATCGCGGAGTGTGCGTTCATATGTTTGTTCAATTTATTACCCGGAAGCAAAAGCGCGCCGCTCCCACCTCTCCCAACCTCTCGCCGGGAAAGGTGGGAGCAGCGCTACCCACTCATGGGATGTCGATTACCAGATCGCCTTGCCCGAAGCGTCCTTCAGGTTCGATTTCCAGGCGGCTTCCACCAGCTTGGTGACCGAATCCGGCATCGGCACGTAGTCCAGTTCGGTGGCAGCGGCGTCGCCGTTCTTGAAGGCGTACTCGAAGAACTTCAGGACTTCCTTGCCCTTGGCGGCGTCGGCCTGCGACTTGTGCATCAGGATGTACGAAGCGCTGGTCAGCGGCCATGCGGCCTTGCCCGGCTGGTCGGTCAGGACCACGGCGAAGCCCGGCGCCTTGGCCCAGTCGGCGTTCGAGGCGGCGGCCTTGAAGGCGTCGTCGTCCGGCTGCAGGAAGACGCCATCCTTGTTCTTCAGCTGGGTGTGCGACATCTTGTTCTTCTTCGAGTACGCCCATTCGACGTAGCCGATCGAACCCTTGATGCGCTGGACGTTGGCGGCGACGCCGTCATTGCCCTTGCCGCCCACGCCGACGACCCACTTCACGGCGGTACCGGCACCGATCTTGGTCTTGAAGTCCGGGCTGGTCTTGGACAGGTAGTCGGTGAAGATGAACGAGGTGCCCGAGCTGTCGGCGCGGTGCACGACGGTGATGTCTTCGCCCGGCAGCTTGACGCCCGGGTTCAGGGCGGCGATGGCCTGGTCGTTCCACTTGGTGATCTTGCCCAGGTAAATGTCGGCGACGACCGGACCGGTCAGCTTCAGCTGGCCCGGGGTGACGCCGTCCAGGTTGACGACGGTGACGACGCCGCCCATGATGGCCGGGAACTGCATCAGGCCGGCCTCATCCAGGTCGGCAGCCGGCAGCGGCATGTCCGAAGCGCCGAAATCGACGGTCTTGGCCTTGATCTGCTTGATGCCGGCACCCGAACCCACCGACTGGTAGTTCAGGCCGTTGCCCGAAGCCTTCTTGTACATCTCGGCCCACTTGGCGTAGATCGGATACGGGAAGGTGGCGCCGGCGCCGGTGATATCGGCGGCCAGGGTCGCGGTGCTCGCGAAGGTGGCGGTGGTGCCGATGATGATGGAGGCCAGCAGTTGCTTCATGCGCATATCAAGTCCTTTTTTTAGGGTGGTGACACGTTGATGCTGCGCAGTGTAGCCATCGAATATGACCGCTTTATGACACGGGTGACATATTCATATGACGCCTCTTTTATCATGCACCATGCCTGAAAAGACGTGTCACACGCTTGCTTTCGGCATGTCACATTCACCCTTTCCGAGGGGCTCTTTCCCTATGACAGAGCATGCGCTGCACATGAAAAAAGGTCTCTTGTAAATACGTCGCCTTCTGCTACCTTGGAAGCGTCTTCACTCACCACGGGGGTCGCTCAACGCGTTGGAACGTCATGCTGGTCAGTCTATTCATTACAGGAGTGCTGGGGGGAATTGCCGGCCTGCTTCTCTGCGACGTCATCGGGGAAGCACGCGGAAGCCGCTGCAAGCTAAAAGATCGCTATCACGAATAGCAGGTAGGGCCAAGGAGCCTGATATGAAAAAGCGGCGCTGCCCCGCGAGGGACAGCGCCGCTTTTCGCCGCCGCTGGTCTGAGGACCGGCTCAGCGCAGGAAACGCGTGAGCTGGCTCATGGCCGCCAGGTCCAGGTTCAGGAACTGGAACCCGACCTTGAACTCGCCATGGCTGTAGATGCAATACATGACCTTGCTGCGCGCCTGCAGCGGCACCGACTTGCCCTCGACGAGCAGGTCGAAACTCACCTGCCCCGCCTGGCCGGCCTGCAGCGGATGCGGCATCGTGATGCTGACGCCGTTGGCGCCGATGTCGGTCGTATGGCCGAGCTCGGGCGCCTGGCCCTCCATCGCGACGAGGGCCTTGACCTTGAAGATCTTGCGGGCGGATTTCCGTTGTTCTGTCACTTTATTACCTTGGTGCAAATTTTGAACAAGGTAAAAGTATAGGCCCAAACGGGGACGCCGTCAGTCGAGCTCGCGCAACTTGCTGAACGCTTCGTCGATGCGTTCGACGGCGACGATCGTCATTCCTTCAATCTTTTGCTTTGGCGCATTTGCCTTGGGCACCATCGCGATCGAGAAACCCAGCTTGGCGGCTTCGCGCAGGCGCTCCTGGCCGCGCGGCGCGGGACGGATCTCGCCGGCCAGGCCGACTTCGCCGAACACGACGAGGCCACGGGGCAGCGGCTTGTTGCGCATCGATGAATTAATGGCAAGCAGCACGGCAAGGTCGGCCGCCGGCTCCGCGATCTTGACGCCGCCCACGGCATTGATGAACACGTCCTGGTCGAAGGCGGCGATGCCCGCATGACGGTGCAACACGGCCAGCAGCATGGCGAGGCGGTTCTGCTCCAGGCCCACGGACAGGCGGCGCGCGTTCGGCAGGTGGCTGGCGTCGACCAGCGCCTGTACCTCGACCAGCAGCGGACGCGTGCCCTCCTGCGTCACCATCACGCAGGAACCGGGCACCTGGTTGTCGTGCTGGGACAGGAACAGCGCCGACGGGTTCGACACGCCCTTCAAGCCCTTTTCCGTCATCGCGAACACGCCCAGCTCGTTGACGGCGCCGAAGCGGTTCTTGATCGCCCGCACGAGCCGGAAGCTCGATTGGGTATCGCCCTCGAAGTACAGCACCGTGTCGACGATGTGTTCCAGCACGCGCGGCCCCGCCAGCGCGCCCTCCTTCGTCACGTGGCCGACCAGGATGATCGTCACGCCCGTCTGCTTGGCCACGCGCGTGAGCTGGGCCGCGCACTCGCGCACCTGGGACACGGAACCGGGCGCCGAGGTCAGCGCATCCGAATACAGCGTCTGGATCGAGTCGATCACGGCCACTTCCGGCTTGACGTCGGCCAGGGTGCCGAGGATTTTCTCCAGCTGGATCTCGGCCTGCAATTTGAGATCCTTCGCCTCGACCTGCAGGCGCTTGGCGCGCAGCGCGATCTGGGCGCCGGATTCCTCGCCCGACACATATAAGGTGTTGCGGGTGGCGGCCAGGTTGGCCAGCGCCTGCAGCAGCAGCGTCGACTTGCCGATGCCGGGGTCGCCGCCGATCAGCACGACGCCGCCCGCGACGAGGCCGCCGCCCAGCACGCGGTCGAATTCCTCGATGCCGGTGCCGAAGCGCGGCACGTCGATCGCCTCGATGTCGGCCAGCGACAGCACGGGCGCCGTCTGCGCCAGCGCCTTGTGGTGGGTGGCCTGCGACATGCGGTTCAGGCCCTGGGTCTCGACCTGTTCGGTCATCGTGTTCCAGGCCTTGCAGTCGGTGCACTGGCCGGTCCAGCGGCTGGCGACGCTGCCGCAGTCGCTGCATACGAAACTGGTACGTGGTTTTGCCATGGTTCCTATCTATATATGGTGGGCACGTTATGGTGGGCACGGGGTGCCCACCCTACGGCTTCAGCGCGTCGAACAGAGCCCTCAGGGCAAGGCGCATCGTCGAAGACAGTACGAACGTACGGCGAGACGATGCAACGCCGCCATGAGGGTTCTGTTCGGCGCGCTCAATCGCAGCCGAGGCGGTTCTCGGCGACACGCACGCGCGGTGCCAGCGCGCACATCAATTCATAGCCGATCGTGCCCGCCGCATGCGCAACCTCGTCGATCGGCAGGCCATCGCCCCACAGCGTGACCTTGCAGCCGACGCCGGCGTTCGGCACCGGGGTCAGGTCGACCGTCATCATGTCCATCGACACGCGTCCGACCAGCGTCGTGCGCACGCCATTGACCAGCACCGGCGTGCCGTGCTCGGCATGGCGCGGATAGCCGTCGGCATAGCCGCAGGCGACCACGCCGATCGTCATCGGCCGCTCGGCCTGGAAGCGGCTGCCGTAGCCGACGCTGTCGCCGGCCTCGATGTGCTGCACGCCGATGATCTCGGACTTCAGCGTCATCGTCGGCAGCAGGCCGTAGTCCTTCGCCGTGCGTCCGCCCGGGGTGCCGCCGTAGAGCATGATGCCGGGACGCACCCAGTCGCTGCTCAGCTTGGCGTCCAGGCCGCCCAGCAACTCGACCTGGTGCAGCACGCCGCCGGAATTGGACAGGCTGCGCTCGCCCTCGAGGCCATCGGCGCCCTCGTGGAAGCGGCGCACCTGCTCGGCGATGGCCAGGCGCGGATGCTCCAGCTCGTCCGAATTGGCGAAATGGGTCATGTGCGTGATGCTGCGGATGCCGGGGATCGCGCGCAGGCGCTTGTAGGCGGCCCGGTAATCCTCGGGATTGAAGCCGAGGCGGTTCATGCCGGTATTCATCTTGAGGTGCACGTCGATCGGGCGGTACAGCTGGGTGTACTCGAGCATCTTGATTTGCTCCAGGCAATGCACCGTGCTGTTGATATTGTGCTCGGCCAGCAGCGGAATGTCCGACGCGTCGAAGATTCCCTCTAATAAAAGAATCGGCTTGATCCAGCCGAGCTCGCGCAAGCGCAACGCACCCTCGGTCTCGATCAGGGCCAGGCCGTCGGCCTGGGCGAAGCCGCGCATGCCGCGTTCGAGTCCGTGGCCGTAGGCATTGGCCTTGACCACGGCCCACAACCTGGACATCGGCGCACAGCTGCGCGCCTGGCTCAGATTATGTTGCATGGAGTCAAGATGGATGGTGGCTTGCAGGGGACGTGGCATGGCTTGCAGATGGTGGCGCTGGGCCGTAAACGAAAGGACTATTTTACCTCCGGCAGTGAAACGCGGTATTGTCGATTCCTTTGGCGCGGCGTTCTTTCATGGTATAAAGCAACCCACACTTAGTTTTGTAGAACGTCTCGAATGAATCGTGGTTTTTATACCATCATGGCGGCGCAGTTCTTCTCGTCGCTCGCAGATAGCGCGTTGTTGTTCGTCGCGATCGATCTGCTGGCGGCGATGCATGCTCCGCCATCGCTGATTCCGCTGCTGAAACTGTCATTCGTCCTGTTCTACGTCCTGCTGGCCCCCTTCGTCGGTGCATTCGCCGATTCGATGCTGAAGGGCCGCGTGATGTTCATCGCCAACCTCATCAAGATCTTCGGCTGCGGCCTTGTCTTCGCCGGCATCCATCCGCTGATGGCCTATGCCGTGGTCGGCTTCGGCGCGGCCGTGTATTCGCCCGCCAAGTACGGCATCCTGACCGAACTGCTGCCCCCGGAAAAACTCGTCGTTGCCAACGGCTGGATCGAAGGCCTGACCGTGCTGTCGATCATCCTCGGCACCGCGTTCGGCGGCGCCCTCGTCAGCCCGCTGGGCGGCGCCTGGCTGCTGGACCACGTTTCTGCCCTGCACAGCGTCATCTCGACGCCGAGCCAGGCGTCGCTGGCCGTGCTGATCGTCGTCTACATCCTGGCTGCCCTGTTCAATCTGGGCATCCCCGATACCGGTGCGCGCTACGACCATCAGGAACGCAACCCGACCAAGCTGATCGCCGACTTCGCCACCTGCTCGGCCACGCTGTGGAAAGACAAGCTGGGCCAGATCTCGCTGGCCGTCACCACGCTGTTCTGGGGCGCCGGCGCCACGCTGCAGCTCATCGTCATCAAGTGGGCCGAGCGTTCGCTGCAGCTACCGCTGGACAAATCCACGAGCCTGATCGGCATCTTCGCGCTGGGCGTCGCCGCCGGCGCCGCGGCCGCCGCCAAGATCATCCCGCTGCGCAAATCGCTGACCGTGATCCCGCTGGGCATCGTCATGGGCCTCGTCGTGACCAGCATGACCCTCGTGCACTCCGTCGTGGTGGCCGTGCCGCTGCTGATGCTCATCGGGCTGTTGTCCGGCTTCTTCGTCGTGCCGATGAACGCGCTGCTGCAGCACCGCGGCCACGTCCTGATGAGCGCCGGGCACTCGATCGCCGTGCAGAACTTCAACGAAAACCTGTCGATCCTGACCATGCTGGCCGTGTACGCCATCATGATCACGCTGAACCTGGACCTGAACATCATCATCGTCCTGTTCGGCATGTCGCTGGCCGGCATCATGTACCTCATCGGCCGCCGCCACGCGGCCAACCAGCGCGAGCACGATTCCCTCGCGCTGATCGGCGAGCACAAGCACTGACGCGTCGATCCAGAAATTCGGGGTCAGAGCACGTTTCGGCTGCAATTCGGGGTCAGAGCACTTTTTATTGCAATTGATCCCCTGCCAAAGAAGTGCTTCCGGCCGCGTAATACGTCGGGCCGCTGCCTGCGCAAGACGTGCGAACGCTTCCTAAATTCCATCCGAGCCATTTCTTCAAAATGTGCTCTGACCCCGAATTTCCGTCGAAATGTGCTCTGACCCCGAATTTCAGGGGTGAAGGCGCGCACCGGCGCGGGCGCGCCAGTCGTTCGGGACGATGAAGCCGCGCTCGACTTCGACGATGCGGTCCGGCTGCTCGTCGACCAGCGCCACCAGCACCGGTGCGTCGGTCGCCGCGAAATGGTCGTCGAGTTCGGCGCGCAGTTGTGCCTTGTCCAGCATCCAGGTGGCCGACGCGGCGCGGAACGGCGGCAGCCACTGCAGGCGCGGCAGCACGAGGAAGCGGTCGGCCTCGAGGGTCTCCAGTTCGTCCAGCGCGCACCAGAAGCCGCGACAGTGGCCCGCGCCGATGCCGCGCATCTCGCCATACTCTCCCAGCGGATAGAACAGCCAGCCCTTGACCAGCGCCTGCGCCAGGCTGACGGGCCGCGGCAGCAGCGCCTGCGCGGCCGGATGGCTGCCCAGCTGCAGCTGGCGCTCGAACACCTTGCGCATCTTGCGCCCCAGGCTGTCCGCCAGGTTGGGGCCGACGAAGGTGTCGAAGTTGGTCGCGAGGTCCCCGTGCACGCCATCCTGCAGCAGATAGAACTTGGTGGCGAATTCGATGTGCACGGCGCCGTCGCGCCCGTCGTCGAGCAGGAAGTCGAACTCGCCCACCGTGTCGTCGCGCGCGGCGCGCACCTGCAGGCCGTGCGCGAGCAGGCGGCCCTGCTCGGCGAAATAGAAGGCCATCAGCTTTTCCGCATACAGGCCCAGGCGCGTGATCATCCTGGTGCCGAGGACGGCGTCCAGGCGCGACGGATCCGCATCGACCGCGGCCAGCCAATGCGCCGTTTCCGGCGTCATGGGCCCCAGCGTGGCGATGCGTCCTTCCCAGTGCGGATCGTGGACGTCGAGCAGGTCCGGTGCATCGAGCAGCCAGGCCAGCGCGCGTACCCGGGCGCGCCGCAGGTGGCCCCAGCGGCGCTCGAAGGCGGCCTGGTAATTATCGGGCCGGGCCCGCACCGCTTGCCTTTGGTGTGGCGCCATGTGCGGACCTGGCGCGGCACAGGTCGGCCCAGGCCTGGGCCTTGTCGCCGCCGCGGCGCAGCAGCTCGCCCGGATGCAGCGTGGCGACCAGGCTCACCTCGCCCTGGCCCTGGCCGTCGCCCTCGTTTCCTCCGATGGCGAGCGGATGCACGCTGCCGCGCGCGCTCGCCAGCGGCTCCTGCAGCGGCCGTCCCAGCAAGGTGTTCGCCGCGATCTGGCCGAGGGTCAGCACGGTGTGTGCGCCCGTCAACTGGGCTTCGCGTTCCAGATAGGGACGGCAGGCCGCCGCTTCCGCGGCCGTCGGCGCCCGTTCGCCGCCGTTCGGCGAGGCCGGCCGGCACTTGATCAGGTTGGTGATGTAGACGTCGCGATCGCGTCCCATGCCGACCGCGGCCAGCATATTGTCGAGCAGCTTGCCGGGGTCGCCCGCCAGCGGCAGGCGTTCCTTGTCGTCGGCCGCCGTCGAGGCGCCGGCCGCCACCAGCCAGCGCGCCGTCTTCGCGCCCGTCCCCGGCACCGGCGCGCGGCCGTCGCGGCAGGCGCTGCAGCGGCGGCAGGACGCGACGGCGATGGCCAGCTGGTCCCAGTCCATGCGCGCGATCTCCTCGACGCTGGCGTCGCTCGGCAGCGCGGCATCGTCCCAGGCCGAATCCAGGTCGGCGGGCGCTTCCGGCACCGGTTCCAGCGCGGACGCCGACTGCGCCACGCGCTGCAGCGGGCGCGGTCCCGGCGGAGGCGGAGGTGGGGGCGGCTCCGATTCGGGTTCCGCTTCCAGCTCGACTTCCGGCATTGCCGCGGCAGGCACCGGCGCAGCAGCCGGCGCAGCGGGCGCTTCCTCCTCAGCCACCTCGGCATCCATCTCCATCACGGCGACGTCCGCGTCGTCTTCCTCCACGGCCTGTCCGACCGCCGCACGCAGCTGCCACAACGGTCCCAGGCCCATCTCGTTCAGGAAGACGGCGTCGCGTTCGGAAAATCCATTCATAGCGCAAACCTCATCACGATCGCATCCTCGCGCCGGCCTTCATGGGCCGGATAATAACCCTTGCGGCGCCCGATCTCCTGGTAGCCGTAGCGCCGGTAGACCTGCAGCGCGCGCTCGTTTGACGGGCGCACTTCGAGCAGGATCGATTCCATGCCGCGCTCGCGCGCTCGCACGGCGATGCGGTCCAGCAGGTAGCGCCCCAGGCCCGTGCCATGACGCTCCCCGGCGACGGCGACGTCCAGCAGGTGCGCTTCATCGACCGCATGCATCAACAGGAAGTAGCCCGCCAGCGCGCCTTCCTCCAGGCCCTGCCCCGCGTCGCGCAGCACCCAGCAATCGTAGCCGCTGGCGAGGGAGTCGACGAAATTCGCGCGGCTCCACGGATGCGGGAACACGCTGCATTCGAGCGCGTGCACGGCATCGATGTCGGCCACGACCATCGGCCGCAGCGCCAATCCGGTGGCGGCCGCGCTCATGGTGCGCCGGCCTTGGCCGCGTTGATGGCCTGGCGCTCGGCGCTGGTATAGGCGACCTTGTTGCGCAGGTACAGGGGCTGGGCTTCGTCGGCCGCCACGGCGCGGCCCGCGGCCAGCGCGCCGGCGCCCAGCACGGCCAGCTCCCGCGCGTGCGGCAGGATGTCGGCATGGGCCGCGGCGGCGAAGTCGCGGCCCACGAACGCGTCCGGATAGGCGGAGAAGCCGTTGCCGCAAGCGGCCAGGCCATCGACGGGCACGGGCGCCACCGCCTCCGGCGCGCCCAGCGCGGGCGCGCACACGGTTTCCCATTCCCCCGCCCAGCGGTACTGGGCCCAGTACACCTCGTTCATGCGCGCATCGAGCACCGCCAGCACCTCGGTCGCGCCGGTGCGCGCGCGGCAGGCTTCGGCCATTGCTTCCAGCGTCACCAGCGGCAGCACCGGCAGGCGCGCGCCGAAGGCCAGGCCCTGGGCCACGCCGCAGGCCGTACGCACGCCCGTGAACGAGCCGGGGCCGGCGCCGAAGGCGATGGCGTCGCAGTCGGCAAGCACGATGCCGGATTCGCGCAGCAGTTCCTGCACCATCGGCAGGACGGATTGCGAGTGGGTGCGCACGCCGGAGGATTCGCGCGAGGTGACATGGACGTCAGTTCCAGAGACGCGCGACAACGCGCAGGAAGCCAGTTCCGACGAGGTTTCGATGGCAAGAATGATAGGCATGGCGTATTTTAACCCGCCGGCGGCACCGGCAAAAAGGCCGGGAAGGATGCCGGATCGTCCGGACCGTTGTAAAATCCGGCCATGTCCAGCATCACCCTCGAGCCCGATACCCGCGACCAGGTCGCCGCCGCCCTTGCCGGCGACGGCTGGATCGTCGCCTGCCTGTGCGCCGCCTGGTGCGGCACCTGCTCGTCCTACCGCGCGGGGTTCGACGCCCTGGCCGCGCGCCATCCGGACAAGACCTTCGTCTGGATCGACATCGAGGACCAGGCCGGCACCGTGGGCGACCTCGACGTCGAGAACTTCCCGACGCTGCTGCTGCAGCGCGGCGACGACGTCGCCTTCCTCGGCACCATGGTGCCCGATCCGACCGTGGCCGACCGCTTGATCCAGGCCCAGGCGGCGCTGCCGGCCGAGGACCTGGCGCGCCAGGCCGCCGCCCAGCCCGCGCGCCAGGCGTCCAACCTGCGCATCCTGTTCGCCAACGCCGACGAGTAGGCGCGCATGGTGGGCACAGGGTGCCCACCCTACGAGAGCCGACATGCCGGAGGGTGGGCATCACATGCCCACCGCCCGCGGACCGCAACCTCAAGCCGTGCCGTAACCCCGCTGGTCCGCGGCCTCTTGCCCCCAATCCTCCAGCAGCTTGCCCGCGTCGACCGGCTTGCCGTACAAATAACCCTGCGCATGGTTGCAGCCGTGGCGCAGCAGGAAGGCGGCCTGCTCGCTCGTCTCCACGCCTTCCGCGATCACCGACAGGTTCATGCTCTTGCCGAGCTGGATGATGGCGATGGCGATCGCCTCGTCGTTGGCATCGCTGTTGATGCCGCCCGTGATGTCGCGGATGAAGCTGCGGTCGATCTTCAGCGTCTGCACCGGCAGCTGCTTCAGGTAGGCGAGCGAGGAATAGCCGGTGCCGAAATCGTCGATGGCCAGGCCCACGCCGATCGCGTGCAGGTCGTTGATGTACTGGAGCGCGTCGCCCGTGTTCATGATGACCGATTCGGTCACCTCGAGCTGCAGGCGCCACGGCGCCAGGCCCGTGTCGTCCAGCACCCGCGCCACCTGCGGCGCCACGCTGCCGCGGTCGAACTGGCGGCCCGACAGGTTGACGGCCATCTTCGGCACCGCCAGGCCGGCCGCTTCCCAGCTCACCATCTGGCGGCAGGCCTGTTCCAGCACCCAGTCGCCGAGCTGGCCGATGAAGCCGATGTCCTCGGCGAGCGCGACGAAGCGCGACGGCGGCACCTGGCCCAGTTCCGGGCTGGCCCAGCGTACCAGCGCCTCGACGCCGGTCAGGCGGCCGCTGTCGATCTCGACCTGCGGCTGGTAGGCCAGGCTGATTTCATCCTTGTCGATCGCGCGGCGCAGCAGCGCTTCCAGGCGCAGGCGCTCGACGCCGTCTCCTTCCATCGACGGCGTATAGCGCTGGTAGCCGTTGCGGCCGCGCGCCTTGGCCTGGTACATCGCCAGGTCGGCATTCCGGATCAGCATGTTCAGGTCGGTGGCATCCTGCGGGTACAGGCTGATGCCGACGCTGCCCGTGACGAACAGTTCGTAGTCCGAGACCAGGACCGGGCGCTCGAACACGCGCATCAGC
The DNA here is from genome assembly GCA_963529995.1 of uncultured Massilia sp. Taxonomy (GTDB): domain Bacteria; phylum Pseudomonadota; class Gammaproteobacteria; order Burkholderiales; family Burkholderiaceae_D; genus Telluria. The sequence continues at coordinate 131,621 of CAUSCY010000005.1, read as the reverse complement.
TTTTCCGCGACGCGGCCGGCGCCGTCGGCGCCGTCGACGTCGTCGAGCAGCACGATGAATTCGTCGCCGCCCAGGCGCGCCAGCGTGTCGCCCTCGCGCAGGCAGGCGGCCAGCGTGCCCGCGACCTGCTTGAGCAGTTCGTCGCCGACGTGGTGGCCGAGGGTGTCGTTGACGTTCTTGAAGCGGTCCAGGTCGATGAACATCACGGCCAGCTGGCGATTGGCGCGCTCGGCGCGTGCCATCGCGTGCTGCAGGCGGTCGTGGAACAGCAGGCGGTTCGGCAGGCCCGTGAGCGGATCGTGGTGGGCCAGGTGGTCGAGCTGGTCCTGCGACTGGCGCACCCGAGTGATGTCGCTGAACACGCACACATAGTGGGTGATGGCGTCCCGCTCGTCGCGCACGGCCGACACGGTCAGCGATTCGAGATAGGGTTCGCCGTCCTTGCGCAGGCTGCGCAACTCGCCGCGCCAGAAGCCGCTCTCCTCGAGGTCGCGCCAGATCGTTTCATAGGCGCCGTCGCTGTCGCCGCCGCTGCGGTCCTCGGGCCTGCGCGCCAGCCGCGACCAGCGGCCCACCCTTTCTTCCTCCGTATAGCCGGTGATGCGCGTATAGGCCGGGTTGATGGCGACGATGCGCCCTTCCGGATCGATCACCATCGCGCCGTCGGCGATGTGTTCCAGCACCGTGGCCCACAGGCGCAGCTTTTCCTCGGCCGCGCGGCGCTCGCTGACGTCGGCGAATACCCAGATGCTGCCTTCGCCGGGCTGGTCCGGATCGAGCATGCGGCCGCTCACCATGCACCAGAACAGGCTGCCGTCGCCGCGGCGGAACTGCAGTTCGCCCGTAAAGTCGTGGCCCGCCGTCAGCGCCGGCATGCTGGCCGCCGCGCCGCGCTCGAAGTCTTCCACCGTGGGGAACAGCACGGCCAGCGAATCGCCGACCAGATCGCCCTCGCGGTAGCCGAACAATTCGTCGAAGCGGCGGTTGGTCGAGACCACGTGGCGCTCGCGCACGTGCAGGATGCCGAACATGACATTGTCCAGCACCGCGCCCTGCTCGGCCAGCAAGCCCTCGATGCGCATCTCGTTGTATTTGCGTTCGCTGATGTCGGAGATGATCCCGTCGATCCAGAAGCCGTCCTCGCCCAGGGCGGGCTGGCCGCTCTCGAGCACCCAGCGCTCGATGCCGAACGCGTCGATGATGCGGTATTCGATCGCGTAGGCACACTGCCCCTCCACCGCTTCCTTCAGCAGGTGCCAGTAGGTGCGGCGGTCCTCGGGGCAGATCAGGTCGACCCAGCGGTCGGTGCCGCCGCCGATGAAGCGGCGCGCCGGGTGCCCGGCGATGGTTTCGATGGCGTCGCTGACGAAGTCGATGGTGCCGCCGGCGCGGGCGCGGAACACGGCACCCGGCACCTGCGTCACGATCGAGCGGAAGCGTTCCTCGCGCCGGCCGATGTCCTGGAACAGTTCGCCGATGGCGATGCGCATGCGCTCCAGCTGGCGGCCCAGCCGTCCCAGCTCGTCATGGGCCGTCAGCACCAGCGGCGCATCGAACTTGCCGCGCGAGAGGCGGTCCGAAAAACTCATCAGGCTGCGCAGCGGCTCTACCAGGCGATGCCTGAACAGCAGGAAGATCAGTAGCAGCGACACGGCCAGCTGCCCCGCCAGCACCATCGCATAACGCCACTGCTTGACGCGCAGCGCCTCGCGGCTGCGGCTGTCGTCCAGTTCCAGCAGCACGTGGCCGATGCGCTGGCCGCGCGCCACCACGTCGCGTTCGGCGCGCAGCACGCTGCCAGCCGGCGGCGTCGACGCGCGCTGGTCGATGACGGCGGCGCCGTCCTGGGCCAGCACGGCCACGCGCAGCACGGCCGGGTCGCGCATCAGCGAATCGACCAGCGAGCGGGCGGCATCGGGATTCATGTTCCACAGCGGTTCCTGCATGCCCAGCGCGAGGATCTCGGCGTCGCGCTGCAGCGTGTCGTCCAGGGCCCGCTCGGCCTCGCGCTGTTCCTGCACGCCGATCAGCAGGTAGCCGCCCACCAGCGCCGGCATCGCCAGGCCGGCGAACAGCATCACCAGCAGCGCGCCGACCAGCGAGCGGCCGTACAGGCGGGCCAGGCGCGATGGCAAGGCCCGCACGGCGGCCCGGGAAATGGCATCCTTGATGAGCATAGGCAATGAGCGTGCATTCGATGGACGAATGTTGCCGTAAATCAAATTTGATTGTTCGAAATCGGATTATGCACGTAATGATTGCCAACAGTCACCAAGTTCCCGTGACCGGGGCGGGCAAACGGCGAATACCGTTAACGAACAACCACGCGCGCCGTGCGGACCTGCCCTGCAGCTTGCGCCGGGGCTTGCTATCATCGCCATCTTTCCACACAGGAGTTGAACGATGACGATGTCCTTGTACGGTGCCTCGGTGCCCGTGTTCCGCCAGATCCTGGGCAGCCTGGCTGCCATCCTGGCGAAGGCCGAGGCCCATGCGGACCTGAAGAAGCTGGATCCGGACGCCCTGCTGCAGGCACGCCTGTTCCCGGACATGCTGCCGCTGGTGCGCCAGGTGCAGCTCGCGACCGATTTCGCCAAGGGCGCCGCGGCGCGCCTGGGCGGCGTCGACGTGCCGCGCTACGAGGACGTCGAGACGGACTTCGCCGGCCTGCAGGCGCGTCTGGAGAAGACCCTCGCCTTCCTCGACACGGTCGCGCGCGAGGCGGTCGATGCCGGCGGCGAGCGCGACATCGTGATCGGCACGGGCGACAACCAGCGCCGCTTCAAGGGCACGGCCTACCTGGTCCACTATGCCCTGCCGAACTTCTACTTCCACGCCACCACCGCCTACGACCTGCTGCGCCACAACGGCCTGGAGATCGGCAAGCGCGACTTCATCGGAAGCTTCTGATCCCACGGTGGGCGCGGAAGCCAACATGATGCGAGCGTCACGCGTGGGCGCGGGGCGCCCACCCTACACGATATCGAAACGGATCGGCGGCAGCCCGGCGATCCGTCCTTCGACCGTGCCCCGTTCCTGCGGGAAGAACATGCCCGTGTAAGAACCGGCCGTGATGGGCGTGCCTGCACGCAGCAGGATGCCCTGCTCGTGGCAATGGCGGACCACCCACGCCAGCAGGCGGCGCGGATCGCCGGCCGGGTTGGCGCCGGCGCCGTCGAACACGTCCCGTCCATTGAACGCGAGGTGCGCGCGCGGCGCCAGGAAATCGACGCCGTCCCAGCGCACGGCGGATTCGCCGACGACGAGGGCGCCGTGGTTCTGCAGGTCGGCGAGCTGGCTGGGCTTGGACACGTCGGGCCAGCCGGCCAGCCGGCTGGCGACGATCTCGACGGAGGCCGCCACCGCCGCGATGCTGTCCATCACCTCTTCCTCGCTCGCCAGCGGCGCGCCGGGCGCGAAGTCGCGTGCCAGGCGGAACATGATTTCCAGCTCGATTCCGAGCACGGGAAAGCGCGTGCGCGGCAGCATGGCGGCATCCGCATGGATCCAGTCCTGCGGCAGCGGCGCGCCCTGGACCGGGCCGTCGACGGACTTCGCCCCCACCTTCCAGCCCCCGATGGGGCAGCCCAACTGGCGCAGGAAGGCCTGCTGCACCTGGTAGGCATCGGCATTGTCCTGCGGCGCCAGCGCGGCGGGCACGGCGACTTGCGCGTTCTCGCGCCAGGCGCCGGCCAGCAGGCGGGCCAGTTGTTCGGGGGGCGTAGCGTTCATGGTCATGCGTTCGATCGATTCAAGCATGGTGCTTCACCGCCGTGTCGGCATCTTCCGGCATCGCCGGCGTGTGCTGGAACTTGCTCTCCGGCTGCATGCGGAATGCCAGTACGACGCCGATGCCCATCAGGATCATGCTGCCGACGAACGGCAGTTCCCAGCTGCCGGTGCGGTCGATCAGGTAGCCGGACACCACCGGCGACAGGATCGCGGCCAGCGCCGAACCCGTATTCATCATGCCGCTGGCCGTGCCTGCGCAGTCCGGCGCGATATCCATCGGCAGCGCCCACATCGGGCCGATCGTCATCTCGGCGAAGAAGAAGCCGGCCGACAGGCTCAGGATCGACACGACGATATTGTGGGCCATCATCAGCGGGATCAGCGACAGCAGCGTGAGCAGCATGCAGATCGACACCATGAGGCTGCGCGCCTTTTTCAGGTTGCCCGTCTTTTTCAGGATGCGGTCGCTGACGATGCCGCCCAGCGTATCGCCGACAACGCCGGCAAAGAACACGCTGGACGCGAACAGCGCCGACTTCTTGATGTCCATGTCGTAGCTGTGCAGGAAGTACTGGGGAATCCAGCTCAGGAACAGCCACAGCGTCCAGCCGTAGCAGAAATACACGATGGTGACGGGCAGCATCCGCATGAACAGCGGGCCCCATGCCACCTTCACGTTTTTCTTCTTGACGTGCGACAGCGTTGCCAATTCCTGCGCCGTGATGCGCGGGTGCTTGGCCGGATCTTCCGTGAACACGAAGGCCCAGCCGACGACCCAGGCCAGGCTGATCGCGCCGCAGATATAGAAGGATTCGCGCCAGCCGTGCGACGCCATGATCCAGACGACGGCCGCCGGCGCCACCGCGTTGCCGATGCGCGAGAACGCGTGCGTGATGCCCTGGGCGAAGCCGCGGTTTTCCTTGGCGACCCAGCGCGACATCGCGGAGGTGGCGGCCGGGAAGGTGGCGCCTTCGCCGAAGCCCAGCAGCAGCCGCGCCAGCAGCAACGACACGAGACCGCCGGCGAAGCCGGTCAGGATGGTGGCGACGGCCCACAGCAGGCCGCACCAGATCAGCGTGCGGCGCGCGCCGAAGCGGTCGCTGACCCAGCCGCCGATGATCTGGAACACGAGATAGGGATAGGCGAAGGCGGAAAAGACGAGGCCGACTTCGGTCTTGGAGAGGTTGAATTCCTTCCCGAATCCGACCGCCGCCGTGCTGACGTTGACGCGATCCAGGTAAGTAATGAAGTACATCAGGCAGAGCATCAACAGGACGACGGTAGTCGCCCGCAAGCGTAGAACTCTCATTGCTGTCTCCTCTGTGGATGCCGGCCTGCCGACACGCGGCATGTCTTCTGCGAAACGAATGCGCGGCATCGAAGCGTATCGATATGCCGGCGCCGGGTTGTGCCCGGGCCGGTTCAGTTCCTCCGTCTTGCTTTGGAACAGGCGAGCTTCACGCCACTTTCAGTTCCGGCTTCTGCTTCTGCGCCGCGAGGACGTCCATCGCAGCCTGGACGCCGCTGCCCGCCAGCGGCACGCCGGCGAGCTTGAGACCCATCTCGCAGCCGGCCAGCGTGGCCATCAGGGTCAGGTCGTTGGCTTCGCCCAGGTGGCCGATGCGGAACATCTTGCCCTTCAGCTTGCCGAGACCCGTGCCGAGCGACATGTCGAAGTTGTCGTAGATGATCTTGCGCACGGCATCGGCGTCGACGCCGTCCGGCGTCATGACGCCCGTCAGCACCGGGGAATACACGGCCGGTTCCTGGCAGGTGATCTCGAGGCCCCAGGCCGTGACGGCCTTGCGGCACGCCGCCGCCAGGCGCTGGTGCCGGGCGAAGGTGTTGTCCAGGCCTTCGCCGAGGATCATGTCGAGTGCTTCGGCCAGGCCGTACAGCAGGTTCGTGTTCGGGGTGTATGGCCAGTAACCGGTGGCGTTCATCTCGATGATCTCGTGCCAGCCCCAGAACGCCTTTGGCAGCCTGGCGCTCTTGCTCGCTTCCAGCGCCTTCTTCGAGACGGCATTGAAGCTGATGCCCGGCGGCAGCATCAAGCCCTTCTGCGAGCCGGACACGGTGACGTCCACGCCCCACTCGTCATGGCGGTAATCGGCCGAGGCCAGGCCGGAGATGGTGTCGACCAGCAGCAGCGCCGGGTGGCCGGCGGCGTCGATGGCCTTGCGCACGGCGGCGATGTTCGAGGTCACGCCGGTCGAGGTCTCGTTGTGCACGACGCACACGGCCTTGATGCTGTGGCCGCTATCCTCGCGCAGGCGCGCTTCGATCATGTCGGCCTGGACGCCGCGGCGCCAGCCTTCGATGCCGGGCAGGCCCAGGAACTCGGGCTTCAGGCCCAGCGCTTCGGCCATCTTCTTCCACAGCGTGGCGAAATGGCCCGTCTCGTACATCAGCACTTGGTCGCCGGGGCTCAGGGTATTGGTCAGCGCCGCTTCCCAGGCGCCGGTGCCCGAGGCCGGATAGATGACGACCGGCTGCTCGGTCTTGAAGATCTTCTTGATGCCGGCCAGCACCTGCAGGCCGAGGGCGCCGAATTCCGGGCCGCGGTGGTCGATGGTCGGGTAGCTCATGGCCCGCAGGATGCGGTCGGGAACCGGGCTGGGGCCCGGGATCTGCAGGAAGTGGCGGCCGGCGGGGTGGAAATCCAGTTTCAGCATTGACTCCTCCATCTGATGAAATGTGTCTCGTGGTGCGCTATTTTGTATTTTGCATGCAAAATTCAGTCTAGGCTTCCATGCAAGAGCCGTCAACGACTATTTCAGCAGCCTCGCGTGCGCCATGGCAGCGGGCACGGGATGATAGAATCGATTAAAAAGCGGTCAACAAGGATTTTGAATGCAAGACTCAGTCGTCGAACTCGAACACGGTAGCGATGCCGCCGCGCCAGCCCTGCCCCGGCTGGAACGCCAGCACCTGCACGACACCGTCGTCGGCCACCTGCGCAACCTGATCGTCGAAGGGACATTGACTCCCGGCACCAAGCTCAACGAACGCGAGCTGTGCGAGACGATGGGGATTTCGCGCACGCCCCTGCGCGAGGCGTTCAAGGTGCTGGCCTTCGAAGGCCTGATCGAGATTGCCCCGAACCGGGGCGCGTCCGTCTACAAGATGTCGCGCACGGAGATCCAGGAAACGTTCGAATTCATGAGCGGCCTGGAAGCGCTGGCCGGGGAACTGGCGTGCGCGCGCATCGACGATGCCGAGGTGGCCGAGATCAAGGCGCTGCATTACGCGATGCTGGCCTGCAAGGTCAGGAACGACCTGCCCGGCTACTATGCCCGCAACCAGGCGATCCACAACCGGATCAGCGCGGCGGCCGGCAACTCCGTGCTGCACCAGACCTACCTGATGATGAACCGGCGCCTGCAGGCGCTGCGCTTCAAGTCGAATTCCAAGCCGGCCAAGTGGGACAGCGCCGCGCGCGACCACGAAGAGATGATCGTGGCGCTGGAAGCGCGCGACGGCAAGCGGCTGGCGGCGATCCTGCGCCAGCACTTGCTGGACAAGCGCGATGCCATCATGGAGATGGTGCCAGCTTGAGGTAGAGGCGGCATGGTGGGCACGTGGTGCCCGCCATCACATCAGGTATTCCTGCGCGGGTAACCCTGGGCCAGGATCCGCTGCCACACGACTTCCTTCTGCTCGGGCGTCATCGACACCCAGTGCGCCACCTCGACGACGGTGCGGCCGCAACCGCGGCACACTTCGTCGAACGTGGTCGAGCAGACCGCGACACAGGGCGTGTCCGCCCGTGCGGGCAGCGGCTGCCCGGGGGGATCAGCGCGCTGGTCCGACATCGAGCTTGTCCCAGCCTTCGTGGCCCAGTTTTTCCATGGTCTCGATATTCTTCTCGAAGATGTCCTCGGCGTCGGGGATCGCTTCCACGGCGCGGTCGATGCTGTCCTCGCGCAGCAGCTGCAGGATCGGGTACGGCGCGCGGTTCGTGTAGTTCGAGATATCGTTCGGGTCCGTGTCCGCGAACTGGTAGTCCGGATGGAAATTGGCTACCTGCAGTTCACCGTCGAGCCGCATGTCTTCGATGGCGGCATCCGCGACGTCGAGGAATTCATTGAAGTCCAGGAAGTCTTCCAGCACGAAGGGATGGATCAACAGCGTGGTGTCGACCTTGGCCGGATCGGTGTCGGACAGCAACTGCAGCTCGTCCATCAGCGTTTCCAGCAGCTCTTCCGGGGTGCGCGCGGGCGAGACGACGTAGCGCACCTGCTCCTTCGTATACACCGCCTTGGCGAACGGGCAAAGATTCAGGCCGATGACGGCGCGCTCGAGCCAGCGCCGGGTGGCAGCGACGATCGCGTCGTCGTCCGCGTTGAGATTGGCAGTGCTCATCTGGGATTCCAAAAATACAAAAGTGCGTGATGCAAAGACGGCATTGTACGCGCATTTGCGTCCGCTCATGGCATCTCCGGCCCAGCACGCCAGGATGGCAGACATGGGGCCGCCATCTGGTATTAGCGGCCCGGTGCACCGGCAAACATCCCCGCCTTGTCGAAACATCCATGCGGCGCACCGGCATGCCGATCAGAAATTTTGGCGTACCCCCGGGGTGTATCAATGGAACTTACTGAGCGACCCTACTGATTCCGGCGCCAGGCTGCAGATACTCCCCAAATAAATATCAAATTAAAACAAGATGTTAGCAAATAGAGTAGACAAGGTTTTTTGTAACCGCGCCGACTTATTTCTTGACTGAGTCGGGAACTGGTCCGTACACTCCGTTTTTATCGTCAGTCTGACGTTCCTGGACGCAACACTGGAAAGCCATGCACGAAACGACCCGTACCACGCAAGCCCTGGCCATCGCCCTCCTGCTGGCGCCCGTCCTGGGCCACGCCGCCGCCGAATCCGCATCGACCGTCACCACCCAGGGCAGCAGCGCCGCAGCGCTCGCCCGGACCACGCTGCCGCCCACCCTCGCCCCGACCAGGTCCGACGACTACAAGGACCCGGACATGTGGGCGCGCATCCGCAGCGGCTATGCGATTCCCGACGTCGACAATGCGCTGGTCGCCAAGCACGTGCAGTGGTACGCCAGCCGTCCGGACTACCTGACGCGCATGTCGAGCCGCGCCTCGCTGTACCTGTACCACGTCGTCAAGGAACTGGAAAACCGCGGCATGCCGACCGAGCTGGCGCTGCTGCCCGTGATCGAATCCGCGTTCAATCCGCAGGCGCTGTCGACCGCGAACGCGGCCGGCATCTGGCAATTCATGCCGGACACCGGCAAGACCTTCAGCCTGCAGCAGAACATGTTCAAGGACGAGCGCCGCGGCGTGCTCGCCTCGACCGACGCCGCCCTCACCTACCTGCAACGCCTGTATACGATGTTCGGCGACTGGCAGCTCGCGCTGGCCGCGTATAACTGGGGTGAAGGCAATGTCCAGAAGGCGATCCAGAAAAACCGCGCGCTGGGCAAGCCGACCGATTTCGAGAGCCTGGCCGACCTGATGCCGGCCGAGACCCGCAACTACGTGCCCAAGCTGCAGGCGGTCAAGAACATCATCGCCAACCCGGCCCAGTACGGCCTCGTGCTGCCGGCCATCGACAACACCCCGTATTTCACCACCATCGACAAGACCTCGGACATCGACATGGCCGTGGCGGCCCAGCTGGCCGAGATGTCGCTGGACGAATTCAAGGCGCTCAACCCGCAGTTCAAGAAGCCCGTCATCGCCGGCGACTCGAAGATCCTGCTGCCCAAGGAAAACGCGGAAAAATTCCACCTGAACCTGGCCTCGTGGAGCCAGGCGCTGTCCTCGTGGACGACGCACAAGATCACCTCGGCCAAGGAAAGCATCGCTTCGCTGGCATCGAAATTCGGCACCACGCCGGAAGTCATCCGCCAGGCCAACAACATCCCGCCGCAGATGCGCCTGATGGCCGGCTCGACCATCCTGGTGCCGAAGACGGAAGCCACTGCCCACAACGACATCGCCGAGAACATCATCGAGAACGCCCAGGTGATGCTGGAGGCGGACCGCGCCAAGGGCCGCGGCAGCGTCGGCGGCAAGAAACTCAGCGGTGTGCAGCGCATCAAGGCCACCGCCGCCCACGCCGTGGCGGAGATCAAGAGCCGCGTCTCGCGCAAGCCGGCCGTGAATGCCAACGGCCGCAAGCGCCGCTGATCGCAACCGCATCTTGCAGTTGTCTTGACGATACGCCCGCGTGCCCGTGCGGCACGCTTTTTGCGTAGTGCGTGCAGATTTGCCGGATTTGAGGTATAGTGTCGTTTGTGCGCTGCAAAACGCATCGGCAAGAGCCCGATGCCAGCAGTCGACCCAGCCCGGCGAGCCCGGGTAGCAGTAGAAAAAAATCAGCAGCTTCGCAAGCCCTGGCGCCTCCGAAAGCGCCCTTTCATAAAGCCCCCCGCCCTGCGTGCCGCCATAGGCACCGTCCCGGCGCAAAGCTTTTGTGCCGAAATTTCTTTCGTCTTTGAGTCATTTCGTTTGTTGGCTCGCGTTGCTATTTTGCGTTTCCGTTGTTGTGCGTCATTGCCAAGCGTAAGCGCCCACAGATCTATCGAAAGCAAAGTTAAACAATGAGTTTTGAAGCATTAGGCTTACACGCGTCCATCGTCAAAGCAGTCGAGCAGGCCGGTTACGAAAAACCGACGCCGGTGCAGGAGCAGGCTATCCCGGCGGGTATCGCCGGCCGCGACCTGCTGGTGTCGTCGCAAACCGGTTCCGGCAAGACCGCGGCATTCATGCTGCCGGCGCTGAACCGCTTCGCCAATACCGAACCGGCACCTGCCGGCCGTACCCCGGCCCAGGAAGCCCAGGCGGCGCGCGCCAAAGGCGAACGCGTCCGTTTCAAGGCAGCCCAGCCGAAGATGCTGGTGCTGACCCCGACCCGCGAACTGGCCCTGCAGGTGACCAGCGCGACCGAGCAGTACACCGTCAACATGCGCCGCATCCGCGCCGTCTCGATCCTGGGCGGCATGCCGTACCCGAAACAGATGCAGCTGCTGGCCAAGAACCCGGAAATCCTGGTGGCGACGCCGGGCCGCCTGATCGACCACATGGAGTCGGGCAAGATCGACTTCTCGCAGCTTGAAGTGCTGGTGCTGGACGAAGCGGACCGCATGCTGGACATGGGCTTCATCGACGACATCGAGAAGATCGTCGCCGCTACGCCGTCGACCCGCCAGACCATGCTGTTCTCGGCGACGCTGGATGGCGTCGTCGGCAACATGGCGCGCCGCATCACCAAGGATCCGCAGACGATCCAGATCATGAGCGCGGCCAACCGCCACGAGAACATCGTGCAGAAGGTGCACTTCGTCGACGACCTGTCGCACAAGAACCGCCTGCTCGACCACTTGCTGCGTGATGAAAGCATGGACCAGGCCGTCGTGTTCACCGCCACCAAGCGTGACGCCGACATGATCGCCGACCGCCTGAACATCGCCGGCTTCGCGGCTGCCGCGCTGCACGGCGACATGCACCAGGGCGCGCGTAACCGCACCCTGGACGGCATGCGCCGCGGCCAGGTGCGCGTGCTGGTGGCGACCGACGTCGCCGCGCGCGGCATCGACGTGCCGACCATTACGCACGTGGTGAACTACGACCTGCCGAAGTTCCCGGAAGACTATGTGCACCGTATCGGCCGTACCGGCCGCGCCGGCCGCAACGGCGTCGCCGTGTCGCTGGTGAACCACGCCGAGAACATGAACGTGCGCCGCATCGAGCGCTTCACCAAGCAGACGATCCCCGTCGATGTGGTCGCAGGCTTCGAGCCGAAGCGCGCGGCGGCACCGCGTCCGGGCAACCGTCCGGGCTGGAAGCCGGGCGACGGCCGCAATGCCGGCAAGCCGGGCCAGCGCAGCTTCCAGAACAAGGAAGGCGGCTACCGTGGCGCCAGCGAAGGCCAGCGCCGTGAAGGCGGTTTCCGCGGCGCTGAAGGCCAGGCCCAGGGCCAGCGCCGTGAAGGTGGCTACCGTGGCGCCAGCGAAGGCCAGCGCCGCGAACGCAGCGCCGGCGGCTACGGCAACGCGCATCCGCGCTCGGCCGACAGCGCCCGCCGCAGCTTCGGCGATCGTTGATCCGCAGCTGAAGTAAACAGTAATACCGTCGCCCCCGCGCAGGCGGGGGCCCAATTTGCAAGCGTTGCGTTACCGCTTGCAGAACTTGGGCCCCCGCCTGCGCGGGGGCGACGTTTTTTTTGTACGCCTAGGTTGTCATGGCGCGCAGGTCCGGAACCCGCAATAGATATCGTCCCGCTCGGGCGTGAAGAAATTGCGGAAATGCGGCGAGCGCAGGCGTGCCGGCGTCGCGAACGAGGCGCCGCGCAGCGTACGGCGCGTGCCGAACCAGGGCGCCGAATACTCGCGGTAGCGGTCGGCCGCGAAGCCGTCGAACGGCAGGAACGGCGATGCCGTCCACTCCCACAACCGCCCCCACGCGAAGCCGTCACGGCCCGACGTGGCGGCGAATTCCCATTCCGCTTCCGTCGGCAGGCGCCGTCCCCCCCAGGCGCAGTATGCTTCCGCTTCGTGGCAGTTCACGTGGCGCACCGGCTGGTCGGGATCGAGCGGCGCCGCATGGCCGAATACGCGCGTGCGCCAGCCTGCATGCTCACCATCGCCGTCGCGCTCCCAGTAGCGCGGCGCCGACCGTTCCTGGCCCATCAGCCAGGCGCGTCCCGCTTCGCTCCACAGCGCCGGCCGCTGGTAGCCGCCATCGCGCACGAAGGCGGCGAACGCGCCGTTCGTCACGAGGCCCGCATCGATGGCGAAGGGCACCACCTTGCACGATGCCGCGTCGCGCTCGTTGTCGAACACGAAGCCGCGCGACTGGTCGCCGCCGCGCACGAAGCTGCCGCCGGCGAAGGCGATCTCGCCGGCTGACGGCCCTGGGCGCTGCTCCGGCTTCACCTGGCGGAATGCCTCGGGATCGACGGCGATGCCGAGCGTCTGGATCGTGTACAGCAAGGCTTCGCCGTGCATGTCCTCGTGCGCCAGCGCCAGCCGGTACGGGTACAGGGCCGCGTCGTCGTCCGTCTCTTCGGACAAGCGCGCCAGAATCCGTTCCAGCACCTCGTTGGAATAGGTCTTGATGGCGCCCGTAGACGGCAGGTCCAGCGCCCAGCGCGTGCGGTGCGCCACGTTGCCGGAATCGAACCAGTCGTCGCCGCGCGCCAGCAGCGAGTGGCCGTCGGCCTCGCCGGGCTGGCTGCCCGTCGCATCGCGCAGCACGAACCACTCGGCGAACCAGGCCGTGTGGCCCAGCTCCCACAAGGGCGGGTTCACGATGGACAGGCGCGGCACGTTGTGCGCGTCGTCGTAGCCGGCGCCCGCGAGTATGTCGAACAGGGCCAGCGTATAATGCCGCGCATCCTGCAGCGCGGCGCCAAGGTCTTCCGGTCCCGCGGTGCGGAACGATGCATGCTTGTCGCTCATCCCCGCATTGTACTACCGGCATCCCTACCTACCGCATGGCACGTCCTTCCATCTTCATCGCCAGCCCCGCGTCCGCGCGCGAGAACAACGGCAACTGGCAGACCGCGAGCCGCTGGCGCCGCTTCCTGCAGCGCGAGCACCGCGTCGCCATCGGCACGGGCTGGCAGCCGGGCGACGCCGTCCCCGATCTGCTGATCGCGCTGCATGCGCGGCGCTCGGCCGCCGCGCTGGCCGCCTTCAAGGCCGCCCATGCCGACCGCCCCGCCCTGCTCGTGCTGACCGGCACGGACCTGTACCGGGACATCCACGTGGATGCGGACGCGCGCGCCTCGCTGGCCCTGGCCGATGCCATCGTCGTGCTGCAGCCGCGCGGCCTGGACGAACTGGATGCCGCCGCGCGCGCCAAGGCCCGCGTGATCTACCAGTCGGCGCCGAGCCTGCGTCCCGCCGTCCCGCGGCGCGGCACCACCGTCGACGTGGCGATGGTGGGCCACCTGCGCGCGGAAAAGGATCCGCTGACCTTCATGCAGGCCGCGCGCCTGCTGGCGCTGCCCGGCCTGCGCCTGCTGCACGTGGGCGGCGCGCTCGACGACGACCTGGGCGCGGCGGCGCGCGACACGATGGCCAACGTGCCGGCCTACCGCTGGCTCGGCGCCCTGCCCCATGCGCCCGCGCGGCGCCTGTTGCGGCGCTGCCATGCGATGGTGATCGCCTCGCGCATGGAGGGCGGGGCCAACGTGATCATCGAAGCCGTCACGAGCGGCGTGCCGGTGCTTGCGTCCGACGTCAGCGGCAACCGCGGCATGCTCGGCGAGGACTACGCCGGCTATTTCGCACCGGGCGACGCGGCCGCCCTCGCGCATCTGATCGAACGCAGCAGCGTCGATGCGCGCTTTCACGCGCGCCTGGCGCGCCAGTGCGCCGCGCGGGCACGCCTCTTCGCGCCGGGCGTCGAGCAAGCGCGCCTCCTCGACTTGGTGGATAATCTGCTGTCTCGCCGGGCCGCCGACGCGTTGCCCGCCAACCTCACGAACGGAAGCTAAGCATGACTGACCAACCCTTGAAACTGACCTCGTTCTCCCACGGCGGCGGCTGCGGCTGCAAGATCGCGCCCGGCGTACTGTCCGAAATCCTGCAGAAGTCGAGCGGTTTTCCGGTGCCCAAGGAACTCATGGTCGGCATCGAGACGGCCGACGATGCCGCCGTCTACAAGCTCAACGACGAACAGGCGCTGATCGCCACCACCGACTTCTTCATGCCCATCGTCGACGACCCGTTCGACTTCGGCCGCATCGCCGCCACCAATGCGATCTCGGACGTGTACGCGATGGGCGGCACGCCGATCATGGCGCTGGCCCTGGTCGGCATGCCCGTCAACAAGCTGCCGCTGGACACCATCGGCAAGATCATCCAGGGCGGCGAATCGATCTGCGCCGAAGCGGGCATCCCCATCGCCGGCGGCCACACGATCGATTCCGTCGAGCCGATCTACGGCCTCGTCGTGATGGGCCTCGTGCACCCGTCCAAGGTCAAGCGCAATGCGGACGCCAGGGCCGGCGACGTGCTCGTGCTGGGCAAGCCGCTGGGCGTGGGCGTGCTGTCGGCCGCGCTCAAGAAGGACAAGCTGGATGCGGACGGCTATGCCGCGATGATCGCCAACACCACAAAGCTCAACAAGCCGGGCAAGGCCCTGTCGGAACTGCCGGGCGTGCACGCGCTGACGGACGTGACCGGCTTCGGCCTGCTGGGCCACCTGCTGGAACTGGCGCGCGGCGCCAAGCTGACGGCGACGCTGGAGATGGACAAGATCCCGCTGCTGCCGGGCGTCGAGGAACTGGCCCACGCCGGCTTCTTCACGGGCGCATCGGGCCGCAACTGGGATGCCTATGGCCAGGACGTCGAACTGGGCGCGAACGTCGGCGACACCCGCCGCGTGCTGCTGACCGACCCGCAGACCTCGGGCGGCCTGCTCGTGTCCTGCGATCCGGGCAGCGTGGACGAGGTGCTGGCGCTGTTCCAGCGCGAGGGCTTCGGCGACGCGGCCGTGATCGGCCGCATGGAAGCGGGCGCGCCGCGCGTTGTGGTAGCGTAAAAAACGTCGTCCCTGCGCAGGCAGGGACCCAATTTGCATGCACTGCGATACAGCACGAGAACTTGGGTCCCTGCCTGCGCAGGGACGACGTGTTTCTTGCACGGGCAATGATCGTCAAGCCCGCAACTCCGCCACCATCTCCCCCCGCTCGTCCACACCCGTCTCCACGAACCCGAAGCTCGCATAGAACGCCTTCGCGCGCGCGTTGCGCTCGTGGTAGCAGATCGTGATGCGCCGCATGTCCGGCCGCGCGCGCAGTTCCGCCAGCAGCAATGCCATCGCGCGCCGCCCGATCCCGCGGCCCTGGCGCGCATGGTCGACCATGAAGCGGTAGATCGCGTAGTCGCCCTCGACGTCGTCGGCACGGCGGTCATACAGCAGGAAGCCGGCCGGCTCGCCGTCGCAATAGACGGCCCGCGGAATGTAGTCCGGGTAGAAGCGCGACTGGGCGATCGAGTAGGCATTGCTCGCCAACAGGTCGCGCTGGTGCTCCGGCAACTCCATCGCCATGAAGTCTTCGAAATTGTCTTCGGTGATGTCCTGCAGGGTAACGTCCACATCCGGTCCTTTCGCAAAAGGCCGATGTTACACCCTGAACAAGCCTGCCTCGAAGCCTGCCTCGTGCTCCGGGTGGCTGGCATCCGGATCGACGTGCAGCACGACCCCGTCTTCGCCCAGGATCCTTGCCGGCAGCATCTGGATCAGGTCGTAGCGCTGCTGTTCGGCGTACTGCCTGGAGCCGGCGTAGCCCGTCGACTGCGACAGCCAGGACAGGCTCGCCATGCCCCGCTCGACCAGCGTGCCGCAGCACAGGCCCGAACCGTAGACCCCGACACGGTACGACGGCTGGCCCTCCGCGGCCACGTACAGCGCCGCGTGCACGCCCGTGAAGTAATTGCTGATCGCGCCGTCGATGTCGGCCTGGGTCGGATCGTAGTCGACGGCGAAATAGATCGCCGAGCCGTAGGGCTGGCCGATCACCTCGCGCGCCATCAGGAACGCGGCCGCGCCGTCGGCCAGGCCCTGGCTGCGGTTGAAGAAGCTGGCCCGGGTGCCGGCCGTCTCCCACACGACGCCGATGCGCAGCCCCGCCTCGGCCAGCGCGCGCGCCTCGCCCAGCGACAGGTTCTTGGCCGCGTTGCGGCTGTAGTAGCGCAGCACGAAATCGTAGCCCTGGCGGGCCAGCGCACGCGCATGGCGCGTCAGTTCCATCGTCGTGTCCAACCCCTTGAGTACGCTCATGGCTCTCCCCGGTCGATGCGTTCCTGTAACCGCCTGGCGCGGCGCAAGCCGGTACTCTGCCATCCCCGGGACGATCGTGTTTGACGACGCACAACAATTTCTGCCGAGAATCGATGTGGCGCGCACAGAACCGTGTGCCACGAAACGCTTGACACGCCAAACAAAATTCACTTAGAGTGAAGAAATGTTCTCCCAACTGCCTCTGTCGACTTCCCTACTGCTTGCCGACGCGCTATCGCCGGCCCGCCTGCTACTACGCGCCTGAAGCGTGTTTTCCCGCCCGGCCCCGTGCCGGATCCGTAGCCCAAGGAAAGTTGT
Source organism: uncultured Massilia sp. (assembly GCA_963529995.1). Taxonomy (GTDB): domain Bacteria; phylum Pseudomonadota; class Gammaproteobacteria; order Burkholderiales; family Burkholderiaceae_D; genus Telluria. Next base: position 114,804 of record CAUSCY010000005.1, on the reverse strand, counting down.
ACCGATGTTAGTGTCCACCAAATCCTCGTCCCGTTTCACCCTCGCCGGCGCGCTCCTGCAGGCCTCCGGCGCGCGTGCTTCGACCCGTCTGCTGCTACCACTACCGATCGGTTGCCGGGCCTAGCGTCATCGTGGCCCGTCCGGCAGCCCACGCCACAGCATCCCATCGAACACGAACACACGAAAACCAGGAGCTACCGCCATGTTGACCAATCCCGCCGCCAAATACCGTCCCTTCCCCGCCGTCGCCATCGCCGACCGCCAGTGGCCGAACCGCACCATCACCCAGCCGCCGATCTGGATGAGCACCGACCTGCGCGACGGCAACCAGGCCCTCATCGAGCCGATGAGCCCGGAAAAGAAGCTGCGTTTCTTCGAGAAGCTGGTGCAAGTCGGCATCAAGGAAATCGAAGTCGGCTTCCCGTCGGCCTCGCAGACCGACTTCGACTTCGTGCGCATGCTGGTCGAGGAAAACCGCATCCCGGACGACGTCACCATCATCGTGCTGACCCAGGCGCGTGACGAGCTGATCCGCCGTACGGTGGAATCCTGCATCGGCGCCAAGCGCGCCATCGTGCACGTGTATAACTCGGTGGCGCCCGTGTTCCGCCGCGTCGTGTTCGGCCTGGGCGAGGACGAGATCGTCCAGATCGCCGTCAAGGGCACGCAATTGATCAAGGAACTGGTGGCCCAGCATCCGGAAACGGCATGGGGCCTGGAGTATTCGCCGGAATCGTTCTCGACCACTGAGCTGGAGTTCTCCAAGCGCATCGTCGACGCCGTGGCCGCCGTGTGGCAGCCGACGCCGCAGAACAAGATGATCGTCAACCTGCCGTCGACGGTGGAAGCGGCCACGCCGAACGTGTACGCCGACCAGATCGAATGGATGTGCCGCAACCTGAACGACCGCGACAACCTCGTCATCAGCGTGCACCCGCACAACGACCGCGGCACCGCCGTCGCCGCCGCCGAGCTGGCCGTCATGGCCGGCGCCGACCGCGTCGAGGGCTGCCTGTTCGGCAACGGCGAGCGCACCGGCAACGTCGACCTCGTAACGCTGGCGCTGAACCTGTACACCCAGGGCGTGCATCCGGGCCTGGACTTCTCGGACATCGACGCCGTGCGCCAGCTGGTCGAGGAATGCAACCAGATCCCCGTGCACCCGCGCCACCCGTATGTGGGCGACCTCGTGTTCACGGCGTTCTCCGGCTCGCACCAGGATGCGATCAAGAAGGGCTTCGCCAAGCAGCAGGCCGACGCGATCTGGGAAGTGCCCTACCTGCCGATCGACCCGGCGGACCTCGGCCGCAGCTACGACGCCGTCATCCGCGTGAACAGCCAGTCCGGCAAGGGCGGCATGGCCTACCTGCTGGAACAGGAATACGGCCTCGAACTGCCGCGCCGCCTGCAGATCGAGTTCTCGCGCGTGGTGCAGAAGTTCGCCGACAGCACCGGCCGCGAAGTGGCCGCGTCCGACATCCACGCGCTGTTCTCGCGCGAGTACTTCGAACAGGATAGCGCGGCCTACCGCTACGTCTCGCACCGCATGGTCGAGAACAGCGAAGGCGGCGAAGAGCGCGTGCAGATCGAGACGGCGGTGCAGCGCGAACGCGTGACGGAAACGCGCAACGGCAGCGGCAACGGCCCGATCGACGCCTTCGTCGCCGCGCTGGGCCTGGACATCCGCCTGATGGACTACCACGAGCATTCGATCGGCTCGGGCGCCGACGCGCGCGCCGCCTGCTACGTCGAGCTGCGCCTGGGCAGCGGCCCCACGCTGTTCGGCGCCGCGATCGACAGCAATATCGTGACCGCCTCGTTCAAGGCCGTGCTGTCGGCCGTGAACCGCCACATCGCGATGGGGACCGAGGCGCCGGCTGCACGCGCGGCCTGATGCCCGTCGTCCCTGCGCAGGCAGGGACCCAATTTTGCCGGCATTCCGGCCACGCATGCAGAACTTGGGTCCCTGCCTGCGCAGGGACGACGTGGCATCTACATCTCACCCGCCGTTCGCCCCCACCACCGGCCCCATCGACCGCGCAATCTGCAGCACCGCGGGCCCCAGCAGCACGACCAGCAGCGCCGGGAAGATGCAGAAGATCAGCGGGAACAGCAGCTTGGTGGCGATCTTCGCCGCCCTCTCCTCGATCAGCTGGCGCCGCCGCGTGCGCAACTGGTCGGACTGCACGCGCAAGGCCGTGCCGATGCTGGTGCCGAAACGCTCGGCCTGGATCAGCATCTTGACGAGCGCGTCGACGTCCTCGACGCCAGTGCGCAGCGCCAGGTTGCGCAAGGCCTTTTCCTTCGATACGCCGGCGCGCAGTTCCAGCGTCACCAGCTGCAGTTCCTCTGCCAGCACGGGGCTCTTGAGGCCGATCTCGGCGCCCACGCGGGCCAATGCCGCATCCATGCCCAGGCCCGCCTCGACGCACACCGTCATCAGGTCGAGCGCGTCGGGAAAGCTTTCGAAGATCTCGCGCTGGCGCACGGTTACCTTGCGCTTGAGGATGAAGTCGGGGACATAGTAGCCGGCGCCCGCGGCGAGCGTCAGCACGACGAACGTCATCGCCGCACCGTGCCCGGCGTTCTGGCGCAAGGCGAGCCACGCGATCAGCGGCAGGCCCAGCGTGAGGACGGTCTTCCCGGCGTGGAACAGGCCGGGGGTCGATGTGGCGCGCCAGCCCGCGTTGATGAAGCGCAGGCGCACCGGCGAGGTCTCCCAGCCTTCGGATGGCACCGACAGTTTCGCCAGCGGCTCGGCCAGGCGCGCCAGGCGCTCGCGCCAGGTCGTGCCGGGCGCCTTCCCGCGCTGGCCCTGTTCGCGCTCGTCCAGCGCGGACAGGCGGTCCTTCAACGGGTCGCGCGTCAGCAGCAGCATGGCGACGACGGCCACGCCAAAGATCAGGATGAAGACAAGGGCCAGGAACAGGAGTTGCGATTTCTGCATGACGAATCCTTACATGCGGATGCGGACGACCTTGCGGATCGCCAGCAGGCCGAACACCATCATCACGAGGGCGCCGCCCAGCAGCTTGCGGCCGGCCGGGTCGGTAAACAGGATGCCCATCGTTTCCGGATTGGCGAAGTACATCATGGTGCCGGCGCCGAACGGCAGCAGGCACAGCACCCAGGCCGACAGGCGCCCTTCCGCCGACAGCACGCGCACCTGGCCGACGAGCTTCTGGCGCTCGCGGATGATGGCGCTGATCGAGGCCAGCAATTCCGTCAGGTTGCCGCCGCTCTCGCGCTGGATCAGCACGGCCACGACGAAGTACTGCAGGTCCATGCTGGGCACGCGCACCGCGAGATTGTTGAGCGCATCGGCCATCGACACGCCGAAGTTGACCTCGTCGAAGGCCACCTTGAATTCCTCGCCCAGCGGCGCGGGAATCTCGTCGGTGACGAGCTTCAGCGCGGTGGGAAAGGCGTGGCCGGCGCGCATCGCGCGGCTCATCATGTCGAGCGCGTCCGGCAGCTGCTTCTCGAAGCGCTCCATGCGCTTGGCGCGCGCGCGCGTCAGGCGCAGCAGCGGCAGGCTTGCCGCCGCCAGCGACAGGGGCAGCAGCGCGAGGCCGGGGAGGCGCAGCCACAGGGCCAGCAGGAAGCCGACGGCAAAGCAGGCCAGGCACATGCCGACCAGGGCCGAGACCAGGTAGCGGGCGCCGGCCTGCATCAGCATGCGGTCCAACCGGCGTACGCCCGGCAGGCGGCGCAGCATCGCATCCAGGTCGGGACTGTCGGACAGGCGCCGGTCCTTGACGATCGTGACGTCGGCCTCGCGCACGTCGCCCCCGATCACGCCGCGCAAACGGCGTGCGATGCGCTCGGCCTCGGGGCTCTTGTGCGACTGCCACGCGACGTACACGCCCCAGACCAGCAGCATGACGGCGGCAAACAGCAGCCCGACGAAGACGATGAAGGTAAGGTCCATGCGCGGCGTCCTAGCGCGGCTCGAAGATGTGGCTCGGCAGGTTCACGCCGTAGGCCTGCAGGCGTTCGGCGAAGCGCGGACGCACGCCGGTCGCGGTCGAGTGGCCCAGCACGGCGCCTTCCGGCGAGACGCCGGTCTGGCGGAACGCGAAGATCTCCTGCATCGTGATCACGTCGCCTTCCATGCCGGTGACTTCCGAGATCGACATCACCTTGCGCTTGCCGTCGGTCAGGCGCGCGACCTGCACGACGACACCCACGGCGGCGCTGATCTGCTGGCGGATCGCCTTGGCCGGCAGCGTGCCGGCGGCCATGCTGACCATGTTTTCCAGGCGCGTGAGCGCGTCGCGCGGGGTGTTCGCGTGGATGGTCGCCATCGAGCCTTCGTGGCCCGTGTTCATCGCGCCCAGCATGTCCAGCGCTTCGCCGCCGCGCACCTCGCCCAGGATGATGCGGTCGGGGCGCATCCGCAGCGCGTTGCGCACCAGCGCGCGCTGGGTGATCTCGCCCTTGCCTTCGATGTTCGCCGGGCGGGTCTCCAGGCGCACCACGTGCGGCTGCTGCAGCTGCAGCTCGGCCGCGTCTTCCACGGTGACGATGCGTTCGTTGTGGCTGATGAAGCTGGAGATCACGTTCAGCATCGTGGTCTTGCCGCTGCCGGTGCCGCCCGAGATCAGGATGTTGACCTCGGCCTTGCCCAGGCCCTGCAGCACCTCGGCCATCTCGGCCGTCATGCTGCCGTAGGAGACCAGGTCGGCGATGCGCAGCGGATCGGCGGAAAAGCGGCGGATCGACATCACCGGACCGTCGATGGCCAGCGGCGGGATGATCGCGTTCACGCGCGAGCCGTCCGGCAGGCGCGCGTCGACCATCGGGCTCGATTCGTCGATGCGGCGGCCCACGCGCGAGACGATCTTGTCGATGATCTTCATCAGGTGGGCATCGTCGTTGAACGTCACGTCGGTCAGCTCCAGGCGCCCGCGCCGCTCGACGTAGACCTGCTTGGCGCCGTTGACGAGGATGTCGGACACGCTCGGATCTTCCAGCAGCGGCTCGAGCGGGCCGAAGCCCAGCATCTCGTTCTGGATGTCGCGCGTGAGGGTCTTGCGCTCGGCATCGTTGATGACGACCATCTCTTCTTCGAGCAGGCGCTCGACCAGCAGGCGCAGCTCCTGGCGGATCTGGTCCTGGTTCAGGCGCTGCATGCTCTCCAGGTCGACCCGGTCGAGCAGCGCCTCGTGGATGCGGCTCTTGAGCTGGTGGTAGGCGCGGTTGTCGATCGGTCCGCGGGTGGCGGCCGGACGCGCGCCGGCGCCGCCGAGGCGGTCGCGCAGGGATACGGACGGGATGTTCATCGGGGTTTGCTCCTACGTTCGAACAGGCGTTTCATGATGCCGCCGCCGGGCTGCGCGGGGGCCGGCTCGCCGGTCAGGTCGCGCCCCATTTCCATCAGCATCAGCGACAGCGGGCTGTCCGGCATCAGGCGCGTGATGGGCACGCCCTGGTTGACCGACTTGGCGGCCGCGTCGTAGTGGTTCGGCATGGTGCGCATGCTCACGCCGTCGAACGCCTCTTCCAGGTCCTTCATGCGGATGTCGCTGTTCTTGTCGTGGCGGTTGACGATCAGCTCGATGCGCTCCTTGCCGTAGTCCAGGTTGCGGAACACCGTCAGCAGGCGCTTGCCGTCGCGGATGTACGGCAGCGTCATCTGCAGCACCGGGTAGATGCGGTCGGCGTGGTCGAGCGCGCGGATGCTGACGGGGTCCAGGCTGCGGCCCACGTCCAGCACGATGAAGTCGTACTGGCGGCGCGCCAGCTTGAGGATGGCGTCGATGTGCTCGGGCTTGACGTCGCTGGCGTGGGCCGGGTCGGACGGTGCGGCCAGGATGCTGAAGTTCGGCGTCACGGCGACCATGCTCGAGGTCAGGAACGACGGATCGAGGCGGTGGATCTGGGTGGCGACGTCGGACAACGTGGCGAGCGGCTTGGTGTCCGAGACGAACAACGAGGCGTCGCCAAACTGCAGGTTCATGTCGATCAGGCAGACCTTCTTGGTGCCGCCGGCCGACAGCGCGTAGGCGAGATTGGTGGCGAGGAAAGTCGAGCCGCTGCCGCCCTTGCACGAAATGAAGGCGAATACCTTGCCCTGGGCGGCGCCGGCGCTGCCGAGCTTTTCGGCGACGCGGTCCACGGCCTGCATCAGCGCCGCTTCCGACGGCTGCGCCGGCAGCACCTCGCGCACGCCGGCGCGCATGGCGCGCAGCAGGAAGTCCTGCGACTGCTCGCCGGACAGCACGATGAAGGACAGGCGCGGGAACAGGTGACCGATGCGCTCGAGCTGGTCCAGCTCGCCCTCTTCCACGCGCGGCTGGTCGACGACCAGCACGTCGGGCACGGCGGCATCGTCCAGCGTCGACAGGCGCGCCGGCGTACCGGAGATCATGTCGACTTCGTCGGAACCCGAGCGGTTGCGCAACATGCGCGACAGGTCGATCAGGTGACGGTCGTCGCGCGACAGGACGGCGATTTTCATGGCGTCTCCTTACTTCTTTATCAGGCTGCTGTCGGTCTGCGGCGTGGGCTGCACGTACGACTGCAGGTAGTTCGCGTAGGCCGCCGTCGCGGCAGCGGCGTCGCTGCCCGTCTCGGCATGCGGCTTGGGCGGCACGATCTGGCTGGCCATGATGGCGCGCACGGAGTTGCCGTTGCCGGCCTGGCCTTCGTAGGCGCAGCCGCTCATGACTGCCATGCACGCGAGCACGGCGACGGCGCTGGAGAATCGGGTCATCATTGTTGCTCCTTCTTGGCGGAGTCCGGGCGCCAGCCTTCGTGCTGGCCGCCGATCAGGAAGTCGACGCGGTTCGGCTGCACGTAGTCGTCGGTCGGCAGGTGCGGCGTGGCCGCCAGCGGCTTGGCCAGGTGCGGCGTGACGAGGAACACCAGCTCGGTACGGTCGTTCTGGAATTCGCTGCTGCGGAACAGCGTGCCCAGCACGGGCAGGTCGCCCAGGAACGGGAAGCGCTTGATGTCGCTGGTGACGTTGTTGCGAATCAGGCCGCCGATCGCGAAGCTCTCGCCGTCGCGCAACTGCACGGTGGTGGCGGCGCGGCGCGTCGTGAACGCGGGCAGGATCGCGGTGGCGTTGGAACCGCCGCTGGCATTGACGCCGATGCCGTCGCGGTTCAGCTCCGACACTTCCGGCGCCACGCGCAGGTTGATCCTCCCGCCGGCCAGCACGGTCGGCAGGAATTTGACGGCCACGCCGTATTCCTTCTCTTCCAGCGTGATGGTGGTCGAGCCGGCCGCCGCGTTCTGCGCGACCGGGATGAAGATCTTGCCGCCGGCGAGGAAGCTGGCTTCCTGGCCGCTGATGGCCATGACGGTCGGCTCGGCCAGGATCTTGACCAGGCCGTCCTGCTTCTGGCCGTCGATCTGGAGGTTGCGTGCGGCGCCCTTGGCCAGGCCCACACTGCCGGCGGCGCCGGACAGCAGGCTGGAGGCGATGCCGTAGGTCCAGCCGTTGGCCTTGCCGTAGGCGGCGGTGACGCTGGCGCCGAGCTGGTCGACCAGGGATTTCGAGACTTCGGCGATCTTCACTTCCAGCAGCACCTGCTGCGGGGCGGCGACCGACAGCATGTTCAGCACCTTGCCGGCCGACGCACCTGCCGGGGCAGCGGCCGGGGCGGCCGGCGCGCCCACGCCGGCCGGCGACGGCGAACCGGCGCCGGCTGCGACACCCGCTCCGGCACCGCCGGCCTGCGCCGTGCCTTCCTGGAACGCGCTGGCGATTTCCACCAGCTGGTTGGCGACGGCGGAATCGCTGACCATGCCCGACAGGACCAGCGTATTGCCGGTGCTGCCGATGCGAATGTCCTTCTCTTGCGGGAACAGCATGTCGAACTGGGCGCGCAGCGCCGCCGTATCGAGGCCGACGACGAGGTCCAGCACCGTCGAGCGCTGGTCGCGGCCCGAGACGATCAGGTTCGTCGTGCCCACGCTGCGCGCGACGATCACGACTTCGTTCGCGTTCGGCACCACCACGTTGGCCACTTCGGGCGCGCCCACGGTGACCTGGCGCGCCGGCGTACAGAAGCGCTTGACGACCGACTTGCCGCGCACCAGTTCCAGGCGCTGCGGGCCGTTGCCGTGCAGGTCGATACAGTCCGCAGCGGGAGCGGCGGACTGCACGGGCACGGCGGCGTGGCCGGCATTCCATGCCAGCGCGATCGCGCAGGCCAGCAGGGTCTTGTTGTTCAGAAGTTTCATCGATCGGGCGCTCTTCAATGGGTTGCTTGCTGTGCGGCGTCCAGGCCGCGGATCACGAGGACGCCGTCGGCTTGCGGAGCAGCCTGGCGTGCGGGGGCGGCGGCGCGCGGCGCGGCCGGGGGTATGGCCTCTTGGGCCGGGGCCGGGACCGGCATCGGCGCCGGCACGGCCTTCGGCTCGGGCAGGCCCAGTACCGAGGCGCGGGTGGCGCCCGGGGTATTGGCCGGCTGTGGATCGACTTGGTTGCGCAACACCAGCGACAGCGAACCGATGCTGCGCGCCAGGTCGAGCTTCTCGACCTGGTCCGGCGTCAGTTCCAGCGTCACGGCGTTGACGACGCGCGGCTTGCTGTCGTCGACGGCCGATTCCTGGGCGACGGCCAGCACCAGGATTCGTTCCAGCACGATCTTCGAGATCGACTGCTGCGGATTGACGGCATCGCCGCCGGCGGCCAGGTTGACGAGGATGTCGACGTAGTTGCCCGGCAGCGCAAAGCCGGCCACGCCGACCACGTCGTTGACGCGCACGGTCATCGCGCGCTTGCCGGCCGCGACGACGGCCGACAGCCCGCCCGTGGTGCCCGGCGGCGCCAGCTTCGATTCCAGCACCGGCTCGCCGCGCTTGATGTCGCTGTGGGCGACGCGGTTTTCCAGCTGCTTGGGATCGGTGAACGCGCCCTGCGGCAGGGAACCCGACGGCCATTCCGTCAGTTGCAGGTTGGCGGCGGCGACGCGCGAGCCCTGCGGGATGTCGGCGACGGCCGTCACCACGAAGGTGCCGGCGGCGCCCTGCGCGCTCATCCAGCGCGCGGCCACGATGACGGCGGCCAGCGCCAGGAACAGCGCCACGCCGATGATCAGGAGGGCTCTCGAATTTCGCATTGTTGTGTCTCCAGCTTGCCGCGGTCGCGGCGATCCAGTTGCATGCTGCGGCCGTTCGGTGCGGCGGCAGCGAAATAGTTATCCCAGGCCCAGTCCAGCGTGCGGCTGGACAGTTCCGGAGCGCGGTCCTCGTAGCGCGCCAGGTCGCTCAGCTGGCGCAGCAGGTCGCGCGGATGGCAGGCCAGCAACGGCACGTCGCGCGCGCGGTGCAGGTCCAGCAGGTAGGCGAAGGCGGCGCCGTCGAACGCGACGCCGGTACGCGCGCAAGCCTGGCGGAACAACTGCTCGTACTCGTCCTGCGAGGCCGGCGGCACTTCGATCTTGTAGCCCAGGCGGCGCAGGAAGGCGCCGTCCGACAGGCGCTGCGGCACGAAGTTCGACGAAAACACGACGATCACGTCGAACGGCACCTGGAAGGTGTGGCCCGTGTGCAGCGTCAGGTAGTCGACGTTGCGGTCCATCGGCACGATCCAGCGGTTCATCAGCGCTTCCGGGGTGCAGCGCTGGCGCCCCAGGTCGTCGATGATGAAGATGCCGTTGTTCGACTTCAGGTGCGGCGGCGCCTGGTACAAACGGGTGTGCGGGTCGAAGCGCAGGTCGAGCATCTCGAGCGTCAGCTCGCCGCCGGCCAGCGCGGCCGGGCGGCGCACGTCGCGCACCCAGCGCGCGTCGGGCGTGGCGCCGCGGTCGATGCCGGTCGGCGCCAGCGAACACAGGCCGGCCGGCACGTGCTGCACGCTGTCGAAGAACGGGATCACCTCGCCGTCCACCATCAATGCGTAGGGCACGGCGATGGCGCCGGTGAGCAGGTCGCGCAGGCGCTCGGCCAGGTAGGTCTTGCCGCTGCCGGCCAGGCCGTACATGAACAGCGCGCGGCCCGAGTTCATGCCGGCGCCCAACTGGGCCAGCACCTGCGGATTGACGACGACGCCGTCGAAGGCGTCCGCCATGGCGGTACGCGTCACGTGCACGTTGCCCACTCTCTGCGCCGCCACTTGCGCCGTGTAGGCGGCCAGGGTCACGGGCGCGGGGCCCGCGTAGGCATTGCGCGACAGTGCCGTCGCGGCGCGCACGCGGCCCGCTTCGGTCAACTGGTAGGTCAGGTCGGCATCGGTGCCGCTGTTGCCGACACGCGCCACCTCGCACAGTTTTTCCGTGCGCAGGAACGCGATGAGCGGGTCGATCACGCCAACGCCCAGCTTCAGGTGCGACGCGAGTTCCGGCAGGCGCAGCTGGCCGCGCTGGTGCAGCACCTTGGCGACCAGTTCGACCAGAAACAGGAACGGCAGACCGGTATCCTCGACGCTGCGCGGGGCGCGCGCCTCGGCCGGGGCAATCAACGTTTCGCTCACAGCGGCCATTCTCCAAACATGTGCAGCCACAGCAGGCAAGCCCCGGTACCTGCTGCAATCGCCACCGCGTACGGCAACCGGCCACTGGCCGGCGCGGCCGGCGCCACCGCCGGCGTCATGAAGCCGGCCAGCGCCGACATGCCGCCATGGACCATCATCTGGCGGGTATTCCCCAGCAGGCGGCGCAGGCTGCCCTGCCACGCGGCGACCAGCAAGGCCAGCACGCCGCCGGCGAGCAGCGTCGCCAGCGCCACCGCCGGAACCTGCCCGGCACCGACGAAGGCGCCGACCATCGCCAGCAGCTTGACGTCGCCCGCGCCCATCAGGCGCAGCGCGTACATCGGCATCAGGATGGCCAGGCCCAGGGCCAGGCCGCCCAGCGCCGACACGATCCCCAATCCGCCCAGTGCAGCCGGCAACAGCGCGTGCAGCGCGAGCGCCGCCAGCATGCCGGGGAAGACCACAGCATTCGGGATACGGCGTGCGCGCACATCATGCCAGACGGATGCTGCCAGCAGCGCACACAAGGGAATGAGGGGAATCGCGGTCAAAGGATGGTCCTTTTAATACAAAAATCCGGAACGGGAACCGTTCCGGATCGGGGGCGCGCCGGGCGGCGCGCAGGTCGGAATTAAGCAGCCGGCATGACGATCTTCTTGGCGATGCCGTCGAAGACCTTGCTGATATTGCCGCCCAGGGTGGTCACGACGCCGACGATCACGGCGGCGATCAGGGCAGCGATCAGTGCGTATTCGATTGCGGTGACGCCGTCTTCTTCGCGGATGAAGTTTTTGATGAAGTTCATGATGTTTCCTTAATAATTAATGAAATTGATTGTTTGTTTAGCTGCTCGTCCATGCGGCGAGTACTGCGATGACACCGACAACAGCGACCAGCACGCCGAGAACGAGGTACGAGGTGGCGGGCGTTCCGCTCCTTTCGTACTGTAGTTCCTGGCAATCTTCCTTGTCGTACACGTTCGCTCCTGTCTTCAGCGCCGGACCGCATGTTTCGTTGCGCAGCGCATGAGTTGAACTATACGGATTTGCGGGATTCGTCACATCCGGCAAATATCACTTTTTGACTGGGAGGTGTTGCCGTGGCGGGCAGGGACAAAAGTACTAGAGGCCTGTCGGAAGGAGCCGACACCGGCAGCCGCACGCGAAACGCCGTTGCCCCTGCGAAGGCAGGGGTCCAGGTTGCATGTGCAGTGGTGAGGCTTGCAAAATTGGGTCCCTGCCTGCGCAGGGACGACGGATCACGAGAGGCCGTGCTTGGTGGCGTAGACGTACAGCTCGAGGCGGTTGGCGACGCCCAGCTTCTGGTAGATGGTGGTCAGATGGTTGCGCAGCGTGCGTTCGGAAATGAAGATGCGCTCGGCCAGGTCCTTGTTCATGGCCCCCTTGCCCTGCACGATCAGCGAGATCACTTCGCGCTCGCGCGCGGTCAGGGCGGCGATGCGCTGGGCCTCCGGATCGGCCTTGGGCGCCGGCGCCACCAGCTGGCCCAGCAGCGCCTGCATCAGCGACTGGTCGAGCCACAGCTCGCCCCCGTGCACCTTGCGAATCGCGGCCAGCACGTCCTCGGTGGGCGCCTCCTTGCTGACCACGCCGCGCGCGCCCAGCTTGACGGCGGCGGCCAGCGTGGCCTGGTCGCGGTTGGCGGACAGGATCACGACGCGTGTCGTGCCGTTGGCCACCAGCGCGGGCAGGAAGTCGAGCGAGCTGCTGCCCTTCAGGTCGAGGTCGAGCACGACGATATCGGGCGCCAGCTCCGTGCACAGGCGCGTGGCCTGTTCGCCGTCGCTGGCGCTGCCCACCAGTTCGAACGGCGGCCCCTCCGCCTGGATCAGGCGCTCCAGGCCCCACAGCATGGTCTTGTGGTCATCGACCAGCAGGATGCGGATGTTGGTCATTGCTCCTCCTTCTCTTTTTTGTCGCGGTCAGATCGGCACACGGATGTGCAGCTGCGTGGCCCGCGCCGTGGCCTCGACGTCCAGCGTGCCGCCCAGCCCCTGTACGCGTTCGGCGATCGACACGGGCGTAAAGGCCGCCGGCGCGCCGCGCTCGTCCGCCGGATTGGCGATGGCGATCGCCAGGTGGCCGCCCTCCTCGGCCAGCGTCACCGTGGCGCTCCTGGCGCGCGTGTGCTTGCAGATGTTGTTGACGCCCTCCGTGACGATCTGGAACACCTGGGCCGCCATGCGGTCGTTGATCGCCGGCGCGCCCTGCGCGTCGAGCTTCACGTCGACGTCGTAGAACGTGCGCACCTTGTCCAGCTGGCGGCGCAGCGCAACCTGGATTTCCGGCTCCTGCTGGCGCCCGCTCTTGAACTGGTGGGCGAAGCGGCGCATGTCGGTCACGACGTCCGAGCACATGTCGACCAGGCGCTCCAGCTCCGGCGCCACCGGATTGTCGGCGCCCGCCTGGTTGCGGATCGCCGCCACCGCGTGGCGCAGGCCGATATACGGCTGGATGGTGCTGTCGTGCAGGTCGCGCGCGATCGTCTGGCGTTCGCGAAACGCGGCGTCCGAGGCCAGCCGGTCGAGCAGCTCGATGGTCTCGATGACGGGAAAGGCCTGCTGCACGATATGGGTCAGGAACGAAGCGTCGTTGCCGCGCAGGCGGATGTCGGCGGTGACGAAGATCCGGCCACTGCCCTTGCGCAGCGGCAGTGCCGCGGCGATGAAGGAACGGGTGTCGAGCAGGTCGGCAATGGCCGCGCACGTGCTCCCCGGGATCGCGCGCCAGGCGCCGCCTCCCGGCTCGAGCTGGACTGCCGGCGCCGCGCCGCGGCGGAAGCCGTGGGCGGCACCGCGGTACAGGATGGTCGCCTCGCCGCCCAGGTCGAGCAGCGGCTGCACGGCCTCGCCGTCGACGCGGCTGCGCACGATCTGGCGTCCGCTGGCCGGATGGTGCACGGTGGTCAGCGTCCATTCGTCACCGTCCTGCATGAGGAGCACGCAGGTGGTGCCGCCGTAGAAGCGCAGGATCTTTTCCATCAGCGAATCGAGCGTATGCTGTACGCCGAAACGGGGGTTCGACAGCCGGCTGACGTCGCGCAGCAGCGCCAGGCGACGGCGCTGCTCGACGGCCAGGCCGCCCCAGAACGCGATCATATAGCCCAGCGCCAGCACGAAGGTGGCACGCAGCAGCAGCAGGTGCAGCACGAACGCGCTCCGCCCCAGCACCACGGCGATCGTGATGACGACGGCGGAACCGAGCGTCAGCCTGGCACCGGTATCGAAACCGTGGCGGAACGACGCCGCCAGGATCGCGAAAAAGAAGAATGCGACGAAAGGGCTGGACGCGCCGCCGCTGGCCCACACGATCAGGCCGTACCAGCCCAGGTCGACCCAATAGACGGTGGGCCCGTGCCAGAAGCCGGCGCGCCAGTGGGCGACCACGAGCAGGGTCAGGCTGTGCAGCGCGTAGGCGGCGAAGATCAGCCACGACCAGCTTCCGGTGAGCACCACGCCGGAGCCGACGTACAAGGTCATCAGCGCGGAAACCGCGAGCAGCAAGCGCATGCCGAAGACCATCCACACTTCGGCGCCGGGCGGCGCAATGCGGGAGGCGCTGGCAACGCCGTGGAGGGGGGAGGCGGAGGTACGGGTGGCAGTCAAAACGATGCTATCAATCCAACTCATGTTGTTCGGGGCCGACACTGGAAGCGATTATTACTCAATATTCATACAGAGAGTAAATATTGCCCTGTAGAATCAGTAAAATCTTACACCATGTATCGCATTAAAACGATAAAAATGATATCCCGGATCAACCGCCGCCGTCAGTCCGGCGCGACAATCGTCGAGATGGCGATCGTCGCGCCCGTGCTGTTGCTGGTCCTGCTGTCGCTCATCGAACTAAGCCTGATGTTCTTTTCCACGCTGACGATGCAGTACGCCGTCCGCGAAGGCGCGCGCTACGCCGTCACGGGCCAGAGCAACCTCGATCCGAACGCGGCCAACCAGCAGCGCTACGCGGCCGTGATGCAGAAAATCCGCAACAACTCGATGGGCTTCTACGACAAGCTCGCCCCGACCGTTTCCGTCAACGGCACGACCTACGCATCGAGCGCCTACAACAACAGCATGTTCGGCACGGCGGGCAGCCTCGTCGTGCTGCAGCTCGATTGCGACTGGAAAGTCACGACGCCGCTGCTCGCCGCCTTCTTCGCCAACGGCAAATACCATTTCGCCGTGGCTGCCACTATGCGTAACGAGTTTTTCTGATGACGTTTTATCATGTGCGCCAGCGCGGCGTCGCCGCGGTCGAATTTGCCCTGCTGCTGCCCATCCTGCTGCTGCTCCTGTTCGGCATGGTCGACGCGGCGCGCGCGCTGCAGGCCAACACCATCATGGTCAATATCGGTCGCGAGGGCGCCAACCTGGTCTCGCGCGGCAACGTCGAACTGGCCAGCGGCAGCCAGGACATCATGTACGCGCTGATGGCCAGCGCGCCGCCGCTGAACGTCAACAAGCAGGGCATGATCTACATTACGCGCGTGATGGGCGTGGCGACCAGCGGCGGCACGAAGAGCGTGGTGCTGGACCAGTACCGCTGGGACGACGCGGCGCGCGGCCTGGGCTACCGCTCCAGCAACTACGGCCCGGGCAGCAAGGTGTACAACTGCAGCGCCTGGAGTGCCGGCGCCTGCACCGGCATCAACAGCGCCGCGCGCCCCGCCACGACCATCATGAACGGCCAGCTCGACGACGGCGAGATCGTGTTCGTCGTCGAGACCTGGTACCGCTACGACATGCTGATCACCGGCTCGGCCACCGGCCTGCTCGGCCTGCCCACGCTGGGTCCCGACCTGTATTCGATGACGATCTTCTGACATGCGCCCCACGTTCCCCACTCCCCAGCGCCAGCGCGGCGCCGTCGCCATCATGGTCGCCCTGTCGATGGTCGTGCTGCTGGCCGTGGTCGGCCTCGTCGTCGACGGCGGTCTCGCCTACCTCGTCAAAGCCCGTCTGAACGCGGCGGTCGACTCGGCCGCCCTGGCCGGCGCCCGCGCCGTCACGGACGGCACCACACAGGCCGCGCAGATCGCCAGCGCGCAGGCGGCCGCGGCGACCTATTTCGCCGCCAATATCCCGTCGAGCTACATGTTCTCGAAGCCGAAACTGCTGAGCACCAACGTCACGTTCAACGGCGGCCGCGCCACCATCGACGTGACGGCCGAGGCGCCGATGCCGGTGTCGTTCATGCAGGTGCTGGGCTTCACGAGCCTGAAGCCGGTGGCGTACGCGCAGACGATCCGCAACGACCTGGACATGGCGCTGGTCGTCGATACGTCTGGCTCCCTGCAATCGTCGGCCACTACCGTGCGCGCCTCCGCCAAGAGCTTCCTCAACAAGTTCAATGCCAGCCAGGACCGGGTATCGCTGATCCATTTCGCCTACGGGGCAGAAGTGGACAATGCGATCAGTGCGAGCACACGCGGCTTCAACCGGGCATCGATGTCCTCGAACATCGACGGTTTCCAGTTCAGCGGCGGCACGAATTCTTCCGAAGGCATGTGGAACGCGCGCAACCAGCTGAATTCGATCGGCTCGGGGAATCGCTCGGTGATGCGCGTGATCGTGTTCTTCTCGGACGGCGTGCCGAACGCGTTCTCGTCGTCGTTCACCTTCAACACCCCCTCCGACTGCACCAAGGTCGGCGTCATCGACACGGGCTATAACGGCCTGTACAAGGTGGACGACAGTGCCGGCGTTGCCATCAGCCCCGCCAACACCGGCTGCTCGGCCACGCGCACGACCTACAGCTACTTCTTCGGCTACGCCTATAACCAGCAGACCGTGTCCGCCATCAAGCGGATGCCCGACACCTACAATGCCCATACGGACACGGTCTCCTACCCGCTCGTGACCAATACGCCGCGCGCCGTGACCAGCGACATGTCGAACATGACGACCGGCGCGACCAATATCAGCCGTGTGTCGCGCAACCTGCCCGAGGCGATGGCCGAGCGAGCCAGGCTCGAAGGCATCTTCGTGTTCACACTGGGTCTTGGCAGCGACCTGAAAAAGACGATCGACGGCGAGGTGGGCGAAGACTTCCTCAAGTGCATGGCCAACGTCGCCGACGGCCCCTCGCGCTGCTACAAGCCCAACCAGCCGGTCGGCATGTACTGCTATGCCGCCACCGACGCCGACCTGACGCCCTGTTTCTCGCGCCTGGCCACCGCCATCCTGCGCATCACGAAATAAGCGTACGGCCGAGTCGCATTTGCGTGACAACGGACACGTGCGCCGTTGCGCACGGCGCATCCGGTGCTAATCTGGCGGCACGCCACCACGGGGAGAACCGCCATGCGCCCATCCTTGCTTGCCGCCGTCCTTGCCGTCGCTGCCCTGCCCGTCCACGCCGATCAGACCACATGGCGCTTCAGCTACACGGGCTTCCAGGCGACGGCCGACACGACCTATCTCGGCGAGACCACGCACACCGAAGGGTTCCTGCCCGACTTCTCGATCCTGGGCAGCTTCACGGGCTCCGACCTCGACGGCGACGGCGCCATCGCGCTCTCCGAGCTGACCAGCTTCGACGTCATGGGACGCGAATATATTTCCTGCCTAGCCGCGCCGAGCCCGTACGGCCGCTGCAGCGTTTCGCGCTTCCGCTACACGCTCACGGGAGGCCTGGACTTTTCCGCCGGCTGGTACGGCTACGACGAGTACTACTCGGGCTGGAGCGGCGCCGTCACGACGGGGCGCGAAGCGACGGAGTCTTCGTACAGCTACGTCAGCGAGGACGAGCGCCATTATTACTGGACCGACGCGACGCGCTTCGCCATCGTCCCGGCGCCGGTCCCCGAACCGGGGGCGGGCGCGATGGCCGCTGCCGGCCTGCTGCTGCTCGCCGTGGGAGCGCGCCGCCGCGCCTGAGCCGGTGCTTCCGGGGCATGGGTCCCTTCGCATACAATGCGTGCCGACCGACGATCGACGCAAGCGAGAGACCATGTTCGAAGAAGACAAGCAGGCGCAGGACGCGCGCCGCCTGCCGCCGCTGGAGGCCTCGCGCCAGGCCGCCCCGCACGACGACGCCCTGCAACAGGAACGGGCCGAGCGCGATGCCCGGGCGCGCGGCGTCGTCTCCATGCAGGCGATGCGCGAGGCCATCAAGGCATCTGCCCGTGCCCTGCCGCAGCTGGAACAAATCCCGCGCATCAAACGCCCCGATGCCGCCACGTTCCGCGCGCGTGCAGAGCAGGGCCTGCCCTTCCTGATCGAAGGCGTCGCCAGCCGCTGGCCGCTGGCCGCCCTGCCCCCATCCGTGCTGCGTGAACGCTATGGCCATGTGCCCGTGCGGGCGCGCGTCGGCGACTACGTCGGCACCGCTTTCGCGGCGGACCGCGCGATGCAGGACATGTCGATGCGCGACTACCTTGACCTGGCGGAAGGGTCGCATGCGCTGCCACCCTATGTCGGCAACCTGGAGCTGCGCGAACTGAATGCGCTGTGCCACTGGCCGGGCTGGTTCGAGAAAATGGGGCCGCCACGCTTCTGGGTCGGCCCGGCGGGGACCGTCACGCCGCTGCATTGCGACTACGACGACAATATCTTCGCCCAGGTATGGGGCAGCAAGCGCATCTTCCTGGCCCCGCCCCACCACGACGAATTCCTGTACGTGAAGCCGGCCAACCCGGTGCTGTTCGGCTCCCCGTTCGACCCGGAACGCCCGGACTTCGAACGCTACCCGCTGGCGCGCCACGCCCATTGCATCGACGTGGTCGTGCGGCCCGGCGAGATGCTGTACGTGCCTGCCGGCTGGTACCACCAGGTGCGCGCGTTGGCATTCTCGCTGTCGTCGAACCGCTGGGCGCGCGCGATGCCGCTGGCCCTGCGCGGGGATCCCGCACTCAAGGCCTAGCCTAGATCGGCTTGGGCGCCTCTCCCTCGCGCCCGCCCTGGCCGACGCGCTCGTATTCCGCGATCACCTGGGCGCCGAACAGCAGCAGCGCCGCCGCGATCTCCAGGCTGAACATGACGACGATGGCCGTACTCATCGAGCCGTACACGAGGTTGACCTTGGACAGCGTCGAGAAATACCAGACCAGCACGTGGCGCGCGACTTCCCACAGCAGCGCCGCCGTGATGCCGCCGACGAGGGCATGCGACAGCGACAGGCGTCCGGCCGGCATCACGAGATAGATCGAGGTCAGCACCAGGATCTCGCCGGCGAGGCCCAGCAGGTACAGCAGGGCGCCGGAGACGCCGTGCAGCGACCAGCTGTAGCCGAACAGGTCGACGCTCTCGGTGCCGATCACCTGCAGCGTGCCGGCGACGAGGGTCACGATCATCACGCCGAAACCCAGCGCCAGGATGTAGCAGTACGGCAGCAGCGCCGAGATCAGGAAGTGGCGCCGGCGCACGGCCACGCGGTGCACGAAGATCACGCTCATCGCGTTTTCCAGCACGGTGAAGGCGAAGGAGCTGAAGAACAGCATGGTGGCGGCGAGCACCCAGGTGATCAGGTCGCGCGTGTCGAGGAAGTGCGCGACCTCGGCGACGATCGAACCGGATTGTCCAGGCACCAGCAATTCCAGGTAGCGGCGCAGCGTGAGCAGCAGCTCGCCCTGGTCGATGAAGTGCGACAGCGCGACCACGACCAGCATCAGGAAGGGGACGATCGACAGCAGCGCGTAATAGGCGACGGCACCGGCCAGCAGCAGGCCCTGGTTGGCGCGGAATGCCTTCAGCACCGCGAGCGTGAAGTCGAGCGGGTGCGCGACGATGTAGGCATTGGCGCGCCGGTTCAGGATCCGCAGGCGCAGGCCGCGCGCCCCTTTCATCGCGCCAGCCTGATGCCCGTGAATTGCCAGCGCGCGCCGGCCGGGAAGAAGTTGCGGTAGCTCGCGCGCGCATGGCCGTGCGGCGTGGCGCAGGACGAGCCGCGCAGCACGTACTGGTTCACCATGAACTTGCCGTTGTACTCGCCCAGGGCGCCGGGCGCCGGCGCGAAGCCGGGATACGGCGCATAGCTGCTGCTGGTCCACTGCCAGCATTCGCCGAACATCTGCGTCAGGCCCATGCTGCCCGCCGCGCGCGGATGCAGGTCGCCGCAGGCGAGCGCCACGTCGCGCGCAGCGAATTCCCATTCGGCCTCGGTCGGCAGGCGCGCGCCGCGCCAGCGCGCATAGGCGTCCGCTTCGTACATCGAGACGTGGGTGACGGGACGGGCCGGATCGAGCTCCTGCAGGCCGTGCAGCGTGAATTCGCGCCAGCTGCCGCCCTCCTCGACCCAGTACAGCGGGTGGGACAGTTCGCCGTTGCAGACCTTGTCCCAGCCTTCGGCCAGCCACAGGTCGGGGTCGCGGTAGCCGCCGGCCTCGATGAATTCGCGGTACTCCGCATTGGTGACGAGGCGCGAGGCCAGCGCGAACGGCGCCACGTACTGGCGGTGGCGCGGCAGCTCGTTGTCGAACGAGAAGCCGCGGCCGTCGTGGCCGATCTCGACCAGGCCGCCGTCGAAATCGATCCAGGACAGCGGCGGCAGCGGGCAGGACGCCGCCAGCGGCGAGTCGTGGTAGGCCGGATACAAGGGATTTTGCGCCAGCAGGTGCTTGACGTCGGTGAGCAGCAGCTCCTGGTGCTGCTGTTCGTGCTGCAGGCCGAGCTGGATCAGCGCGGCAAGCTCCGCATCCTGCCCGCGCGCGGCCAGCAGGCGCATCACGCGCCGGTCGACATCCTGGCGGTAGGCCAGCACCTCGGCGAGCGACGGGCGCGTGAGCAGGCCGCGGCGCGGGCGCGGGTGCTTGTCGCCCACGGTATTGTAGTAAGAGTTGAAGAGCACCCGGAACGCCGAGTGAAAAGGTTTGAAACCGCTTTCGCGCGGTTCGAGGATGAAGGTCTCGAAGAACCAGGTCGTATGCGCCAGGTGCCACTTGACGGGGCTGGCGTCGGGCATCGACTGCGCACAGCAGTCTTCCGGCGACAGCGGCTCGGCCAGATGGGTCGAGCGCTGGCGCACGTGGGCGAATTCCAGTTCCGGGCGGTGGTCGTTGGCTCCCATGGCGTCTCCCGGCAAATCAATGCGACAGCGCGCGCGCGTGGATCACGGCGAACCAGCCTTGCGGATCGGTCCAGACCTTGGTCGCCGCGAAGCCCGATTGCTCGAGCAGGCCGACGGCATCGCTCTGGCGGTACTTGTGGCTGTTCTCCGTATGGATCCACTCGCCGGCCTCGAAGCGGCGGCTGCCGCCGCGCCAGCTCACCAGTTGCGTGCTCTTCGCTTCCAGGTGCATCTCGACGCGGCGCTGGTCGGCGTTGTAGAAGCCGCGATGGCGCCACTGGCGGATGTCGAAATCGGCGCCAAGCAGGCGGTTCACGTGGTTCAGCACATTCAAGTTGAAAGCGGCGGTCACGCCCAGCGCATCGTCGTAGGCCGCGTCCAGCACCGCATGGTCCTTGACCAGGTCGATACCGATCAACAGGCCGCCGTCGTGACCGCACTGCGCATGCACGCGTTGCAGGAAGTCGCGTGCCTCGTCCGGGTTGAAATTGCCGATCGAGGAACCGGGATAGAAGAACAGGCGGCGCTCCGGGCGCACCGTGTCCGGCAGCGTCAGGGGGCCGGACAGGTCCATGCCCAGCGGCTGCATCGCGATGTGGCGGAAGCGCTGCTGCAGGCGCGCGACGGCATCCTGCAGGAACTCGGCCGAGATGTCGATCGGCACGTACTGGGCCGGGTGCAGCAGCGGGAACAGGCTGGCCGCCTTGGCGCAGTTGCCGGCGCCCAGGTCGATCAGCGTGCAGCCGGTACCGACGGTGCGCGCGATCTCGCCGCCGAACGCGGCAAAGATGGACGCTTCCGTGCGGGTCGGGTAGTACTCGGGCAATTCGCAGATCGCTTCGAACAGCTTCGATCCCAGCGGGTCGTACAGGAACTTGGGCGAGATCCACGCCTGGCGCGCGCGCAGGCTGGCATCCAGTTCGGCGGGAACGTGCAGGCGTTCCTGCTCGGCGGGGGCATCGATCGAAGTGGGGTTCAGCATCGCGTATCCTTGGTGGCGCCGCAGGTGCGGCATGGCTGTCAATGTTGCCGTTTTAATTATGATACGCGAATTGCGTATAAGCAGACGCCACCCATGTGTAAGGGGCGGCAGCGTTTGCAGGAAGCCACCTTCCCCGCCATGCGACCTGGCTACGGTGCATTTTCCGGTACGATACTTCCTTCGACGTCGCCGGAAACATCCATGCTTGAACTCGCCAACCTGAGCAAATCCTATGGCGGCCGCACCGTGCTGGCCAGTCTGTCGCACCGCTTCGACGCCGGGGAGTTCGTGGCCGTGATGGGCGAGTCCGGCGTCGGCAAGTCGACGCTGCTGAATCTGGTCGCGGGCCTGGATGCGCCCGATGCCGGCGAGGTCATCGTCGACGGCACGCCCATGACGGCGCTGGACGACGATGCCGCCACGCGCCTGCGGCGCACCCGCATGGGCTTCATCTTCCAGGCCTTCCACGTGCTGCCGCACTTGACGCTGGAACAGAACGTGGCGCTGCCGCTGCTGCTGAACGGGCGGCCCGATCCGGCGCGCGTCGCACAGATGCTGGATGCGGTTGGCCTGGGCGGACGCGGCGGCGATTTCCCGCGCCAGTTGTCGGGCGGCGAGATGCAGCGCGTCGCCATCGCGCGCGCCCTCGTGCACCGCCCCGCCCTGCTGCTGGCCGACGAGCCCACCGGCAACCTCGACCCGGAAACGGCCGACGGCATCCTGCACCTGCTGCGCGCCGAGATCAAGGCGAGCGGTGCCGGCGCCATCATGGTCACCCACTCGCATGCGGCCGCCGCGTTGGCGGACCGCACCATCGTCCTGACTCGTTCCGGATTGAAATTAACGTAAATTCCCAGCAGAAAGACCGACGATATGAAGTTTTATTCATGAACAGTGCGTCGGATTCATCGAAACAGTAGTAGCATTCCAACAAACCACACCGGCGTGGGGAAAAACGGTGCCTTGTCGCATGGCGCGACCCGTGCACCGACGCATCCATACCGGGAAAACACCAATCAGAGTTTCTCCAAAACAGTCGATCTGTCTTGAATATTCACCACTGTGGAGAAAATTCATGAGCGTACGGCAGAAAAAACAGGAGTTGCTCGAAGCGATGCATCGAGCGCGAGCGATGGAGCCATCGAGCTTCGTTCCCAATAAACTACTCGACACCTTGATCCAGCGCATGCAGCTGAAGAACGACGCGGAGCTGTGCCGCGTCCTCGAGGTGCAACCGCCCATCATCAGCAAGATCCGGCACCGCAAGCTGAACGTCGGCGCCACGATCCTGCTGAGGATGCACGAGAAGTCGAACATCTCGATCCGCGAGCTGAAGGAATTGACGGCGGAGGCACGCAGCCAGCAGGTGCCGCCGCCCACGCGCCACTAACAGCGCCGTGGCGCCTGCTTACTCGGCCGGCGGACGGCCCGTCTTGAGTTGCGGCAGGCCGTCGAGGACGGTGCGCAGTGCCTGCGTGTCGAGCTGGCCCAGCAGGGCCACGCCGATGCGCAGCAGCTCGCTCTTCTTGATCTCGAAGCCGGCGTGCAGGCATGCCTGCTTGACGGCGCCGAGCACCGCGTATTCCTGCTCCGGCATGGTGAAGCTGTCGCGCACCAGCACCGGACGCGCATCGGCTTCGGCGCGGGCCGGCGCCTTCCCCTTGGCCGCGGAGGCCAGATTGCGCGCGGCATCGCGGGCCAACCGGGCCGCGGGCGCGGCCTTCGGGCGTGCGGGCTTAGGGGCGGCCTTGGTGGCGGCCTTCGTGACCGGCTTGGTGACGGGCTTGGCGGCGGGCTTCGATGTCGCCTTCGGTGCGGCCTTGGCAGCGACAGGCTTGACCGCCGCCTTCGCCGCCTTGGCTACAGGCTTGGTACTCGCCTTGACGGCGGGCTTCGCGGCGACCTTTGTCGTTGCCCTCGCGCCAGGCTTTGCAGCCTTCGCGGCCGGCTTCACGGGGGCCTTGGCGGCCTTGGCGGCACTTGTCCTCGCCATCGGATACTCCATCGTCAAACAAACCAAACAATATATATTATTTCGCCGCCGGCCGAAAGAGCGCTTCGGTGGATGACAAGACAATCCCCATGACAAGGATCAAAGGCAGGACCCGCCGACAGGCCTAGATTGAGTGTTTTGCCCGGAGGAACCGATGCACGTCACCGCGATCAAGAGCCGCCGTTACATCGTACTGGGAGCCGCGACGGATGCCGGCGGCAAGGTGGTATCGGCCAGCTCGCTGATGCTGCTGGACGGCGTGCCGCGCGCGCTGGAAGGCGACCTCGTCTCCTGCCCCGCTTGCGGCACCGAAGGCAGGATCGCCTGCGACGGCGCGCGCCTGGCGGTCAGCGAGAATGGCCGCCGGCCGGCGCTGGAAGACGATCTGTGCCTGTGCGGCTGTTCGCCGGCGCCGCGCCTGCTCGCCAGCCAGGAGCGCTGGCGCCAATGGGTCAGTGCCGAGATGTAAAGGCAGACCCGGCGATCACTCTTCCGCCACGTTCGCCGGAGGCGCCGCCAGTTCGACGCGGTTGCGCCCCGCTTCCTTGGCCGCGCGCAGCGCTTCGTCGGCGCGCGCCAGCAGGGTCACGGTACTGTCGTCGGCGCGGATCGTCGTCACGCCGAAGCTGGCCGTCAGCGAGATCATCACGCGCTCGGTCTTGACGCGCTGGGCCTCGATCGCGGCGCGCATGCGCTCGGCCACCATGGCCGCATCCTGCAGGCTGGTACGGGGCAGCAGGATGGCGAACTCGACGCCGACCACGCGGCCCAGCAGGTCGCTGTCGCGCAACTGGCGCTTGCAGGCTTCGACGAGGGTCGACAGGACCACGTCGCCGGCCGGGTGGCCGTAGCTGTCGTTGATGCGCTTGAAGCCGTCGAGGTCGAACACGACGAGCGCCGTCGGCTGGCCCGGACGGCGTGCCAGCGCCATCCACGGCGCCAATGCATTGAAGAAGCCGCGCCGGTTCGGCACGTCGGTGAGCGGGTCGACGATTTCCAGACGCGCCAGCTCGTCCTGCAGGCGCTCGCGTCCCAGCAGCAGCCAGCCGAAGCCGCCCAGCAGCGCCAGCAGGTACAGCGCGCCGCCGTGCAACTGGCGCAGCAGCTCGTTGCTCATCCAGCCCCAGCCCGCGGGCGAGACCAGCACCAGCGCACCGCGCGCGCCCACCACCAGGGCCAGCAGCGCGACGGCCACGGCCAGGAAGCGCTGCAGCATCGAGGCGCCGCCCCAGCCGCGTGCCAGCGCCGCCGCCGCGGTCAGGTACAGCACGCCCAGGATCAGCGAGGCCGCGACGGCGCGCAGGCCAACCTCGTCGATCCACCAGCACAGCAGGAAGACGACGATGGCCAGCGCCAGCAGCGGCACGAAGGCGCGGCGCCAGCGGCGCTTGCCGGCGCGCTCCCACAGCGCCCCGGCTTCCCAGGCCACGCCGGCGAACAGCAGCGCATAGGCGACCGGCAGGGCCAGGCCCTCCGGCACCACGCCGCCGGCGGCGATCGCCAGCAGCAGCCAGGCCGCGGCCTGGACCTGGCGCGCCCAGCCCCATGGGGACAAGGCGGCCGGCCGGCCCTCGGCATGCTCGAAGAAGAACAGGGTGGCGCACAAGGCCAGGTTGCCCAGTGCCAGTGCCAATACCATGGTGGTGGAGTCCATCGGCCCTCAGAATTCGTGGTCGGTCGTGCCGGTCGCACCGGCGCCGGCCAGCTTATCAGATATTCATCCGAGGCAACAAGCTACCCCTGCCGCTCGCCCGGGCGAGCGGGCTTTGCCCTATACTCCGGGCATGTCCGGCCGCCCCTACCGCCACGTCTACCAGGACGACGATCCCGCCCCGCTGGTGCGCACCGCACGCGGCCGGCGCACGCTGGAATTCATGCCCGGCGACATCCAGAGCGAGATGCTGCTGGCCCGCCCGCACGCGCTGACGCTGGCCTACCTGCGCGCCATGATGTGCTTCGTGCTGTTCGTGCCGCGCCCGCGCCACATCGTGATGGTAGGCCTGGGCGGCGGCTCGCTGGTCAAGTTCTGCCGCCGTCACTTCCCCGGCACGCGCATCACCGTCATCGAGCTGCGCGCCGACGTCATCGCCCTGCGCACACAGTTCCACGTGCCGCCCGACGATGCCTGCCTGACCGTCGTGAACGCCGATGCGGCGGATTACCTGCCGCGCCTGGCCGGCCAGGCCGACGTGCTGCTGGTGGACGGCTTCGACGCCGCCGGCCTGCCGCCGCGCCTGGCCGACGCCTCCTTCTACGCCGACTGCCGGCGCGCGCTGGTTCCCGGCGGCGTCCTGGTCGCCAACGTCTTCAGCTACGATCCGCGCCACGACGCGGTGCTGGCGGCGCTCGGCGCCGAGTTCGACGGCCGCCTCTGCGCGCCGCGTGGCGTGGCCGGCAACAACCGCATCGTGTTCGCCGCCGCCGCCGACGGCGCCGCGCCGGCGGCCGCCATGCAGCGCCGCCTGGCGCGTCATGACGGCCTGGGGACGGGATGGTTGAACCGGCTGGGCGTGCGCCTGGTACTTGCCTGGATCACATTGCGGACTGTCCTGCCTCTGCCACAGAGGGAGATACCCCGTCCCGATAGGTGACGATTTGTTTGCGGAAACAGGGGTTTCTGTGACAAACTGGCGCCGCATTTGCTGCTTTTGAGCAAGCCTTCGTTCCCTGGGAACCGGCGATCGCCGGCATCCCGTAACCCATAGGAAGCCCGGATGTCGCGTCGTCGACTGCCGTTTTCGTTGTCGTTTACACCTGCGGCGGCCCTCACGCTCGTGGGCGGCGTCGTCGCGACCGCCGCGCTGACGGTCGCCGTCGGCCGCCTCGAATTCGACAAGGAGGCGCTCGCCTTCGCCCAGGATAGCGTCGTACGCGTCGCCGCCCTGCAGCAGGGGCTGGCGCGTCCGGTGGTGTCCGGCGTGGCAGGCCAGGCGCGGGACACGCTGGCGCGCGCCGGCCTGGCCGACAGCGACCGTGTCTTGCTGCGCCTGTACGCGGGCGACGAGGCCGCGCCCGCCAACCTGGTCTATGCCAACAACGACGCCGCCCAGGCCACTGCGGTCGCCGTGCCGTCGCTGCACCGGATGATGGGCGGCCGCGAAGGCCACGCGCTGCACGGCTTCCGTGCCGGCGGCCAGCAGTGGACCGTCGAGACGCTGGCCGCGCCGCACACCTGGACCGGCACCCACCTTGCCTCGACGCTGCTGCTGGCCGGCGGCATCCTGTCCACGCTGCTGCTGTGCGCCTTCGTACAGGCCGCCGGCCAGCGTACGCGCCGGGTCCAGGAACTGGTGCAGGAACGCACGGCCGACCTCAAGCTGACGAACCAGCGCCTGATCGACGACATGCTGGCCAGGAAGGAAACGGAAAAGGCGCTGCAGGAAAGCGAGCAGCGCTTCCGCCAGCTGGTGGCCATGTCCTCGGACTGGTACTGGGAGCAGGACGAGCAGTTCCGCTTCGTCTCGGTGACGGGCGATTTCACGGAAAAATCCGGCATCCGCATCGAGCGCGTGCTCGGCAAATGCCGCTGGGACTATGTGACCGCGCTCGTGGACACGGAACTGGGCCGCGAGCACCGCGCCTGCCTGGAAGCGCACGAGCCGTTCCGCAACCTCGAATACCGCGCCGTCGACGACGACGGCCAGGAACGCTGGTTCTGCATCAATGGCGAGCCCGTGTTCGACGACAATGGTCGCTTCACGGGCTACCGCGGTACCGGCAGCGACATCACGGCGCGCAAGATGACGGAACAGCGCGTGCACCACGTGGCGCAGCACGACGTGCTGACCGGCCTGCCCAACCGCTCGCTGCTGCAGGACCGCCTGGGCCAGGCCGTCGCCTATGCCAACCGCAGCGGCCGCCAGGTCTGGGTGATGCTGATCGACCTGGACCGCTTCAAGTTCGTCAACGACAGCATGGGCCACAAGGCCGGCGACGTACTGCTGATGACCGTCGCCGCGCGCCTGCGCGGCGCGCTGCGCGACAGCGACACGGTGGCGCGCCTGTCCGGCGACGAATTCGTGGCGATCCTGTCCGAGCAGCGCGACGAGCCGCTCACGCCGGACATCGTGCAGCGCCTGATGGATGCGGTCGCGCAGCCGGTCATGCTGGGCACCAAGGAATTCTTCGTCACCTGCAGCATCGGCGTGGCCGTCTACCCGAGCGACGGCACGCCGTCCGACAGCCTGATCGAGCACGCCGACATCGCCATGTACCGCGCCAAGAAACTGGGTCGCAACAACTTCCAGTTCTATACGCCGGCCATGAACGAGGAATCGCTGGAGCGCGTGCGCATCGAGAGCGCGCTGCGCAATGCGCTGGAACGCAACGAATTCGTGCTGCACTACCAGCCGCAGGTGGACCTCAAGACGGGCCAGATCGTCGGCATGGAAGCGCTGATCCGCTGGAAGCATCCGGAGCTGGGCATGGTGCCGCCGGGCCGCTTCGTCGGCGTGGCCGAGGACACCGGACTTATCGTCCCCATCGGCGCCTGGGTGATGCGCACCGCCGCCGCCCAGAACAAGGCCTGGCAGGATGCCGGCCTGGGCCGCCTGCGCGTGGCCGTGAATTTGTCGGCGCGCCAGTTCGCGTCGAGCGAGCTGCTGGCGAACATCGAATCGGTGCTGAACGACACGGGCCTGGATCCGGCCTGCCTGGAACTGGAACTGACGGAAAGCCTGTTCATGAGCGACGTCACGCCGGCCGTGGAACTGCTGCACCGGATGAAGTCGCTGGGCGTGAACCTGTCGATCGACGACTTCGGCACCGGCTACTCGAGCTTCTCCTACCTGTCGCGCTTCCCCATCGACGTGCTCAAGATCGACCGCTCCTTCGTCAACGACATCGGCCACGATGCCAACGACGCCGCGATCGTCGCCTCGATCATCGCGCTGGCGCACAACCTGCGCCTGTCCGTGATCGCCGAGGGCGTGGAGACGGCCGAGCAGCTCGACTACCTGCGCCACCAGGGCTGCGACGAAATGCAGGGTTATTACTTCTCGCGCCCGTTGCCGGCCCAGGAATTCGAACAGCTGCTGCGCCAGCGCCGCGGCCTGGCGCTGCTGGAAGACGAGCCGCGCGCCGCAGTGGCTTGATTACATTGCAATATTTACCTTTGGTCTATTTATTTATAGCCCAAACGACATCGTTCTTCTACAATAGCCGGTAGCGCTTTCGCAATGAGCAATACCATAGGCCAAATCATGAAGATGAACGAAATGAACAGCGCAACCGCCACCCCGGCTTCACGCCGCCGCCCGCGTACCGATATGCGGACGCGCGACCTGGTCAACCAGGCGGTCGCATCGATCCCGAGCCTCGGCCTGCAGCGCGCCGCCGAATTCCTGGCGGCGATGAACGTGCCGGCCGAGATCGCGGTGCGCACCCTGGTCTATCCGGACCGCCGGCGCGCGAACTGAGCGTTCGCCGCGCCAGCAGCGCGCTCAACGCGGCTGCGGTTCCTGGGCGGCGATGTCGGCCAGCGATTCGCGGCCGCGTGCGGTGAGTTCGAAACCGCCTTCGGCGCGTTCGGCGATGTGCGATTTGCGGCTGAGGAACTGGACGACGTCGGCATCGACGGGCGCCGCCGCATCGGCTTCGAGGGCGCGCAGGGCCTGGACGCAGCGGCGCAGGAACAGCAGTTCGGCGCCCTGCTCCGTCAACGACAGGCTGCCGTTGCGGGCATACTGGATCAGCTTCAGGCCCGACAGGCGCTTGGCATTGCGGCCGACGCAGGCGTTGACGCGGTCGCTGGTAGCGCCGCGCCGGATGAATGCGAGGGCGTCGTATTCGTCGCCCGTCAATTTCAGGTTTTTCATTACCGCTTTCGATAGGAACAAGCCCGCCATGGTAACGGCGGCGGGCCTGTGCGGCAACTGCCCGCTGTCGTTCTCGTCCTGTCCCTCAGTGCCGTCAGCGCATTGCGCGCATCGTCGCCCAGACCAGGCTCAAGCCGGTCAGCACGCCCAGTGCCAGGGCGGCCTGCATGCGGCGCGAACCGAACATCGTGTTGCGGCCCAAATAAATCTTGTTGTGCAAAGTGGTGCTCATGGTGTCTCCTCTTCTGCAATGCGCGATGGCGTGGCGGTGAAATCATTATAGAAAGTTTCCCGCTGCGTTACGTGCACACACGTCGAATGCGCCGCGCAATGTATCTTTACGGCAACATTTCCATGGAATCGGCGGGGCCTATCGGGCGCCGTGCCGCCGGGCGGGCTGTTAGGATCGAGTCAACATTGACCACCCAAGGAGCACGTCATGGCACCATCGAAAGTCAAGCCGGACCCGGCAGCATCCGGCCCCGCGAACCTGCACGAAGCCGACATCGGCAGCGGCGAACGCACGCCGGCCCAACAGGAAACCGACCAGATGATCCGGGAAATTCCCCCGCGGGGCGCGAACCGCCAGGATGCCGGCGATTCGGGTAATCAGCAGAAGCAGGATTCGTCGAAAACCTGAGCCTCCTGCCATCGCTTGAACCGTCGCCCCTGCGAAGGCAGGGGTCCAATCTTGCGTGCACAGCCGGCGCGCACGAATTGGGCCCCTGCCTTCGCAGGGGCGACGTTCGTTATGGGCTCAGGCTGCCTTGACCGGCGGCTGGGGCTGGTCAGGCTCTTCCACCGGTGCACGCGCCGGTGCCGGCACGTCGTCCGGGTCCGGCCGCGGGTCCGGCGGCGGCAGGTCCGGGTCCGGGGTCGTGTGGGCGCGCAGCGGATCGCGCGCTTCCTGATACTGCAAGCTCATGCTCGTTCCTCCATCGTGGCTGCTGGCCGCTCAGCGGCCCTGCTTCTGCTTCGCGCCGCCGCCGGCGCCCGTACCCTTGCCCGCCTTGATGTTGGTCTTGGCATTGTGGCTGCTCTTTTCCGGCTTGCCGGCACGGCTCTTGGCCATCTCTTCTTCCGACATGGTGGCCGACTGCTTGTTCTGGTTACCGCTGGATTTCGATTGGCTCATGGCATTCTCCTTCCGTTGACACCGTTGACGTTGGGTGCAGCCTAGCATGGAAGATCGGGCCCGGTTTTTCAATCGTGCGCAGGCTGCTATAGTGGCGCATTGCCACTCATCCATTTCGCCGACCGATGCGCCGCCTGTTTCCCCTGCTGTTCGCCACCGCCATCGCATGCGCCGGCACCGTCCACGCCGCCCCGATGAAACTCTCCGACTACATGGCCCTGAGCGGCCCGGCGCCGAGCGCCACCTACCACTATGGCACCGCACCGTCGCAATACGCGGAACT
The DNA here is from genome assembly GCA_963529995.1 of uncultured Massilia sp. GTDB lineage: Bacteria > Pseudomonadota > Gammaproteobacteria > Burkholderiales > Burkholderiaceae_D > Telluria. The sequence continues at coordinate 84,141 of CAUSCY010000005.1, read as the reverse complement.
GTTCCTCCCCGAGGGCAAGGGACCGTTCCCCGTCGCCGTCCTCGTACACGGCGGCTGCTGGACCAGGGAGTTCGGCGGCATCGTCCAGTTGCGCAATATCGCCGGCGCACTGGCGCGGCGCGGGATCGCGTCGTGGAACGTCGAATACCGCCGCGTCGACGAGGAAGGCGGCGGCTATCCCGGCACCTACCAGGACATGAACGCGGCCCTCGACCTGCTGGCGCGCGAAGCGAAGCATCATCCGCTCGACCTGGCCCGCCTGGCCGCGGTGGGCCACTCGGCCGGCGGACAGCTCGTGCAATGGCTGGCGGCGCGCGCGCGCATCCCCGCATCGAGCCCGCTGTACCATCCGGACGCGCTGCCCGTGCGCCAGGTCGTCAGCCTGGGCGGCCTGGCCGACCTGCGCCGCGAGGCGGCCCTGATCCAGACCAGTTGCGAGCGCAGCACGGAACAGCTGGCAGGTACGCCGAGCAAGGACAGGCCCGACGTCTTTTCCGATACCAATGCGGGCGACCTGATGCCGAACGGCAGCCGCACGATCCTCGTGACGGGCGAGCTGGACACGATTTCCCCGCCACGCGTAGCGCACGCTTTCGCGGCGCGCGCGAAGGCGGCCGGCGATGCCGCCGAGGTCGTCATCCTGCCGGGCGCCAGCCACTATGACGAAGTGGCCGCCACCTCTCCTTCCTGGCCGCTGGTGTTGCAGGCGATCGAATCGGCCTTGTCCGGAAAATAAAGCTTGCGGTCGCTTGACGCCGGGAAGCGGCAGGCGCTCAATGATTGATCACGTGTCCCAGACGATCTGCCGGGCCAGGCGCTGCTCGAGCACGACGTCGCCCTGCGCCACTGCCACGCAGGGCAGGATGCAGCCCTCGCGTTTTTCGTCGAAGGACAGCCCGGGCCATTCGATCGTATGGCGCACGCTGCCCGACTGCACGCGGCAGATGCAGGTGCGGCAGGTACCGTTGCGGCAGGAACTGGGCAGCTCGATGCCGGCTTGCTCGGCCGCATGCAGGATCGTGACGCCCTCCTCGGCCGTGAACGACCAGCCGGACGGCTGGAGGGTGATGGTCGCTGTGCTCATGGCGGCGATTGTACCCGTCGCCGCTGCGGCCGGGCCGGCGCCGGCGCCGGCCATGCGCGCTGCATGGGTTCGTTCGCGCACAGACCCTTTACTTGCACGTAATTAATCTGGGCCTCATGGAAGCAAGCAATAGGAAGCCCATGACCTACCATCGCATCCCCCTACTCGCCGCCCTGCTGGGCGCCCTGGCCATTGCCCCGGCCCATGCCCGTCAGGCGCAAGTCGCCATCCCACAAGCTCAGCAGCAGCCAGCCCAGCAGCCGCAGCAGGCTGCGGCCACGCAGGACCCGGCGGCCGCGCAAGCCCAGGCCGCCGAATTCGAACGCCTGCTGCGCGCCCAGGTGCTGCTGGACCGTGCCCATTTCTCGCCCGGCGAGATCGACGGCGCCTACGGATCGAACATGCGCCAGGCGCTGTCCGGATTCCAGAAAGCGCGCAACCTGCCCGTCACCGGGAAGCTCGACGATGTCACCTGGAATACCCTGAATGCCGACACCGCGCCCACGCTGCTGAACTACACGCTGGCCGATGCCGATGTCGCCGGCCCGTTCCAGCCGATTCCCGCGGACATGATGGACAAGGCGAAGCTGACCACGCTCGGCTACGCGACGCCGGTCGAAGGACTCGGCGAAAAATTCCACGCCAGCCCGGCGCTGCTGGAAAAACTCAATCCCGGCAAGCCGCTCGGCCAGCTGGGCACGCAGATCCTGGTGCCGAACGTGGTCGGCACGGCGCCGCTGGCGCCTGCCGCGCGCGTCGTCGTGTCCAAGGATGCGCGCGTGCTGTGGCTGCAGGATGCCGCGGGCGCCACGCTGGCCCAGTATCCCGTGTCGACCGGCAGCGAACATGATCCGCTGCCGATCGGGCAGTGGAAGATCGAGGGCGTGCACCGCAACCCGACCTACCACTACAACCCCAAGCTGTTCTGGGACGCCCAGCCCGGCGACAAGAAGACCACGATCGCCGCCGGTCCCAACAACCCGGTCGGCGTCGTCTGGATCGACCTGTCCAAGCCCCACTACGGCATCCACGGCTCGCCCGTGCCGTCGATGATCGGCAAGACGGAGTCGCACGGCTGCATCCGCCTGACCAACTGGAGCGCTGCGGAAGTCGCGGGGCTGGTGCAGGCCGGCACCGAGGTCGTCCTGCAGGATTGACCAATCGGCTGGCACGGGCCGGCGCATCATTGATCACCCAACAGAGGAGAAGACGATGAAATGGCTGATGACTTTCCTGCTCGGCGTGCTGGTCGGCGCCGGCGGCCTGTTTGCCTGGCTGCGCCAGATGCCGCAAGAAGAGACCCAGGGCACGGCCGTGGCGACCGGCTCCCTGCCCGCGCCGCCCGGCCCGAACCTGGAAGCCCGGCTGCCGCCGGCGCCGACGGTGACGCCCGACTTGACCGAGCTGGACCTGCCGCTGCGCCCGGCCAGCATGGATGCGGCAATGCCGACCGCGAATCCGGTGCCGGCCGCCGCGCCGGGCAAGCTGATGGTGCCCGTGGACGGCATCGCGTTCAAGCAGCTGAGCGACACCTATGACCAGCCGCGCGGCAGCGAACGCCACCACGAGGCGCTGGACATCCTGGCGCCGAAAGGCACGAAGGTCTTCGCCACGGCCGACGGCAAGGTCGTCAAGCTGTTCACGAGCAAGCCGGGCGGCCTGACCCTCTACCAGTTCGACCCCACCGAAAAATACGCGTATTACTACGCCCACCTGGACCGCTATGCCGAGGGCCTGCAGGAAGGCGCGACGGTCAAACGCGGCGACCTGATCGGCTACGTCGGCACGACGGGCAATGCGGCGCCGGATACGCCGCACCTGCACTTCGCCGTATTCGAGCTGACGCCCGAGAAGCAGTGGTGGAAAGGCACGCCGGTCAATCCCTATCCGCTGCTGGCGGAATAGCAAGCTGCCGGGAGTTCCCCGTTCAGACGCCCGTGCGGCGTTACTGGGTACGTTTCGGCCCTTGCGGCATGGGCTGTTCGCGCGCAGGCGGACGGTCGGCCGTGGGGGCGTCCGGCGGATCGTCTGTCCTGGCCGACCTGCGGGGCGTTTCGTCGCGATAGGCCAGTTCGCCGTCTTTTGTACATCCTTGGGCTATTATCGCCCTCCTCATTCTTCTCCTGCTTCGACCGAAGCTTCTCCGACTGCATATTGGCGAGTATTCCCCAAGCGCTTTCTCACGAATTTTTGCAACGCAAACCAAAGCGCCGTTGAATGCAGCACATCCCTTTTTACTCAATTCGCATCGATTGCGATTGACGTTGCGTTTCCTCGCCAAATTGTCAAATCCGACAATAAAAAATGTTGACTTTCGGAAATACATCAATCTAGAATGTTTTTGACTCGGACGCGGGTCGGCGTTGTTATTGGATAGATTCTTGTCGAAATCATTTATTACTTTCGAGATCAAAAAGGAAATCATGGCTTCTGCGACTGGAACTAATGGTAATGATGTTTTCTATATGAGCACCCTCGGTGCTCCGGTATATCCGGAAACCGCACATGGATATACTGCGCTCGGCGGCAACGACACCGTATATGGAAGCGCGTATGTCGATATTATCCAGGGTGGCACGGGTAACGACGTGCTTTATGGTTATAACGGCGACGACGCCCTGATCGGGCAACAGGGGAACGACGAGCTCTACGGTGGGAATGGCGCTGATTTCCTGCACGGCGGCAGCGAGGACACTGGCCAGGATCTGTTGGAAGGAGGAGCAGGCAACGACCGCATGTCCGGCGGCAAAGGCGACGATCTGTACGTTCACGTGCTGAATGGTGGCGTCGATACCATTAACGATGGCCTCTCGGAAGCAACCGTACCGGGCTATGGCGGCGGCGAAGATATCATTCAATTTACTGCAATAAGTTTTGCACAACTGGCCGTATACCGCCCGCCAGCAAGTAATGATCTCTGGATCTCCAGTGTCGCGGATTTTTCCGATGGCACGCTGGACGACGGGGTAGTCGTTCAGGATTTCTATGCCGGCGACGCCAACACCTTCGTTGAATGGATTTATACGGCAGATAATCAATGGGTGGATTTGACCCAGCTGCTGTAATTTGAATTAATAAGCCGCTATCGGCTGTTTCGTCATGAAACCAATCCTGCCGCCGCGTCGATTGCAATACTCGGATTAATCTGCGGTCGCAGGCTTTCTCATGAATGACTCCAGATCGGGGAAAAGGTCAAATGTCCAGCATCAATTCAACCAGCCCATATCGTGTTCAAGGTCCAGTCACCAAGATCGCTGACATTGCGAAACAGAAGCCCGGCTTGGTGACTGCTGCTACGGCGGAGCAGATACAGGAACTTCAATCGCGTGGTGGGCAAAGACAGGAGCACCAAGCATTGGCGCCGGCGGCGGTTGAAGTGAATGCCCTACCACAATTTACCGCGCGCAGCCCGAATCAGATGGCCCTCGAGATGGACTGGGCATGGATGCGCTCGCGCATGGTCGGCGACACAAAAGAATGAGTCGGCGCCACAAGGCGGGCAGTGCGGCGTATCGTGATCTACGGCAAAATTTCCTAAGTGAATGTATACTGGCGGATTCTTCGTCGTGCGCACGTTGAACGCACGATGTCATCTCTTGCCAGTTCGTTCAATGAAATTACGTCAACTTGCTGTTTTCCTTGGTGGTTACCTGATCACCGTCATCGCCCTCGCACGCCTGTACCACGGCTTTTCCGGTATTGCTTCGCCCGCCGACATCGCGACTTGCCTTGCCATCGCCCTGCTGATCGGCTTCGGGGCCGGCACATCAGACACGGCCGCGCGGCACGGCACGACCTTCACGCTGGCCGCGTTCTGCGGCGCGCTCACGATCCTGCTGTCGTTCTGCCTGGGCAAGGCCGGCATGGCCGTCGTCGCCCTGCCCTACGTGTTCTTCTGGACGAATGCCGCCTGGCTGGGGCTGCAGGCGGCCCGGATCTGCCGTGAAGCGTTGAAGACGCCGTCGGCGCAGTAAGCGTGAAAGTCCGGTGGGCACGAGGTGCCCACCCTATATGCGGCGAACGACGATCGTTCAGTTGGACGTACCCGTTAGCTCGTCGACATCCGCCCCGACATTGATGGCCGCATACGCCCGCTGCACGGCGATCGATTCGCGGCTGCCCTTGCCGTACAGTTCATCGGCCGATTCGATCATCTTGGCCCTGGCCTCCGCGTAGTTGGTGCTGGACGTGAACTTGGTCGTGTTGGCCTTGAACCAGATCCGGTACGCCTTGTCCATGCCGATGCCCGTCATCGCCAACGGCGTCTTGACCAGATACTTGCTGTAGGTATCGCCTGTCTTGTCGATGCCGGAACCCTGCGACAGGAAATAGAACATGCGGTTGTTCGGGCCGCTGCTGTAGTGCACGTCGAGGCGCTTGAGCGACGTGCTCCAGGCGTCCGGGCTGTTGCCGTCCTTGCTCGGCTTGCTCATCCAGCGCAGCGGCGTGGCGCTCTTGCTGATCTCGGCGCCCAGTACCCAGTCGTTGCCGGTCGTGGGGATCGTGTCGCCCTTGCCGCCCGCGCGCGCATAGGCTTCGACGACTTCGCCGTTGATGTCCGATGCCGATTCGTTCAACCCGCCCGATTCGCCCGAATACGTGAGATTGGACGTGGCCGCCGTGACGCCATGGCCCATCTCGTGGCCGATCACGTCGATCGAGCCCAGGCTGTTGAACTGGTTGCCGTCGCCGATGAACATGCAGCGGCAGGTGTCGCTGTAGTAGGCGTTGTCGTAGGCCGTGTTGACGTGGGCGGCGATATAGGTCGCCGTGTTGTGGCCGTCCAGCGACTGCCAGTTGAAGACATTCTTCAACGCGTCGTAGGTATTCATCAAGCCCCACATCGCGTTGACAGCCGCCGTCTGGCCGTTGGCGTTCGTCGTGGAACCGCCCTTGACGTACTGCTTGCCGTCGCCCCAGGTATTGGTGTCGTTGACGTAGACCTGGCCGGCGCTGGTGCCGTGGTTGGCGTTCGTGATCGCCATCGCGCCGAAGGTACCGCCGGTACCGCGGCTGTCGTCGATCATCTTGTACTTCCCGTCCGCCTGCAGCGTGGTATTGATCGGCACCTCGCCGTTGTACTGGCTCTTGCCCACGCCCACCACCGTCTGCAGCATGTTCCACTGGTCGAGGATGCTGCCGTCGCGGGCGCTGACGACGGTGTCGTGGTAAATGGGCTTGTCGCCAGCATGCAGGCGCGTGCGCACGAGGTAGGCGAGTTCGTAGCGCTCCACCACGTCCTGCACGTCGAGGGCGTTCAATTCCTGCTCCGGCTTGTCGCGTGCGCTGTCGCTGCGCTCGGTACGCATGACGGGCCAGATGATCAGCTCGGCCGTCGGCGGCGTCACGTGGCGTAGCTCGCCGACCAGCGTCGGGCTCAGCGAGGCCAGCGCCGCATCGATGGCCGCCTTGGACGAGATCGCCGGCGTCACGCTGAAGTCGGTCGCCGGCGCCGCCAGGCCTTTATTGCCCGCGTTCGAGCCCGTCTTGCCCGTCAGCGCCTCGGCACGCTGCGATAGCGATTCCGAGATCACGCGCCCCGTCCCGTCCAGCACCACGACGGACTCAGCGCCGAACACCCGCACGCCCTTCCACGTGTAGTCGACGCGCGTGACCTGGGTGCCCTCGACGCCGGGATGCTGGGCCGCCAAGGCGAAACCCAGCCGCGCATCGATGCCGCGCGCGGCCCGGCGCGACTCGAGCTGGGCCAGCAGCGCCGCGCGCGCCTTCGCGTCCACGCCAACGGGCGCGCTCATCGCCGCGGGACCGGCGCCGGCTGGCTGCGCCACGGCCAGCGCCAGGATCAGGGTGACGGCGCCGAGCGGCGCCAGCAGGATGCGCTTGTTCATCTCATCTCCTTCGGTAACGCCCGTTGATGGGCCTCATCGAAGTGTGGATGAGCTCGCTAAAAGGAATTTGCTCAAGCGCAAGAAGCCCTGCAGCGGCATGACTGCTGCAGGGCTCGAAGAGGAAGCGGACGCTGGATCAGCGTTCGCGGCGCCGCGTCAGGTAGACGGCCAGTCCCACGACGGCGCCGGCGACCGCCGCCTTCTTGATGAGGCCACTACGGTTGTGCTCCCACTCGGCCTTGATACCCATTTCGCCCAGCACGTTCGGCACCTTGCCGTGCGCCAGGTCCTCGCCGATGCCTTCGACGACGTTCACGCGGTCGGCCGCCAGCAGCAGCAGCCAGTGGCGCAGGTCGTTTTCCGACCACCGGAAGGCAATCCGACGCAGCGCGCCCGAGATGCCTTGCGGCGGCTGCGCGGTGCCGAAGATCGGCGTGATCTGGCCAAAGCGCTCGCTCGAGACGAGCACCTCGACGTTCTCGTCCTGCTGCGGCAGCTTGCCTTCGTGCTGGTGGATGAAGCGCGGTGGCGTGCGCTCCATCGGCACGGCCGGACGGTTCTTGCGGTCGAGGTCGGCACCCCAGCCGTTGATGTGGGCCAGTTGCTCGCGGCTCGGTCGCCGTGGCACGTCCCGGAAGTCGCCCTGCAGCGCGTGGTGGTGGATATGGCCGTGGTCATGGTCGTGACCGTGGTCGTGGCCGTTGGGCTGGTGTTCGCGGTGTTCCATGTCGTCTCCTTAATGCAGGGTGCTGGACTTGACGGCCTGGACTTCGCGCGCCGACGGCGGGATCAGGACGGTCTTGATGCATTCGTCGAGCTTGCTGGAGAAGATGTGATAGGCATCCGACACCTCTTCCAGCGGCACGCGGTGCGTGATGATTTCCTTGGGATTGATGCGGCCCGCACGAATGTGCTCGATCAGGCGCGGCAGGTGGCGCTTCACGCTGGCCTGGTTCATGCGCAAGGTCAGGCCCTTGTTCAGCGCATTGCCGATCGGGACCGCGTTGAAGGTCGGACCATAGACGCCGACGATCGACACATTGCCGCCCTTGCGCACGGAGTTGATGGCCCAATGCAGCACGGTCGAGGCGCCGGCCTGCATCTTCATCAGGCGGCCCGTCAGCGTCTGGGCGATGGAACCGGCGGCGTCGCCGCCCACGCAGTCGACGCAGACGTCGGCGCCGAGGCCGTCCGTCATCTTCTTGATGTGCTCAGCCATGTCGTTGACGCTGCGGAAGTTCACCACTTCGCACTGGGCGTAGCGCTTGACGAATTCGAGGCGGTATTCCACTTCATCGACGACGATCACGCGGCCCGCGCCCATCAGCCAGGCCGACTTGGCAGCAAAGATGCCGACCGGGCCGGCGCCGAACACGACGACCGTATCGCCTTCCTGGATGTCGCCCATCTCGGCGGCCTGGTAGCCCGTGGGCAGCGCGTCCGTCATCAGCACGGCGTCGTCGATGTGGATGTCGTCCGGGATGACCATCGGGCCGACGTCGGCCATCGGCACGCGCACGAATTCGGCCTGGCCGCCGTCGTAGCCGCCCGCCGTATGCGAATAACCGTAGATGCCGCCCACGGCCGTGGCCTGGGGATTCGTGTTGTGGCAATTGCCGAACAATTCGCGCTCGCAGAAGAAGCAGGAGCCGCAGAACAGGTTGAACGGCACCAGCACGCGGTCGCCCACCTTGAGGGTCTTGACGTCCGGGCCGACGTCCTCGATCACGCCGACGAACTCGTGGCCGAAGGTGTGGCCCACGCGGGTATCGGGCACCATGCCGTGGTACAGGTGCAGGTCGGAACCGCAGATGCAGCTCCGCAACACGCGCACGATGGCGTCGCCCGGATGTTCGATGACGGGATCGGGTTTGTGGTCGGCGCGGACGCGGTACGGCCCGCGGTAGTTCATTGCCAGCATGAATTCCTCCTCGAGTGATTGACAGTTCGCCATGTATGGTGAACTCTTGTTCCAACCATATGTCAAATCCAGGAGGAAGGCGATACGTGCACGGAAACGAAGCGGACATTCGTTCAATATTTTTCAGTGCGCGCTAGCATATTGTTTTTAAAAGGAAATTTACGTCATTACGTTTCATTCCAAATAGAATGTATTGCCCCTGAAATGTAAAACGGCCGCACAGGGCGGCCGTCGCTTACGGGCAGAAACGACTTACAGCTGCCGCGCCTCGAAAGTATTGCACTGCTCGACCGATCCCGTCTCGATGCCGCGCTTGAACCAGCGCACGCGCTGGGCCGACGTTCCGTGGGTGAAGGAGTCGGGCACGACCTCGCCGCGCGACTGGCGCTGCAGCGCATCGTCGCCGATGGCACTGGCGGCATTCAGGGCGGATTCGATGTCGCCGCCTTCGATGATCTGCTTGGCCTGGTTCGTGTGATAAGCCCAGACGCCGGCGAAGCAATCGGCCTGCAGCTCCAGGCGCACCGACATGGCATTCGCTTCCGTTTCGGAGGCGCGTTCGCGCATGCGGTCCACCTTGCCGGAAATGCCGAGCAGGTTCTGCACGTGGTGGCCCACCTCGTGGGCGATCACATAGGCCTGGGTGAATTCGCCGCCGACCTTGAAGCGCTGCTGCATCATGCGGAAGAAGCTCAGGTCGATATAGACCTTGCGGTCGGCCGGGCAATAGAACGGACCGACGGCGCTCTGGCCCACGCCGCAGCCGCCCGTGCCGATACGGCCGGAATACAGCACCAGTCTCGGCGGCGAGTAGGTCGCGCCGCCGGCCTTGAAGATCTTGGTCCAGGTGTCTTCCGTGTAGCCGAGCACGGTGCGCACGAACTGGGTTTCGCGGTCGTTCGCGGGCGGATGCGCCGGCGCCTGCTGCACCTGTTGCGTGCCGCCGCCCGACAGCAGGCTGAGGATCGTGGTCGGCGAAACGCCGAAGAACCAGGACCCGAGCAGCGCGATGACGATCGTGCCGATGCCGATGGTCCCGCCGCCGAAGCCGAACCCTCCCCCGCCGCCGCCACCGTCGCCGCGGCGGTCCTCCACATTATCGCTCTGACGATCGCCTTCCCAACGCATGCACACTCCCCGGCGCGCTCCAGGCGCGCCAATACCATGCCGGCGGCAGTCCGGCCGCCCGCGGATTAATCCTGGTCAGCGCCCGGACTGGCGCCTGAGATTCACTGCCCCCTCGTTCGCCCGCGCATCCTTGACGCGGTACTCTTCGTCCAGCGCCAGGCCCGCGCGCCATTCGTCGTTCATCAGGCGTTCGCGGCGTTCGCGCTCGACTTCGCGCTCCAGGCGGTCTTTCAGGGAATCGTTCTGCAGCTTCATGCTCATGTCCTTCAACGTACGAGGGGCAATCCATTGCCGCCTCCAGCCAAGTATTGCGTGCGGCTGCGCGGCGGTCTGTTCGAACTTTCACATAATGATACATGCACCGCCTCGCCAGACTGCGTTCGTATGTGTGCCATCGAACGGAACTCTGCAGGCATCAGGTGCATCATGGCAACATGCCCCTTCGTTCAGCCTCCACCAACGCCCTCATCGACCTCGGCCACGCGCTGCGGCGTGCCGGCTATCGCTTCGTCACCGTCACGCCCGCAACCCATCGACGGGTCAACCGTCGTCCGGAAAACACCTGGGCGCGCGACCTGCGCGGGGTGTTCGGCTGGAGCCGCCCTTGCCCCGCCGGCGTGTTGCCGACAGAGATCGAGGACCTGGCGCGCCGTGCCGGCGTGCTGGTGCCGCACCAGGAAGATGGGCAAGCGGGCTGGCGTTCGCTGGTGCGCGCCTCGAGCGTTGGGGACTCCCTGTATTTCCACTCGGCCTGGCCGACGGACGATGCCGACACCGTGTTCTTCGGCCCGGACACCTACCGCTACGTTGCCGCCATGCGCCGCTCGCTGGGCCGGCTGGGCCGTCCCGTGCAGCGCGCCATCGACATCGGCACCGGCAGCGGCGCGGGGGCGATCGAGCTGGCCCTGCATTTCCGCACCGCGACCGTGTACGGGGCCGACATCAACGATACCGCGCTCGCCCTCGCCGAGGCCAACGCCGCACTGAACGGCGCCGCCAACGTCATTCCCTGCCGCAGCAACCTGCTCGACGGCGTCGACGGCCACGTCGACCTCGTCATGTCGAACCCTCCCTACATCCTCGACGAGGACGAACTTGCCTACCGCCACGGCGGCGGCGAACACGGCGCCGCCCTGTCGATCGACATCGTCCGCTGCGCGCTCGACCGCCTGCATGCCGGCGGCAGCCTGCTGCTGTACACGGGTTCGGCGATCGTCGACGGCGAGGACCGCTTCCTGGAAGCGATCCGCGCCGACCTCGCGACGCGCTGCAGCAGCTGGCACTACGAAGAGCTGGACCCGGACATCTTCGGGGGCCAGCTCGGCTGCGACGGCTACGAAAACGTCGAACGCATCGCCGCCGTGTGGCTGCATGCCGTCAAGGCCGCCTAGCGCCGCCGACGATCCCGCCACCACTCCCTCCGGGTGGCGCCAACCCTGCGACGAACGAGCAAAATAGTGCGGCATCCGGGCATGTCCGCGCGACGGGGCCGGACCGACAATATCGCCAGGGCGCCACCAAGACGCCACGCCCGTTCACAGGAGGATCACCATGCAAGCCGCCGATTCCGTCGCCGTTCCCAAGCCGGCTCCGTCCACCACACTCGCCTACCTGCCGGTGGGCATGTTCGGCTCCGTGATGGGCCTGACCGGCCTGTCGATCGCCTGGCACCTCGCCCACCAGCATTTCGGCCTGCCGGTCTGGATCGGCCAGGCCATCGGCGCCCTCGCCCTGCTCGACTTCGTCGTGCTGGCGATCGCCTACGCGATCAAGGCCGCCTCCGGCTTCGCGGCGGTGAAGGCGGAATTCGCCAACCCGGTCGCCGGCAACCTGTTCGGCACACCACTGATCAGCCTGCTCTTACTGCCCTTCGTGCTGGTGGACTACAGCCTCGACCTGGCGCGCCTGTCCTGGCTGCTGGGCGCCGTGCTGATGACGGTCTTCGGCTGGGCCATCGTGATTCGCTGGATCACGGTCCGCCACACCGGTGCGCAGATCGCGCCGACCTGGATCGTCCCCGTGGTCGGGATGCTCGACGTGCCGCTGGCCGTGCCGCTGCTGCAATGGGACGGCCTGCACGGCGTCATGATGTTCGGCACGGCGGTCGGCCTGTTCTTCGCCCTGCCCCTGCTCACCATGCTGCTCACCCGCCTGGCGATGGAAGATCCGCTGCCGGCGCCGCTGCAACCGTCGCTGCTGATCGTGCTGGCCCCGTTCGCCGTCGGCTTCTCGGCCTACGTGACGACCACGGGCCGCATCGACGGCTTCGCCGAGGGCCTGTACATGGTGATGCTGTTCGTGCTGCCGATCCTGCTGGGACGCCTGCGCCACCTGCCGCACTGCTCGCCGTTCCGAGTGTCGTGGTGGGCGGCCAGTTTTCCGTTGGCCGCGACGGCGGTGGCGGCGTTGAAGTTTGCCGAGCATGCGCAGGATCCGGTGACGGACGGGATTGCCGTTGTCATCCTGGCGCTGGCTTCGCTGGTGATTGCGGTGTTTGTGGGGCAGACGGTTGGCGGGGTGGTGCGGGGGAAGTTGCGGGAGCTGAGCTGATTGCGTTAGCGCAAAAATACCGCCGTCCCTGCGCAGGCAGGGACCCAATTTCTCCTGATGCAGCCGAGATGCAAGCATCGCGCGCCCTCGGCGCGCGGGGCTGTCCGCGCTGCGGACAGCAAAGTGGCGATTCGGGAGGCCTGGGCTCGTAGGCCCAGCCCTTCGAATCCCACACGGGAAGCGCGCAGGCGCTTCCCTCCTCTCCGCCGAGCAATAAAAAAAGGCTCCCGATGGGAGCCTGTTTTTATTACTTGGCGGAGAGGGTGGGATTCGAACCCACGGTACGGTCACCCGTACGCCTGATTTCGAGTCAGGTACATTCGACCACTCTGCCACCTCTCCGTGTCACTGGTCGTTCGCGTGAGGCCGCATTATAGACGGAGGTTTGAAGAATCGCAAGGCTGTCATGTGGGGATTCTGTTAATTAACTCTCGGCCCTGTTCGAAGGCCGTGATGCTGTCGATCGTCGTGCGCATGATCTGGCCGATGGCCTCGACCGTGAAGAAGGCCTGGTGGCCCGTGACGATCACGTTCGGGAAGGACACGAGGCGCTGGATCACGTCGTCCGTGATGATCGTCGACGACAGGTCCTGGAAGAACAGGCTCGCTTCCTGTTCGTAGACGTCGATGGCGAGGCCGCCCAGCTGCCCGCTCTTCAGGGCCGCGATGGCCGCTTCCGTGTCGACCAGGCCGCCGCGGCTCGTGTTGACGAGGATGCAACCGCGCTTGGCGCGGGCCAGGGAGGCGGCGTCGACGATGTGGTGGGTCTCTTCCGTCAGCGGGCAATGCAGGGAGACGACGTCGCTGCAGTCGAGCAGTTCGTCGATGCCGACGTAACGGCCGCCCAGCGCCTCGAACGCCGGCGACGGGTAGCGGTCGTAGCCGACCACCGTGCAGCCGAAGCCGGCCATGATGCGGGCGAAGATCGTGCCGATCTTGCCGGTGCCGATCACGCCGACCGTCTTGCCGTGCAAATCGACACCCATCAAGCCGTCGAGGTCGAAGTTGCCGTCGCGCGTGCGCACGCTGGCGCGGGCAATCTTGCGGTTCACGGCCAGCAGCAGGCCCACGGCGAATTCGGCAACGGAATGCGGCGAATAATCGCTCACGCGCACGACGGCGATGCCGAGACGGGCCGCGGCCTCGGCATCGATGTGGTTGTAGCCCGTCGAGCGCGTGGCCACCAGGCGCGTGCCCTGCTGCGCGAGGATCTCGAGCACGGCGGCGTCGACGGTGTCGTTGACGAACACGCAGACGGCGGCGCAGCCCTTGGCCAGGATGGCGGTCGATGCCGTCAGGCAGTCTTCGAGGAAACGCAGTTCGTGGCCGGCATCGAGGTCGGCATTGCCCTGGGCCAGCATCGATTTGTCGTAGCGGCGCGCGCTGAATACGGCGGTCTTCATGGTCGGAACTCGGCAGCGGTGGATGCCGCCAGTCTAGACCAGCGGCGCCGCCACGTCATCCGTGGCGCACGCAGAACGGCGAGCGCGGCGCGCCCGGCAGCGCGCGTCCGGCGCCGAACAGCTCGCGCAGCAACGCGGCAAAGCTGGCGATGCCCGCCGAGCGCAGCGGGTGGTAGGCGATGCCGGACTGGTCGCACACGCGCTTGACCATGTGCATCGCGCTGTGGCTGACGTAGTCGACGGGAAACACGACGGCATCCGCGCGTGCCAGCAAGGCGGCCAGCGTGCCTTTCCGCTCCTCGATGCCGCCGTCGTGCAGCAGCAGTTCGCCGCCCGCCGCCCGTACCAGCCGGGACAGCGCGGCCGTGGCGCCGGGCCGGCCGCCGACGTAGGCGATGCAGGCGCCGTCCAGGCGCGGCAACGCCGCCTCGATTTGCTCATCCCCCAGCACGGCGGCCAGCGCCTCTTCGGCGGCAAGCGCTTCGGCACGGGCGCCGGCGCCTTCCTTGCGGGCGCGTTCCAGGTCCGCTACCAGCGCCTTCTCCGCCTCCTGACTCGCGGCCAGGCGCTGCTCGGCGGCGGCGCAGCGCTGCACGTGCAGCGCCAGCAGCGCGTCGCGGCTGGCCAGCTCGGCCCGCAAGTTTGCCAGTTCGTTTTCGCGTCCATCTGCGTCGGGGAGCGGGCGCGCATGCAAGGACCGCAGCTGCGCTTCGAGTTCGCGCACGGTGTCGGCATGGCGCAGGCCCAAGTCCTGCAGGCGCGCCTGCTGGCGCTCGTTCTGTTCGCGCAGCGCCTGGCACTCCTGTTCCAGCGCCACCAGGCGGCGGATGTCGGCGCGGTTCGACGCGCCCACCAGGTGCGACAGCATGTGCACGTCGCCGAAGGCGAGCGCGCGCACGTCCGGGCTCAGGGCCGGATGGGTCATCAGCGCCCAGTAGGCGCCGGGAATGTCGCCGCCGGCCATGGCTGCCTGCCACAGCGCGCGCAGCGCATCCTCGTCCCCGGCCGCCTTGAACTTGCGGATGGCGAGCGCATGACGGGTGTCGAGCGCCTTGTTGATTTCCTTGCGGCCCGGCCCGCCCTCGCAGCACAGTTCGACGGCCGCGTGGTGGATCTCGAGATCGCTCGCTCCCTTGCGGTCGATATGGGGCGCGAAACGCGGCACCAGCTTGCGCAGCTCCCCTGTCGTCAAGCAGGTGCCGACGATGGAGCAATGCAGGTGCAGGTCGAGGTCGGCCAGCGTGGCGCGTTGCGGCCTTGCCTTCGGCGCGGGAATCGCCGGCCGGGGAGCGCAGCAGGCATCGCCTTCGGCATGGCGCAGCAATGCCGTCCCGATCCCGGGTGCGGGGCGTCGTGCGGGCTGGGCCAGCGGAAATGGGGCCGACAAGGGCATCGTGTTCTCCTGATCGCTATATACACACGAATATAACGCATTTATTCCATCCACGCACCTATTCGACGATCTGGCGCACCTCCACCGACTGCAGCCATTTCACGTGGCGCGGGCCCGTACGCACGTCCTTTGCCGAGATCAGCGCCAGCGGACCTTCGTTCGGCTCCAGCGGCTTGCCGTCGCGCTCGAACAGCACGAGGACGCCGTCGCCGACCGGCGTATTGAAGACTTCGCTCCAGGAAAAGACGACGCGGTAGCCGTCGCTGGCCGTCGCGATCAGGACCAGTTTCTTGACCGTATGGTGGTCGCGCGTGACGACCTTCGCCTCGTCGACCAGATCGCGCAGGCGCACGCCCCGGACCTGGCTGGTGCCCCCCTCCTTGCCCGGCAGTTGCAGCGTCACGATCTGGGCCGGCGGCCGTTTGGCGAGTTCCTCGGCACGGATTTCCAGCGTGCGCTCGACACCGCCCGTGACGACGAGGCTGCGAACGGGCGACCCCGGCGACGCCGGCGGGACGGCAGGATCGGCCAACGCCGGCAACTGGATGGCGAAGACGATGGCGGCAAGGGCAAGGCAGGCGTGACGGCGCATGGACGGTCCTTTCAGGTCAAGATCGGGCCGCAATCGGCCATGCGCTATATAGTAACTTATACAGCGCTTGGACGATCCTCGCTCAGCAAGCCGATGAGTTCCTCGGCATGGACCTGGGCAGCGGCCTGCGCCGCCGCCTCCATCGCGCGGTAGCGCTGCAGGACCAGCATGCCCAGCGCCGTGACCTGGGCGCCGCCGCCCTTCTGCCCGCCGACGGCGCTGCGCACGAGGGGCTCCTTGAAGCAGCGGTTCATCAGGTCGACCAGTTGCCAGGTGCGGCGGTAGGACATTTCCAGTGCGCGGCCGGCGCCGCTGATGGAGCCGGTGCGGACGATGGCCTCCAGCAGGTCGGCCTTGCCGGGGCCCATGGCGATGGCATCATCCTGCAGGAGGCGGAGCTTGAGCTCGAGTTTGGGAGGCATGGACGGCCGCGCGATGGAAAAACGCCATCATAAGGCATGCGGCGCCCTCGCCTCCCTCGCACGTCAATTGGCGGGATGCTTCGGATTCCACAGCTTCAGCTTGGACTTCTTCTCGTAACCCTTGCCGTTCGGGTAGCCCACCAGTTCCATGTCCGAGCCCCAGGGCGACTCGAAGTGCACCCAGGTCTCGCCCTCGGTGTCGCCGCTGGTCATGGTCATCGGTCCGCCCGTGATCTTGAGGCCTTTCGACTTCAGGTAGGCGATGCCGGCCTGCACGTCGTCCGTATAGAACGCGATGTGCGAGGCGCCGATGTCTTCCATCTTCGGCATCGCCGTGCTGCCGGCCGACTGCTTGTACTCGAACAGCTCGATATTGGCGCCCGTGCCGCAGCGGACCATGGCCAGCGTCACGCTCTCGGCATGCGGTTTCATCGGGGACGGGCCGATCTGGGTGACTGGCTGGCAACCGAAGGTGTCGACCAAGAACGCTTCGGCCTGCTTCAGGTTCGGCACGCTGATGCCGACGTGGTCGATGCCGGCCGACTTGATGGCGGGAGCGGCGGCGTGTGCGGCGCCGGCCAGGCCCAGGGCGAATGCGGCGGCGGCGAATAGGGTAGCGATGGTTTTCATGGGACTGGTTCCTTGTCATTTATTGTTTGTCGATGAAGACGCGGGCGCTGGCCAGCTTGCCGTCCTCGATGGTGAAGATGTCTTCGCCGCGGATCTGGTTCGGCTTGTCCTTCGGACCGTAGCCCCAGGTGACGCGGCCGATGCCGTGGTTCCAGGTGATCGGCTCCGGCGTGAAGCGGAACCCCACGTTCTTCCTGTGCAGCTCGTCGATCTTGCGGTCGACGTTCGCGTGGCCGGCATAGATGCCGGCGTAGTCGGCGACGAAGAAACCGGCGGTATAGACGGCTGGATACCGCGCCAGACGCTTGGTGGCGTCGGTTTCGTTCCAGATCTCGAAATGGCGGTCGATCAGTTGCTGGGCGACGGCGGCGTCTTGTTCCTTGGCGGGCATGGTGCGGACCTCCTGTGCGTGGGCCAGCGATGCCAGTAGCAGGGCCCCGGTGGTGATAATGTTTTTCATGGAAACTCCTTCGTGTGGGGCTGCCGCGTTATCAGGGCAGCCCATGCGAAAGAGTGTAGGTCGTACACGGGGACGTGTGAATCCGTAAAATGTGGAATGATTATCCAGCTGCATGGATAATATGGCGATGCGATCCCGAAGACGATGGGGATGTTTGGCGATCTTGCCGAGATGGGGGATATGCTTCGCGATTCGGGTCGAATCCCGCCCGATTCGCCAAAAACAAAAGGCTCCCATGTGGGAGCCTTGCTGTTTTTGGCGGAGAGGGTGGGATTCGCCTGCATCCTGCAGGCCGCCGATGCGCGAGTACGCGCATCGCTTCGAATCCCACACGGAGGGCGCGCAGGCGCCCTCCTCCTCTCCGCC
Organism: uncultured Massilia sp.; assembly: GCA_963529995.1. Classification (GTDB taxonomy): domain Bacteria; phylum Pseudomonadota; class Gammaproteobacteria; order Burkholderiales; family Burkholderiaceae_D; genus Telluria. Next base: position 66,343 of record CAUSCY010000005.1, on the reverse strand, counting down.
AAGTAATAAAAAAGGCTCCCAATGGGAGCCTGTTTTTATTACTTGGCGGAGACGGTGGGAGCCGCATTGATCGCTGCAGCCCGCATCAATACTGGGGGCAGGGAGTCGATCCGATGAATGAAGCCCCCAACGAAGCCCCCAAAATGTCGAGCTCCATTTGAATGCGCGACTGCCATGCCCACAGGACGTAGGCGTTCACTGAACATAGCTAGCACGTCCGAACGCACTTCCACCCCGCGCGACCACTCCTCTGAACAGCCCCGGGTTTTGTAGAGGCTCCATTGTTTGAGAGAATGGAGCTATGAAAAAGCAACCCAAGTATTCCCCCGAAGTCGTGGTGCGCGCCGTACGCATGGTCAGCGAAGCCGGAGGCCAGTACGAATCGCAGTGGGCGGCGATCACGTCGCTGGAGTGGTGAGAAGACAAGGCACTCGATACGCCTCCGGTTGTATGAGGGACCTTGCAAAAGCATCCCTCTTTCCGCTCAGTGGAAATCTAGCCCTCTACCTTGTTTTGGCTGGCAGTCACGTGTGCTTTTCCACATACGCGTCAGTAGCCTTCACCAAATCCTTGATGAATCGTATGGCCTTTTCCAGATCCTCGCGCTTGACAAGGTGTGGCGCGGGAACGCCATTGCCAATCGGTCTGGACCGGTGGACAGCGTCTCCTCTTTTCGCGATCCAGAAGTTCAGCGCGGAGCGCGCCTTCTCGGGATCGTAGTTGGCCCAGGTCCATCCCAGGGTCACGTCCACGCCCACGTATTCGACAAAAATACGCTTCGTCTTGTCCGAACTCGGATTGTGGAACTGCTTGAGATCCTGGTGCAGTCTTTTCATGACGAAGTCGCCAACATAACTGCCAGTGACTGCGCCTAGCTTGCGCTGCATGATCTCAAGCAGGAGATCCTCGACGTAGGTCTCCCAAGCCGTCAAGGCCATTACCAACCCTGCCCTCTTCAGCACCTCGGCACCGTCGGGTGGCGGCTTACGGTTCACTGCATCGAAATGGCCAAGCAGCTCGTCTGCATCCCTGATAGCGTATTCAAATCCCTGAAATGCCTTTGACACCGGTTTCCAGCTCCTCTGTTCAGTTGATGAGTCATCATCTCATTGATCTGGACAGGCGACAACTTCGAAATCCTGCGATCCGGTCATCGCGTTTCAGAAGCCACCTGGTGCGCGCACCTCCACCAAAGTACCGGAGCTTGGTTTGCGCGGAGCCGGCGGACGCGATGCGCCAATTAGGAGCCCGGCTGCGAACCGCGAGGCCTCTTGTCCCTCCATGCGATCACTTCGCTCTCCAGCCATCCGGATGAGCGGACGGAGAGCTTGATCTGCGTAGGGAACGTGCCCTCCTTGATAGCGGCGTAGATGCCTGAGCGAGAAAGGCCAGTCATTGCCATTACTTCGGTGATACGGATGATCCGGTGCTGGTTCCGAAAGCTTGGGGTTTGCATTGCCGTTCCAAGTAGTTATCCTGGTCCAAGAATATCCGTGCAGCCCACCCAGGTATAGCAACTAACAAGCCCGTTTTCGCCCTCATAAGTGGTCAGCAAACGGCGCCGTAACGCCCAGCATAAGCGGCGGAGTACAGATGAGCGGTCCTGGCCGCATTACGGCCGCGCCTGACCTAGCCGATGTGGTGGCCGGCACATGTCTGCCACATCGCTATCTCGCCCCGGTCGTCCCTGCGTCAACGAGGCCGCAGCCAACTCATCGATATGGTCGGCCCAGCGCTGCATCATGGTCCGTCGCTCCTCGAGGTAATTGGCGCGGTCATACGCGCTTTCCAACTTGTCCTTCTGGGCATGTGCGAGCTGCCGGTCGACCACCTCGTGCCGGTAGCCCAGCCGTTCCTTCAGGGTGCTCATCGCCAGCGAACGGAAACCGTGACCGGTCATGTCCCCCTTGTAGCCCATCCGCTCGAGCGCCTTGAGCAGCGTATTGTTGCTCATCGGACGCCCAGGGTCGCGCATGTTGGGAAATACCCAGGTGCCTCCGCCGGTAAGCCGATGCAACTCGCGCAGCAGCGCTAAGCCCTGGCGCGGCAGGCATACGTGATGGTCCGTCCTGTCGGGATTGATGCGACGCTTGCCGCGCTTCATGCGGCGCCACGGGATCACCCACTCGCCATTGTCGAGGTCGATCTCGGCCCATGGCGTCTCGATCAGCTCGGAGGTCCGGACGAACACCAGCAGCATCAACCGCATCGCCACCCGCACCGGCAGTCCCATGCAAGCTTCGTTGGCATACAGCGCACGCAGCAAGGTCGGCAACCCGTCTGGCCCGATCGCGGCGAAGTGGCCCTTCTCCCTTGGCGCCAGCACCTCTCGCAGGTGCTCGGCTGGATTACGGTCGGCGTGGCCACACCGCATTGCATATCTGAATACTCTCGAGCAGTTCGCGGCCAGGCGGCTCACGATCTCGAGCGCACCGCGACGCTCGACCGAGCGGATTGCGTCGAGGACGTCACGCGCCTGCACTTCGGTAACGGGCAGCTTTCCGATCGACGGAAAAATGTCCAGCTCGAAGCGGTGGAGGATGTCACGGGCCGTCTGGGGTTGCCACTGGCCCAGCATCGTGTGCTGCCACTCGCGCGCCACCTGCTCGAAGGTGTTTGCTGCGGCCATCCGTGCCTGGCGCGCCTGCTCTTCGCGAGCGCGCGCGGGGTCGACATCGGCGGCAAGGAGCTGGCGGGCGGCATCGCGCTTCTCGCGCGCATCGGCGAGCGACACTGCCGGAAAGGCGCCGAAGTGGAGCTTGTTTTCCTTGCCGTTGGGCTGGCGGTATTTCATGCGCCAGTGTTTGCCACCGGCCGGGGTGACCTCGAGGTACAGGCCACCTCCGTCGGCGAGCTTGTAGGGCTTCTCCCTTGGCTTGGCGTTCTTGATCTGCAGTTGGGTCAGCGGCGGTACGCGCTTGGGCATTTTGGGGGCCTCCTGTCCAAGGGAGCCCCGAAGAGGCCCCCAAACGAGCCCCCAAGGATGCTGGCACCCTGGGGACTATCCTGGACAGTATTAGGCAACAAAAAACCCGCTGCCTCTATGAGAACAGCGGGCTCCTTGATCTCCCTGAACATGCAGGGACTACATTCTGGCGGAGAGGGTGGGATTCGAACCCACGGTACGGTCACCCGTACGCCTGATTTCGAGTCAGGTACATTCGACCACTCTGCCACCTCTCCGTGTCACTGGTCGTTCGCGTGAGGCCGCATTATAGCAGCCCCGGGAGAAAACGGAAGAGCCAATTTGCCGGCTCCCCCATTTCCTGCTCTTACGCGGCCGGCACCAGGCGTTCCAGCCCGCCCATGTACGGACGCAGCACTTCCGGCACGATCACGCTGCCGTCGGCCTGCTGGTAGTTTTCCAGCACGGCGACCAGCGTGCGGCCGACCGCCAGGCCGGAGCCGTTCAGCGTGTGCAGCAGTTCCGGCTTGCCCTGGGCGTTGCGGAAGCGCGCCTGCATGCGGCGGGCCTGGAAGGCTTCCATGTTCGACAGCGACGAGATCTCGCGGTAGGTGTTCTGCGCCGGCAGCCAGACTTCCAGGTCGAAGGTCTTGGCGGCGCCGAACCCCATATCGCCCGTGCACAGCGCCATCACGCGGTACGGCAGGCCCAGGTTCTTGAGGATCGTCTCGGCCTGGCCGACCATCTCGTCCAGCGCGGCATACGACTGGTCCGGCTGCACGATCTGCACGAGCTCGACCTTGTCGAACTGGTGCTGGCGGATCATGCCGCGGGTGTCGCGGCCGTAGCTGCCCGCTTCCGAGCGGAAGCACGGGGTGTGGGCCGTGATCTTGATCGGCAGCGTGTCCAGCGCCACGATCTCGTCGCGCACCGTGTTGGTCAGCGTCACTTCCGACGTCGGGATCAGGTAGAAGTTCTCGCCCTCGCCTTCGATGCCGCCCTTCTTGACCGCGAACAGGTCTTCGCCGAACTTCGGCAGCTGGCCGGTGCCGTACAGCGAATCGGCATTGACCATGTACGGGGTATAGCACTCCGTGTAGCCGTGCTGGTCCGTGTGGGTGTCCAGCATGTACTGGGCCAGCGCGCGGTGCAGGCGGGCGATGGGGCCCTTCATGACGGAGAAGCGCGAACCGGTCAGCTTGGTGGCCGTGTCGAAGTCCAGGCCCAGCGGGGCGCCGACGTCGACGTGGTCCTTGACCTCGAAGTCGAACTGGCGCGGCGTACCGACCTTGCGCACCTCGACGTTGCCCGACTCGTCGGTGCCGACGGGGACCGATTCGTGCGGCAGGTTCGGGATCACCTGCATGAACGCGGCCATCTTGTCCTGGACGGCGGCCAGCGCGGCCTCGTTGGCCTTCAATTCGTCGCCGATACCGGCCACTTCGGCCATCACGGCGCTCGTGTCTTCACCCTTTCCCTTGAGCATGCCGATCTGCTTGGACAGCGAATTGCGCTTGCCCTGCAGCTCCTCGGTGCGGGTCTGGATCTGCTTGCGCTCGGCTTCGAGGGCGTTGAAACCGGCCACGTCGAGCTGGTACTTGCGGCCGGCGAGGCGCGCTGCGACGGTGTCGATGTCCTTGCGGAGGAGTTGGATGTCTATCATTGTCGGGCCAGTGCCATGTTATGGATATCGAAAGCGCAATTGTACCAAGCCGACAGCCGTTTTCGGGCATTCGCCCCGCCCTTCGCCTCACTCCCCGGCGCCGCCTTCGCCCGCCTCCGCATCCAGGCTGCGCAGCCACGCCAGCTTCTCGGCGATCTTGCTTTCCACGCCGCGCGGCACCGGCTGGTACCAGCGCGGCTCGGGCATCCCGTCCGGCAGGTAGGTCTCGCCGGCCGCATAGGCGTTCGGCTCGTCGTGGGCATAGCGGTAGGCGTGGCCGTAGCCCAGTTCCTTCATCAGCTTGGTCGGGGCATTGCGCAGGTGGACGGGCACCTCGCGCGACTTGTCCTTGCGCACAAACGCCATCGCCGCGTTGAAGGCGTTGTAGCCCGCATTGCTCTTGGCCGCGATGGCCAGGTAGATGACGGCCTGGCCCAGCGCCAGCTCCCCTTCCGGCGTACCGAGGCGCTCGTAGGTTTCGACGGCATCGTTCGCCACCGTCAGCGCGCGCGGGTCGGCCAGGCCGATGTCTTCCCACGCCATGCGCACGATGCGCCGGCCCAGGTACTTCGGATCGGCGCCGCCGTCGATCATGCGGCAGAACCAGTACAGCGCCGCATCCGGATGCGAGCCGCGCACGGACTTGTGCAGCGCCGAGATCTGGTCGTAGAAATTGTCGCCGCCCTTGTCGAAGCGGCGCGCGTTCAGCGTCAGCGCGTTCTCGACGAACTCGCCCGTGATCTGCGCGATGCCGGACGTGTCGGCCGAGGTCTTGGTCTGCTCCAGCAGGTTCAGGAAGCGGCGCGCGTCGCCGTCGGCATAACCGACCAGCGTCTGCACGGCCACTTCGTCGAACTGCAGGTGTCCCAGCACGCGTTCCTGCGCGCGCTTGAGCAGCTGGCGCATCTCGTCGTCCGTCAGCGCCTTCAGCACATACACCTGGGAGCGCGACAGCAGCGCGGAGTTGACTTCGAACGAGGGGTTTTCCGTAGTCGCGCCGATCAGCGTGACGAGGCCCGATTCCACGAACGGCAGCAAAGCATCCTGCTGGGATTTGTTGAAGCGGTGGATCTCGTCGATGAACAGGATCGTGTGCTTGCCGCCGGCCAGGTAGTGCTCGGCCTGTTCGATGGCGGCGCGGATGTCCTTCACGCCCGACAGCACGGCGGACAACGCGATGAATTCGCAGTCGAAGGCGTTCGCCGTCAGCCGTGCCAGCGTGGTCTTGCCCACGCCCGGCGGGCCCCACAGGATCATCGAATGGGGCTTGCCGGACTTGAACACGAGGTTCAGGGGCTTGCCCTCGCCCAGCAAATGGCTCTGGCCGATCACTTCGCCGATGGTCTTCGGGCGCAGCGCCTCGGCCAGCGGGGCGGCGGGTTCGGTCTTGAAAAGGTCATCCATCTGGCTCATATGCGGCTGTTGCGTCGAAAGCGCAAGTGTAGCCGATGAGCGACCGTGCCCGTTGCGCCCTCTTCTTATTGCGCGTTCTTACTGATTAACGACTTCCGCGCCCTTCGGCACGTCGAACTTGAACTGCTGGGCGCCCAGCGAAGGATTGCGCTGGAAGCTGGTGAATTTCAGCACGGTGGTCTGGCCGAAGTTGTCCTTCAGCTCCATCGCCTGCGGCACGCCGTCCTTCAGGCCGATGGCGATCTGCTCGAAGGTCGTGTCCTTCGCCCTCGGCGTGGCGTTCAGCCATTCGAGGCCGTCGTGGGCGCCCGCTTCGGACAGCGTGAAGTTCTTTTCCAGGTCGTTGGAGCCGAACAGGATCGCGGCCGGCGAGCTGCCCAGCGCATTGCCCAGCTTGCGGGTGGTGACCTGGTTCAGGTCCTTGTCGTAGATGTACAGCGTTTCGCCGTCGGCCTGCAGCAGTTGCTCGTAGGGCTTCTGGTAGGTCCAGACGAACTTGCCGGGGCGGGCGAACACGAAGGTGCCGGACGACGAGGGGGCGGCCTTGCCGGTCGTGGCCTTGCTGCGCACTTGCGTCTGGGTGAATTCTCCGCGGGCGGACTTGGTGCCGGTCACGAAGGACTTGAACTGGTCGAGGGCGGCGGCGGAGGCGCTGCCGGACAGGGCCAGGGTTGCGGTGGCGATCAGCGTGGCGAGGGTGGTCTTCATCATCGTGTGTGTTCCTGTTTTTATGGTGTTGGCGGCACATGGTGGGCACGGGGTGCCCACCCTACGACTGCGTTGCCGATCGCGTAGGGTGGGCATCACATGCCCACCGTGCCGGCGTATCGTAGGGTGGGCACCACGTGCCCACCACGCATCATTCCGCGCTGGCGGTCGGCACGAGGATGTCGCGGTTGCCGTTCGACTGCATCGGCGACACCACGCCGCTCTGCTCCATCTGCTCGAGCAGGCGGGCGGCGCGGTTGTAGCCGATGCGCAGGTGGCGCTGCACCAGCGAGATCGAGGCGCGGCGGTTCTTCAGCACGACGGCCACGGCCTGGTCGTACATGGCGTCGGACTCGCCGCCGCCCTCGCCGGCCGGGGCGCCGTCGGCACCGCCTTCCTCGGCGACACCGCCTTCGAGGATGCCTTCAATGTAATTCGGCTCGCCCGTTTCCTGCAGATGTTTTACAACTCGATGCACTTCGTCGTCCGAGACGAAGGCGCCGTGCACGCGGATCGGCAAGCCCGTACCGGGCGGCATGTACAGCATGTCGCCCATGCCCAGCAGCGTTTCCGCGCCCATCTGGTCGAGAATGGTGCGCGAGTCGATCTTGGACGACACCTGGAACGCGATACGCGTCGGGATGTTCGCCTTGATCAGGCCCGTGATCACGTCCACGGACGGGCGCTGCGTCGCCAGGATCAGGTGGATGCCGGCCGCGCGCGCCTTCTGCGCGATACGGGCGATCAGCTCTTCGACCTTCTTGCCGACCACCATCATGAGGTCGGCCAGTTCGTCGATGATGATGACGATGGTCGGCAGCTTTTCCAGCGGCTCGGGATTGTCCGGCACGATCGAGAACGGATTCGGGATGTGTTCCTCGCGCTTGGCCGCTTCCGCGATCTTGCCGTTGTAGCCGGCCAGGTTGCGCACGCCCAGCTTGGACATCAGCTTGTAGCGGCGCTCCATCTCGTTCACGGCCCAGTTCAGCGCGTGGCCGGCCTGGCGCATGTCGGTGACGACGGGCGCCAGCAGGTGCGGGATGCCTTCGTAGACCGACATCTCCAGCATCTTCGGGTCGATCAGGATCAGGCGCACGTCGGCCGGATCGGCTTTATACAGCAGCGACAGGATGGTGGCGTTGATGCCCACCGACTTGCCGGAACCCGTCGTACCGGCCACCAGCAGGTGCGGCATCTTGGCCAGGTCGGCCACCACCGGCTTGCCGGCGATGTCCTTGCCCAGCGCGACGGTGAGGCTGGAAGCGCTGTCGCCGTAGACCTTGGAACCGAGGATCTCGGTCAGGCGCACGATCTGGCGCTTCGGGTTCGGCAGCTCGAGCGCCATGTAGTTCTTGCCGGGGATGGTTTCCACCACGCGGATCGAGGTCAGCGACAGCGAACGCGCCAGGTCGCGCGCCAGGTTGACGATCTGGCTGCCCTTCACGCCGGTGGCCGGCTCGATCTCGTAGCGCGTGACGACCGGTCCCGGGTAGGCGGCGACGACCTTGGCTTCGACGCCGAAGTCCGACAGCTTCTTCTCGATCAGGCGGCTGGTGAATTCCAGCGTGTCGATGGCGACGGTTTCCTGGGTGGCCGGGGCGTCGTCCAGCAGCGCCAGCGGCGGCAGCGTGGAATCGCCGTGCACCTCGAACAGGTGCGACTGGCGCTCCTTCTCGGCGCGCTCGGAACGGGGCACGCTCGTCATCGGCGGCTCGATCTTGATCGCCGGCGCGGCGGCCGACGCCGAAGGCAGCGATGCCGGGGCCGTCGATGCCATCGTGGCGACCGGCGAGGCCGGCGCACGCACGGGTGCCGAGAACGGCTCGTCGTCGGCGTCGAACGGCGCGCCATCGTCGACCTGCGCGACCTGCGGCTCCGCGCGCGGCGCGTCGGCCTTGGCACCCCGTTTGAGCTTGGCCTTGGCCTTGGCGAAGAAGCCCGGCGCGCCCTCTTCCGCGGAGGCCGGCGCCTCGTCCGCCATCTGCGGCTCGTGCTTCAGGATCGGCGCATTGCCGTGTTTTTCCACGAACTTGGCGCGCTCGTGCACCAGCACCTCGTCGCGGTGGTGCGCCGCGACTTCGCCCTGGCGCCGGTCTTCCCGGTCTTCATAGCGCAGGCGGAACCAGTCGAAGCTGCGCTCGACGGATTCGCCGATGCGCTCGGCCACGGCCAGCCAGGACACCTGGAAGTACCAGGAAAAGCCCAGGCCGAACATCAGCAGCAGGAGGAGCGTGGCGCCGGTGAAGCCGAATGCGGAATTGGCGCCGCCGCCGATCAGCTGGCCCAGCACGCCGCCGGCGGAACGGGGCAGCTCGACCTTCATCGACCACAGGCGCAGGTATTCGAGGCCGACGCTGCCGGCCAGCATCAGCATGAAGCCGACCCAGCGCACCAGGATCTCGCCCTGGTGCTCGACCTCGGGTTCGGGCACCTCGCCGTCGATGAAGCGGCGGTGCAGGCGCCGGTAACCTTTCCAGACGGCGCGCGAAAAACAGACGCACAGCCACCACGCGGAAAAGCCGAAGATGAACAGCAGCAGGTCGGCCAGCCAGGCGCCGGCGCGGCCGCCCAGGTTGGCGACGTGGGCCACGACCGTGTCGTGCGACCAGCCTGGATCGGCTTTGTTATAACTGAGCAGAATGAGGACGAAATACAACAATGCGACGGCCGTGACCAGCCAGCGCGCCTCCGACAACAGGCGCACCAGCCGGTTCGGCAGGGGCTGGCGCGGCTGCCGCGGCTTGTGGGTATAGGTCGAACCGGTCGATGGACTATTCTTGCTCATGCTGATTGAAACTGTGCTGCGGGGGATGGGAGCCCCAAAGATGCCCATTCTAAGCGATATATGGCCGGGCAGGCCCACGATTCATGCTCGTGTGCATCATCGACTATAATCTCCGGTTCCCTCTCCCCTTGATTCCGATGGTGGCCGGCCCCACTTGCCCGACATCATCACTTCAATAAGAAGTAAAAACATGACTACTCGTAAACACGCAAAAGTTCTCATCCTCGGTTCGGGCCCCGCCGGCTACAGCGCCGCCGTCTATGCCGCGCGTGCCAACCTGAGCCCGATGCTGGTCACCGGCCTGGCCCAGGGCGGCCAGCTGATGACGACCACCGACGTGGAGAACTGGCCGGGCGACCCGCTGGGCGTCCAGGGCCCGGAGCTGATGCAGCGCCTGCTGCAGCACGCCGAGCGTTTCAATACCGAGATCGTGTTCGACCACATCCACACGACTTACCTGAACGAAAAGCCGATCCGCCTGGTGGGCGATTCGCACGAATTCACCTGCGACACCCTGATCATCGCCACCGGTGCCTCGGCCCAGTACCTGGGCCTGCCGAGCGAGCAGGAATTCATGGGCCGTGGCGTGTCCGCCTGCGCCACCTGCGACGGTTTCTTCTACCGTAACCAGGAAGTCGCCGTGATCGGCGGCGGCAATACCGCCGTCGAGGAAGCCCTGTACCTCTCGAACATCGCCACCAAGGTCACGCTGATCCACCGCCGCGACAAGTTCCGCGCCGAGCCGATCCTGGTCGACCGCCTGATGGCCAAGGTCGCCGAAGGCAAGATCGTGCTGGAGACCAACCGCACGCTCGACGAAGTGACGGGCGACCAGAGCGGCGTGACGGGCCTGCAGCTGAAATCGACCGAAGACGGCTCGATCAAGGAACTGAAGGTGCACGGCCTGTTCGTGGCGATCGGCCACAAGCCGAACACCGACATCTTCGAAGGCCAGCTCGAGATGCACAACGGCTACATCAAGACCCGCGGCGGCAGCGAAGGCATGGCGACCGCCACCAGCGTGCCGGGCGTGTTCGCGGCCGGCGACGTCCAGGACCATATCTACCGCCAGGCGATCACCTCGTCCGGTTCGGGCTGCATGGCCGCGCTGGATGCCCAGCGCTACCTCGAAGCCCTGGAATAATCCTCTCCCGGACGGTATCTCGATGGCGATGAAAGAGTTCGGCGACCTGAAATCCTTCCGCGACCGGCTGAAGGAAGAGGAGCGCCTGCGCGCCATCGAGAAGGCCGAGCGCGAAAAGCGCGAACGCATCGAGCGCGAGAACGCCGTCGAGTTCCGCGGCGCCGTCACGGACGTCGTCAAGATGCCGGAGTCGGACCGCTATGTGTGGCGTCCAGCGCAGGAGGCGGAGCGTCTCGCCGCCAGGTCCCCTGCCCGCCCGCGCACGGCGGCCGAGGAAACGGCGGCCGTGCTGCGCGAATCGATGCTGTCCGACCAGTTCGACGTCGACGGCTTGCTGGCCGAAGAACCGAGCCTGTCGTGGTCGGCGCCCGGCGTCGGGCCGGACGTCGTCAAGCGCCTGCGCAAGCGCTACTGGCCCGTCGAGGACGAGCTCGACCTGCACGGCCTGACCCGCGACCTGGCCCGGCGCCAGGTCGATGCGTATTTGAGGAAATCGAGCAAGCGCGGCGTGCGTTGCGTGCGCATCATCCACGGCGTCGGCTACGGTTCGGCCGGCGGCGAGCCCGTACTGCGCGGCATGCTGCACAGCTGGCTGGTCCAGACTGCCGAGGTCGTCGCCTTCGTGGCGGCGGGTCGCACCGACGGTGGCCAGGGCGCGCTGGTCGTCCTGCTACGTCCTGCCTTGGATGATTGAATTCGTCATTTTTGCGCCAAATACAATGACGAGTATGTCGATGCACGGCGTATCGACGTGCCAACGTGGCAAATCCGCACCCGTCAATTGACGAAACCTGTAAGATACGCAGCGAGGCGTCATGGTGGCGCCGCCAGTGAAGGGATCGATCCAGTAATGTCCAGCACGCCAGTACAGATGGCCAGGCCGCAGCGCGTCGACCTGCTCAATTGCGCGGATGAGCCCATCCACATTCCCGGCTCGATCCAGCCGCACGGCGCCCTGGTCTTCCTGGATGCCACCGCCCATGCGGAAGGCTGGAGCGCCAATATCGACCTGATCCTGGAAACGGTTCCACGGCTTGGTGCGCCGTTCGATGAACTCGGTTTTCCCGACGGCGTGAACGACCTCGTGCGAGAGTGCCTGGACAACCTCGAGAATGGCGATGCTCCGGCCCTGTTCGGCGCGATCGACCTGCGCAACGCCGAGTACGACTGCGTCGTGCATGCCCACAAGGGCCGGGTGATCGTCGAGTTCGAGGCGCGCGACGTCAGTACCGACGAAGTCGCGCTGTTCGCCATCAAGGCCCACAACTCCATCGACCGCCTGCGCCGCCAGAAGACCATCGACGGCCTGCTGGAGACCGCCGTGCGCCAGGTCCGCGATTTTACCGGCTTCGACCGCGTGATGGCTTACCGCTTCCGCAGCGACGACAGCGGCGACGTGGTGGCCGAAGCGTGCCGCGAGGATCTGGTGCCCTACCTCGGCCAGCGCTATCCGGCCGGCGACATCCCATCGCAGGCGCGCCGCCTGTACACGCTCAACACCCTGCGCATGATCGCGGACATGACGTACCACGCCGTGCCGCTGATGGGTATGTCGGACGCTGCGCCGCTCGACCTGAGCTTCGGCGTGCTGCGCAGCGTTTCGCCGATCCACGTCGAGTACCTGCAGAACATCGGCGTCGCCGCCTCGATGAGCGTGTCGATCGTCATCAACGGCCGCCTGTGGGGCCTGCTGGCCTGCCACCATGCGAGTCCGAAACGGGTACCCTACTCCGTGCGCCTGGCGGCCGACGTGCTGGCCCAGGTGCTGGCGTCCACCGTGCAGAGCATCGAATCGCGCGAGGACGCGCGCCTGGTCGAGCGCGCCGCCAAGATGCGCACGAGCCTCGTCGAATCGCTGCTGCTGGAAGAAGATCCGCTCGAAGCCCTGATCGAGCACGGCGACGCCATGCTGGAATCGGCGAACGCCCAGGCGCTCGTCGTGACCCAGTTCGGACGGGTCGTGTGCCGCGGCATCGAGCAGGATACCGCGGAAGCCATCGTCGCGGCCCTGCCCGCGCAAGCCCACGACCTGGTCCAGTACGAATGCCACAAGGACTGGCCCGTGCAGGTGCAGGCGCAGCTCGGCAAGTGGGCCGGCCTGCTGGGCCTGCCGTTCGACCTGCCCAGCGGCGGCTGGTGCCTGCTGCTGCGCACCGAGCAGATCGAACACGTGCGCTGGGGCGGCCGTCCCGACAAGAGCGAACAGACCGGCCCGATGGGCGCGCGCCTCACGCCGCGCGGTTCCTTCGACGCCTGGCAGGAGACCGTGCTCGGCCGCGCCCACGCCTGGGAAGATGGCATCCTCACGCATGCGCGCATGCTGCTGGGCGAACTGGTGCGCGTGTCGAACGCGCGCCGCGCCCAGACCGAAACCATGCGCGCGCAATTGCTGGCGATGCTCGGCCACGACCTGCGCGACCCGCTCAACTCGATCAACATGGCCGGCATGGTGCTGGAAAAGACCTCGAACAGCGACAACAAGGGCACGCTGGGCCGGCGCATCCAGTCGTCCAGCAACCGCATGCAGCGCATGATCGGCCAGGTGCTGGACATGAGCCGCATCGAGCGTGGCCTGGACCTCGGCATCGGTGCCGAACGGGTCGACCTCGCCGCGCTGGTCGAGGACATGGTCGAGGAAGCGCGCCTGGCCTATCCGACCATCGTCTACGACCTGCACACGATCGGACCGGCCTTCGTGATGGCCGATGGCGGGCGGCTGGGCCAGGTGATCTCGAACCTGCTGTCCAACGCGCGCCACCACGGCGAGCCGAACCAGCCGATCCTGATCCGCCTGGCGCTCGCGCCGGGCGAGGCGGTGCTGGAAGTGGCGAACGCCGGCGCGCCGATCCCGCCGGACACCGAGGCGAGCCTGTTCAACCCGTTCAAGCGCAGCTCGATGAGCAACCCGCGCAACCGCACGGGCATGGGCCTGGGCCTGTACATCGCCCAGCAGATCGTGCGCGAGCACCAGGGCGACATCGGCTACCGCTACGCCGACGGACACGTGGTGTTCGGCGTGCGCCTGCCGCTGGCGAGCGAGCAGCCGGCCCTGCCCCCGCACTCCTGAATCTCTCCTTGTGCAGGGGGCGTGCGCGCCCCCTTACGCCGTCGGGCCCGGCATGTTAGGCTAGCAACACCGCCACAACCGACAGCTGCATGCACCTCATCACCTTCATCGAAATCACGGCGATCCTGGTGGGCGCGTTCTCCGGCTTCATCGAAGCCCGACGCAAACGCATGGACCTGGTCGGCGTCTTCACCGTCGCCTTCATCGCCGCATTCGGCGGCGGCACCCTGCGCGACATCCTGCTCGACAAGCGTCCCCTGTTCTGGGTGATCCACCAGGAGTACGCGATCCTGATCTTCATCCTGGCCCTGATCGCCACGCCGCTGATGCGCACGCTGCGCCACGTCGTGTCCGAACGGCTGATCGTCATCGGCGACGCGGTGGGTCTGGGGCTGTTCTCGGTGGCGGGCGTGTCGTCGGCGCTGGATGCGCACATGCCGCTGTTCGTCGCCGCCATGATGGGCGTGATCACCGGCATCTTCGGCGGCGTGTTGCGCGACATCGTCTGCAACGAGGTGCCGATGGTGTTCCGCGACGGGAAGCCGTACGCGATCTGTGCGTTCGTGGGGAACTGGATCTTCCTGCTGCTGGGGATCTACGGCGCGCCGCATGACTTCGCGCTGTGGTCGAGCGCCTTGTTCATCACGACGGCGCGCTTGTTGGCGTGGAAGTTCGATTTGAGGATGGGGCGCTAGAGCCTGCGACATGTAGCCGTCGTTCCCGCGCAGGCGGGAACCCATACTGAGGATCAGGCAAGCGCAACAGCGGCCTCACGTTGGCCGAATTCTAGGCCTCAGCATGGAGGGAATAGTGCCGGGGGCACTATTCCCGCCTGCGCGGGGATGACGGTGGTTTTGCGTACGTGGTGCTCAATCAAACCGCGTCCGGCCCCGTCTCCCCGGTACGGATACGGATCACCTGCTCCACCTCCTGCACGAAGATCTTCCCATCCCCGATCTTGCCCGTGCGCGCCGCCTTGATGATGGCGTCGACCACCGTCTCGGCCATGCCGTCGTCGACCACCACCTCGATCTTCACCTTGGGCAGGAAGTCGACCACGTATTCGGCGCCGCGGTACAGCTCCGTGTGGCCCTTCTGGCGGCCGAAGCCCTTCACTTCCGTGACCGTCAGGCCGGTGACGTTGACCTCGGCCAGCGCCTCGCGCACCTCGTCCAGCTTGAACGGCTTGATCACGCAGGTAATCTGTTTCATGGTTTTTCTCCTTTCAGGTGTTTCAGCTTATTGCGGGGAATCCGGGATCTGCTTCAGGGCGTCCATCCACACGACCGCTTCCGAATCGCTCGGCGCGCGCCAGTCGCCGCGCGGGGACAGCGAGCCGCCGTTGCCGACCTTCGGGCCGTTCGGCACGCAGGAACGCTTGAACTGGCTGGTCTTGAAGAAGCGCCACAGGAAAATCCCCAGGTTCTTCTTGATGGCCGCGAGGTCGTACTCGTTGCGCGCCGGGCTGCCGCCTTCCGGCCACGGGCCGGCGTTGCGGTCGCGCCAGGCCGAATACGCGAGGAAGGCGACCTTGGGCGGCGCGAAACCGTAGCGCAGCGTGTAGTAGAGGTTGAAGTCCTGCAGCTCGTACGGGCCGATGAAGTTCTCCGTCACCTGCGCCGGCTTGCCCTCCTCTTTTCCGGTGCCGGTCTTGCCCGGCACCAGCTCGGGGCTGATCTCCGTCTCCAGCACGGCGATCAGCACGTCGGAACCGCCGTCGTCGCCCAACTGCTTCGTGTCCGCGACCCAGCGCACCAGGTGCGAGATCAGCGTCTTGGGCACGCTGGCATTCACGTTGTAGTGCGACATGTGGTCGCCCACGCCGTAGGTGCACCAGCCCAGCGCCAGCTCGGACAGGTCCCCGGTGCCGATCACGATCGCGTGGTGGTGGTTCGCCAGGCGGAACAGGTGGCTCGTGCGCTCGCCTGCCTGCACGTTCTCGAACGTCACGTCGTACTCTTCCTTGCCTTCAGCGTACGGGTGGCCGAGGTCCTTCAGCATCTGGATGCAGCTCGGGCGGATGTCGATCTCGTGCGCCGTGCAGCCGACCACCTGCATCAGCTTCCTTGCCTGGTCGAGCGTGCGCTCGCTGGTGGCGAAGCCCGGCATCGTGTACGCCAGGATGTTCGTGCGCGGCAGGCCCAGGCGGTCCATCGCCTTGGCGCAGACGAGCAGCGCATGCGTCGAATCGAGGCCGCCGGAGATGCCGATCACCACCTTCTGGTGGCCCGATGCCTGCAGCCGCTGCAACAGCGCCTGCACCTGGATGTTGTAGACCTCCGTGCAGCGCTCGTCGCGGCGGCGGCCGTCGGCCGGCACGTAGGGGAAGCGCTCGACGGTGCGCGCCAGCGGCAGGTCGCGGTCCAGCGGCAGGGGCAGCGCGACGCGCTGGATGCGGAACTTCGCCACCTCGTCCGCGTGGCGGCGTACCGATTGCGCGAAGGTCGTGGCGTGCATGCGTTCCGTCGACAGGCGCTCCAGGTCGACGTCGCCGTAGATGATGTGGGAATCGTCGCGGAAGCGGTCCGACTGCGCCAGCATGTCGCCCTTTTCGTAGATCAGCGACTGGCCATCCCAGGCCATGTCCGTCGTCGATTCGCCCAGGCCGGCCGACGTGTACAGATAGGCCGCCAGGCAGCGCGCCGACTGCTGGCCCACGAGCTGGTGACGGTAGCCGCTCTTGCCGACGACGACGTTCGATGCCGACAGGTTCACCAGCACGGTGGCGCCGGCCAGGGCGGCGAACGAGGACGGCGGGATCGGCACCCACACGTCCTCGCAGATCTCGACGTGGAAGCGGAACAGCGGCTGGTCGTCCAGCTGGAACAGCTGGTCCGGACCGAAGGGCACGCGCTGTCCCAGCAGCTCGATTTCCGTGACGGCCGTGTTCTCCGACGGGTTGAACTGCCGCATTTCGTAAAATTCGCCATAATTGGGGAGGAAGCTCTTCGGCACTGCGCCGAGGATGCGTCCGCCGGCGACCACCACGGCGCAGTTGAACAGCACGTGGTTCACGCGCAGCGGCATGCCGACGATCAGGGCCAGCGGCAGCGTCCTGGATTCCTCGACGATGGTGCCGAGCGCGCCGACGACGGCGTCCAGCAGCGCGCGCTGGTGGAACAGATCGTCGCAGGTGTAGGCCGACAGGCCCAGTTCGGGGAAGGCGGCCAGCACGGCGCCCTGTTCGGCGGCCTGCCTGGCCAGCTTGATCGTCTCGCCGGCATTGAAGGCCGGATCGGCCACGCGGCAGCGCGGGCTGGCCACGGCGACCCGCGCGAAGTCGTGAGAGTAGAGGTTGAAGAATTTCTTATCCAACGATTGCTTATCCATCGCGCCCACCAAGTTTTTGTACGGAAGTCATCTTGAATTATCGCACGCATATCGCTTCTTCCTTGTCCGATATCGGCCGGGAAGCCTGGGACGGCCTGGTCGCGCTGCAGGACCAGCCGAACCCCTTCCTGTCCTTCGCCTTCCTCGACGCGCTGCACGATTCCGGCAGCGCGGCCCCGGACAAGGGCTGGCAGCCGCAATTCATCGCCCTGTACGAAGACGACGCGGACAGTCCGGGCGGCGAGCGCCTGGCCGCCGCCCTGCCCCTGTACGTGAAGGGCCACTCGTACGGCGAGTACGTGTTTGACTGGGCCTGGGCCGACGCCTACCAGCGCAACGGCCTCGAGTACTACCCGAAGCTGCTGGCCGCGATCCCGTTCACGCCGGTGACGGGCCCGCGCCTGCTGGCGCGCGACGACGCGGCGAGGAGCGCCCTGATCGAGGTGCTGCGCTCCGTGCAGCAATCGTCGGACGTGTCGTCGACCCACGTGCTGTTCCCGCCGGGCGTGCAGGCGAAGCAGCTGGAAGACGCCGGCTTCCTGCTCAGGAGCGGCGTGCAGTTCCACTGGGAGAACGCGGGCTACGCCACGTTCGACGACTTCCTCGCCACGCTCGAGCAGAAGAAGCGCAAGAACATCCGCGCTGAGCGGCGCAAGGTGCGCGAAGCGGGCGTGCTGCTCCGCCGCGTGCGCGGCGCGGAGGCAACGGACGAGGACTGGCGCTTCTTCACGCGCTGCTACCGCCACACCTATGCCGAGCACCATTCGACGCCCTACCTGAACCTCGACTTCTTCCGCCGCATCGCACGCGACATGCCGGACAACCTGCTGCTCGTGATCGCCGAACGCGACGGCAGTCCGATCGCCGCGTCGCTGGTCGTGCACGACGCCACCACGCTGTACGGCCGCTACTGGGGCGCGCTGGAACACGTCCCGTGCCTGCACTTCGAGACGGCCTACTACCAGCCTTTGGAGTTCTGCATCGAGCAGAAGATCCGCGTGTTCGAAGGCGGGGCCCAGGGCGAGCACAAGATGGCGCGCGGCTTCCTGCCCACGCGCACGTGGTCGGCGCACTGGCTCAAGCATCCGGCGTTTTCGGATGCGGTCCAGAATTTCCTGGAGCGCGAAGCGGGCGGGATCGACGATTACATCGACGAGTTGAACGACCGCAGTCCGTTCAAACGGTAGCGGTAGGGGTCAGAGTCCGGTGTTGACGGTTGGACTCTGACCCCGGTGCTCAGCCGCGAAATCAGCCGTAGGGTGGGCATCACATGCCCACCATGCCGTCACGCGGCCTGTCCCACATCTCCCTGGTGCCACCACAAACGCGGATTGTTGTCCGCCAGCTCCCGCAGCAAATCCCACACCACCTTCACGCGCCGCAGCCGGTACAGGTCCGTCGGCGCAGCCAGCCAGAACGAGCGCTCTGCATGAAGGCCAGGCAGCACGGGCACCAGCCGGCCGTCGTCCGGCACCGCGTACGGCGGCGCCATCATCAGGCCCATGCCCAGCGCGGCCGCCTCGATCTGCCCCGTCATCCCCGAGCAGCACAGGCGCCGGCGCGGCGTGAATCCCAGTTCGTTCAGGTAGGACAGCTCGCGGCTGGCCAGGCGGTCCTGCACGTAGTCGACGAAATCGTGATGCTCCAGGTCCGCATGGGTGCGGATGGGCGGATGCCGCGCCAGATACGATGGCGATGCGTACAGGTAGAAGCGGAACGAGGCGAGGCGCGTGACCATGTAGCGGCCCGTCGCCGGCGGGTCCAGCATCACGCCAAGGTCCGCCTCGCGGTTCGCCAGGTTGGCGAAGCTGGGCAGCGCCAGCAGGTCGATCGACAGGTCGGGATGGTCTTCGAACAGCTTGAGCAGCACGGGCGCGACGACGCGCACGCCGAACACTTCCGGCACGCCCAGGCGCACGACGCCATGCGCGGCCACTTCCGCCCCGCCCAGCTGCTCGGCCGCCGCCAGCGCCGCGCCTTCCATCGCTTCCGCATGGGGCAGCAGCGCGCGGCCCATTTCCGTCAATTCGTAGCCTTCGCGCGAACGGTCGAACAAGGTCGTGCCGAGCTGCTGCTCGAGCCGGTCGATGCGGCGCGCGACGGTGGTGTGCTCGACGTCGAGGCGGCGCGAGGCGCCGGACAGGGTGCCCGCCCGTGCCAGTTCCAGGAAGAAACGGAGATCGGTCCATTCGGGCAGCGTGTTCATCCAGGGCACCGTTGTTCGATATCAAGATGACACATTGTGCACTCGTGCACAGTCGCGCTGCAAGCTTTTCGTAACGGTGCTTGTCCGCGCACAGCGGGCGGGCGCCGGCCCCGTCGCCGCCCTACGAACTCCGCTTCGGCCTGCCCTGTTGTGGTGAGCGGAGGTGTGCAAATTTGCACAATAGGGTGGGCGCGATGTTGTCTTTTCACCCCATTTCATCCGAGGCACACTGCGCTTGCATGCAAAAAAAAAGTCAAGCGCATGACACCACAACAATATCTGGAGACATCAATGCGTGTTAGCAAGAAGAAACTGGCTCGCCTGAGCCCGCAGCTGTTCGGCCCGCAGTTTATCGGTCACTCTGCAGCCGCCCTCCTCGCCCTTTCCGGTACCGCGCTCACGCCCCTGGCCCATGCCCAGGACACGGGTGGCGCCGTCGCCGCGCCGGAAGAAAACATCGAGAAGGTCGTCGTGACCGCGCGCCGGCGCCAGGAGACGCTGCAGGACGTACCGGTGTCCGTCACCGCGTTCAGCGCCGACCAGCTCTCGAAGCAGGGCATCCCGGACGTGGTCGCGCTGACGAACTCCTTGCCCAACACGACCTTGAAGGCGTCGCGCGCCACCAACTCCACGCTGACCGCCTTCATCCGCGGCGTCGGCCAGGCCGACCCGCTGGCCGGCTTCGAATCCGGCGTCGGCATCTACCTCGACGACATCTACCTGGCCCGCCCGCAAGGCGCCGTCGCCGACATCTACGACGTCGAGCGCATCGAGGTGCTGCGCGGCCCGCAGGGCACGCTGTACGGCCGCAATACCATCGGCGGCGCCGTCAAGTACGTGACCCGCAAGCTGGCGCCGCAGACCGACGTGCGCATCAAGGGCACGCTCGGCAACTACAAGGAGCGAGACGGCGTCATCACGGCCAGTACGCCGGTCAACGAGCAGCTGCGCATCGGCGCCACCGTCGCCCGCTTCAAGCACGACGGCTGGGGCACGAACCTGTTCAACGGCGCCCCCAACTACGACAAGGACCTGACCGCCGGCCGCGTCTCGGCCGAATGGCAGGCCACGCCCGACGTGTGGGTGCGCATCGCCGGCGACATCACGCAGGACGATTCGCATCCGAAGAACGGCCACCGCCTGATCGTCGGCCGCACCAGCGGCGCGCCGATCCTCGACAATGTCTACGACACCCAGGCCGAGATGATGACGGCGCTGGGCCACGAGCAGTCCGTGCGCCAGCACGGCGTCTCCGCCACGGTCGAGTGGACCATCAGTCCGGAACTGGCGTTCAAGTCGATCACGGCCTCGCGCCGCGACAAGTCGTGGGCGCCGATCGACTTCGACGCCCTGCCCGTCGTCGACATGGAAGTGCCGGCGCTGTACACGAACAAGCAGTTCAGCCAGGAATTCAACCTGACCTACACCGGGCCGAAGATCCAGGGCGTGGCCGGCGTCTACTACATCGACGCCAATGCCTACAACAAGTTCGACACGGTGCTGGCCGGCCAGGTGCCGACCAGCACCTTCACCAGCGGCGACATCGACACCAAGGCCTGGGCCGTGTACGCGGACGGCAGCTACAACCTGACCGACGCGCTGCAGCTGTCGGTGGGCGGCCGCTACACGTCGGACGAGCGCAAGGCCGACATCTTCCGCCAGATCTATTTCGGCCTGGCCGGCTCGCCCGAGATGGGCAACCCGAACGCGGTGCTGTTCCGCACCGATACCGACCTGCCGAACCTGGAACGCAAGGACAAGAAATTCACGCCGCGCATCGCGCTGAACTACAAGGCCACGCCGGACCAGAACGTGTATGCCTCGTATTCGAAGGGCTTCAAGGGCGGCGGCTTCGACCCGCGCCTGAACGTGGCCGGCACGCGCATCTCGCAGGACCAGGCACGCGCCGGCTACAAGCCGGAGACCATCGGCACTACCGAGCTGGGCCTGAAGTCCTCGTTCAACGGCGGCCGCATCACCACCAACACCGCACTGTTCTACAGCGACTACAAGGACGTGCAGATTCCCGGCTCGGTGGCGATCGACACCAACGGCGACGGCCGCGACGACAGCTTCGCCGGCCTGACGACCAACGCGGGCAAGGCCAAGATCAAGGGCGTCGAGTTCGAGGCGGTGGCCTACATCACCAACAACTTCAGCCTGGCGGGCATGTATAGCTACATCGACGCCAAGTACGACGAATACATCGTCGCCGGCGTGAACGTCGCCGACCAGCGCGTGTTCCAGAACACGCCGAAGAACTCGGCCAACCTGCGCGCCACCTATGAATTGCCGCTGCCGCTGGCCGGCTACAACGGCAAGCTGGCGCTGATCGGTTCGGCGTCCTACCGCGGCGCGACGAACCAGTTCGAGACCGTGTCCGTGCTGGACCAGGAATCGTACAAGCTGTACGACGCGTCCGTCATCTGGACGCGTGCCGACGGCAAGATCCGCGCCGGCATCCACGGCAAGAACCTGTCGGACAAGCAGTACAAGACGGCCGGCTACCTGTTCCCCACGCTGGGCAACGAAGGCACGCTGACGGCCTTCTACGGCGCCCCGCGCACGGTGCAGGCGACCGTCGAGTACCGCTTCTGACGTGCAGCCCGACGCATTTTTTCGAAAGACAGGATATTCGCAGCGTGTCCCATTACTCATCCATCAGCACCACCAGCAGCGACGGCCTGACCCTGGTCGCGCGCGACTATCCGGCAGCGACGGTGCCGGGCATGGCGGCCTCCCCGGCGCGCCTGCCCGTCATCTGCATCCATGGCCTGACCCGCAATGCGTCCGACTTCGACGAATTCGCGCCCATCGTCGCCGGCTTCGGACGGCGCGTGCTGGCCCTCGACGTGCGCGGCCGCGGCCAGTCCGACCGCGACCCCGATCCGGACAACTACAACGCCCAGGTGTATGCGGGCGACGTGGTCCGCTTCATGGAAGCGCTCGGCCTGCCGCAAGCGATCTTCGTCGGCACCTCGATGGGCGGACTGATCACGATGACGCTGGCGGGCGAACGCATCGACCTCGTCGCGGCGGCCGTGCTGAACGATATCGGCCCGTGGATCTCCCACAAGGGCCTGGCGCGCATCGCCGGCTATGCGGGCCGGCAGGCGCGGCCCGCGTCCTGGGCCGAGGCGGCCGCCCATATGAAGACGCTGAACGCCGGCGCCTTCCCCCGCAACACCGATGCCGAATGGGACAAGTGGGCGCGCCGCGCCTTCGCCCCGGACGGCAGCGGCCTGCTGGCGCCGCGCTACGACGCCGGCATTGCCAAGGCAATGCAAACCGGTAAACTCAAGAGCACCTCGCCCGCGCTGCGCAAGGGGTTCCGGCGCCTGACGGGCGCGCGCCCCGCGCTGCTGGTGCGCGGAGAACTGTCCGACCTGCTGGAAGCGCGCCAATGCGCCTGGATGCGGCGCCAGGCCCCCTCGATGCAGTATGCCGAGGTGCCTGACGTCGGCCATGCGCCGATGCTGACGGAACCGGCGGCGCTGGATGCCGTCGGGCGCTTCCTGGCGGGGCTGCCCTGAGCTGACCTGAGCTGAGCTGAGCTGAGCTGAGCTAAGCTGCACGGCAGACACGATAACAATGAAGTACAAGGAGACAAGATGAAACGCATTACTTCCCTGCACGCGGCGCTGCTGCTTGCCTTCGCCGCCGGCGCCGGCGCAGCCCACGCCGCGCCCGACATCAAAGTGGCCCTGATCGCCGGCAAGACCGGCCAGCTCGAAGCCTATGCCAAGGAGACGGAAACCGGCTTCATGATGGGCCTGGAATACCTGACCGGCGGCAAGATGGAAATCAACGGCCGCAAGATCAGGGTGATCGTCAAGGACGACCAGGGCAAGCCGGACCTGGGCCGCACGCTGCTGGCCGAGGCCTACGGCGACGACAAGGTCGACCTCGCCGTCGGCACCACCTCGTCCGGCTCGGCGCTGGCGATGCTGCCGGTGGCCAAGGAATACAAGAAGGTCCTGATCGTCGAACCGGCCGTCGCCGACGAGATCACGGGCGCCAAGTGGAACAAGTACATCTTCCGCACCGCGCGCAGCTCGATGCAGGATGCCCTGGCTGCCGCCTCGACGCTCAAGAGCGGCAGCGTCGCCTTCCTGGCCCAGGACTATGCGTTCGGCCGCGACGCCATCAAGGCCGGCAAGGAAGCGCTGGCCGCCACCGGCAGCAAGGTCAAGGTGGTGCACGAGGAATATGCGCCGGCCGCGTCGACCGACTTCACGGCGCCGACCCAGCGCCTGTTCGACGCGCTGAAGGACAAGCCGCAGCCGCGCATCCTGTCCATCGTCTGGGCCGGCCCGAACCCGATGAACAAGCTCGCCGACATGCAGCCGGGCCGCTACGGCATCGCGCTGGCGCCGGGCGGCAACCTGCTGCCCGTGATGAAGACGTGGAAGGCCTATGCCGGCACCGAAGGCACGATCTATTACTACTACGGCTTCCCGAAGAACAAGATGAACGACTGGTTCGTCGCCGAGCACATGAAGCGCTACAAGGTACCGCCCGACATGTTCACCGCCGGCGGCATGGCGGCGGCGGGCGCCGTCGTCGCCGCGCTGCAGAAGGTACCGTCGGCCAACAGCGAACAACTGGTGACGGCGATGGAAGGCCTGTCGTTCGAGACGCCGAAGGGCACGATGACCTTCCGCGAGGAGGACCACCAGGCGCTGCAGCCGATGTACCACTTCCGCATCAAGAAGGACCAGAAGAACGAGTGGGACCTGCTGGAACTGGTGCGCGAGATCCCGGCCAGCGAGCTGCCGCTGCCGGTGAAGAACAAGCGCTGACATGGCCGGCATGGAACCAACGCCGAGCCTGTCGACACGCGACCTGACGATCCGCTTCGGCGGCCACGTCGCCGTCGACGCGGTGACGGCCGACTTCTATCCCGGCACGCTGACCGTGATCGTCGGCCCGAACGGCGCCGGCAAGACGACTTATTTCAACCTGGTGTCCGGCCAGCTGGCGGCGACGTCCGGCCGCGTGCTGCTGCGCGGCGAGGACGTCACGCGGGCCGGCGCGGCGCGCCGTACCCGCCTGGGCATCGGACGCGCATTCCAGCTGACGAACCTATTCCCGCACCTGACCGTGGTCGAGAACGTGCGCCTGGCCGTGCAGAGCCGCGCCGGCATCGGCATGCGCATGCTGTCGCTGTGGTCGAGCCACCGCGAGGTGATCGAGCGCGCCGACCACTACCTGGAGCGGGTCGCGCTGGGGGCGCGCCGCGCCAGCTACGTCGGCACGCTGTCGCACGGCGACCAACGCAAGCTCGAGGTGGCGATCCTGCTGGCGCTGGAACCGGAGATCCTGATGTTCGACGAACCGACGGCCGGCATGAGCGTGGACGAGGTGCCCGTCGTGCTGGACCTGATCCACCAGGTCAAGGCGGAGCGCAAGCGCACCGTGCTGCTGGTCGAGCACAAGATGGACGTGGTGCGGGCGCTGGCCGACCGCATCGTCGTGCTGCACAACGGCACGCTGGTGGCCGACGGCCAGCCGGCCGAGGTGATGCGCTCGAAGATCGTGCAGGAGGCCTATCTCGGAGTACCCGAACATGCATGAACCCATCCTGACGCTCGCGGGCGTCCACACCCACATCGGCCAGTACCACATCCTGCAGGGGGTGGACCTGGTGGTGCCACGCGGTGGCCTGGCCGTCCTGCTGGGCCGCAACGGCGCCGGCAAGACGACGACGCTGCGCACCATCATGGGCCTGTGGAAGGCCAGCAGCGGCTCCATCCTGTTCGACGGACGCGACATCACGGAGCTGTCCACGCCCGACATCGCGCGCGCCGGCATCGCCTACGTCCCCGAAAGCATGGCCGTGTTCTCGGAACTGACGGTACGCGAGAACCTCGTGCTCGCGGCCCGCAACGGCCCGCTGGACGCGGCGCGCGTCGACTGGATCTGCGGCTTCTTTCCCGCGCTGAAGAAGTTCTGGCACTACCCGGCCGGCAACCTGTCCGGCGGCCAGAAGCAGATGGTGGCGATTGCCCGCGCCATCGTCCAGCCGAGCAAGCTGCTGCTGGTCGACGAGCCGACCAAGGGGCTGGCCCCGGCCATCGTGCACAGCCTGATGCTCGCCTTCCGCGAACTGAAGGACACCAGCACGACGATCCTGCTGGTCGAGCAGAACTTCAACTTCGTGCGCACGCTGGGCGACAGCGTGTCCGTGATGGACGACGGCCGCGTCGTGCACGCGGGCCTGATGCACGACCTGGCCGGCGACGAGGCGTTGCAGCAGCGGCTGCTGGGATTGTCGCTCGATGCCCACCAATAACCGGCTATCCGTAGGGTGGGCACCCCGTACCCACGCGTGACGTTCGCGTCATGTTGGCTTACGCGTGGGCGCGGGGCGCCCACCCTACACCAGACTAGGAATGAACCAATGAGTGCCACTTTACCTCTCGCCCAGGCCGACGCGCCCCTGCCTGCGGCGCCGCGCGACATCCTGCCGCTGCTGCTCGTGCCGGCCGTGGCGCTGGCCGTGCTGCCCTTCGTCAGCCTGCCGGCCTGGGTCACCCTGACCGTCGCCGGTCTCGCCATGGGCATGATGATCTTCATCATGGCCAGCGGCCTGACCCTCGTGTTCGGCCTGATGAGCGTGCTGAACTTCGGCCACGGCGCCTTCGTCTCCGTCGGCGCGTATGCCGCCACCCTCGTGCTGGTGCCGATGCGCGGCTGGCTCGAGCTGGACTCGCTGGCCGCCAACCTCGGCGTGCTGGCCCTGGCCGTCACCGTGGCGATGCTCGTCACGGCCCTGCTCGGCTGGATGTTCGAGCGCGTCATCATCATGCCCGTCTACGGCCAGCACCTGAAGCAGATCCTGATCACGATGGGCGGCATGATCGTGTCGGAGCAATTGATCACCGTCATCTGGGGCGCCGACCAGGTCGCGCTGCCCCTGCCGGCCGCGCTGCGCGGCGCCATCTTCCTGGGCGACGCGGCCATCGAGAAATACCGGCTGCTGGCCGTCGTCGTCGGCCTGGTCGTGTTCGCCGTGCTGTTCCTGACGCTGAACCGCACCCGCATCGGCCTCCTGATCCGCGCCGGCGTCGAGAACGGCGAGATGGTCGAGGCGATGGGCTACCGCATCCGCCGGCTGTTCGTGGCCGTGTTCGCGGCCGGCTCCGCGCTCGCGGGCCTGGGCGGCACCATGTGGGGCCTGTACAAGGAAACGCTGGTGGCGCACATGGGCAGCGAAGTGATGGTGATGGTCTTCATCGTCATCATCATCGGCGGCCTCGGTTCGGTCGG
The DNA here is from genome assembly GCA_963529995.1 of uncultured Massilia sp. Classification (GTDB taxonomy): domain Bacteria; phylum Pseudomonadota; class Gammaproteobacteria; order Burkholderiales; family Burkholderiaceae_D; genus Telluria. The sequence goes on along the minus strand of CAUSCY010000005.1, from coordinate 39,850 downwards.
CGGCTGCTTCATCGGCGCCCTGCTGATGGCGCTCGTGGCCAACTACGCGGGCTACCTGCTGCCCAAGTTTGCGCTGGTATCGAACATCGTGCTGATGATCGCCATCCTGCTGTGGCGCCCGGCCGGCCTGTATGCGAAAGGACGCCACTGACATGCTGATGCAACTTCTTTCCGGCGACCTGCCGCGCAGCCGCATCCTGGCCGCCGCCCTCGTCGCCATCGTGCTGGGCCTGCTGTTCGCGCCCTTCCTGTTTTCCGGTGCCCGCCCCCTGAACACGGCGGCCACGATCTGCATCTACATCGTGCTGGTCGCCTCCTACGACTTGTTGCTGGGCTATACGGGCATCGTTTCCTTCGCCCACACGATGTTCTACGGCATCGGCGCCTATGGCATCGGCATCGCGCTCGCCGCCGTCGACGAACCGACCTGGAGCGCGGCGCTGGCGGGCCTGGGCATCGCGCTCGCGCTGACGGTCGTGCTGGCCCTCGTCATCGGCCTGTTCGCGCTGCGCGTGCGCGCCATCTTCTACGCGATGATCACGCTGGCCGTGGCCGCCTCGTTCGCCGTGCTAGCCTCGCAATTGTCGGACCTGACGGGCGGCGAGGATGGCCGCACCTTCAGCGTGCCCGAGCTGCTGTCGCCGGGCTTCAGCCTGATGGAGAACGACGTCTTCGGGCGCTCCGTGGACGGCAAGCTGGTGACCTACTACATCGTGTTCTTCGGCTGCGCGCTGCTGTTCCTGTTCCTGCTGCGCCTCGTGAATTCGCCGTTCGGCCGCGTGCTGCAGGCGATCCGCGAGAACGAGTTCCGAGCCGAGGCGCTGGGCTACCGCACCGTCGTCTACCGCATCTGGGCCAATGTGCTGGCGGCGGTGGTGGCCGCGCTGGCCGGCGCCCTGATGGCCCTGTGGCTGCGCTACGTGGGGCCCAAGACGATGCTCGGCTTCGAGGTCATGACGGACATCCTGCTGATCGTCGTCATCGGCGGCATGGGCACGATGTACGGCGCGGTGGTCGGCGCCACGCTGTTCATCCTGGCGCAGAACTACCTGAAGGAGCTGATGGGACATGCATCCGACGCGCTTGCCGGCGTCCCGATGCTGGCCGCGGCCCTGCATCCGGACCGCTGGCTGCTGTGGCTCGGGGTGCTGTTCATTCTCTCCATTTACTTCTTCCCGATCGGGATCGTCGGCAAGCTGCGGCTGCGGCGCTTCCTGCGCGGCTGATCCTGCGCTGCATGGTGGGCACGGGGTGCCCACCCTACGCAGGGGTCAGAGCCCGGTGTTGCTTTTCAAAGGGCTCTGACCCCGGTGTCGAATCCGTAGGGTGGGCACCCCGTTCCCACCTCATAGTATCCCGCCCCGCGCCCACATTCGTCCTGCACGACAGTACTTCGCCTGTCTACCCCATCCATTAGCTAAAGATCAAGCCGGTCGCTGATGCGATTCCTATGATGAGTCATGCATGGCCTCGTCGACAGCCAGCGCGGGCCGGCCACCATCCTACTGGCTTCCACTGAAAGGGCTTCCATGAAACCCGTGAGAACCTTGTTTGCGGCAGCGGTGCTAACGCTGGCCGCGCTGGGCGGCCCGGCTGCGCACGCGGCCGGGGTCGAAGTACTCAACGAAGGATTCGCCGACGTTGCCGGTTCGAGCGGATGGGTCCAGGTGAATGCCAGCGTGCCGCCGGGCAGCGCCTGGTTCCAGGGCAATACGGACCTGTTTGCGGCCCAGTCCGGGCCTGCCGATTCCTACGCCGCCGCCAACTACCTGGGCGCCGTCGGCAGCGGCAGCGTCGACAACTGGCTGATCACGCCGACACTCGACCTCTCGGGCATCACCCAGCTCAGCTTCTACACCCGTCGTGCCGACGAAGCCGGGTTCAACGACGTGCTCGAGGTGCGCTTCTCGTCCGGCTCCGGCACCGACACGGCCGGCTTTTCCACGCTGCTCGCCACCGTGGGCGGCAGCACCGCCTATCCCCTCGACTGGCAACAGTTTTCCGCGAGCATCGCGGAGACGGGCAGCGGGCGTTTCGCCTTCCGTTATATCGGTCCGGCGGATACCCTGAGCTACATCGGCCTGGATACCGTCAACGTCGTCACCGCCGTGCCGGAGCCCGCCAGCTGGCTGATGCTGGGCTTTGGCGTCGCGCTGTTGCCGCTGCTGGGCCGCCGTGCGCGCCCCCGTCGCATCGCGTGAAAGGAGAAGGCCATGTCCAAGCAAACCGTATTCACGACCGGCGCCCTTGCGCTGTGCCTGCTGGCGATGTTCTCGCACCATGCCCATGCCGGCATCCAGGACGGCATGGTGGTCGTGCGCGACGCGCAGACGGGCAAGCTGCGCGCCCCGACGCCGGACGAAGCGAAGGCCTTGCGCGCCCGTACGCCGTCCGCCGGGCTGGCGCCGGAGCGCGCGCCGAGCGTCACGTCGCGCCCCGGCGGCGCGCGCGGCGTGCGCCTCGGCGAACGCACCATGGTCTACGAAGTCGTCACGCGCGGCGCCGACGGCAGCCTGTCCAGCCAGTGCGTGCACGGCGACCAGGCCGCCCAGGATGCGCTGACCCGCCCCGCACCGCAAGAGCACAAGGAGCACGACCATGAAACCCGCTGATCTCCTGCCCCGCCTGGCGCGCGGCACGGCAGCCGCTGCCGCGCTATCTCTGGCCTGCGCCCTCGGCATCACGAGCACCGCACAGGCTGCGGCCACCATCGTCATCGTCAACCTGAACGCGGCCGGGGTCGGCTTCAACGACGCCACCCCGGTGGCGCCGGTGGGCGGCAACCCCGGCACCACGCTGGGCCAGCAGCGCCTGAACGCGTTCCAGCGCGCGGCCGACATCTGGGGCGCCACGCTGACCAGCAACGTCACGATCCGCATCGGCGCCTCGTTCGTGCCGCTGTCCTGCACCGCCAGCAGCGCCGTGCTCGGCTCCGCGGGTGCCAACGAGATCTGGTCCGACTTCCCGAACGCGCCGCGCGCCAACACCTGGTACCCGTCCGCGCTGGCGAGCAAGCTGGCCGACGAGGACGTCGCCACGCCGGGCGAGCCGCACATCATCGCCCGCTTCAATTCGCGACTCGGATTGTTTTCCGACTGCCTGCCCGGCTCCGGCTTCTACCTGGGCCTGGACCGCAACTTCGGCTCGGGCATCGACCTCGTCACCGTGCTGCTGCACGAGTTCGCGCACGGGCTCGGCTTTCAGACCTTTACCGACGACGAAACGGGCGAGGAAATCCTGGGCATCCCGTCCATCTGGGATTACTACCTGGTGAACAACAGCAACAACCGCAGCTGGGTCGAAAGCACGCCGGCCGAACGCGCGGCAACGGCCACGACCTGGCGCGGCCTGTCCTGGAACGGCCCCAACGTGACGGCGGCGGTGCCGTCGGTGCTGACGGCTTCGCCCAACCTGGCGATCGCCGGATCGGCCGCCGGCGGCGCGGCCGGCAACTACAGCGCCGGCAATGCCACCTTCGGGCCGGCCCTGTCGGCCACGCCAGTCGGCGGCCAGCTGATGCCCGTCGTCGACCAGACCGACGGCACGGGCCTGGCCTGCCAGCCGCTCGACAGCCTGAACAGCCTGGCCGTGCGCGGCAATGTCGCCCTGGTCGACCGCGGCAGCTGCGATTTCGTCGCCAAGGCCCGCAACGTGCAGGCGGCCGGCGCGATCGGCATGGTCGTCGCCGACAACCAGCCGGGCGACGTGGCGAGCCTGGGCGGCAGCGATCCGGGCATCACGATCCCGGCGGTGCGCGTGACGCAGGCGGACGGCATCAAGCTCAAGGCCGCCCTGCAGCGCCGTTCGCGCACGCAGTCGGGCGTGACGGCCAACCTGGGCCTGGACACGAGCCGCCTGGCCGGCGCCGACCCGGCGGGCCGCATCCTGATGTACACGCCGACGATCTACTCGCCCGGCTCGTCGGTATCGCATTACACGACGGAAGCCAGCCCGAACCAGCTGATGGAACCGTCGATCAACACCGACCTGACGCACGACGTGACGCTGCCGCGCGACCTGACCTTCCCGCTGCTGCGCGACATCGGCTGGTAAGCCTCGGCCTGCGCGCACCAACGGAAAAGGCCGGCCGCCCGAAGGCGCCGGCCTTTTCTCGCGCAGCGAAAAAAAATTACTGCTGCTTGCCCTCGAACGCCTTCACGCCGTTCAGGATTTCTTCCTTGGCCGCGTCCGGACCGGCCCAGCCGTCGACCTTGACCCACTTGCCTTTTTCCAGGTCCTTGTAGTGCTCGAAGAAGTGCTGGATCTGGCGCAGGGTCAGCTCGGGCACGTCGTCCACGGTCTGCAGGTTCGAGTACAGCGGCAGCAGCTTCTCGACCGGCACGGCCAGGATCTTGGCGTCGCCGCCGGCTTCGTCGGTCATCTTCAGCACGCCCAGCACGCGGCAGCGCACGACCACGCCCGGCAGCAGCGGGAACGGGGTCAGCACCAGCACGTCGCACGGGTCGCCGTCATCGGCGATGGTGTTCGGGATGTAGCCGTAGTTGCACGGGTAGTGCATGGCGGTGCCCATGAAGCGGTCGACGAAAATCGCGCCGGACTCCTTGTCCACTTCGTACTTGACCGGATCGCCGTTCATCGGGATTTCGATGACGACGTTGAAATCGTTCGGCACATCGCGGCCGGCGTTGACGTTGTTCAGGCTCATGGGGGTTCCTTGGTTTCTGAATCGATTGCAGGAGAAACAATAAAGAGGGCCATTATAGCGAATCGTCCTCAGCTTGTGCGTCGCACCAGAGTCCGTGAAACGGAACGCGGCGCCTTTCATGACGAGCCCGGCCGATCGATTACACTTGCGGCTTGAATAACTCGCTGGCAACAATGTGAACCGCAAGACGATCATCGCGGCGCTCGCGGGCGCCATCCTCCTGGCCGGCGCTGCACTGTACTGGGCGCTGGGCCCGCGCCAGGCAGCCACGCCGGGGCGCGCGCTGTGGCTGCCCGCCGCCGCGCCGACGCCGAGCGGATGGACAGCGCGCGCCACGCCCCTCGCCGGCGATGGCGTGGACGGCGTGGCGGACGGACCGGCGTCCGCGAGCCGCTTCAGCGACCCGTTCGGCACCGTAGTCGATGCCCATGGCAATGTGTTCGTGGCGGAAGGCGGGGCTAGCCACCGCATCCGCCGCATCGGACCCGACGGCCAGGTTGCCACCTTCGCCGGCAGCGGCGCCGGGTTCGCCGATGGCCCGGCAGCAGCCGCCGCCTTCGACACGCCGTCGGCGCTGGCCATCGACCTGCTCGGCAACCTCTACGTGGCCGATACGGGCAACAACGCCATCCGCAAGGTGGCGCCGGACGGCAGCGTCAGCACGCTGGCCGGCGGCGGCGAAGCCGGCTACCGCGACGGCGTCGGCCGCGACGCCCGCTTCGACGGGCCCGTCGGCATCGCGGTCGATCGCGCCGGCGTCATCTACGTCGCCGACACCTACAACGACCGCATCCGCCGCATCGCCGCGGACGGCACGGTGACCACGGTGGCCGGCAGCGGCCTGCCCGGCAACCAGGATGGCCCCGGCGCCGCCGCGGCATTCGACACCCCGAGCGCCATCGCGGTCGACCGGGATGGCGTGCTGTACGTGGCCGACACGGGCAACGATGCGATCCGGCGCATCGGCCAGGATGGCACGGTCACCACGTTGGCGCCGCCGGTCGACGAAGACCGTCGGCTGCTGCAGCGTCCGGTGGCACTGGCGCTGACCCACGACGGCGTCCTGTACATCGCCGGCGCGAACGGCGGCCGTATCGTCCAGCGCGACCGGCAAGGACAGTACCACGTGCTGCTGGACGCCGACCGTCCGCCCGGCACCAGCCATGCCAGCGACGGCAGCCTGCGCCTCTACGCGCCGCGCGGCATCGCGGTGCGGCGCGACGCCGCGCTAGTGGTGGCCGACGGCGATGCGCTGCGGGTATTCGCGCTGGCACCGCCGCAAGCCGGGGCCGCGCGCTCGCTCCTGACGCCGCCGCCGCTGGCCAGGGCCGCCGCGATGCCCTGGCCGGTGGGCCCGCAACAGGCGCCGCACGAAGTCGTCGGGGTGCTGGGCGAGGTGCGCGGCAGCTACGACGGCGAGAGCCGCGACCACTTCCATGCCGGGCTGGACATCCGCGCCGGCGTCGGCGCGCGCGTGCTGGCGGTGCTGCCGGCAACGATTGCCGATCCCTACCCGAACTGGGCGTTCGGCGAACTCGGCGAAGGCATGCGCCTCGGCCCGCTCTCGTACATCCACATGCGCGTCGGCCGCGACGCCACCGGCAAGGCGCTCGATGCGCGCTTCCAGCTGCTGCCCCGCCCGGACGGCAAGCCGGCACGGGTGCGGGTGCGGCGCGGCACCCGCTTCGACGTCGGCGACGCGCTCGGCACGATCAATCCGATGGCCCACGTGCACATGGAGTACCACCCCGGGGGCGCTGCGGTCAACCCGCTGGTGCTGCCCTTCATCGGCCTGCGCGACACGGTGGCGCCGCGCATCCAGCGCATCGCGCTGGTCGGCGCCGATGGCAAGGCGCTGCCGGCCAGGAATGGCCGGCGCCTGCAGGTGGCGCGTGCGCTGGGCGAACTGGCGATCGTCGCCGAGGGCTACGACCAGATGGACGGCAACCTGGCGCGCCGGCGCCTGGGCCTGTACAAGCTGGGCTACCAGCTGCTGCACGCGGACGGCACCCCGGTCGCCGGTTTCGAGGCGCCGCGCATCACCCAGGTCTACGACCGCCTGCCGCGCGAGCGCGACGCGGTCAAGCTGGTGTACGCGGACAGCAGCGGCATCACGGTGTACGGCAGCGCGGCCACGCGCTTCATCTATGCCGTGACCAACACGTTGCGCGACGGGCTGGCGCTGCCGGGGAGCTGGAAGGTGGAAGGACTGGCGCCGGGCGACTACACGCTGCGCGTGCACGCGGAGGATTACGCGGGACAGGTGGCGACCGAGGGGCGCGATCTGGCGATCACGGTCGAGTAGGTCGCGCAGGTCGCGTGGGTCGGGCAGGAAGGACTGGCAGGTGTGGCACCGCGCCTGCCGACACTGCGGCAGGCGGCACCCGGCAGCAGATACCCGTCAACGCGGGTCGATCGCGTGGCGCACGCAGTGACACAATCAGTGACGCACGCAGTGACGTACTGAGTGGCGCAAACGGCAGCGTCCTACAGCACCATCGCCAGTGCGCACTGCCGGTAATGGTGGTTCGCCTGCTCCTGCTGCCCCAGTGCCTCGTGCAACTGGGCCAGCTTCAGGTGCGCTTCGCGCACATTGTCCGGGCCGGTGGCGTCGGACAGCGCGCTTTCCAGGTAGCGCTGGGCCTTGCCCCACAGTTTCTGGCGCAGGCACAGGGTGCCGAGCGTCAGGGCCAGTTCGGCGTCGCCCGGATGGGCGCGCAGCCAGGCTTCGCAGCGTTCGATCTGGGCCAGCAGCGTGGGCGAGCCCTCGGGACCGGCGGCGTCGCGGTAGGCACGCACGACGCGTTCGTCCCACCCGGCCTTGAGCGCATCCTCGACGATCACGCGGGCCTCGTCGTGCAGGCCGCGCGCATTGAAGGCCGTCGCCGCGCGCGCGGCGACGGCCGGCTGCAGGCGGTCGGCGGTCGGCACCTCGGACCACAGGTGGCGGATCGATTCGGCATCGTGGCCACCTTCGGACAGCAGCGCTTCGTACGCCATCTCGCGCAGCCGGGCGGACAGGGCCGGATGCAGCGCATTGCGCTTGTCCAGCGTGCGCACGAGGCGCAATACCTCGGGCCAGTTGCGTGCCTGCTGGTTGGCCTTCATCGCCCACTGCAGCGCGTGGATGTGGCGCTGGCCGCTGGCGTTCAGTTCGGCCACGGCTTCCAGCGCGCCTTCCGGCTTGTGCTCGTCGACGAGCAGTTCGGTGACGGTCATCAGGCGCGCCGTCTTCATGGCGTTGTCGGAGGCGATGCCGGCCAGCCAGGCGTCGCGCCGTGCCGGCTCGCGCATGCGGTGCGCGGCGCGGGCGCCGATCAGGGCTGCGAGACCCGCGTTTTCCGGCAGCTCGGCGGCGCGCCGCGCGGCCGACTCGGCATGGCCGAAACGGCCCTCGAACAGGGCTTTCAAGGCATCGCGCAGGCCGCGGTTGGCTTCTCGCTCGCGCTTGCGCAGGCGGTAGGCGGCCACGCGCTCGGGCATGCGCAGCGTGGCGCGCACCGCGCGCGCCAGGCCGTACAGCACGAGGAACAGCAGCGCCGCCAGCACCACGAACAGGTTCAGCGACAGGTCGATCCGGTGCGGCGGATAGAAGAACACCACGTTGCCGGGGTTGAAGCGCGCGGTCACGGCAATGCCGATCGCCGCGGCCATCAGGGCGACTAACCAGAGGAGTAAACGCATCGTCTAGGGCTTCGATTTGTAGTTGCGCACGGCGTTCAGGCTCTCGGACAGGTCGGGCACGTCGATCGAGACGTTGTTCGCCTGTACCTGGCGCAGCAGGCCCTGCACGGCGATGGTCGAGCGCGCCTTGACGTCGAAGTACTTCACGAGGGTCTGCTGGGCGCTGTTGATGTCGTCGCGGAAGGTGCCTTCGTTGCGCGACAACAGGGCCAGGCGTGCATTCAGCAGGCGCAATTTGAGGTTCTCGCGCACGAAATACGATTCGCTCGGCGACAGCATCAACGCTTCCGGCGTGTCGACGGTGCGCACGCGGATCAGCTGGCGCATGTCGTCCCACATCTCCTGGCTCCAGTTGCGCCAGGTCGTCGTGACGCGCTGGAATGCCGTCATCTCTGGCACCTCGACCGGGGCCGCGGTGGCCACGACGGCGGCCGGCCTGGCGGTCCCCTTCGCCCTGGCCGGCGGATTCACGCGCGTTGGCGCGCTCGGCTCGGCCGGCTTTTCGTCGGACAACAGCGGCAGCGTGTCGATCTGCGAGATGACGTTATCGAGGCGCAGCGCAATGCCGGCCTGGTCGACCGAAGGCAGCGCCTTCAGGCGGTCGATGTCGCGCGCGATGGCGCGGCGGATCGTGATGAATTGCGGCTTGTCGGAACGCGACAGCGAGCGGTCGGCGTTCTGCAACGCGATCAGGGCGCCCTGCACGTTGCCGGCCAGTTGCAGCTGCTGGCTGGCGGTCGAGAGCACCTGTTCGATCTCGGACAGCGCCCATTCGTCGCGGTTCTTCGACACGTCCTGGTACATCTGCTCGAGCGCGGCCTGCTGGCTCGCCGACTCGGCCTGGCGGCTTTCCAGCACGCCGACCTTGACCTGCAGTTCCTTCGCCGTTTCCTGGGTGTCGCGCACCAGCTGGGCGGTTTCGGCGTTTGCCGCATTGTCCTTCTGCAGCGTGCGGGCAACGTCCTCGCGCAGCTTGTTGAAGCGGCTGTGGCTGGACCAGGTCTGCAGCGCCAGCAGCACGGCCAGCGCCAGGATCGCGATGTTCTGCGGCTTCTGGAACAGGCCCGACGTCTCGGGCACGCGCGGCTCGGGCGGCAGCGCGGGGCCGGCCGGCGCCGGCAGGGCCACGTTCGGTTGTTCTGAGTTGTTGGGCAATTCGTTCATGCTCATGATTGTAACGCGGCAAGCAGGCGCTCGTCGCCGGACCCGGTCAGGGTCAAATGGCCGAAACCCAGTCCCCGCGCCGTTTCCGCGATCCTGGCATGCGGCACGATCAGGTGCTGTTGTTGCAATCGTGCCACACCGGCGCCGTCGTCCAGCCGCTCCACCAGCGCCACCAGGCCGCGCAGCGCTTCCGAACTGGTGACGATCCAGTCGTGCGGCTGCGCCAGCAGCGTGCGCAGCGACTCGGCGAGCTCGGGCGTGAACGCGGGCACGGCGCGCCGGTAGGCGGCCACCGTCTCGACCCGGGCGCCGGCGGCGCGCAGCGCGTCGGGCAGCAGTTCGCGGCCGCTCTCGCCGCGCACCACCAGCACCCGCCGGCCGCGCACGGCGTCCAGGTCGAGCGCCTGCAGCAGGTGTTCGGAATCGCTGAAGGCGGGATCCTTCGGGCAGTGGATGGTCGCGCAGGTATCGTCGACGCCGTAACGCGCCAGCGCCGCGCGGCTGCCCTCGCCCACCACGGCGATCGCCACGCCCTCGGGCCAGCGCGCCAGGTGCGCAAAGGCCGCGTCGACGGCGTTCGGGGAGACGAAGGCGACCAGCGCATACGCCGCCAGGCCGTCCAGCACGGCCTTCAGGCCGGCCTGGTCGTCGATCGGGGAAATGTCCAGCAGCGGCAGCAGGACGGGCCTGCGGCCCAGGGCGGCGACCGCGCGGGCCAGCGGCTCGGCCTGCTGGCGTGGCCGGGTGATGACGACCGCGTCAGGCATTTCCAGCGGCATCGTCGGGAACATAGCCCGCGATATCACCAGGCGCAGCAGCGGCTTCGGCCTTGCACTCGGCCAGGATCGCGGCCGCGTCCTGCTGCTCGAGCAGCCTGGAGACCTGCTCGCCCAGCGTTTCCGGCAGCGCCGCCGGACCCGACGCTTCGGCACGGGCCTGGCGCCGGCCGTCCGGGGTACCGACCATGGCGCGCAGCAGCAAGGTCTCGCCGTCGACGGTGGCGTGCGCCGCCAGCGGGATCTGGCAGCTCGCGCCGAAGAAGCGCGATACCTGGCGCTCGGCGCGCACGGCGTGCGCCGTGTGGTCGTGGTTCAAGGGCGAGAGCAGCGCGCGCAGGTCGACGCCGTCGGCGCGGGGGGCGCTGTGGATCTCGATCGCCATGGCGCCCTGGCCGGCCGCCGGCAGGCTGTCCTCGATGGGGAGGTAGGCGCGGATGCGGCGCTCCAGGCCCAGGCGCTTGAGGCCGGCGGCGGCCAGGATGATCGCGGCATAGTCGCCACGATCCAGCTTGCCGAGGCGCGTGTCGAGGTTGCCGCGCAAGGGCTTGACGACCAGCTGCGGATAACGCGCCGCGATCAGCGCCTGGCGGCGCAGGCTGCTGGTACCGACCACGCTGCCGGCCGGCAGGCCGCCCAGGCTGTCGTAGTCGTTCGAGACGAAGGCGTCGCGCGGGTCCTCGCGTTCGAGGACGGCGGTCAGCTCGAAGCCTTCCGGCAATTCCATCGGCACGTCCTTGAGCGAGTGCACGGCGAGGTCGGCGCGGCCCTCGTCCATGGCGACCTCGAGTTCCTTCACGAACAAGCCTTTGCCGCCGACCTTGGACAGCGTCTTGTCCAGGATCTGGTCGCCACGCGTCGTCAAGCCGAGGATATCGATTTGACACTGCGGATATAATGCCGCCAGCCGGTCGCGCACGTGCGTGGCCTGCCACATGGCCAGCCTGCTCTCGCGCGATGCGATAATCAGTTTCGCGGGGAGCGTGGGGGTCGTGTTGGAGTTCAAAACGGATTCTTTCACTGTCGTTGTGCCTGGATCGGCCGGCGCCGGTGCGGCGCATGCCATCGATCACAAATTTTATCATGCGCCCCTCTGTGGCGGCCCGACTGGCCCCGCCGCAACGTTAGATTAGCTGCTCGGTAGTTGTTCCCAACAATCCAACCTGTGGTCGACATGGACAAACCTGCTGCACCAGAACTCACCGATGCCCGCGCCCAAGCCCAGGCGCTGGCCGCTCCCACCTCCGCCGGCGCCGACCGCGACGCGCCGCTCAAGGAAGACATCCGCCTGCTCGGCCGCCTGCTCGGCGACGTCGTGCGCGACCAGGAAGGCGAGGAAGTCTTCGCCGTGGTCGAGACGATCCGCCAGACGGCCGTGCGTTTCCGCCGCGAAGACGATCCGGAAGCCGGCGCGGAACTGAAGGCGCTGCTGCACCGCCTCACGCGCGAGCAGACCAACTCGGTCGTGCGCGCCTTTTCCTACTTCTCGCACCTGGCCAACATCGCCGAGGACCAGCACACCGTGCGCCGCCGCCGCGCCCACCTGCTGGCCGGCTCGAAGCCGCACCCCTCGTCGGTGCCGTATGCGCTGGAGCGCCTGAAGGATGCCGGCGTCGAGCGCGAGACCGTGCAATCCTTCTTGCGCGAAGCGCTGATCGCGCCCGTGCTGACGGCGCACCCGACCGAGGTGCAGCGAAAGAGCATCCTGGACGCCGAGCACGACATCGCGCGCCTGCTGGCCGAACGCGACCTGCCGCTCACGCCCAAGGAAAGCGCGCGCAACCTGCAGCTGCTGCAGGCCCGCATCGCCACGCTGTGGCAGACGCGCATGCTGCGTTACGAAAAGCTGACGGTGGCCGACGAGATCGAGAACGCCTTGTCCTACTACCGCAGCACCTTCCTGCGCGAACTGCCGGCGCTGTACGACGACGTCGAGGAAGAGATCGCGTCGGCCTTCGGCGGCGATCCCGTGGATGCCGCGCATGCGCTGGACGGCGCCGCCTGGATGCAGATGGGCAGCTGGATCGGCGGCGACCGCGATGGCAATCCCAACGTCAATGCCGACACCATGCAGCGCGCCCTCGTGCGCCAGGCCACGACGATCTTCGACTTCTACCTCGACGAGATCCACGCGCTGGGCGCCGAGCTGTCGCCGTCGACGCTGCTGGTACCGGCCAGCGCGGCGCTGCTGGCCCTGGCCGATGCCTCGCCCGACCACTCGCCGCACCGCAAGGACGAGCCCTACCGCCGCGCGCTGATCGGCATCTATGCGCGCCTGGCGGCGACGGCGCGCGAGCTGGACGCCATGAGCAACCTGCGCAAGGAAGTGGGCCATGCGGAGCCCTATGGCGACCCGGCCGAGTTCCACGCGGACCTGCAGGTGATCGCGACCTCGCTGGCGCAGAACCATGGCGCGATCCTGGCCACGCCGCGCCTGGCCGCGCTGCAGCGCGCCTCGATGGTGTTCGGCTTCCACCTCGCCTCGCTCGACATGCGCCAGAGCTCCGACATCCACGAGCGCATGCTGGCCGACCTGTTCGCGCGCGCCGGCGTCGAGGCCGACTATGCCGCGCTGGACGAGGATGCGAAGGTCAAGCTGCTGCTGGCCGAGCTGGCGCAGCCGAGGTTGTTGTACACCCCGTACGCCGAGTATGCGGAAGAAACGGCCAAGGAGCTGCAGGTGCTGCGCTGCGCGCGCGAGGTGCGCCGCCGCTACGGCACCCGCGCGATCCGCAACTACATCATCTCGCACACGGAGACCGTGTCGGACCTGCTCGAGGTCCTGCTGCTGCAGAAGGAAACAGGCCTGCTGCAGCCGGGCGCGCAGAAGAGCGAAGTGATGGTGATCCCGCTGTTCGAGACGATCCCCGACCTGCAGCGCGCATCGACCATCATGGCCGAATGGATGGCCTTGCCCATCGTGTCCAGGGTCATCGAGCACCAGGGCCGCCTGCAGGAAGTCATGCTGGGCTACTCGGATTCGAACAAGGACGGCGGCTTCCTCACGTCGAACTGGGAGTTGTACCAGGCCGAATTGAAACTGGTGCAGGTGTTCGCCGATGCGGGCGTCAAGCTGCGCCTGTTCCACGGCCGCGGCGGCACCGTCGGCCGCGGCGGCGGCCCGAGCTACGACGCCATCCTGGCCCAGCCGCCCGGCACCGTGAACGGCCAGATCCGCCTGACGGAACAGGGAGAGATCATCTCCTCCAAGTTCAGCAATCCGGAAATCGGCCGGCGCAACCTGGAGCTGCTGGTGGCGGCGACGCTGGAAGCGGGCCTGATGCCGCATGGCGAAGACCAGGAACAGGTGCAGCGCCTGCAGCGCTTCGAGGCCGTGATGGCGGACCTGTCGCAGCGCGCGTACGCCGCCTACCGCAACCTCGTGTACGAGACGCCGGGCTTCACCGACTACTTCTTCGCCGCCACGCCGATCGCCGAGATCGCGGAGCTGAACCTCGGTTCGCGTCCCGCCTCGCGCAAGTCGACGCGCCGCATCGAAGACCTGCGCGCCATTCCCTGGGGCTTCTCATGGGGCCAGTGCCGCCTGCTGCTGACGGGCTGGTACGGCGTGGGCACGGCGATCGCGGACTGGCTGCGCGAAGGCGGCGACCTGGAACTGCTGCGCGACATGGGCCGCCGCTGGCCGTTCTTCGCCACGCTGCTGTCGAACATGGACATGGTGATGGCCAAGACCGACCTGGCCATCGCCTCGCGCTACGCCGAGCTGGTGCCGGACGCGGAACTGCGCGAGCGCATCTTCAAGCGCATCGCGGCGGAACACGCGCGCACGCTCCAGTGCCTGGAACAGATCACGGGCAACCGCGACCGCCTGGTGAACAACCCGCTGCTGGCGCGCTCGATCCAGAACCGCGTCGCCTACATCGATCCGCTGAACCACCTGCAGGTGGAGCTGATCGGGCGCCACCGCGCGCTGGCCAACGATCCGGACAAGGTCGACGAGCGCGTGCACCGGGGGATCCACCTGTCGATCAACGGGGTGGCGGCGGGGTTGAGGAATACGGGCTGACCTCTCACCCCGCAATGAACCGTCGTTCCCGCGCAGGCGGGAACCCAAGTTCCTTCGATGCCACCGCATCGCTTGCGACATTGGGTCCCTGCCTGCGCAGGGACGACGTGGGTTTTTAAGTTGTCAGCGCCGGATCGACAACCCGAACGCAAAGCTCAGGTCCGGCGTATTGTGGTTGATCCCCTTGATCACCGACGCATCGAGCTGGCAATCCTTCGACACGCGGTAGGTGAAGCCGCCGTCGATGGCGGCCTGGGTGCCGCCATGTTCGCTCGAGGCGATCTGCGGCGCCGCCACTTCCACGAACCCCTGCCAGCGCTGCGTCAATTCCCTGGACAGCGTCAGCGCCAGGAAGCCGTAACGGTAGCGCGCGCCGCGTTCGTCGTTTTCCATCGCGACGCCGGGCTCGAATTGCACGCTCCAGTCCTGCCCCAGCTCCCAGCCGGCCGGCAGGTAGACGGCCGGGCGAGCACCGTGGCCGCGCAGGCGGCGGCTGCCGCTGGGCAGCTCGACCTCGCCCAGCAGCGCCAGCGACGGCCGCGCGCCCTGCTGCTCCGCCAGATGCCATTTGATGCCCAGCGCCGTGTCGGCGTAGCCGGTCGTCGTGGTCCGTTCCCCGGTGGCGGGATCGACGTCGTGGACAATGTCGCGGCCATCCGTTTCCAGGCGCAGCTCGACCGCGTCGCTGACGCCGAAGCGCAGCAGCGTGGGCGTGGACAGCGTGCGTTCGTGCTCGTCGTCGTGGCGCTCGCGGTCCCACTGCAGGCTCGTCTCGAGCTGGATGCGACCCTTGCCCACCGCGTCGGGGGCGTTCGCGAAGCCGGGGCGGTCCGGGCTGATGGCGTCGTCGGGATCGGCCTGGGCGGCCTGCGCCGCCAGGATGAGTGCCGCAGCCATGCAGGTGCGGCGGAGAATATGGTGTGCGTTCATCTCATCAGTATGCCAAAGGCTGCGCCTGTATGGCGCCAATGAAAGCGCCAATGAAAAAAGGCGGCGCCTCGCGGCACCGCCTTCCGGGTCGAACAAGAAACAGGCTTACTTGGTGTTGGCCTGGTCCAGGTCCTTGCCGCCGTCGTGCTCGATCGCCTTGCGCACCTTGGCGACGTCCGCGGCGCTCACGCCGCCGGCGTGGTTGCCCCAGCTGCTGCGCACGAAGGTCGCCAGCTGCGCGGTTTCGTCGTCCGACAGGCGCCATGCGAAGCCCGGCATCGCCAGGTCCGACGGACGTTCCTTGGTCGACGGCAGGCGGCTGCCGGCCAGGATCACGCGGACCAGCGTGGTCGCATCGTCGGCCAGCACGGTCGGGTTGCCCGGCAGCGCCGGGAACGTGATCGCGTTGGACTTGCCGTCGGTGCGGTGGCAGGCCGCGCAGTTGTCGAGGTAGAGCTGGGCGCCGCGGTTGTCGCGGTCGTTGCCTGCCTTGAGCATGCGCGCCGTGTCGTCGCTGGCGGCGAACGTGGCCTTGTTGCTGCCGTCGGCCGGCAGCGACTTCAGGTACAGCGCGATCGCGTGCAGGTCGCCGTCCTGCATCAGCTGGCCGCTGTGGGCGACGACGTCGTTCATCGGCTCGCCGACGACCGCGCTGTGGCGGTTACGGCCGGTCTTGAGCGTGTCGACGATGTCCTGCTCGGTCCACGAACCCAGGCCGTCGGCCTTGTCGCCGCGCAGGTTGACCGCGCGCCAGCCGTCGATCAGCGGGCCGCCGGCCAGGAAGGCCTTGCCCGATTCGTCCAGCGCCAGTTCCTGCATGGTCGCCGCGCGCGGCGTGTGGCAGGTACCGCAGTGGCCAGGGCCCTGCACCAGGTAGGCACCACGTGCCAGCTGCTCGTTCTGGTACTTCGAGACCTGGAACGGAGCGGCATCGCCCGGACCGAACTGCTTGCGCCAGATCGCCAGCGGCCAGCGGATCGACAGCGGCCAGGCGATGTCGTTCTTGTGGTTGGCCTGGTTGACCGGCTCCACGCCGTGCATGAAGTAGGCGTACAGGGCGCGCAGGTCCTGGTCGCTCAGCTTCACGTACGACGGGTACGGCATGGCCGGGTACAGCGAGTCGCCATCCTTGCGGATGCCGTGGCGGATCGCGCGGTCGAAGTCGTTCAGCGTGTAGTTGCCGATGCCGTTCGTCTTGTCCGGCGTGATGTTCGTGCTGTACATATTGCCGATCGGCGACTGGATCACGCGGCCGCCGGCGTAGGACTTGCCGCCCGGCGCCGTGTGGCAGGCCACGCAGTCCGCCGTGATCGCGACGTAGCGGCCCATCTCGACCAGCTTGGCCTGGTCGAGCGAGGCGTCGGCCGGGGCGATGGCGCGGGTCTCGGTCGGGCTCAAGGCGTAGGCCAGCGCGCCGGCGAAGACCACCGCGCCGATACCGACGACAGCGGCGATTGCTTTTTTCGTAGTACTCATCGTCATTGTCGTCTGTCCTTATGCTTGTACCAGCGGGCCCGGGGCCTTCAGGTATTGCTCGCGAATCGCCTTGGCGCACCAGTAAGCGAGGCCGCCCACCAGGCCGGTCGGGTTGTAGCCGTTGTTCTGCGGGAACGCGTTGGCGCCCGGCACGAACACGTTCGACACGTCCCACGATTGCAGGTACTTGTTCAGGGCCGAGGTCTTCGGATCCTTGCCCATGATCGCGCCGCCGCAGGTGTGGGTCGACTGGTACTGGGTGATGTTGTAGTGCGAGCCGTCCTTCTTGGCATCGCCCTTCATCGCCACCGGATTCAGGACCTTGGACATCTCCTGGGCCTTGTCGACCAGGTACTGGGACGCCTTGATCTCGTTGTCGTGCCAGTCGAAGGTCATGCGCAGCATCGGACGGCCGAAGGCATCCTTGTAGTTCGGATCGAGGCTCAGGTAGGCATCGTCGTAGGACATGCACGAACCCTGCACTTCGAAATAGAACTGGTGGCGGAAGAACTTCTTGACGCCCGCTTTCCACTCGCTGCCCCAGTTCGGAATGCCCGGCGGGGTGGCGATGCCGCGGATCGGACCGGAGCCCGGCTGGCGCGCCCACACGATGCCGCCGCCGATGAAGCCGGACTTGGTCGGATCGTTCTGCTTGCCGTTCAGGTCGTCGAAGGTGGCGCCGGCGCCGCCGATGCCGATGAACGGGTTGGCGTGCACGTCTTCGTTGAAGAACAGGTTCACGCGGTTCAGGTTCTGGTACGAGTAGTTCTTGCCGATGGTGCCCGTCTTGGTAACCGGGTCGTACGGAGTACCGATGCCCGACAGCAGCATCAGGTGCACGTTCATGTACGAGAAGGCGCACAGCAGCACGATGTCGGCCGGCTGTTCGCATTCGCGGCCCTGGGCGTCCAGGTAAGTCACGCCGGTCGCCTTCTTCTTGTCCGCATCCAGGTTGACCTTCAGCACCTGGGCGTGGGTACGCATCTCGAAGTTCTTGCGGCCGCGCACGACCGGCCAGACGTTGGCGTTCGGGCTCGCCTTCGAGTAGTTCAGGCAGCCGTAGTCCGAGCAGAAGCCGCAGGCATTGCACGGGCCCATCTGGCAGCCGTACGGGTTGATGTAGGGCTGCGATGCGTTCGATGCCGGGATCGGATAGGCGTGGTAGCCCATCTCCGCGGCGGCCTTGTAGAACATTTCCGAACCCAGGTAATTCGGGTTCGGCGGCAGCGGGTATTCGCGCTTGCGGGCGCCTTCGAACGGGTTGCCGCCTTGGACGATCGTGCCGTTCAGGTTACCGGCCTTGCCCGAGGTGCCGCACACGTATTCGAACATGTCCAGGCTTTCTTCCAGCTCTTCATAGGTGATCGGGAAGTCCTGGATGGTCATGTTGGCCGGAATCAGCTTCTTGCCGTAGCGCTGTTCCAGGCTGCTGCGTGCCGTGAAGTCTTCCGGCAGCGGACGGAAGTGCGCGCCCGACCAGTGGCTGCCCGCGCCGCCCACGCCGGTACCCGGCTTGAACGAACCCATCTGACGATACGGCACGGCCGTGTCGTTCACGCTGTGGCGGATGGTCAGGGTTTCCTGCGACAGCGATTGCAGGTACTTGCGGTGCACGGAACCTTCCAGTTCGTCGACCACGCGCGGGTACGCGAAATCGGGCACGGTGTCGCGGTCCGGACCGCGCTCCAGGCAGACCACGTTCAGGCCCTGGTCCGTGAGTTCCTTCGCCAGGATCGAGCCGGTCCAGCCGGCGCCGACGATCACGGCGTCTACTTTGTTCTTTACGATTGCCATTGTCTGTTATTCCTCGCGTTTATCCACGGCGGCCGGCCAGGTCCACCGGACCGATCGGATACGGCTTGTCGCGCACCTCGACCCAGTCGAGGTAGTCGGCGCGCATGCCCGGATAGCCGATCATCTTCCACGAGCCCATGCCCTTGTTGCCGCCGTGTTTCGGGTCGGCGAAGTAGCCGTTGCGGGTCTCGGTCAGCAGGTTGGCGAAGAAGATCTTCGACGAGATGTTCTCGAGCTTCAGCTTGCCGCCTTCGCATTCCTTCAGCAGGCCTTCCTGCTGGGCCTTGTCCAGATCCGCGAATTTCTTGCCGCCGAACGTCTTGGCGCAATGGTTGTCGAGATCCTTGATGCCGACGCGCAGGATGTCCTTCAGCGGCAGCTTGCCCTGGTAGCCGAACTCGGCCGACGCCTCGATGAACGGGCCCTGCAGGTACCAGATGCTGCCGGCCGCGTACGGCGTCTGCATGTGGCGATCCAGGAATTCCAGCGTGCCCAGTTCGATGGCGCCCGGACCGTGTTCGTCATGCGGGATCAGGCGATCGACGGCAGCCGTCAGGAAACGCCATTCGTCCGGCGTGAAGAAGGTCGGATTGTAGGCATCCGGTTTGCCTTCGGGAGCTGCGGTCGCCGCAGCATCAGCGGGTTTCAGGCCGGCATTCAGAACACCTGCCGCGCCGACTCCCATCGGCACGAACATCAGGCTCTTGATCAGGCGCCGACGCGAAGGAGATTGCTGGTCGTCAGACATGAAAAATCTCTCTCTTATAAAAATAAAAAATGCCGTATGGAAACAGCACTCGAATCTCGCATTTTAACCTCCATTCGCGCATGTAAAACAATTAGATACAATTCGGCAACATGTTTGGTGGGTAAATGCGCAACAACTTCGTAGAAACACTTATTGACGAATTCTCTCCAAAACTCACTGTGCATGGCACACGCAAGAAAAAAACGATCATCCCGGTCGCGCAAGAAACTATTAGTGAGAATCATTCGCGCTGGCGTGGCCGTGCGCGCATAAAAAAACCCCCCGGCCGTTTCCGGTCCGGGGAGTCACCGTCGGTAGCGACGCGTCAGCGCTTACTGGTTCTGCAAGAAGGTCTTGAGCTTGTCCGAGCGCGACGGCTGGCGCAGCTTGCTCATCGCCTTGGCCTCGATCTGGCGGATGCGCTCGCGGGTCACGTCGAACTGCTTGCCCACTTCTTCCAGCGTGTGGTCGTTCGACATCTCGACGCCGTAACGCATGCGCAGCACCTTCGCTTCGCGCGGGGTCAGCGAGTCCAGCACTTCCTTGATCACGCCGCGCATCGAAGCATGCATCGCCGCTTCCAGCGGTGCCAGGGTGGCGTTGTCCTCGATGAAGTCGCCCAGCTGCGAATCGCCGTCCTCGCCCATCGGGGTCTCCATGGAGATCGGTTCCTTGGCGATCTTCATGATCTCGCGCACCTTCGATTCCGGCATCTCCATCTTGGCCGCCAGCGTCGCCATGTCCGGCTCGCTGCCGGTTTCCTGCATGATCTGGCGCGAGATGCGGTTCATCTTGTTGATCGTCTCGATCATGTGCACCGGCACGCGGATGGTGCGGGCCATGTCGGCGATCGAACGGGTGATCGCCTGGCGGATCCACCAGGTCGCGTAGGTCGAGAATTTATAGCCGCGGCGGTACTCGAACTTGTCGACGGCCTTCAGCAGGCCGATATTGCCTTCCTGGATCAGGTCGAGGAATTGCAGGCCGCGGTTGATGTACTTCTTCGCGATCGAGATCACCAGGCGCAAGTTGGCGACGGTCATTTCGCGCTTCGCGGTACGCGCGCGCTTTTCGCCGGCAGCCATCTGCTTGTTGATCTTGCGCAGGTCGGCCAGCGGCAGCGCGACGCGTGCCTGCAGGTCGATCATGCGCTGCTGCAGTTCCTGGATCGCCGGTGCGTTACGACCCAGCACCGCGCTGTACGGGTAGGCGCAATCGACTTCGCGCTGCACCCACTGCAGGTCCGTCTCGTTGCCCGGGAAGACCTTGATGAAGTGGGCGCGCGGCATGCCGCAGCGGTTCACGCAGATGTCCAGCACGGCGCGCTCGATCGAACGCACTTCGTCCATCTGGCCGCGCAGCGTGTCGCACAGCTTTTCCACGACCTTGGCGGTGAAGCGGATGCCCAGCAGCTCGTGCGAGATCACGGCCTGCGCGTCCTCGTAGGCTTCCGAACCATAGCCCTGGGTCTTGAACGCATGGCCCATCTTGTCGAATTGCTTTTCAATGACGGCAAACTTTTCCAGCGCGCTCTTGCGCAGCGCAGCCAGCTGCTCGGCCGAGTAGCCGGCGGCGGCGCTGCCGCCCGATTCGCCCTCTTCCTCTTCGTCCTCGACGTCGTCTTCTTCCTCGTCGTCATCGGACGAGGCGGCGCTGCTCGCGGCCGGTGCCGGCGCCGCGTCGGTCTGGTCGACGAAGCCGTCGACCACGTCGTCGATCTTGAGTTCGTCGGACGCGATCTTGTGCGACAGCGCGATGATTTCCGAGATCGTCACCGGGCAGGCCGAAATCGCCTGCACCATGTCCTTCAGGCCTTCCTCGATGCGCTTGGCGATGGCGATCTCGCCTTCGCGCGTCAGCAGCGACACGGCGCCCATCTCGCGCATGTACATGCGCACCGGGTCGGTGGTACGGCCGAAGTCCGAATCGACGGTCGACAGCGCGGTCGCGGCGGCGGCTTCGACTTCGTCTTCCGAGGTCGGCGTGACGACGGCGTCCGACAGCAGCATCATTTCCGCTTCCGGGGCGCGCTCGTAGACGGCGATGCCCATGTCGTTGAAGGTCGCGATGATGCCTTCGATCGCTTCCGGATCGATGATGTTTTCCGGCAGGTGGTCGTTGATCTCCGCATGGGTCAGGTAGCCGCGCTCCTTGCCCATGTTGATCAGGTTCTTCAGCTGCGTGCGGCGCTTTTCCAGCTCTTCGCTCGAGAAGCCCTGCTCACCGCCCAGCACGGCGGAAATACCCTTGGCCTTGCGCTCGCGCAGCTTCGACGCCGCCTTCAGTTCGGCGCGCTCGACCGCGTTCAGCGCCGCGATCTCGTCGTTCTCCGGCACGAATTCGCTCGGCTTGCGGCCGCGGCGGCCCGGCACCTTCACCTGCGGCAGCAGGTAGCCGGACGTGTCGATGGCGGCCAGCGCGGCCGCATCGGTGGTGGTGCTGACGGAACCGACGGCGGCCGGCGCGGCTTGCGCGACGTTCGCGCCCGGCTCGACGCGGCGCGCGGTGCGGGTACGCACGACGCGCGGTGCCGGTGCGGCTTCTTCCGCTGCCGGCTCGGCGGCCGGAACGGCCGGCGCCGGCACCGTGGCTTCCTCGGCCACGGCCTTCAGCGCGGCCAGTTTCGAAACGCGCTTGCGCACGATCACCGGCGGCGCGCTCGGCGCGGCCGGGGTCGTGTAGCCGGCGTCATCGCCTGCATCGCCTGCGTCGGCATCGCCTGCATCGGCATCGGCGGCAGGAGCGACGTCCGCAGCCGCTGCTTCCGGCGCCGCGGCCAGTTCCGGCTCGTCGGCCGCGACCTCGGCGGCCACGTCCTGCGCCTCGGCCGCGCCCACGGCGGCGGCATTGTCGACGGCATCGGCCGGGAGCTGCCGGGCCTGCGCGGCCTCTTCGGCCTGGGCCGCCTTCAGCGAGGCCAGGCGCGAGCGTGTCTTGACCACCGTGACCTTGGCCGCCGCTTCCGTTTCGAGGAAATACGAGGTCGCGGTTTTCGGCACCGACAGCTGCGCCGTGCCTGTCGAGGCCGGCTTCTTCGCTGTCAGAGTCAACGTCTTGGCGGTGTTTTTCATGTAGCTTTCTCCAGTCGAGGCGAGATGCGCGCCTGCGAAGTCAAAGATCCACCCGGCCTGCACAGCAAGCCTGGAGGAAGTAATAAGGGAAGGGCCCTAATTAGGGGCGGACCGGCCGGATATCAAGCATCCCTGCTGCTGCCGACCGGTCGGCGTTCGGCACGGCAGGCCGGACGATCCGGGGCGTGCGCGCAACGGGACGGGGGACAGGACAGCATGGGTTCGATATCGCGGTTTAGCATGTCGGAACGAAAAAAAGCCCGTCAGACAACGGGCTTGAAATCTATTTTTCCAAGGGAGAAATAGAGGAGACGGGCGGATTATGCGCCAAAGAAATATTTAGCGATAATTGAAATATCCGATAATGGATATATATTTCACGTATATCCACCCATCATCCGACCCCTGGCCGGTCTGCGTCGGCGCAAGCCCGACGCAAGGAAAGAGGCGGATCATACACGATTTCTTGCCGGCGCGCCTCCTCCGCGCACTTTTAAGGTGCACGCCGTCCACCCAAAAATTCGACCGGAAAACGATTCACGGCACCGCTGGGAGGCGCGTGATGCCCTCTGCCATGCTATCCTTCCGCTTCCTGCTCTTACCATGAAGTCAATGAACACGATTAGTACCGCCGCCGAATCTTCCCAGGCCAACGAAGACACCACCGCCAACGCCGCTCCCGCACCCGTCGAGGGTGCAGCCGGCGCTGACCAGGACGCCAGCGGCGAACCGGTCGCGGAGACGCCTGCCGGCACGAATGCCGACGCGCAGTCGCCGCGCGCCCTCCTCAAACAGCTGCAGCAGCAATTCAAGGCCTTCCGCGAGTGCCTGCCGCTGGCCATCGGCATCGACAAGCAGGTGCTGGCACGCATGCCGAACCTGAACCGCAAGGTGATGCGCGCCGCGCTGGGCATCCATACCGGCTCCATGCGCTACCTGCGCGCGATGGAAAAAGCCACCGTGCGCTTCGACCTGGACGGCAATCCGGGCGCCGAAGTCACCGACACCCACCGCCTGCACGCCAAGGAATTGCTGCAGCAGCGCTTCAAGAAGGAAGCCGAGCGCAAGAAGGCCGAGCGCGACGCCGCCGTCCAGGCCGAGGCGGACCGCAAGCGCCAGGAAAAACTGCAGCAGCTCGCCTCCAAGTTCGCCAAACGCTGATGGACGAGGCCGAGGACAACGCCCTCCCTCCCTACGCAGGCATCAAGCTCGCCGACGTGCGCCTGGTGCGCACGCGCCAGGATGCCGAAGCGGCCATGGCCGCATTGACGGCATCCGACGCGGTCGGCTTCGACACCGAATCGAAGCCGACCTTCCAGAAAGGCGAAGTCTCGACCGGGCCGCACCTCGTGCAGCTCGCCACCGACGAGCACGCCTATCTGTTCCAGATCGGCATGGCACGCCATGCCCCCGTCATCGACGGCGCGCCCGACCCGCTCGCGGCGGTGCCCGGCATCGACGTGTTGCGCGCCGTGCTGGAGTCGCCCGCGATCCTGAAGGCGGGATTCGGCCTGGGCGACGACCTGCGCCGCCTGCGCGCCAAGCTGGGCATCGAGACGGTCAACGTGGTCGACCTGGCGACCGCCCTGCGCCGCGGCGAGCGCAACGCCTGGGGCGCGAAGACGGCCGTCGAGCGCTTCTTCGGCCAGCGCCTGCAGAAGTCGCGCAAGATCACGACCACCAACTGGGCCTTGCCGCGCCTGTCCGAAAAACAGATCCTGTACGCGGCCGACGATGCCCACGTGGCCCTGCGCATCTACCGCCACTGGCGCGCCAACCCGCCACCGCCGCTGCCGCCCAAACACCAACCCGGCGGACCGCGACGCGCGGCACAGCCAAAGCCGCCGGGGTGAAACCGTTCGCACCCGCCTTATAATGGCGGGATGCGCGTTTTCCATGTCTTCCTCCTGCTGGCCGCCACGTCGGCATTGCAGGGCTGCTCCTCGTCCGCCCCCGTCGACGGCGCCGCGGCCTTCCAGAAATGCGCGTCCTGCCATGCGGTGGGCCCGAACGCCCACGGCGGTTTCGGCCCGCAGCTGAACGGCCTGTTCGGCCGCCGCGCCGGCACGACGCCCGACTACGTGTATTCCGTCGCCATGAAGCGCTCGAACATCGTGTGGAACGACGCCACGCTGGCCGCCTTCATGCGCGATCCCCATCAAGTCGTTCCCGGCACCAGGATGCGCTTCTGGGGCATCAGTAACGAGCGCGAGATCGCGGCGCTGCTGGACCACCTGCGCACGTTCCAGGACGTGCAATGATCCCACTCCAAAAGATTGCGTAAAAGTTAAATCGGCGCGGTATGATGTTGCGGTAAAGCTCTTCCTGACCCAGGGAATCCCATGCGCGCTTTGCCCCTCGTACCGATGTTGCTGCTGCTGTCGCTGCTGCCCTGCATGCCGGCCATGTCCGCCGTTCCCGACACCATGGCCCAGCGCCTGGCCGCCTGCACGTCCTGCCATGGCAACCAGCCGTCCGCCGCCGCGGACGGCGGCACCGGCGAGCGCCGCTACTACCCGCGCATCGCCGGCAAGCCGGCCGGCTACCTGTATAACCAGCTCGTCAATTTCCGCGAGGGCCGGCGCCAGTACCCGCTCATGACGTGGATGGTCGAGCACCTGTCGGACGACTACCTGCGCGAGATCGCGACCTATTTCTCGGCCCAGCACCTGCCGGTGCCCGTGCTGCCGCGCTCCGGCATCCCGGCAGCCGAGCTGGAACGGGGACGCCAGCTCGTCACGCAGGGCGACCCGGCACGGCAGATCCCGGCCTGCATCGCCTGCCACGGCCAGCGGCTGACGGGTGCCCTGCCCGCCATCCCGGGCCTCGTCGGCCTGCCGCGCGACTACATCAACGCCC
Organism: uncultured Massilia sp.; assembly: GCA_963529995.1. Taxonomy (GTDB): domain Bacteria; phylum Pseudomonadota; class Gammaproteobacteria; order Burkholderiales; family Burkholderiaceae_D; genus Telluria. The sequence goes on along the minus strand of CAUSCY010000005.1, from coordinate 14,655 downwards.
AGTTCGGGGCCTGGCGCAACGGCACCCGGCGCGCCCATGCGCCCGATTGCATGGCCGCCATCGCCTCTCGTCTCTCGCTGTTCGACGTGGCCGCGGTATCGGGCTGGCTGGCGAGCGAGCCGCTGCCGGAGGATGCGGCACCCGCGGACACGCTGGTGCGGCCGCTGCCGCTGGCCTGCGGCAGCACGCCGGAGCAGACGCCATGAAGCGCCTCGGCATGGCCGTCCTTGCACTCGTGCTGCTCGTGGCCGTCATCATCGGCGCCGCCTGGCCGCGCGCCCAGTTCGTCCCGGCCGCCTCCCCCGATGCCTGGGCCGCGACGCCCGCCAACATCGCGCGCGGCGCCTACCTGGCGCGCGCGGGCGACTGCATGGCCTGCCACACGGCGCGCGGCGGCGCGGCCTATGCGGGCGGACGCGCGCTCGACACGCCGTTCGGCCGCGTGCTGTCGCCCAACATCACGCCGGACCCCGCGACCGGCATCGGCGCCTGGAGCGCGGACGATTTCTGGAATGCGCTGCACAACGGCATCGGCCGCGACGGCCGCCTGCTGTATCCCGCCTTCCCCTATCCGAATTACACCCGGGTCACGCGCGCCGACGCCGACGCGCTGTTCGCCTACCTGCGCAGCCTGGCGCCGGTGCGCCAGGCCAACCGTCCGCACGCACTGCGCTTCCCCTACGACAGCCAGCTCGCGCTGGCCGGCTGGCGCCTGCTGTATTTCCGGCCCGCGCCGTACCAGCCGGACGGCACCCGCACGGCGGCATGGAACCGCGGCGCCTACCTGGTCGAGGGACTGGGCCATTGCAGCGCGTGCCACAGCGAGCGCAATCGGATGGGCGCGAGCGGCAAGGAGCTGGGCGGCGGACTGATACCGACCGTGGGCTGGTATGCGCCGTCGCTCACGTCGAATGCGGAGGCCGGCCTTGGCCAGTGGGAGACGGCGCACGTCGTGCAGCTGCTGCGCACCGGGGTATCGCCGCGCGGCGCCGTGTTCGGGCCGATGGCCGAAGTGGTGCGGCAAAGCCTGCAGCACCTGAGCGAGGAGGACGCCACAGCGATGGCCGTCTACCTGAAATCGCTGCCGTCCGGAGACAGACCACGCCCGGCCGCCGCGCCGCCCGAATCCGTGGCCAAGCTGGGACGCGCCCTCTACGAAAAACACTGCGCCGATTGCCACGGCGCCGACGGCCGCGGCCAGGCGCTCGCCTATCCGCCGCTGGCCGGCAACGGCGCGCTGACGACGCCGGAGCCGGTCAACGCCATCCGCATCGTGCTCAACGGCGGCTTCGCGCCCGCCACCGCCGGCAATCCGCGGCCCTACGGCATGCCGCCGTACAGCCCCGTGCTGAGCGATGCCGAGGTGGCGGCCGTCGTCAGCTACGTGCGCAGCAGCTGGGGCAATGCGGCGGGTGCCGTCACGCCGGCGCAGGTGAACCGCTACCGCGCGGTGCCGCTGGATTGAGGCGTGCGGGACCGGCCCGACGCGACTGACGCCTCAGACCATCTCGGCGAACCCGATCCGGTCCGTGGTCGCCGCACGCGCCTCGTCGATGCCGACCTGGTGCGTCGCCAGCAGGTGTTCGAGCATGCTGTTCATCGTGTGGCAGCCCGGGTGGCTGCCCGTGTTCATGTGCGCGCGGATGGCGCCCAGGTCGCCCTGCTCGATCATGTCGGCCACGGCCGGGCTCAGGCTCAGGCACTCGGTGGCCAGGTGGTAGCGGTTGCCCTGCTTGGACGGCAGCAGCGCCTGGCACAGCACGCCGCGCAGCGCGTGGGCGAGCGCCTGGCTCTGGGCTTCGGAATTGCCGAGCAGGCGCAGCATCTTCTGCAGCCCCAGCTCGGTCGAGCGGGCGTGCAGCGTGGCCAGCACGAGCGGGCCGGATTCGGCCAGCGCCAGCGCTTCCTGGGCCGTCTGGGCATCGCGGATCTCGCCGATGACGATGACGTCCGGGCGCTCGCGCAGCGCGTCCAGCGCACCGAGGTAATAGCTCTCGACGTCGCCGTCGAGGCCCACTTCGCGCTGCGTGATGATGCACTTGCGCTGCGGGATCAGGGTCTCGACGGGATCCTCGATGGTGATGATGTGGCCCGAGCGCTGCCGGTTGATCTCGTCGAGGATGGAGGCGATGGTGGTCGACTTGCCCTGGCAGGTGTCGCCGATGATCAATACCAGGCCGCTGGTCAGGCACGCGAACTCCTGCTCGTCCTGGTGCAGGCCCAGTTCGGACAGCGCCAGCGGCTCCTTCGGGAAGCGGCGGATCACGCAGCCGAGGCGCTTGCGGCCCTGGAAATGGAAGCAGTTGGCGCGGATGCGCGCCGTGTGCAGGTCGATCGAGCGGTCGAAGGCGCGCTCGGCGATGCGCTCGGACCAGTTCGGCTCGATGACGTCGAAGAATTCTTCCAGCTCTTCCTTGGTGATCGGCGAATCCGTCACCGCCACCAGGCCCTTCGGCTGGCGCAGCATCAGCGGGCTGTTCTGGTGGATGATGATGTCCGAGAACACCAGCTTCGAATTCAGCAAGTGCAGGATCTGCTCGACCAGCGTGCCGAACACCGGGTGGTCTTCGTTCTCGATGTACGAGAGGGTGGGAATCTGCGAGGACTGGTGGTATTCCATCGGTGGCGTCAATGCATGGACAACAATGCATTAATTATAAAACCACCTGCCATTAAAAATGCCACTCGGAAAGATTTTTTCTTTACCGTTGCAACAGCTGGGCGACGCGGTCGCCGAACAACGCCAGCGCCACGCCGGCGATCATGACGGCCGCCCCCGCCAGGCGGATCGGCGTCACCTTGCGCATCGCCACGTTGACGAGTCCGAAATGGTCGATCGCCATCGAGGTCAGCAACTGCCCTGCGATCACCAGCACGACCATGTTCAGGATGCCGATGCGCGGCACCAGCACGACGGTACAGAAGATGAAGGCGGCGCCCAGGAAGCCGCCGGAAAACTTCCACAGCGGCTGCTGCGGCAGGGCCGCCAGGGCATCCGGCAGGCCGCCGCGGGCGAACGCGATGACGGCCAGCGCGCACGTCCCGCACAGGAAGGAGACGAGTGCCGCGACGACGGAATTGGCGCCGACGGCCGCCGCCATCTGGCTATTGATGGCGGCCTGGAAGGACACCGCGATGCCGGCCGCGAAGGCGACGGCGAACAACAGAACATTCATTGCTACGACACCGGCCCGCGGCCGGACTCACCAAAAGGGTGCGCATTGTAGCAAATTGATGCGTGAAGCCGATGGCGGTTCGTGTGCCCGATACCATCACGCTCCAACGGTACGCGGCCATGGTGGGCACGTGGTGCCCACCCTACGTCTGCCGCAGCGGTATCAGCCGTGGTTGGGCGATGCGCAGGTAATCCGGGGTGGCGAGCACCATCGACGCGTCGAGCCGGCCCGCGTTGAAGGCGATCTCGCCATAGCGGTCGAAGAGTTCCGGGTCGGCCGCCAGCACCAGGTCCGGATGGAAGGAGAACGGTGGGATCGCGCCCAGCACGCAGCCGGTCAGCGCCATGATCTCGCTGGGGCTCATCAGGCTGGCCTTGCGCGCGCCGAAGGCGGCGGCCAGTGCGTTCAAATCGAGCTAGCGATCGGCCGCCAGGACGGCCAGCACGTGGATCGCGGGAGCGTCGGGCACCTTCAGCTTGCAGGCCATGGCCTTGGCGCCCTGCCCGACCTCGGTGCCGCGGATGCGCGCCACTTCCTCGGACTTGCCGGCGGCAGGGTGTTCGATGACGCGGTAGCGCGCGCCCTCGCGGGACAGCAGCCCGACCAGTTTCTCGTACGTGGGGGTGGACCCGATGCCGGGCAGGCTGGCGGTGTCGTTCATGGTGCTCGTATCGTTTGTCTAGGCGGCCAGCAGCTCGTCGAGTTCGCGCTCGAGCGCGTCGTGCGAATCGACGACGCGCCAGGCGCCGGTGAACGGGTAGTCCTTCAACAAGGCGCTGCGCAGGGCGATGCAGCGCAGGCCGGCGCCCGTCGCCGCGGCCACGCCGCGCGGCGAATCCTCGACGGCGATGCATTCGCTCGCGTCGCGGCCCAGCCGGCGCAGCGTCGTCAGGTAAGGATCGGGGTGGGGTTTCGGGCGCACGCCCTCTTCGCGCGCGAACACCTTGCCGATGTGGCGCAGCACGCCGCCCTGGCGGTGCGCCAGCGCGATGTGCTCGGCGAACGAAGCGGTGACGATGCTCATGTCCACGCGCGGCGCCAGGCGCGCCAGCATCGCTTCCACGCCGGGAAAGCACAGCGGCGCCGTGGCCTGTTCCAGCAGTTGCGCATAGCGGGCGTCGCGCGCGCGCCGGGCCGCGGGCACGTCGGCCGGCGGCAGCAGGTGCCAGGCGCCGCGCGCATCTTCCAGGTACCACGCGACGTAGTCCGCGTGGCGCAGGTCGATGCCGTAGCCGGCCAGCACCTCGCGGTTGGCGTCGAAGAACAGGCGCTCCGTATCGGACAGGACGCCGTCGTTATCCCACAGGATGGCCTTCAGCATGCCCAGGCCAGGTCGACGTTGCCGCCGCTGACGGCGATGCCGACCTTCTTGCCCTTCAGTTGCGTGCTCATGCGGTTCCTTCGGTAGTCTGGCGAGAATCATCGAGACAGCCATTGTAGCCGCGACTGCCGCCGGGACGGAAGGCTCAGCCGGGACGCCGCGCACCGTTCGACCCGTCTGCATGCATTCCAGCCCGCGTTCGATGCAGTTCGTCGCAAAGCGCTCGCGGCGGCCGGGCGCCGTCACTACGATGCCATCATCGCATCCCGACAACCACAACCATACGAGAGGATTACGCCATGACCGCCAGCCACACCACCACTCCCAGCCGCCGTCGCCTGCTGATCGGCGCCTGCGCCCTCGCCTGCGCCATTGCCGCCCCGCAGGCCGACGCCTGGGGCTGGGGCAGCGAGACGGTGACGGGCAGCGGTCCGGTCACCCGCCAGGAACGCGCGCTCGGCCACTTCACGGGCCTGTCGATGTCGCTGCCCGGCGACGTCCAGGTGCGGACGGGGAACAGCGAAAGCGTCTCGATCGAGACCGAGGGCAACCTGCTGCCGCTGATCGAGACGGTGGTCGAGGACGGCCGGCTGAAGATCCGCACCAAGCGCGATACCAACGTGCGCACGCGCCACCTGAAGATCGTCGTGCAGACGCGCGGCCTGGACCGCGTCACGCTGGCCGGTTCGGCCGACGTCGACGTCGACACCATGCGCGGCCAGCGCCTGCAGTTCGAACTCGGCGGCTCGGGCGAGATCAGGGTGCAGCGCGTCGAGGCCGAGGACCTGTCGATCAACCTGGGCGGCAGCGGCGAACTGGAAATCAAGGACGGCAGCGCGCGCAACCTGCACGCGTCGATCGCCGGCTCGGGCGACGTCGACCTGGCCCGCGTGCGGGTCGGCAGCGCCAGCGTGTCGGTGGCCGGTTCGGGCGACACCAGGTTGTGGGTGCGCGATGCGCTGCGCCTGTCCGTGGCCGGTTCGGGCGACGTCGAATACTACGGCGACCCGAAGGTCAGCACCTCGGTGGCGGGTTCGGGCAGCGCCCGTCGTATCGGGTCGGCGCCCAATTAATGAAAAACCAGGGTCAGAGCCCCTTGAAAAGCAACACCGGGCTCTGACCCGACCTCAATGCGCGGCGCCGGCAGGTTTGTAGGTCAAGGGCTTGACCGGCACCTGCACCGCCACGCTCTCGCGCTTGCCGGCGGCATCCTGCACGGTCAGCGTCAGCGGCACCTGCTCGCCTTCCTTCAACTGGCGCTGCAGGTCGAACATCATGATGTGGTAGCCGCCCGAGGCCAGGTTCACGGGTTGGTTGGCGGGCAGGTCGAGGCCGTCGATGGCGCGCATGCGCATGGTCTGGCCCTGCATCGCCATCTCGTGGATCTCGACGCGGCCCGCGACCGGGCTCTTGACCTCGACCAGGCGCGCCGCCTTGGCCGACTTCAGCTGCATGAACGCGCCCGTCGTCTTCTGGGTGGGGACGGTGGCGCGGATCCACGGGTCCGTCACGCTGACCTGGGCCAGCGCGGCACTTGATACGAGGCTGGCGGCGGCCAGGGCGAGGAGGCGGGGCAGGAATCGTTGGGTCATGATGTCGTCAAGTATGAATTCCGTCGTCCCCGCGAAGGCGGGGACCCATGCTGAGGTTCCGAAGCCACGCAGTCGGAAGCGTCTCGCGCGCTCACCGGTTGCACGATTCCTGCGCTTCAGCATGGATTCCCGCCTTCGCGGGAATGACGCAGATTTATATCGCTGGTCCGATCAAGTATATCCGGATTCACCGCTCTCCCATCAGCACCTCGCGCTCCACCAGCACCGTATCGGTCCCGTCGGTCAGCCACACCTGCCCGTCCTGGATCGTGCACTGCAGCTGCATGCTGCGCTGGGCCAGCTTCTCGAGCTGGGCGCTGGTCTCGGCCGGGATGTTGATCACGCTGATCTTGCGGTTGCGGTCGATCTTGCTGGCCAGGCCCTTGAACCAGATGTCGCTGGTGGCGCTATAGCTGTACACGATCACGCGTTCGGCGCGGCCGGCGGCCTTGAGCAGGCGGCGTTCGTCGGGCTGGCCGACCTCGATCCAGGTCTGGATCGCGCCGGTCAGGTCCTTCAGCCACAGGGCCGGCTCCTCGACGTCGAACAGGTCCTTGCCGAACGCGAGCGCCGGGTCGGCGTGCAGGGCGAAGGCGAGCAGGCGGATCATCACCCGCTCGTCGGTTTCGGAAGGATGACGCGCGATGGTGAGCGCGTGCTCCTCGTAGTAGTTGCGGTCCATGTCCGCGATGTTCAGGTCTGCCTTGTAGATCGTTGCTTTCAGGGCCATCGGGTGCTGCCTACTTTCTTTGTCAGGTTCAGCTGAACACGACGGTCTTGTCGCCGTTCAGCAGGATACGGTGTTCCACGAACCACTTGACCGCGCGCGCCAGCACGACGCTCTCGACGTCGCGCCCGATCGCCGTCAATTCCTCGGGGCGCATGGCGTGGTCGACGCGTTCGACGTCCTGCTCGATGATCGGGCCTTCGTCCAGGTCGCCGGTGACGAAATGGGCGGTGGCGCCGATCAGCTTGACCCCGCGCCGGTAGGCCTGGGCATACGGGCGCGCGCCCTTGAAGCTGGGCAGGAAGGAATGGTGGATGTTGATCGCCCTGCCCTTCAAGGCTTCGCACAGTCCCGGCGACAGGATCTGCATGTAGCGCGCCAGCACGACCAGGTCGATGCGGTGGGTATCCAGTAGATCGATGATGCGCGCCTCCTGGGCGAGCTTGGCCGATTCGCTGGCACCGGCCTCGAGCGGCAAGTGGTGAAAGGGGATATTGTAACTTGCCGCGAGCTGGTAGAAGTCCATGTGGTTCGACACGATGGCCGGGATTTCGACCGGCAGCAGGCCGCTCTTGTAGCGGAACAGCAGGTCGTTCAGGCAATGGCCGATCTTCGAGACCATGATCATCACGCGCGGCTTGCTGCCCGCATCGTGCAGCTGGCCGGCGGCGCCGAGGTCGCCGCACAGCGAACCGAAGCCGGCGCGCAGCAGCTCGTCGGACACGGCGTCGTCCTCCAGCGCGAAATGCACGCGCATGAAGAACAGCTTCGATTCGGGGTCGCCGAACTGCGCCGAGTCGATGATGTTGCAGCCGTGTTCGGCAAGGAAGCCCGACACGCGCAGCACGATGCCGCGGTGGTCCAGGCAGGACAGGGTCAGGATATATTCTGGATACGTCATGCGCTCGATGGATGGATTGAAGAAGGACAGCCGGATCATTGTCGCACGACGTTGCAATTTCGGCATTTCAACAACAACGACGCGCCCGCGGCCGGACGCGTTTTCGCACAGATGAAAATGTGCGCCGTCCCCGAACTATCGCTCTCCTCGCCTCTCTAAACCCACGAGCGCATCCATGGACGCTCGGCAGGGAATGTTCACCGACAGGCACAAGGAGATCGATATGGCGACTAGCAAGGAAGGCGGCAAGGGGAATGCCGACTCCGGCGGCAGCGAGCAGAAAAGCCAGCCGGCCAAGCGCGGTTTCGCAGCGATGGACCAGAACCAGCAGCGACAAATCGCCAGCAAGGGCGGCCAGGCCGCCCACCAGAAAGGCACGGCGCACGAATTCGATTCGGAGGAAGCGCGCCGCGCGGGACAGAAAGGCGGTGAAGTGGTCAGCCGCAACCGGGCCCACATGGCCGATATCGGACGCAAGGGCGGAGAAAGCCGGCAATCGGCCAACCGCGCAGCCGCCGCCGCAAAGGCCGGCAACCGCCAGGGTGGCAAGGAGGGTTGATGCAGGCAAGGCGCGCACGGGCATGGTACAGTGCGCGCCTTGCCTCCCGTCCGCCTATGTCCCGTCTGAAATACCTGAGCGCCTATCCCACCCATCTGCTGTCCCAGGTCGAGCGCCTGGTCGCCGAAGGCCGCCTGGCCGACCACCTGCGCCAGCGCTATCCCGCTCCCCATGCCGTCCGCACCGACAAGGCCCTGTATGCCTATGTCCAGGACCTGAAGGACGACTACCTGCGCAACGCCAACCCCGTCTCCAAGGTCGCCTACGACAGCAAGATCGGCATCGTCCAGCAGGCGCTGGGCCTGCACACGGCCATCTCGCGCGTCCAGGGCGGCAAGTTGAAGGCCAAGCACGAGATCCGCATCGGCAGCGTGTTCCGCGACGCTCCGCCGGAATTCCTGCGCATGATCGTCGTGCACGAACTGGCCCACCTGAAGGAAAAGGACCACGACAAGGCCTTCTATAAATTGTGCTGCTGGATGGAGCCCCAGTACCACCAGTTCGAATTCGACGTGCGCCTGTACCTGACCCAGCTGGACCTGGACGGCACCCGCCTCTGGTGACAAGGCATCAAGCGCCGGCACCTGGCCGGCGCGAATTGTGACAAGCTGCGTTGCCACTACGCAACAACTAGCAAATTCATCATATTTGTTGCCGTGTGGACATGGACATTTGCCGAAACCGGCATTACAGTCGAGCTCCGCGCGATCGCGCATCCGGCCTGCATGATGCGCAGGCGTGCCTTGTCCTGCCCGCTGGTGCTCCGTTGGGCCCAAGCGTCATTACTGGTCCACCAGGAAACAAACATGCAGCAAAGACCCCGTCATTCCATCCTGACTCTCTCCCTGCTCGCGCTCGGCATGGCCGGCGCCGCGCAGGCGCAGGAACGGCCCCTGTGGTCGGTGTCCGGCTTCGGCACCATCGGCGCCGTGCATTCGAGCGAGCGCCAAGCCGACTACACGTCCTCGTTCATGAAGAACACGGGCGCGGGCGCGTCCGGCAGCTGGAGCGCCGACGTCGACACCTGCCTCGGCATGCAGCTCGACCTGAACCTGGACAAGCGCTGGTCGGCGGTGCTGCAGGTGGTCAGCGAACAGGGCCTCGACAACAGCTACCGGCCCAAGGTCGAATGGGCCAACGTCAAGTACCAGGTCACGCCCGAACTCGCGCTGCGCCTGGGCCGCGTCGCCCTGCCCTTGTTCCTGACGGCGGATTACCGCCGCGTGGGCTACGCCTATCCGTGGGTGCGGCCGCCGGTCGAGGCCTATGGCGTCGTGCCGGTGACGAACAGCGACGGCATCGATGCCACGCTGCACTGGAGCCTCGGAAGCGTGCGCAATACCTCCCAGGTCTTCTATGGCCACGACAACCCCACGCTGGGGCGTTCGCTGACCGCCCACGCGCGCGGCATCGTCGGCATCTCCCACATCAGCGAATGGGGCGCGCTGAGCGTGCGCGCGAACGCGATCCAGGCCGAGGTCAGCAGCAACCTGGGCGATGAACTGTTCCGCGCCCTGGACCAGTTCGGCCCGCCCGGCCGGGCGCTGAGCCGCCGCTGGGAGATGGACCACAAGCGCATGCGCGTGGCGAACATCGGCGTCAACTACGATCCGGGCGACTGGTTCGTGATGGCCGAAGCGGGCGCGCTGCATACCGATTTCTTCTTCAGCTCCACGCGCAGCGCCTACGTCAGCGCCGGCTGGCGCTGGAAGGCCTGGACGCCGTACGCCACGCTGTCGACGGTGCGCGCCACCGGCGACACGACCGACCCGGGCCTGCCGCTGGGCGCCCTGCCGCCCCAGCTCGCGCCTGTCGGCGCCGCGCTGAACGGCGGCCTGAATACCCTGCTGTCCGCGATCCCGCAACAGGACACGGCCAGCGCCGGCGTGCGCTGGGACCTGATGCAGAACGCAGCGCTCAAGCTGCAGTACGACCGCGTCACGCCGCGCCACGGCTCGCGCGGCACCTTGATCAACCAGACGCCGGGCTTCCGCTCGGACCGGACCGCCCACGTGGTCAGCGTCGCCTTCGACTTCGTGTACTGACATGCGAGCGCCCAAGCTTTTCTACCGCCTCGGCGCGGCCGCGCTGTGCGCCCTGCTGACCAATACGGTCCAGGGCAGCGCCCATGGCGCCGACCTCGTCGTGATCGTCTCGGCCAGGAGCACCGTCACCGCGCTGCGTGCCGACCAGGTGGCCGCGATCTTCCTCGGCCAGTCGGCGCGCTTCCCCGACGGCGTCGAGGCCGTGCCGCTCGACCAGCACCTCGGCTCGCCGCTACGCGACGAGTTCTATGCGCGTGTGGCCAACAAGACCCCGGCCCTGCTCAAGGCCCACTGGTCCAAGCTCGTGTTCACCGGGCGTGGCCAGCCACCTGCCGAAGTGGCCGACAGCGCGGCGGTGCGGCGCAAGGTCGCCGACAATCCGGACGCGGTCGGCTACATCGACCGCAGCGCGCTCGATCCCAGCGTGCGCGCCGTGCTGGTGGTGCAGTGATGGCCGCCGCCACGCCGCGGGGCCGCCTGGCGCGCCGCTTCGGGCGCGCGCTCGAGACGTATATCGCGCTGCCCCTGTTCGCGCTGCTGCCGCTGGCGGCGATCTGGCTCAGCACCTTCCACTTCATCGACGCCGAGCGCAGCGCAGCGGTCGATGCCGCGCGCGACGCTGCGCGCGAACAGGTCGATACCTACGAAGCGCAGATGGCGCGCAACCTGAACGCCATCGACCAGACCCTGAAGGTGGTCAAGTATGCCGTCGAAATGAAGGGTGCCGGCGCCGCCCTGCCCGCGCTGCGCGGCCAGGGCCTGCTGCCGCCGGCGCTCGTGTTCCAGGTCAGCGTGGCGGACCGCGACGGCAAGGTCGTCGACAGCAATCCGGCGTCCAGCGTGGCCGACGTCTCGGCCGAATCCTGCTTCCTGGCGCAGCAGCGCGAGGATGGCGGGGAACCCTGCGTCAGCCAGACCCGCGGCGAGCCGGCCGCCGTGCAGGCCGGCCGCGCCGAAGCGCACCTGCGCTTCACGCGCCGCATCAACGACGGCTACGGACGGTTCGCCGGCATTGCGATCGTCGAAGTCGACCCCTCCTATTTCACCAGTTCCTACGAGCGCTCGCGCGAGGGCGAACTGGGCCTGCTGGCGCTGGTCGGCAGCAGCGACGGCGTGGCACGCGCGCTGCGCATCGGCGAGCAGGTCACCTGGGGCCAGACGATCGCCCTCGCCGGCTTCGGCGAACAGGTCGTGCTGCCGCATCCGACGGCGCCGGACAACGTCGCGCGCTATGCCAGCGTGCGCCGCCTGCACGGCTTCCCCTTGTCCGTGCTGGTCGGCCTGGCCGAGAGCGAGCAGATGGCGCTGTTCCAGCAGCACCGCCGCAGCTACCTGGCGGCGGCCGCCGCCTGCAGCGCGCTGCTGGTGGCGCTGGTGGGCATGATCAGCGCCTGGTCCTGGCAGCTGGCCAAGGCGCGCCGCCGCGAACGGCGCGCCCAGGAAACCTATGCGGCGGCGTCCGAAGCGAGCCTGGACGCCGTGTTCGTGCTCAGGAGCAGACATGGTCCAGACGGCGCCATCGCCGACTTCCTCGTCGAGCATACGAACAGCCGCGCCGAGCAGCTCACCGGCATCGCCAAGGACGCGATGGTCGGCCAGCCGCTGGGCGTGCTGATGCCCTTCTACCGCACCAACGGCATGTTCGAGCAGTTGCTGCGGGTGGTCGCCGAAGGCCGCGTCATGGAAACGGAATGGCAGGCCCAGACCGGCCCCGCCGCCGGCCAATGGCTGCAGCGCCAGTTCGTGCCGGTCGAAGGCGGCGCGGTGGCGATGGTGCGCAACATCACGGAACGCAAGCGCACCGAGGAACGCATCCGCCACATGGCCCACCACGACGAGCTGACCGGACTGCCGAACCGCAGCCTGATCCGCGACCGCCTGGACGAGGCGATCCGCAACGCCGAGCGCGCCGGCGGCCGCCTGGCCCTCGTGTTCGTCGACCTGGACGGCTTCAAGCTCGTCAACGACGGCCTGGGCCACAATGCCGGCGACGAACTGCTGCAGGTGGTGGGCGGGCGCATGCAGGCCTGCCTGCGCCGCACCGACACCCTGGGCCGCATGGGCGGCGACGAATTCGTGATCCTGCTGCCCGACGTGCAGGAAAACCCCTTGCTGCTCACGCCGCTGCTGGAAAAGATCCGCCAGGCCGTCACCGAGCCGGTGCAGATCGGCGAGCAGGCCGTGCAGGTCAGCTGCAGCATGGGCGTGGTGATGTACCCGCGCGACGGCACCGATCCGAAGACCCTCATGATGAATGCCGACGCGGCCATGTACCGCGCCAAGGACCTGGGCAGCAACAACTTCCAGTTCTATACGCGCGAGATGAATGCCAGCGTCGAGGAAAAGCTGCTCCTGCTGGAAGGCATGCGCAAGGCGATGGACGCGACGCTGCTGTATTCGGGCATGAGCAATCCGCCGGAGACGCCGGCGGGCAGCTTCCACTTGCTGTACCAGCCCAAGATCGACCTGCACACGGGCCGCCTGTTCGGCGTCGAGGCGCTGATCCGCTGGCGCCATCCGGAACACGGCCTGGTGCCGCCGCCGCGCTTCATCGGCCTGGCCGAGGAGTCGGGCCTGATCGTCGGCCTGGGAGAGTGGGTGGTGCGCACCGCCTGCCGCCAGACCCGCGCCTGGGCCGCGGCCGGCCTCGGCACGCTGACGGTGTCGGTCAACGTGTCGGCGCGCCAGTTCGAGGAACTGCGCCTGGTCGAACGCGTCGCCGGCGCGCTGCACGATTCCGGCCTGCCCCCGTCCGCGCTCGAACTGGAAGTGACGGAAAGCCTGCTGATGCGCGACCTGCACCAGGCCGTCGAACGCATGCGCGAACTGAAGGAGATGGGCGTGTCGTTGTCGATCGACGACTTCGGCACCGGCTACTCGAGCCTGTCGGCGCTGAAGTCCTTCCCGATCAGCACCCTCAAGATCGACAAGTCCTTCGTGCGCGACCTGGCCCACGACGCCGACGACCAGGCCATCGCGCTGGCCGTGATCTCGCTAGCCCACCGCCTGGGCCTGCGCGTGATCGCCGAGGGCGTGGAGACCGAGGAACAGCGCGACTTCCTGCGCGAGCACGGCTGCGACGAGATGCAGGGCTACCTGTTCAGCCCTCCGGTGCCCGCCGAACGCATTGCCGAGATGCTGCGCGCCCAGCAGCGCCGCGACAGCGTCCCTGCCGCGCTGGCGGGATGAGCCCCGCCATGCGTTTCGTCGACCTCGTCTTCGGCCTCGATCCGCGCATGCGCCGCATGCTGCGCTACTGGGTCGCCACCGCCTGCCTGTACGGCTTCTTCGTCCTGCTGATGCTGCTGTATTCGACCAAGGGCCTGGTGGCGCGCGACCCGCTGCTGCCCCTGGCGGCCTACACGGTCTTCATCGTGCTCGCCTCGTACGTGCTGATTCGCGCGAGCGACCGCCTGAAGATCGCGCCGACGACGCTGGCCACCTTGCAGGGCCTGCTGGGCATCGGCTGCAATATCTGGGGCTATTCGATCGCCGGGCCGCTGCGCGGCGCCACGCTGATGGGATTGATGGTGGTGATCGTCTTCTGCACGTTCGCGCTGCGGCCCGGCCAGACGCTGCGCCTCGCGCTGGTCGGCCTGGCCGGCCTGGGCACGACGATGTGGTGGCACCAGGCGCAGGACCCGCTGCACTATCCGCCCGAGGTCGAGGCGGTGACCTTCGCGATCATGGCCGCCTGCTCGCTGGCCGTGACCTTCCTCACCGGCGAGATGAGCAAGCTGCGCGCGCGCCTGAAACGCCAGAAGGCGGAGCTGGAGGTGGCACTGGGCACGATCCGCACGCTGGCCACGATCGACGAACTGACGGGCCTGGCCAACCGCCGCCACATGAACGAGGCGCTGGGACGCGAGCAGCGGCGTACGCCGGGCGGCCGGCCGATCTGCATCGCCCTGCTGGACATCGACCATTTCAAGCGCATCAACGACCTGCACGGACATGCCGCCGGCGACACCGTGCTGCGCCTGTTCGCGCTCACCGCGCGTGCGCGCCTGCGCAGCAGCGACATGCTGGCGCGCTGGGGCGGCGAGGAATTCCTGCTGATGCTGCCCGATACCGATCCGGTCGATGGCGCCGCGCTGCTCGAACGCATGCGCGCCGACGTCGCGGCCATCGCGCTGCCGGCGATCGACCCGGGCTTGCGCATCACGTTTTCAGCCGGCCTGGCCGCGCGCCGCGGCAACGAGGCGCTGACCGATACCGTCAACCGCGCCGACAAGGTGCTGTACCAGGCCAAGGCGGCGGGACGCGACCGCGTGGTCGCGGCCTAGGTGTGATGTTTCAATAGGTTGTTCATTCGGATTGGATTTGAGAAACTG
>CAUSCY010000004.1:0-164503 GCA_963529995.1 uncultured Massilia sp. | reverse complement strand
CGTTTACCGACCCGGTTTCGTTTACATGGCCCTGCGTTTTTACACAGCCTGGGCCGAAACCGGAAGTCCGAGCCTTCTGCGGCTCGCTGGCTTGCACGAACATTAGGTCGACATCGGTCCGCTCTGTAGGAGAACTCGGCAAACGTTATTGTTCGCCTACGCCACAGCGCACGATCACCTGCCCAGGCGCACCGGCTCCCGGCAGTGAACGCAGACAAGATCAGGCCGGATACAGCGCCCCCAGCACGCGCAGCCCGGCCGCGCCCGTGACGGCCGGCAGATTGCCCGGCTGGCGCCGCGTGAAGCGGTAGCCGAGCCAGGCAAAGGCGAGGGCTTCGACGCGGTTAGGCGCCACGCCCAGCGTGTCGGTCGATTCCACCGGAACCTTGCCGCCAAGCGCATGGGCGATCTCGCGCAGCAGCACGGCGTTGTAGGCGCCGCCGCCGCACACGTAGACGGCGTGTGGGGTCCGGCCTTTCGTCTCCTGGCGGATCGCGTCGGCGATCGAGACGGCAGTCAAGCAGGTCAGCGTGGCCTGCACGTCGGCCGGGGCCAGGCCCGGATGGTGCGCCAGCCTGGCGTCGAGCCAGTCGGCATGGAACAGGTCTCGGCCCGTGCTCTTGGGCGGCGGCTGGCGGAAGAAGGGTTCGTCGAGCAGCGTCTGCAGCAAGGCATCGTCGACGCGGCCGCTTGCCGCCCAGGCGCCGTCCTCGTCGTAGGGCTTGCCCAGGTGGCGTGCGATCCACAAGTCCATCAACACGTTGCCCGGTCCCGTGTCGTAGCCGCCGATGCGGCCGTCGCCGTGCAGCACGCTGATATTGCCGATGCCGCCGATGTTCACCACCACGCGCACTTGGCCGCGTTTGCCGAAGCGGGCTTCGTGGAAAGCCGGCACCAGCGGGGCGCCCTGGCCGCCGGCCGCGACGTCGCGGCTGCGGAAGTCGGCGATCACATCGATGCCCGTCAGTTCGGCCAGCAGGGCCGGATTGTTGGTCTGGCGCGTGAAGCCCAGTTCGGGGCGATGGCGGATGGTCTGGCCGTGCACGGCGACGGCGCGCACGGGGCCCGGCGCCTTGGCCAGCAGCGCCTGCACGCACGCGGCATAGCAGCGCGCCAGCGCGTTGGCGGCCAGCGCCTCGCGTTCGAGTTCGTTGGCGCTGGCGGCTTGCAGCGCCATCAGCTCGCTACGCAGTTCGGGAGGGAAGGGCGCGAAGGCGGCGTCCAGCGTGCGGATGCCGCGGCCGGAGAAATCGGCGAGCACGCCGTCCACGCCGTCCAGGCTGGTGCCGGACATGAGGCCGATGTAGAGAGTGGAAGCAGCCATGGTCTGTTCTCTATATGGGTAGGGTGGGCACCATGTGCCCACCGGGCCCCAAAGCAAAACGCCTTGCTCCGCGGGCGGGGCAAGGCGTTCTTGTCGGGGCTGGACTGGATCAGCGGGCAGCCATCGCGCCGCCGGCCGGGGTCAGCAGCGAGAAGCGGTGCGACATGTCGGCGGCCGCGGTGCGGAAGCGGTTCAGTTCGCCCGTGGTCAGCGGCTGCTGCTGCAGGTTCTTCAGCTTCATCGGGTCCGTTGCCTGGCCGCCGATGCGGAATTCATAGTGCAGGTGCGGGCCGGTGGCCCAGCCGGTGGAACCGACGTAGCCGATCACGTCGCCCTGGGCGACCTTCTGGCCGCGGCGCAGACCGCTGGCGAAGCGGCTCATGTGGCCGTAGGCGGTGCTGTAGTTCGACCAGTGCTTCAGGACGACCATATTGCCGTAGCCGTTCGAGACGCCGACGAAGTCCACGGTGCCGTCGCCGGAAGCGCGGATCGGGGTGCCCGACGGGGCGGCCATGTCGACGCCCTTGTGCTGCTTCCAGGTGCCGAACACGGGGTGCACGCGCATCGAGAAGCCCGAGGAGATGCGGTTGAACGCGACCGGGGATTTCAGGAAGGCTTTCTTCAGCGACTTGCCGTCCGGGCTGTAGTAACCGCCCTGCTTGGAGACGGGATCTTCGTACCACACCGACTGGTAGGCCACGCCGCGGTTGATGAACTCGCCGGCCAGCACGCGGCCGGTCTTGACCATCTCGCCGTCCATCCAGAAGGTTTCGTAGACGACGTTGAAACGGTCGCCGCGCTTCAGGTCGCCGCGGAAGTCGATATTGGTCGAGAACATCTCGATGATCTGGTTGACCACCGAATCCGGGATCTGGGCGCCGTCGGTATTCGCGTCGGTGGCGGCGTACAGCGAGGTCGAGATCTCGCGCGAACGCATCTCGACGCGACGCTCCAGCTGGGCCGGGGCCAGGTCGGAGACGAATTTCTCGCCCTTGCGCGACACGGTGATGGTCTTGAATTCGTTGCTGTTGACGGGAACGGTAGCGCGCAGCGTCAGCAGCATGCCGTTTTCGTCGGTCTCGGCCTGCACGCGCTTGCCGGTTTTCAGGGAGAGGATGGCGCGGGCCGTCTTGTCGGAACGGACGAAGGCCTGGGCTTGCTGGTCTTCGATGCCGAGGCGGGTGAACACGGAAGCCAGGGAGTCGCCCGGGCGGAGGCGTTCTTCGCGGATGAATTGCTGTTCGTCTTGCTGGAGGGCAGCGATCTGGTCGGCCAGGTTAGGCAGTTGCAGGTCCTGGGAGATCGACTTGACCGGCAGGTCGGCCGGATCGGGGGCGATCGGGGCAACTGCGGTGGCACCGAACGCGCACAGCGCCAGGGCTGCGGCGCCGCCGGCGACGATCCGGGTCTTGCGGCTCGTCTCGGCCAGGCCAAACCAGCGCTTGCCGGTGATTTTCTGTATAGGGTTCATGCAATCAGTTAAAATTTACCGCTTGAACAGCCTAGACCAACACCACTTTGTTGTTATTTTGCTTCTTGTTGTCGGTAAAACTTTTCATGCAGCAAGATTGACGGGATCGCGAATTATACCAAAGTATGAGGTCCTACAACCGTTTTAGTCCTACTCCTACAAGAATTTTATGACCTCCGCAGAAACTTCTGGTAATGCACAAATGACAAGTGCAGCCGCGCCTCTTCCCCTGACTGACGCTGTGCAGGAAGCGCTTGCGATTACCAAACGCGGCGTCGACGAACTGCTGATCGAAGCCGAATTCGCCCAGAAACTGGCGCGTTCCGAAAAGACCGGCACCCCGCTGCGCATCAAGCTGGGCCTGGACCCGACCGCCCCGGACCTGCACCTGGGCCACACCGTGGTGCTGAACAAGCTGCGCCAGCTGCAAGACCTGGGTCACCAGGTGATTTTCCTGATCGGCGACTTCACCTCGATGATCGGCGACCCGTCGGGCCGCAACGTCACCCGTCCGCCGCTGACCCGCGAACAGGTCGAAGCGAATGCGATGACCTATTTCAAGCAGGCTTCCCTCGTGCTGGACGCCGAGCGCACCGAAATCCGCTACAACTCCGAATGGTGCGATCCGCTGGGCGCACGCGGGATGATCCAGCTGGCCTCGCGCTACACCGTGGCCCGCATGATGGAACGCGACGACTTCACCAAGCGCTACAAGAGTGGGACTCCGATCTCGGTGCATGAGTTCCTCTACCCTTTGATGCAAGGCTATGATTCCGTGGCTTTGAAAGCCGACCTTGAGCTAGGTGGAACGGATCAGAAATTCAACCTGCTGGTGGGCCGCGAGTTGCAGAAAGACTACGGCCAGGAGCCGCAGTGCATCCTGACGATGCCGCTGCTGGAAGGCCTGGACGGCGTCGACAAGATGTCCAAGTCGAAGAACAACTACATCGGCATCACCGAGCCGGCCAACACCATGTTCGGCAAGCTGATGAGCATCTCCGACGTGATGATGTGGAAGTACTACGAGCTGCTGTCGTTCCGCTCGCTGCAGGATCTGGCAGCGCTGCGGGCCGAGGTCGAGGGCGGCCGCAATCCGCGCGACGCGAAGGTCGCGCTGGCCCAGGAAATCGTCGCGCGCTTCCACTCGCAGCAGGCGGCCGAAGATGCGCTGGCCGACTTCGTCAACCGCTCCAAGGGCGGCATCCCGGACGACGTGCCGGAAGTGGCCATCTCCGGTGCGCCGCTGGGCCTGGCGCAGCTGCTGCGCCAGACCGGCCTGTGCGCATCCAGCTCGGAAGCCATGCGCATGGTCGACCAGGGCGGCGTGCGCATCGACGGCGCCGTGGTGTCGGACAAGGCGCTGCAGATCGCCGCCGGCACCTTCGTCCTGCAGGTCGGCAAGCGCAAGTTCGCCCGCGTGACCTTGAGCGCATGATCGGCCTGCTGCAACGGGTGACGCAGGCCAGCGTCACCGTCGGCGGCGAGGTCGTCGGCGCGATCGGGCCCGGCCTGATGGTGCTCGTGTGCGCCGAGAAGGGCGATACCGAACGCGAGGCCGACGCCTTGCTGACGAAGCTGCTCGGCTACCGCGTGTTTTCCGACGACGCCGGCAAGATGAACCGCAGCGTCGTCGACGTCGCCGGCAGCCTGCTGCTGGTGCCGCAGTTCACGCTGGCCGCCGACACCCGTTCCGGCACCCGCCCGTCGTTTTCGCCGGCCGCCGCTCCCGAGGACGGCCGCCGTTTGTTCGACCATGCCGTGCGCCGCGCGCGCGAACGCCACGCTATCGTCGAAACCGGCCGCTTCGGCGCCGACATGCAGGTGGCGCTGGTCAACGACGGACCGGTGACCTTCTGGCTGCGCATTGATCCACCCAAGCCGGCCAGCTGATTGGATGAAACTGCGCCGCCGGGCGCGGGTCATATGGACCGGTGGCAGGAGACACGATCATGAAAATCTGGAGCGATTCCTTTACCGAAGGCGACATGATTCCGCCGCGCTGCGCGTTCGCGGAAATGGATCCGGACAGCCATGTGCGGCTGTCGAGCAATCGCAGCCCCCACGTCGCCTGGGACGACGTGCCGGCCGGTACCCAGTCCTTGCTGCTGCTGGCGCACGACCTCGACGTGCCCGCCGTCGGCAAGGACGTCAACCAGGAGGGCCGCACGGTCGCCGACGCCGTGCCCCGCCAGGACTTCTACCATTGGGTGCTGGCCGACATCCCCGTCTGCCTGAAGTCCTTCGGCGAAGGCCTGTTCTCGGACATGGTCACCCCGGGCGGGAAACCCGGGCCGCTGGTGCCGTTCACCATCAAGAACGGCACCGAGCACCAGTTGCGCCAAGGCGTCAACGACTACACCGAGTGGTTCGCGAACGATCCGGACATGGCCGGCGAGTACTTCGGCTACGATGGTCCATGCCCGCCCTGGAACGACGAACGCGTGCACACCTACGTCTTTACGCTGTATGCACTCGACATCCCGCGCCTGCCGCTCGAAGGCCGCTTCACCGGGCAGGAAGCACGCCTGGCGATCACCGGCCACATCCTCGACGAGGCGCGCATCTTCGGCGTCTATACGCTGAACCCCGGCACGGTCCCTGACCTGATCGGGCAACCTTCCTGACGCATGACCAACGATACCAACGCCGCACCCATCGACATCCTCCTGATCCGCCACGGCGAAACCGCCTGGAATGCCGAGCGCCGCCTGCAGGGCCACCTCGACATCCCGCTGAACGCGGAAGGCGAGCGCCAGGCCGGCCTGCTGGCGGGGGCGCTGGCCGCCGAATCCATCGATGCCGTCTTCTCCAGCGACCTGATGCGCGCACGCCAGACGGCCCAGGCCGTGGCCCACCTCAAAGGCTTGGCGCTGCGCGAGGACGAACGCTTGCGCGAGCGCGGCTACGGCGGCTTCGAAGGCTTGCTGTACAGCGACATCGAGCAGCGCTTCCCGCGCGAATTCGCCGCCTGGCAGGCGCGCGACGTCGATGCTCGCCTGCCCGAGGGGCGCAACCGCGCCGAGACCTTCCGCGATTTCTTCGCCCGCGCCACCGGCGCGATCCTGGCGCTGGCGGCAGACGCCGCGACGACGACCCCGGGCGCGACGCTGGCCCTGGTCGCGCACGGCGGCGTGCTGGAATGCGCCTACCGCCTGGCGCTGGGCCTGCCGCTCGAGACCCCGCGCGACTTCAAGGTGTATAACGCCAGCATCAACCGCTTCCGCTACCACCCGGCCGACGGACGCCTCGAACTGTGCAGCTGGGGCGAGGTCGAACACTTGCGTCCGGCCGTCCTCGACGAACTGCCCTGAGGTCCGGCAGCCCCCATTTTGCAAGCCTGTTTATGTCATGTGCGCAACAGCTTGCAAAAAATAGTGCTGAGAAATTAAGCAGCACTTCGGGTAAAATAGCGAGTTCCCGATCTTTCCGATGATTTTCTGCCGTGCAAATTGGTCCTTATACGCTGCGCAATAATGTGTTCGTCGCTCCGATGGCTGGCGTGACGGACCGGCCGTTCCGCCAACTGTGCAAGCAGCTCGGCGCCGGCTATGCCGTGTCGGAAATGGCGGCATCGAACCCACGCCTGTGGGCCAGCGAGAAATCGGCGCGCCGCACCGACCACGAAGGCGAGATGGAACCGAAGGCCGTGCAGATCGCCGGCGCCGACCCGCACGACCTGGCCGAATGCGCCAAGTTCAACGTCGAGCGCGGCGCCCAGATCATCGACATCAATATGGGCTGCCCGGTCAAGAAGGTCTGCAACAACTGGTGCGGCTCGGCGCTGCTGCAGCACGAAGACCTGGTGCAGCGCATCCTCGAGACGGTGGTGAATGCCGTCGACGTGCCCGTCACGCTGAAGTTCCGCACCGGCTGGGATCGCGAAAACAAGAACGCCCTGACCATCGCGCGCATGGCCGAGCAGGCCGGCATCGCCATGCTGACGCTGCATGGCCGCACCCGCGCCGACGGCTACAAGGGCGAGGCCGAGTACGACACGATCAAGGCGGTGAAGGCGGCCGTGGCGATTCCCGTCGTCGCCAACGGCGACATCACGACGCCGGAAAAGGCGAAGTTCGTGCTCGACTATACGGGTGCGGACGCCGTCATGATCGGCCGCGCGGCCCAGGGCCGTCCGTGGATCTGCCGCGAGATCGACCATTACCTGCGCACGGGCGAACTGCTGCCGGCGCCGCTGGTCGAGGAAGTGCGCGGCCTGATGAACGAGCACCTGCCGGCCCACTACGCGTTCTACGGCGAATTCCTGGGCGTGCGTACGGCGCGCAAGCACATCGGCTGGTATGTCGAGGACTTGCCGGGCGGCGAAGA
The DNA here is from genome assembly GCA_963529995.1 of uncultured Massilia sp. Taxonomy (GTDB): domain Bacteria; phylum Pseudomonadota; class Gammaproteobacteria; order Burkholderiales; family Burkholderiaceae_D; genus Telluria. The sequence goes on along the minus strand of CAUSCY010000004.1, from coordinate 157,382 downwards.
ATTCCGCCAGCGCATGAACCGGATGGAATCGACCGCCGAGCAGCTGGCAGCCGTGGATGCATTTTTCAAATCGCAACACGAGTTCGGCGAGCGGTTACAATACCGGCCCGCACAAACGACCGACGAGCTGATCGCTGCCTGAACCCCGCAGCAGAGAACAAGAAGAACATTCGGAGACGGACGCTGCCACAAGCAGCTTTTAACCAGGATAAAGCAGGAAAATGAGCAAAGAAAGTATCCAGGAAGTCGTTCAGAAAAGCCTCGAAGACTATTTCAACGACCTGGGCGAGCAAAAACCGTCGAACATCTACGACATGATGCTCCTGACCGTCGAAAAACCGATCCTGCAAGTGGTGATGACGCGCGCCGAAGGCAACCAGTCGCATGCGGCGCAGATGCTGGGCATCAACCGCAACACCCTGCGCAAGAAACTGCAGGAGCACGGGCTGCTCTAAGCCGCTGGCAGGAGTGCCGCGGCGTGGTGGATTGCGTCGGGTGGCATCTCCGGACCCGTACGTCTACACGAATTTTCATCAACAGGCACTCCCATGATCAAACAAGCTCTCATCTCCGTCTCCGACAAGACCGGCGTGCTGGATTTCGCGCGCTCGCTGTCCGCGCTCGGCGTGAACATCCTGTCCACCGGCGGTACCGCCAAGCTGCTGCAGGATAACGGCGTGCCGGTGACCGAAGTCGCCGACTACACCGGTTTCCCGGAAATGCTCGACGGCCGCGTCAAGACGCTGCACCCGAAAGTCCACGGCGGCATCCTGGCCCGTCGCGACCTGCCGGAGCACGTCGCCAAGCTGGAAGAGCACGGCATCCCGCAGATCGACATGGTGGTGGTCAACCTGTACCCGTTCCAGCAGACCGTGGCCAAGGAGCAGTGCTCGCTGGAAGACGCGATCGAAAACATCGACATCGGCGGCCCGACCATGCTGCGTTCGGCGGCCAAGAACCACCGCGACGTCGTCGTCGTCGTCGACCCGGCCGACTACGGTCCAGTGCTGGCCGAGATGAAGGGCACCGGCGAGGTGGCCGGCAATATCGGCTACGACACCAAGTTCCGCCTGGCCAAGAAAGTGTTCGCGCACACCGCGCAATACGACAGCGCCATCACCAACTATCTCACCAGCCTGGGCGAAGACCGCGAGCACACCACCCGCGCCGCTTACCCGCAGACGCTGAACCTGCACTTCGAAAAAGTCCAGGACATGCGCTACGGCGAGAACCCGCACCAGAGCGCCGCGTTCTACCGCGACCTGGTCCCGGCCGCCGGCAGCCTGGCCAACTACCGCCAGCTGCAGGGCAAGGAACTGTCGTACAACAACATCGCCGATGCCGATGCGGCCTGGGAATGCGTCAAGTCGCTGGGCGGCTTCGAGCAGCCGGCCGGCTGCGTCATCATCAAGCACGCGAACCCGTGCGGCGTGGCGATCGGCGCCGATGCGCTGGACGCCTACCAGCGCGCGCTCAAGACGGACCCGACCTCGGCCTTCGGCGGCATCATCGCCTTCAACGTGCCGGTCGACGGCCGCGCCGCGGAAGCGATCGCCAAGCTGTTCGTCGAAGTCGTGATCGCCCCGGCCTTCACGGCCGAAGCGCTGACCATCATGGCGGCCAAGCAGAACGTGCGCCTGCTCGAGATCGCGCTGGGCGAGGGCCAGAACCTGTTCGACGTCAAGCGCGTCGGCGGTGGCCTGCTGGTGCAGTCGCCGGACGCCAAGGACGTGGCGCTGGCCGACCTGCGCGTGGTCAGCAAGAAGCAGCCGACCCCGCAGCAGCTGCAGGACCTGATGTTCGCGTGGCGCGTGGCCAAGTACGTCAAGTCGAACGCCATCGTGTTCTGCGGCGGCGGCATGACGCTGGGCGTCGGCGCCGGCCAGATGAGCCGCATCGACTCCGCCCGCATCGCCTCGATCAAGGCGCAGAACGCGGGCCTGTCGCTGGCCGGTTCGGCCGTGGCGTCGGATGCCTTCTTCCCGTTCCGCGATGGTCTCGACGTGGTCGTCGACGCGGGCGCGACCTGCGTGATCCACCCGGGCGGCTCGATGCGCGACCAGGAAGTGATCGACGCGGCGGACGAGCGCGGCGTGGTGATGCTCTATACTGGTACGCGCCACTTCCGTCACTGATCGGGCGGTCCATGGTGGGAGGGGTCAGAGTCCGGTGTTGATGGTTGGACTCTGACCCCGGTGTTCTGCCGCAAGTAGGGTGGGCATCACATGCCCACCATGCGTGCAAGCCACACCCTGTGTTTTTAGACAGTATTTTTCCCACGAAACACCCGCGCCGGTATAACATTCGATAATGATTATCCTCGGCATCGACCCGGGCCTGCGCACGACGGGTTTCGGCGTCATCGAAAAGCAGGGCAACCGCCTGCGCTACATCGCTTCCGGCACCATCAAGACGGGCACGGAAGGGGCGCTGCCGCCGCGCCTGAAAGTGATCCTGACGGGCGTCAGCGAAATCGTCGCGACCTACCAGCCGGCCTGTGCGGCCATCGAAAAAGTCTTCGTCAACGTCAATCCGCAATCCACGCTGCTGCTGGGCCAGGCGCGCGGCGCCGCCATCACGGCCCTCGTGGGCGCCGACCTCGACGTGGCCGAGTACACGCCGACCCAGGTCAAGCAGGCCGTCGTCGGCACCGGTAAAGCCGTCAAGGCACAGGTGCAGGACATGGTCGCGCGCCTGCTGAAGCTGCCGGGCCTGCCGGGCACGGACGCCGCCGACGCCCTCGGCATCGCGATCTGCCACGCCAATACCCACGATACGCTGGGCCTCGTCGGCGCGCTGGCGCCGGCTAACCCGAAGAAGCCGACGCTGCACATGAAGCGCGGCCGCCTCGTCTGAACATGAAAGGTCACCGATGATCGGTCGTCTCTCCGGAATCCTGCTGGAAAAAAATCCACCGCAAGTCCTCGTCGATTGCAACGGCGTCGGCTATGAGGTCGACGTCCCGATGAGCACGTTCTACAACCTGCCGCACACGGGCGAGAAGGTCACGCTGTTCATCCACTACGTGGTGCGCGAGGATGCGCACCTGCTGTTCGGCTTCGGCACGCACAGCGACCGCGCCGTGTTCCGCCAGCTGATCAAGATCACCGGCATCGGCGCGCGCATGGCCCTGGCTATCCTGTCCGGCATGACCGTGGCGGAACTCGCGCAAGCCGTCACGCTGCAGGAGGCGGGACGCCTGGTCAAGGTGCCGGGCATCGGCAAGAAGACGGCCGAGCGCCTGCTGCTGGAACTGAAGGGCAAGCTGGGGGCCGACATCGGCGTGGTCGGCGGCGGCGCCCCGCGCGACGATGCTCAGGCAGACGTGCTCAATGCGCTGCTGGCTTTGGGGTATTCTGACAAGGAAGCGCTGGTCGCCACCAAGAACATGCCGGCGGGTACCAGCGTGTCGGATGGCATCAAGCTGGCGCTGAAGGCGCTCTCGAAAGCCTGATCTGCGCGCACAATGGTGGGCACATGGTGCCCACCCTACGGTGTATCGAACCATGCGACCGCGCGGTGACCGTAGGGTGGGCATCACATGCCCACCATGCATGGCCGCACATTTATACATGAAGCAATGAGCATCCAGACCGACAATTTCACCGAACAGCGCGTCATCGACGCCGCTCCCGCTTCGCCCAACGAAGAGGCGATCGAACGCGCGCTGCGGCCCAAGCATCTCGAAGAATACGTCGGACAGGAAAAGATCCGCGACCAGCTCGAGATCTTCATCCATGCCGCGCGCAAGCGCCAGGAAGCGCTCGACCACACGCTGCTGTTCGGCCCGCCGGGCCTGGGCAAGACGACGCTCGCGCACATCATCGCGCGCGAGATGGGCGTGAACCTGCGCCAGACCTCGGGCCCCGTGCTGGAGCGTCCGGGCGACCTGGCCGCGCTGCTGACGAACCTGGAAGCCAACGACGTCCTGTTCATCGACGAGATCCACCGCCTGTCGCCCGTGGTCGAGGAAATCCTGTACCCGGCGCTGGAGGACTACCAGATCGACATCATGATCGGCGAAGGCCCGGCCGCACGTTCCGTCAAGCTGGACCTGCAGCCGTTCACCCTCGTCGGCGCCACCACGCGCGCCGGCATGCTGACGAATCCGCTGCGCGACCGCTTCGGCATCGTCGCCCGCCTGGAGTTCTACAATGTCGACGAACTGACCAAGATCGTCGCGCGCAGCGCCGCGCTGCTCGAGGCGCCGATCAACGAGGAGGGCGCGCGCGAAGTCGCCAAGCGCGCGCGCGGCACGCCGCGTATCGCCAACCGCCTGCTGCGCCGCGTGCGCGACTATGCGGAAGTGAAGGGCAACGGCGAAATCACCAAGGACATGGCCGACCGCGCGCTGCGCATGCTCGACGTCGACACGGTCGGCTTCGACGTGATGGACCGTAAGCTGCTGGAAGCGGTGCTCTTCAAATTCTCCGGCGGCCCGGTCGGCATCGGCAACCTGGCGGCGGCGATCGGCGAGGCGGCCGACACCATCGAGGACGTGCTGGAGCCCTACCTGATCCAGCAAGGCTATCTGCAGCGCACCCCGCGCGGCCGCATCGCCACGCCCCTGGCGTATCGACACTTCGGCGTCGCCGCACCCCGCATCAGCCCGACGGGCGATTTGTGGGACAACCTGCCGCCGGGTTGATCGCCATGCAGATCTGGGTCGACGCCGACGCCTGTCCCGCCGTCATCAAGGACATCCTGTTCCGCGTGGCCGACCGGCTCGAGCTGCAGGTGACGCTGGTGGCGAACCAGCTGATGCGCGTGCCCGGCTCGCGCTTCATCCGCGCGCTGCAGGTGCCCAGCGGGGCGGACGTGGCCGATACGGAGATCGTCGAACGCCTGGCGCCGGGCGACTTGGTGATCACCGGCGACATCCCGCTGGCGGCAAGGGTGCTGGAGAAGGGCGGCGACGCGCTGAACCCGCGCGGCGAGTTCTACACCAAGGACAATATTGCCCAGCAATTGACGATGCGCGCCTTCATGGAAGAGCTGAGGAGCGGCGGCGTCGACACGGGCGGTCCCGCCGCCTTCAGCCAGGCCGACCGCCAGCGCTTCGGCAATGCGCTGGACCGGCACTTGGCGCGGCGGCCTAGGCAGTAGTCGGGCCAGCGAGAAATGTCGTCCCGGCGAAGGCCGGGACCTAAGTTAAGCGCGTGGCGGCATAACGAACTCGGACCCCGGCCTTCGCCGGGGCGACGGTCTGGCGCAACGGAGAACATGCGCCGCCTTTACTCCTGGCGCAACCACATCTGCGACCGGCCCAGCATCGGCATGCCGATGTAGCCACGCACTTCCAGCTTCTTGCCGCCGTCGCGCACCGTCAGCTTGCTCTTGTAGACTTTGCCGTTCTTCGGGTCGAGGATCTCGCCCCCGTTGTATTCATCCCCATCCTTCTTGAGGCCGTTCAGGATCGTCATGCCGACGATCGGCTGGTCCTTGCGCGCGTCCGTGCACTGCACGCATTTCGGGTTCTGGTCTTCTTCCGGCGTGCGGAACAGCTTCTCGATCTTGCCCTGCAAGACGCCACCGTTCTCGGTGATGCGGATCAGGGCGCTCGGCTTGCCGGAGGCGTCGTCAATGGTCTTCCACAGGCCGGCAGGCGATTCCTGCGCGAAGGCGAGCGGGGCGGCAAGGACGATCAAGGCGGCGGTGATGAGCGTGCGCATGGGAGGGTCTCCATTCATGTTTTTGGTGACCCAGTGTAGCAAAAAGAACGGTCGTGCGGTAAAGCTTGGCTGGAAAGAATCTTTGGTTTGCAACTATTGGAGAGTTTTCAAAAATACACTACTGATATCATCACGACAATTGAATTCTATGTTCTTACTGGAAATATCGATGTCGCGATCACTAAATAAATTTGGCCTGCTTTGCGTTATTTCTCTGCTTACCGCCTGTGGTGCAGGCACGACGGATTCGACAAACGCTCAGGTCGTTCTCGCCAGTGCATCGAATCAAAGAGGCTTGGCGAAAATCTCTAGTGTGGCTTCAGGAGAGCGGCGGGCATATGACATCGTATGGTCTCAAGGCCAGCTGATCGGCACACCCACATCTGCCGGGCTAAATAATTTCCAATTCAGCTCGACGGAAGTGCGTTTGCCGGACGTTTCGGTCGTCTACGATAAGGAAGGACCGGCAGCGCAACTCTACAGGCTCTACCAAGCTGCATTTGGCAGGACGCCTGATGTTGCAGGGTTCGGTTTCTGGAAAGATGCTCTCGAAAACAGGGGAGTAACGCTGGGGCAAATCGCCGATGAGTTCTTGAAGAGCGACGAATCGAAGGGGGTGTACGGAACCCAAAACGATGATTCCGTATTTATCAATCGCTTGTGCCAGAACGTCTTGCATCGTCCAGCTGATGCTGCCGGAGCAAATTATTGGTTGAACAGTCTGAAGACAGGTGCCAAGCGAAATGATGCCTTACTTGGGTTCGCGGATTCGAAAGAAAACAGGGAGGCGACGGCGCCGACAATAGAGAAAGGCATGGCTTTTGCCGAACCGGGGATTGCATATATACCGGTCAGCAATGCCACTGGGCCGGGTGACGTGATAGCTGGAGCGAACGTGGAAGTCGACGGCACGACGTCGACAGATGCTAACGGCGACGTACTTCGTTATAGCTGGACATTTACTACAAAACCTTTAGGGAGCGTTGCTGCCCTTAGTACTCCGGCCTTGGCCAAGACAAGATTCGTAGCAGATGTGCCAGGCACCTATGAGATTGCGCTGCGGGTCAGCGATGCGACTTCCCAAAGTTACTCTCCTGCGAAAATCGTCGTCATTGCGCGCGGTATCGTTGCAGACAGCGGGACGTATATGTGCTCGACCATCGATGCGGCTCTTGCGCAGTTACTGTATTCGGCGGGACATACCTATCTCGATAGGAATAAGAATGGAACTGTTTGCGATGCTGCTGATCTCGCATACGAGCGTTCGCCGACAGTGACGCCAATCGCGGACAGCGGAACTTACAAATGCTCGACAATTTCACATGCGACAGCAGTGCTGCTCTATATGCAAGGTCACACTTATCTCGACCGTGACCACGATGGTAAGCCATGCGAGGCGACAGATGTGAAGCTGGAAACGCCGGTCGTGGTGCCTCCCGTTACAACCCCTACATATCCTTCGAATGGGATGTGCTGGGTGAACGGTTACACACGCAAAAATGGAACATATGTGAAAGGATACTGGCGCCACTGCTAAAAGCAATGACGCCAACGTAGCAAGCTGAGCGGTCGTTCGACAAACGTCCGATACCCAGCAACGTGGGCACCGGACGATGACGGTCAGGCTTCCTGGCGGAACACCGGCGGCGCGACCGGCCGCGCCAGCGCTTCCTTGCCGCCGAAGGTGTGCGGCATGTCGTAGCGCAGGCCGGCGGCTTCCCAGCGGCGCAGGAATTCCTCGATCACTTCCGGATGGCTGCCCAGGTGCAGGCGCACGAACGGCACCTGCGCCGTCTGGTTGAACAGCGAGGCCGAAACCAGCGTGCCGGTGGCGAAGAACAGGTCGTCGCGGAAGCGGTCGATGCCGCCGTCGGTCTGCTGGTACACGGTCGGGATCTCGATCAACATGTACGAGGTCGACGGCCCGACGCAGATGCCGGCCGCCTGCCAGCCCATGCGTTCCAGCAGGCGCGTGCGCACCAGGTCTTTCTGGCGGGTGTAGAACAGGCCCGTCTCGATGGTCCAGTCGGCCGCTTCCGGCGTGGCCAGCCAGGAGCACATGAGCTCGGCATTATGGGTATTCGTGTGGTAGCGGTTGATCCACGATTCGCGGCTCAGGTGGCGCAGCATCTTCGGCGACGTGGTGATGGCCGCCACGCCCATCGTATTGCACGAGAACTGCTTGCCGAACGGACGCGTCGCCACCCAGCGGTCGAACATGCCGGAGCGCACCAGCACATTGTCGCCGCCGTTCACGTCGAAGGCGTCGAGCACGGCCTTCAGGTGGTTCACGACCGGCACGCGCGGGTCGTGCACGCAGTAATAGGCGTCGTCGAGCAGCATGTAGCCGCCCTGGTCGGCGGCGAGCGCGAGCAGGTATTGCGTCACCTCGACCGGCCACTGCATGCCGGTCGGATTGTGCTGCGGATTGGTGACGGTCATGCCGATGTGGCGGGTGCCGTCGGCCAGGGTGGCGCGCACGATGCGGTCCCATTCGCCCAGGTCGGGCAGCCAGCCGTTCTTCGGCCCCAGCGGCAGGAACACGATCTCGAAGCCGACGTCCTTGAAGATGCCGCGGTAGTCCCAGGCGGGCGTCGGCACCAGCGCCACCGGCGTCTTGCCGGGGAACTGTTCCTGGGAGTGGCGCAGCGCGACCTTCGCCATGTCGTACATCGCCATGCGGGTCGTCATCGCCAGGCAGCCGACGTCGATGTCCAGGCCCGCGGCCGGCTTGCGCTGGCCCAGGTGGTGTTCGCCCACGATCAGGCGGCGCATGAAGTTGCGGTGGCGCTGGATGCCATAGCCGGATTCGGCATATCCCATGTCGCTGCGCTCGAAGCGGAAGGCATTGATGAACTCGAGGAACTTCGGGCTGACGCCGTTCCAGTGTTCGCCCTTGACCGCATACAGCACGGGGCCGTGCGGCGCCCCGGCCTGCATATAGGCGTGGTACAGCACCTGCTCGGGCGAGCATTGGCGCATTTCCTCGGAATCGTTGTGCAGGTGGTCCGCGGCCGCCTTGATGTGGCTGCGCAGGTGCGGCGTGTAGGTCGGGACCGAGGGGCGCTCGAGGGCTTGGCTGAGTTGCGTCATGGGTGTCTCCGAATGGACATGTCGGGAAAAACTTTACCCAGTGTAATTAATTGGTTTCGGAACAGACGCACGGTTGAACGGCCGATGCCAGGATGGCATGGAAGCAGGGATTCGGCCCCGGCCTGCGCCGGGGCGACGGTTTTACGGCTGGCGGGCCTGGCGCAGCACCTGGTCCGTCGATGCGATGCGCACGTCGTGCATCTGGTCCAGGTAGGCCTGCAGGTACCACTTGTGGGAAGCGCCGACGATCACCAGCGTGCGGCCGCCCGGCTGCAGCCCGATCGCTTCGCGGATGTTGGCGGCCATGCGCAGATTGCGCGTCTCCCAGTAGGCGACGTAGCCGCGGCCGAACTGCTGCGGCGAGCCTTCCGCGAGCGCGGCGCCGAAGTCGCTATCGTAGATGAGGCGGGCCTGTGCCGGGTCGTTGAGGGTGCGGTACAGCGCCATGACGCCATCGACGGTCCCGATGCCCGCATCCAGGCGCGCGTCGTCCTTCTTGCGCTGCGCGGTCGCCGGATTGTCCCAAGCCTTCATGATCGCTGCTCCGTAGGCCTTCGGGTCCGCGTCCGGCGTGTCGGCCGTGTGGTCGTCCATGGCGACCACGCGTTCCAGGCCGGCTGCGGCGGCCACCGGCGCCGCGATCAGGACGTCCTCGCCGCGCGCGCCGCGGCCCACGCGACGCTGGTCGAGCAGCGCCACCAGCGCCGCATCGAGCCCGTCGCCGGCATGCCGTTCCGCTTCCGGCAGGCGCAGCCACTGCACCAGCGCGGACACGGGTTCGCCGCCGGCGAGGAACATGGCGGCCAGGCGGCGCCGCTGGGCCGGCGTCGGTGCGGCGGGCCAGGCGGCCAGCAGGCGGTCGATCTCGGCGGTGGCGGCCGGCACGTCCAGGCCGGTGGCGGCGCGTGCCGGCGCCGGGTCCCAGCAGTAGGACTCGACCGAGCCCGCATAGCGCTCTGGATGCTGGCGCAAGAAGGCGCACTGCGTGCCGGACAGCCGCTCGATGGCGATGATGCGCGGCTTCTAGGCGACGAGGCGCGCATTCAGTCCCTGCAGGTGTTCGGGCTTAAACGCCGCCGGCAGTTGCGACAGGTGGGCCGTACCGAGGACCATCACCTCGTTCGGCGTGCCCTTCACCGCCTTCAGCAGGCTTGGGTCGAAGACGCGGGGAGACTCCTGTGCGTGGGCGCCGGCGGCGCAGAACAGCGTGGCCAGCAGCGGGCCGATGAGGCGTTGCAGCATGCGATCGCTTCCTTTCATGGCAGGTTGACTTGCTCAGCCATACTCTAGGCGGATGCGGCCGGCAAGGAGGGGACCATGCGACAGGCTGCAAATTCGGAGGGTCGAACGGTACGCCCGCCCAAGAAAAAAGCCGCGCCGGGCAGGACCCGGCGCGGCTTCTCAAGGAGCGACCGACGGCGTCAGGCCGTTGGCAGCTTCGCGAACTGCTCGTTCAGCTTGACCAGCGTGGCGCTGAAGTTTTCCACCCGCTCGCGTTCCTGCGCGACCACGGCGGCCGGGGCGCGGGCGACGAAGCTCTCGCTCGACAGCTTGCCGTTGGCCTTGGCGATCTCGCCTTCGATGCGCGCGATTTCCTTCTTCAGGCGCTCGCGCTCGGCCGCGACGTCGATCTCGACCTTCAGCATCAGCTTGGTCGTGCCGACGATGGCGACGGCCGCCGGCGAATCCGGCAGGGCGTCGACGATCTGCACTTCCGACAGCTTGCCCAGCAGCTGGACGTAGGGCGCGAAGCCCTGCGCCGCGGCGCGGTCGGCATCGCCGTGCGGCTCGACGATCAGCGGCACGCGCACCGACGGCGCCAGCTTCATCTCGCCGCGCAGGTTGCGGGTGGCGTCCGTGAAGCGCTTGAAGTTGTCCATCCAGGCTTCCGCGTCCGCATCGATCAGCGACTCGTCGGCGATCGGGTACGGTTGCAGCATGATGGTGTCGCCCGTTTTACCCGCCAGCGGCGCCACGGCCTGCCACAATGCCTCGGTGACGAACGGGATGATCGGGTGCGCCAGGCGGAGGATCACTTCCAGCACGCGCAGCAGCGTGTGGCGGGTGGCGCGCTGCTGCGCCTCGGTGCCTTGCTGGACCTGGACCTTGGCCAGTTCCAGGTACCAGTCGCAGTACTCGTCCCAGACGAACTTGTAGATGCTCGAGGCGATGTTGTCGAAGCGGTAGTCGGCGAAGCCTTTCGCCACGTCCAGCTCGACGCGGTTCATCAGCGAGATGATCCAGCGGTCGGCCGGCGACAGGTCTTCCGGCTTCGGCTGGCTGCAATCCTTGCCTTCCGTGTTCATCATCACGAAGCGGGTCGCGTTCCACAGCTTGTTGCAGAAGTTGCGGTAGCCTTCGGCGCGGCCCAGGTCGAAGTTGATGTTGCGGCCCAGCGAGGCGTAGCTGGCCATCGTGAAGCGCACGGCGTCGGTGCCGAAGGCCGGGATCCCTTCCGGGAATTCCTTGCGGGTCGCCTTGGCGATCTTCTCGGCGGCGCGCGGATCCATCAGGCCCGTGGTGCGCTTGGTCACCAGCGACTCGACGTCGATGCCGTCGATCAGGTCGATCGGGTCGAGGGTATTGCCCTTCGACTTGGACATCTTCTGGCCGGACGAATCGCGCACCAGGCCGTGCACGTAGACGGTCTCGAACGGCACCTTGTTCGTGAAGTGCGCCGTCATCATGACCATGCGCGCGACCCAGAAGAAGATGATGTCGAAGCCCGTCACCAGCACGGAGGAGGGCAGGAACATCTGCATGTCCTTGGTCTGTTCCGGCCAGCCCATGGTCGAGAACGGGACCAGCGCCGACGAGAACCAGGTGTCCAGCACGTCGTCGTCGCGGCGCAGCTCACCGGTGACGCCCGCGGCAGCGGCTTGCGCCTTCGCGTCTTCCTCGCTGCGAGCGACGAAGATCTGGCCTTCCGGGCCGTACCAGGCCGGGATGCGGTGGCCCCACCACAGCTGGCGCGAGATGCACCAGTCCTGGATATTGCCCAGCCACTGGTTGTAGGTCGTGCTCCAGTTCTCCGGCACGAACTTGATCTCGCCGTTCGCCACCTTCTCGAGGGCGACTTCCGTGATCGACTTGCCCGGATTGAAGGTGCCTTCCGGCGCCGGCTTGCTCATGGCGACGAACCACTGGTCGGTCAGCATCGGCTCGATGACGACGCCGGTACGGTCGCCACGCGGCACCATCAGCTTGTGCGGTTTCACTTGTTCCAGCAGGCCCTGCGCTTCCAGGTCGGCGACGATCTGCTTGCGCGCGGCAAAGCGGTCCAGGCCGCGGTAGGCTTCCGGCGCGTCGTCGACGATCTTGGCGTCCAGCGTCATGATGGTCAGCAGCGGCAGCTTGTGGCGCTGGCCGACGGCGTAGTCGTTGAAATCGTGCGCCGGCGTGATCTTCACGCAGCCGGTGCCGAAGGCTTTATCGACGTAGCTGTCGGCGATGATCGGGATCTCGCGGCCGACCAGCGGCAGCACGAGCATCTTGCCGACCAGCGCGGTGTAGCGCTCGTCGGTCGGATCGACGGCCACGGCGACGTCGCCCAGCATCGTTTCCGGACGGGTGGTGGCGACGGTCAGGTGGCCCGAGCCGTCGGCCAGCGGGTACTTGATGTACCACATCGAGCCGTCTTCTTCCTGCGAATCGACTTCCAGGTCCGAGACGGCGGTGCCCAGCACCGGGTCCCAGTTCACGAGGCGCTTGCCGCGGTAGATCAGGCCCTGTTCGAACAGGCGCACGAACACCTCGGCGACGATCTTCGTGCGCGGCTCGTCCATCGTGAAGTATTCGCGGTTCCAGTCGGCGGAAGCGCCCAGGCGGCGCATCTGGCCGGTGATGGTGCTGCCCGACTTTTCCTTCCACTCCCAGACTTTCTCGATGAATTTCTCGCGGCCGAGGTCGTGGCGCGAGATTTTCTGCGCGTCCAGCTGGCGCTCGACGACGATCTGGGTCGCGATGCCGGCGTGGTCGGTGCCCGGGACCCAGGCGGTGTTATAGCCACGCATGCGGTAGTAGCGGGTCAGGCCATCCATCACGGTCTGGTTGAAGGCGTGGCCCATGTGCAGGGTGCCCGTCACGTTCGGCGGAGGCAGCTGGATGCTGAACGACGGTTTGCCTTCATCCATCGTGGCGGCGAAGTAGCCGCGCTGTTCCCATTCCTTGCGCCAGAACTGTTCGATGTCGGCTGGCTCGAAAGACTTTGCTAATTCCATGATGTGGCTTGTATTCGGGTTATTTGAGTTCGGCGAAAGGGCCATTATAGATGACGGCCGGTCAACTGCGATGGCGCGATGCCGGTTTTTGTAGCACGGTCGTTCGGCAAATATTTGTTGTATGGAAACATTTTTGGTGGCGAAAGGTAGGTGCGCGTGATATATTTTTGGTCAACTAACGACGGCCGCACACGTGCTGGCCGTTGTCATCCTTTCATTTCGTCGCCCAAGCCAACTGCCGATGAGTTCTTCCGCCTCCACCCGCCGCCTGATCCTGCTCGTCGACGATGACCCGGTCATGCTGGAATTCCTCTCCACCGTGCTGCGCCACGCCGGTTACGACACGATCGAATCCGCGTCGGCACCGGAGGCGCTGCAGCGCATCGCCGAGCGCGAGAACGACATCGCGCTGGCGCTGCTGGACATCAGCATGCCCGGCATGTCCGGCCTCGACCTGGCGCGCCGCCTGCGTGACCATACGGGCGTTGCCTTCATGTTCCTGTCGGCCGTCGACGATGCCGAGACGGCGCGCACGGCCGCCACCCACGGCGCCGTCGGTTTCCTGGTCAAGCCGATCGACGCCACGCACCTGCTGCCGGCGCTGGAGTCCGCGCTCGCGCGCGCCGACGAGATCCGCCAGCTGCGCCGCACCGAGGTCAATCTGAACGCGGCGCTGGCCGCGGGCCGCGAGACGAGCCTGGCCGTGGGCCTGCTGATGGCGCGCTTCCAGACCGACCGCAATACGGCGTTCGAGGTACTGCGCGACCACGCGCGTTCGAACCGCCGCAAGATCAACGAAGTGGCCGAGCAGATGGTGGCGGCCGAAGAACTGCTGAACAGCCTGCATGGCGCGTTTGCGGCGCGGGTGCGGGCCAAGTAAAAGTAAAAGCAAACGCAAAAACACCGTCGCCCCTGCGCAGGCAGGGGCCCAAGTTTTGCCGGCACTGACGCAACGCATGCAAATTAGGCCCCTGCCTGCGCAGGGGCGACGGCTCATCTGTCAGCGGCGATCCCCGTCGTCGCAAACCGCTCCCGATACAAGGTCGGCGCAATCCCCATCCGCTTCTGGAACACGCGCCGCATCTGCGCTTCCCCGTTGAACCCGGCCCGTGCCGCCACCGTCTTGAGCGGCAGCCCCACGTCGGCCAGCAGTTGGCGCGCCCGTTCGAAGCGGCAGGCGGCGATGAATTCCTGGGTGCTCAGGCCCACTTCCTGCAGGAACAGGCGCGCGAAATGGCGTTCGCTCATCATGGCCTTTTGCGCCAGCTGGGCCACGGACAGGCGCTCGTGCAGGTTGTCGAGGATCCACTTCTGGATCTCGCGGATGCCCGGCCGCGCCGTGCGTTCGCTCAGCAGGTGGGCGCTGAATTGCGATTGGCCGCCGGGGCGTTTCAGGTACACGACCATGTCGGTGGCCACCTGCAGCGCCAGCTCCTTGCCGAAGTCCTCCTCGACCAGGGCCAGCGCCAGGTCGATGCCGGCCGTCACGCCGGCTGAGGTCCATAGGTTCCCGGCGCGCACGAAAATGGCGTCGGCATCGACGGCAATGTCCGGATGGTCGCGTTGCAGGCGCTCGGCCACGCTCCAGTGCGTTGTCGCGGGCTTGCCGTCGAGGACGCCGGCGGCGCCCAGGAAGAAGGCGCCCGAGCACAGGGCGGCCAGGCGCGGCAGGCGCGGCGCCGCATCGGCGACCCAGTCGACGATGGCGCCGCCCGCGGCCAGCGCGCCGTGGATGTCGCGCGCGCCGACGACGATGGCCGTGTGCGGCAGCGCCAGCGGATCGAGCACCTTGGTCGCGTGCAGGCTCATCAAGGTGTCGGACGGCACGTGGCCGGCCTGTATGGACGCGATGCGCACGTCATAGCCGTCGGGCTTGCCGTCGCGGCGCAGGTGCACGTTGGCGTATTCGAACACGGACATCGGCCCGATGGCTTCCATCGCCTTGAAGCCGGGATACACGATGATGTCGATGGCCGTCGCCGGCCGCGGAGAGGTGGTTGCTGCTGACATATCCGGTCATTATCACACCAATTCCAGACATGGAACGAAGCGCCCCTTGGCCGCGACCGGGCTTGTGCGGATAATGGCGGGATTGCACAACCAGTCAGGAAAATTCCACATGAAAACCAAGGCAGCGATTGCATGGGCAGCGGGTAAGCCGCTGACGATCGAAGAAGTCGAACTCGAAGGTCCGAAGGCAGGCGAGGTGCTGGTCGAAGTCAAGGCCACCGGCATCTGCCATACCGATTACTACACGCTGTCCGGCGCCGATCCGGAAGGCCTGTTCCCGGCCATCCTGGGCCACGAGGGCGCCGGCGTCGTCGTCGACGTGGGCCCGGGCGTGACCAGCCTGCGCAAGGACGACCATGTCATCCCGCTGTACACGCCGGAATGCCGCCAGTGCAAATTCTGCCTGTCGCAAAAGACCAATCTGTGCCAGGCCATCCGCTCGACGCAGGGCCGCGGCCTGATGCCTGACGCGACGTCCCGTTTCTCGTTGGACGGCAAGCCGATCTTCCACTACATGGGCACGTCGACCTTCTCGAACTACATCGTGGTGCCGGAAATCGCGCTGGCGAAGGTGCGCAACGACGCGCCGTTCGACAAGATCTGCTACATCGGTTGCGGCGTGACCACCGGCATCGGCGCCGTGATCTTCACGGCCAAGGTGGAGGCAGGCGCCAACGTGGTCGTGTTCGGCCTGGGCGGCATCGGCCTGAACGTGATCCAGGCGGCCAGGATGGTCGGCGCCGACAAGATCATCGGCGTGGACATCAACCCGGCACGCGAAGAGATGGCGCGCAAATTCGGCATGACCCACTTCGTCAATCCGAAGAACGTCGAGAACGTCGTCGACGCGATCGTCCAGCTGACCGACGGCGGCGCCGACTACAGCTTCGAGTGTATCGGCAACACCACCACCATGCGCCAGGCGCTGGAGTGCTGCCACAAGGGCTGGGGCCAGTCGATCATCATCGGCGTGGCGGAAGCGGGCGCGGAAATCTCGACCCGTCCGTTCCAGCTGGTGACGGGCCGCGAATGGAAGGGTTCCGCATTCGGCGGCGCCCGCGGCCGTACCGACGTGCCGAAGATCGTCGACTGGTACATGGAAAACAAGATCAATATCGACGACCTGATCACCCACCACCTGCCGCTCGAGCGCATCAACGAAGGCTTCGACCTGATGAAATCGGGCGAATCGATCCGCTCCGTCGTGGTGTACTGATCCCGCTGTACTGATCGTTTCTGCGACCGGCCGCCCGGCCGGTCGCTCCGCTGCCGCCCGTATGCATGGCGGCAGTCCTTCCCCCCTTTTTCCCGTCTGTTCCGCCGATACGGCAGTTCGTCGCAGCCTGCTGGCCGCGCCGCTCCCGCACGTCCATGATGCTCCTGTCCTTACAACCCACAACGCAGGAGGAATCCATGGTCCAGCACACTTCCGATGCGCGCCGCCGCGGCGCACCGCTCAACCGCATCCTGGCCGCACTGTGCCTGGGCCTGGCGCTGGCGGGCGGCGCCCATGCCGCCCAGCCGCCCGACAGGGTGGACAGCTATGCGCTGGTCGGCGCGAACGAGCGCGGCATGACGATCACGGGGGAAGCCGACGACTGGCGCAGGCTCAAGGTATTGCGCGCGCAGATGGGCGACAAGGAATTCCTGTGGGTGCGCGAGGGCGGCAAGGCCTGGGTGATCCAGGACGGCGCGACGCTGGCGCAAGTGCATGCGGCATGGGAACCGTTCGAGCGCCTGGGCAGGCAGATGGACGCCTATGGCCAGGAAATGAACCGGCATGGCAAGGCCATGGATACGCTGGGCAAAGAGATGGACCGCACGGCCAGGGACATGCAGCCGGACGAGCGCCGCATCAAGGAGATCGAGCGGCGCATGTCCGCGGTCGGCCGCGAGATGGAAAAGGTGGGCCGCAGCATGGCGCAGGCGGACGCCGACGAGCGGCCGCGCCTGCAGGCGCGCATGGCCGAGCTGCAGGGCGAGATGTCGCGGCTCGGCACCGAGATCGGTGACGCTGCGCAATCCCAGGCCCAGCGCGACGCCGACCGGTCGATGCGTCAGGTGAGCCTGCGCATGGACGAGGCGAGCAAGCCGATGGATGAACTCGGCAAGCGGATGGACGCGCTCGGGAAACAGATGGACCAGGAAAGCAAGCGTGCCGACAAGACGGTACGTGCCGTGATCCGCGCTGCCATGGCCAAGGGATTGGCAACGCCGGCGCCGCAGGGCTGAGTCGACCGGCTTTTCGCGCGTGAAGGGATATGCGGTCGACGCATGTCCCTTTTTTATTGGCCCGGGCACGCGCAGGATTATATGCACGCATTAATCCCGGTGCCCGATTCGATTATCCCCAACGCGTGTTGCACCAATGCGCACAATTGAAATGTTGCCGTGCAAAAACAAAATGCATCTTGTATAATCCGCGCCCAGTAATTGGAATCGATTTCAATTACACATAAAAAATAGATTAACTACAGATCGGATTACCATGTTCAAGAAAATCGCAGCAGCAGCGGCACTGACCCTGCTGGCTTCCACCTCGTTCGCAGCCGCCCCGACCGCCTTCTACGCAGGCGTGGACGGCGGTGCCACCAAGATCGACGACCTGGACACCAAGGGCAGCTTCGGCGGCTTCATCGGCTACGGCTTCAACCAGTACTTCGCCATCGAAGCCGGCTACCGCCAGCTGGGCAAGTACGACGTCGAGTTCTTCAACGGCGCTTCGGTCGACCTGAAGGCCAAGCAGACCCACGTGTCGGTGCTGGGCTTCTACCCGCTGAACCCGCAGCTGGACATCTACGGCCGCCTGGGCTGGAACAAGCTGCGCGCCGAAGCATCGTACGGTAACTACTCGTACGGCGAAGACACCGACAAGGTCCTGTACGGTATCGGCCTGAACTACAACTTCACCCCGGCCATCTCGGGCCGTGTCGAAGTGCAGAAACCGGCAAGCGATACCACCAACTACAGCGTCGGCGTCGTCTTCAAGTTCTAATCGGCTGCTCATCGGCCTATTAATGAATAAGCGCGCGATTATCGCGCGCCATCTGCGGCATATATTCCGGAACGGGAATATATGCCGCATTTTATTTATAGGCCGTGAATCGAATTGGTGGTAATTGGATAGAATTATTCAAATATAAATATTGCCGGGGCATTGCGCTTATGGCAGCATGACCACCCGCACTTCTACTTATTAGATGGAATAACCGCGATGCGCCCAGTCCGCCTAGCACTTCTCCTTTCTTTTGCCGGCGTTTCCGCGCTGGCGTCCGCCCAGACCACCGCCCCGGCCCCTGCAACGGCGACCGCCGAGCGTCCCGCCACCGAATTTCCGTACACACCCGGCCTGGACGTGAATTCGATGGACCGGACGGCCGACCCGTGCGTCGACTTCTACCAGTACGCCTGCGGCGGCTGGATGAAGAACAACCCGATCCCGGCCGACCAGGCGCGCTGGTCCGTCTATGGCAAGCTGGCGCTGGAAAACCGCCGCTACCTGTGGGGCATCCTGGAAGACCTGTCGCAGCGCCAGGACGGACGCACCGCCAACCAGCAGAAGATCGGCGACTACTTCCGCGCCTGCATGGACGAGCGCACCATCGAAGCGCGCGGCGCGGCGCCGCTGAAGCCCTATCTCGACCAGATCGCCGCGATCCGCTCGCAGCGCGACCTGCCGCAGGCGCTGGCCAGCCTGCACCTGGCGCTGGCGGACGGCGGCCTGTTCTTCGGCTTCGCGTCGAGCCAGGACTTCGCCGATTCCTCGAAGGTGATCGCGTTCGCCTTCGCCGGCGGCCTGGGCCTGCCGGACCGCGAGTCCTACTTCAAGACGGACGCCAAGTCGAAGGAAGTGCGCGCCAAGTACCAGCAGCACATCGCCAATACCTTGACATTGCTGGGCGACGCCCCGGCCCTGGCGCAGAAGAACGCCGCGCGCGTGATGGCGATGGAGACGGCACTGGCCAAGGCCTCGCTGTCGACCGTGGACAAGCGCGATCCGTATAAACTGTTCCACAAGGTGGATGTCAAAGGCCTGCAGGCGCTGACGCCGGGCTTCGACTGGAACGCCTACCTGGACGGCATCGGCCAGAAGGGGCAGGCCAGCTTCAACGTCACCGAACCGGCCTTCTTCAAGGCGCTGGCCAAGCTGTGGAAGACGGGCGACATCGAGGCCACCCGTACTTACCTGCGCTGGCACGTGGCGCGCAATATGTCGTCGCGCCTGTCGTCGAACTTCGACGACGAGCACTTCGATTTCTACAGCAAGACCCTGCGCGGCGTGCAGCAGCAGCAACCGCGCTGGAAGCGCTGCGTGGCGCTGGTCGACCAGCAGCTGGGCGAAGCGCTGGGCCAGGAATTCGTCGGCCGCGCGTTCTCGCCGCAGCTGAAGGACAAGGCGCTGCACATGACGCGCCAGATCGAGGAAGCGATGAAGAAGGATATCGACGAACTCGACTGGATGAGCGCCGCGACCAAGGCCAAGGCGCAGGAAAAGCTGGCCGCCATCGTCAACAAGATCGGCTATCCGGACAAGTGGCGCGACTACTCCAGCTACGAGGTCAAGGCTGGCGACTTCGCCGGCAACGTCGAGCGCGGCAACCGCTTCGAGATGCGCCGCGACCTGGCCAAGATCGGCAAGCCGCTCGACCGCAGCGAATGGGGCATGACGCCGCCGACGGTGAACGCCTATTTCAACCCGCAGATGAACGACATCAACTTCCCGGCGGGCGTGCTGCAGCCGCCGCTGTTCGATCCGAAGATGGACGACGCGCCGAACTACGGCAACACGGGCGGGACCATCGGCCACGAACTGACCCACGCCTTCGACGACGAAGGCCGCCAGTTCGACGCCAACGGCAATTTAAAAGACTGGTGGACCAAGAAGGATGCGAAAGCCTTCGAGGAACGCGCCCAGTGCATCGTCGACCAGTACGCCCAGTACACGGTCGTCGACGACATCAAGATCAACAGCAAGCTGACGCTGGGCGAGGACGTGGCCGACCTGGGCGGCCTGATCCTGGGCTGGATGGCGTGGCAGAACGAAATGGCCAGCATGCCGCAAAAGGCGCAGCCGGGCCTGCGCGACGGCCTGACGCCGGAGCAGCGCTTCTTCGTCGGCAATGCGCAGTGGGCCTGCGAAAACGACCGTCCGGAAAACCTGCGCGTGAGCGCGCTGACGGATCCGCACTCGCCGGGACGCTACCGCGTGAACGGGCTGGTGGTGAACATGCCGCAGTTCCAGCAGGCGTTCCAGTGCAAGCCGGGGCAGCCGATGGTGAAGGAGAAGGCGAAGCAGTGCAGGGTGTGGTGAGCAGAAGGACTGCCGAACCCTGATCGTTAGCTGATGAACCGTCATCCCCGCGAAGGCGGGGATCCATACTGAGCCTCAGGATTCGGTACCCTGGAAATACCTCGGCGTGTCCAACGTCCCGGCTTCGGAAATTCAGCATGGATCCCCGCCTGCGCGGGGATGACGTTCATAGGGCGCGTGCCGGGATCAGCGCAGCGCTCCGCGATCGCCTCGCCTTGCTTGCATGTGCACCAGATTCGCCTCGAACGCGCGCATCTCCAGCCCGATCGGCATCAGGTCCAGCGCCGCGTGGCGCAACACCGGGAACAGCTGGGTTTCCTCGTCGCGCATATGCCTGGTGACGGCGTCGATCAGTTCGCGCAGCAGCGGTTCGGCGCGCGCGTCGTCCACTGCCATACCGCTCAATGCCGCCAGTACGTCGTCGACGTCCAGGCTTTCTTCTTCCAGGTGCGCGACCAGGTTCGGCGCCACGCGCCGCACGCCGGGATAGAACACGGTTTCCTTCAGCCGTTCCAGGTTGTGGACGGCTTGCACGAGCTGGATGGCGGCTTGTTTCCTGGCATCCTTGCTATGGTCGTTCAAGTAGTGGTCGGCGAGCTTGCGCACGAGGTTGTGGTCGCGCAGCAAGGTCTTGACCGGGTGCTCGTCCGAAAACGCGTCCTGCGTCATCCGGCGAGTCGGGTCGGTATTCGTGGGCATGGGATTCTCCAGGGAACGTGGCCGGCACATCCGCGATATGCCGCCAATCCATGCTACTCCCAGCGCCGAGGCCGCTTCTGTTAGTTCTGTGACGGAAGCGCGGGCCCAGCCCAAAAAAACCGCTGCCGTGCAACAAAAAACGCCGCACGATGGCGGCGTTCAGGCGATGGGAGCGTCAGTGCTGCGAGATGCTGCCGCGCCAGCCGCCCGTTTCCTTGCCGCGCGATTCGAGCATGTCCTTGAACTTCTGCAGGTTGCCGCGCGCTTCCAGGCGCACTGCACCAAGGGCGTCGCCGATCTTCTCCAGCGCGCCTTCCGGCTGGTAATCCATTTGCAGGACGACACGGGTGACGTTGTCGGCAATCTTGTGGAAGGTCACCACGCCGCCGTTCGGCACACCGCTCGTGCTGCGCCAGGCGATGCGCTCGTCCGGGATCTGCTCGGTGATCTCGACGTCCCATTCCTTGTCTTCCCCGGCGACATTGGCTTTCCAGTGCAGGTGCTTGTCGTCCAGCTGGCGGATTTCCTTCACGCTGGCCATGAACTGCGGGAAGTCCTCGAACTGGGTCCACTGGTTGTACGCGGTACGGACGGGCACGTTGACCTCGATGGCCTCGATGATGCCCGAGTCCATGCCTGACGCCTTGTTCTTGAATTTTTTCGACAGCATCATGCCGCCGACGGCCAGTGCGGCCACGGTCACTACGCGATTCAGCATGCTTTTCTCCTGTTGGTCGATCTGCATCTAAATTACGCTAATTGATCATTTCGTGGCGCCACCGTGCGTTATTTTCCGCGATGGAATACTTTCGGAACAACGCACGGTCTTGTTGCGATACTGTATAGATAAACAGTAAAATTGCCCTTGGACGCCTGCCGGGCGCCGTCCCCGACGGTATAATGGCCAGATGAATCTCCTCGACAACCTGAATCCCGAACAGCTTGCGGCCGTCACGCTGCCGTCCCAGAGTGCCCTGATCCTGGCCGGTGCCGGGTCCGGCAAGACCCGCGTCCTGACGACCCGCATCGCCTGGCTGATCCAGACGGGACAGGTGTCGCCGGCCGGCATCATGGCCGTGACCTTTACCAACAAGGCGGCCAAGGAAATGCTGGCGCGTTTGTCGACCATGCTGCCGATCAATACGCGCGCAATGTGGATCGGCACCTTCCACGGCCTGTGCAACCGCTTGCTGCGCACGCACCACCGCGACGCCGCGCTGCCGGCCTCGTTCCAGATCATGGATTCGCAGGATCAGTTGTCGATGATCAAGCGTATGCTGAAGGCGCTGAACGTCGATACCGAAAAGTTCCCGGCGAAGGATTTGATGTACTTCATCAACAACGCCAAGGACAATGGCCAGCGCGCGCATGACGTGGAGGCCTACGACCATGTGCAGAAGCGCATGGTCGAGCTGTACGAGCAGTACGACCAGCAATGCCAGCGCGAGGGCGTCGTCGATTTCGCGGAACTGCTGCTGCGCGCCTACGAGCTGCTGCAACGCAACCACCCGCTGCGCCAGCATTACCAGATGCGCTTCCGCCACATCCTTGTCGACGAGTTCCAGGATACCAACGACCTGCAGTACAACCTGCTTAAATTGCTGGCCGGATATAACGAGCCGGCCGGCGGCGCCATCTTCGCCGTGGGCGACGACGACCAGAGCATCTATGCGTTCCGCGGCGCCAACGTCGGCAATATGCAGGCGTTCGAGCACGACTTCGAAGTCAAGAACCTGATCAAGCTGGAGCAGAACTACCGCTCGCACGGCCACATCCTCGACAGCGCCAACGTCCTCATCTCCAACAATGCCAAGCGCCTGGGCAAGAACCTGCGCACGGACGCGGGGCAGGGCGAGCAGGTGCGCGTGTACGAGGCGTCGTCCGACCTGGAAGAAGCGCAGTGGATCGTCGACGAAGCCAAGAGCCTGATGGCCGAGGGCATGCCGCGCAGCGAAATCGCCGTGCTGTACCGCTCCAATGCCCAGAGCCGCGTGCTCGAACATGCGCTGTTCGCGGCCGGCCTGCCGTACACCGTGTACGGCGGACTGCGCTACTTCCAGCGCGCCGAGGTCAAGCACGCCATCGCCTACCTGCAGCTGATGGACAACCCGCACAACGACTCGGCATTCCTGCGCGTGGTGAACTTCCCCACGCGCGGCATCGGCGCGCGCTCGCTCGAGCAATTGCAGATGGCGGCCGAAAGCTACCGCGTGTCGCTGTACGCGGCTGTCCCGCACATGACGGGCAAGGCCGGTTCCTCGCTCGGCAACTTCGTGAAACTGATCGAGAGCGCGCGCTTCGAGACCCAGCAGCTGCCATTGCCGGAAATGGTGCGCGTGGTGCTCGAGCGCAGCGGCCTGCTGACGCACTACGAGAACGAGAAGGAAGGCCAGGAACGCATCGAGAACTTGCAGCAGATGGTCGGCGCCGCCACCCAGTTCGTGCAGGAAGAAGGCTTCGGCGTGAACACGCCGGCGCACCTGGGGCCGCAGGCGATCGCGACCAGCGGCGAGGCGATCGTCATGGCCGATGGCGTCGAGCTGCTCGACGCCGACGTGCCGCTGGCCGCCGTGATGTCGCCGCTGTCGGCCTTCCTGTCGCACGCCTCGCTGGAAGCGGGCGATGCCCAGGCCCAAGCCGGCCAGGAAGCGATGCAGCTGATGACCGTGCACTCGGCCAAGGGCCTGGAATTCGACGCCGTGTTCATCACGGGCCTGGAAGAGGGCCTGTTCCCGCACGAGAGCAGCTCGCGCGAGATGGATGGCGTGGACGAGGAGCGCCGGCTGATGTACGTGGCGATCACGCGCGCGCGCAAGCGCCTGTACATGAGCTTTACCCAGCAGCGCATGCTGCACGGCCAGACCCGCTTCAACGTGAAGTCGCGCTTCTTCGAAGAATTGCCGGAAGAAGCGATCAAGTGGCTGACCCCGCGCGTGCAGACCAACTGGTTCGCCGGCCGCAAGTCGACCACGGCCTGGGACGACGCCAGCTTCCGCGAGGGCGGCGTCGACAACCAGATCGCCAAGCAGATCACGCAGAAGTCCAGCAATGCCAACGGCACCGGCTGGCGCATCGGCGAGACGGTCAGCCATGCGCGCTTCGGCGAGGGCGTGATCGTGAATATCGAAGGGGGCGGCACCAATGCGCGCGCGCAGATCAATTTTGGCGCGGCGGGGATGAAGGTGCTCGATTTGTCGGTGGCCAAATTGGAGCGTGTCGGCCGGTGAACGG
Source organism: uncultured Massilia sp. (assembly GCA_963529995.1). Lineage (GTDB taxonomy): Bacteria > Pseudomonadota > Gammaproteobacteria > Burkholderiales > Burkholderiaceae_D > Telluria. The sequence continues at coordinate 133,146 of CAUSCY010000004.1, read as the reverse complement.
TGAGCAGTGACGGCGCAGGCGCGGGCTGAACACCGGGGTCAGAGTCCAACCTTCAACACCGGACTCTGACCCCTGCGCCAACACTACGCGGCGACGGGACCTTTATCGAGCGGCTTGCCGAAGATGGTCGTGTATCCCGCATACATCGCGCACTGCAGCAGCAGCACGAACAGGAAGATCAGCCACATGATGACCACGCGGCCCACCGCCTCGTCGCCGAAGATCAGGGCCACGACGATGAGCACGCCGAAGAAGATGGCGAACCACGACGCCAGCATCACGATGAACGGCGCGGCCGAGCGCAGCACGGCGAAGAAGCTGTAGAAGGTCGCCTTGCCCGGTCCCATGTGCTTCCAGTAGGTCAGCGGCGCCACGAAGCACAGCGTCACCAGCACCACCGTATTGAGCAGGAACGTGCCGAGGATGCGCAACAGGTGCGTCAACTCCACCTGGGGCGGGGCCTTGCCCTCGGCCGTCGCGGCGGCCATCTGCTGGAGGAATTCGGTCGGGACCGTGAAGCGCATCACCACCATCAGCACCAGCGAGACGGCCAGGTAGACCAGGCCGGCCTTGCACAGCGCGCCCACCACGGGGCGGCGGAATCCAGTCAGCAGCACTTCCGGCGTGACCCGGTCGCCGTTCTCGATCATCAGGCAGGCCTGCATGAAGGCCATCGAGAACGAGGGGATCAGGACGATCGCCAGCACCGGACCCAGCACCGGCAGGGCGGACATGCCGATGCTGAACAGAATGTTAGCGAAAAGCAGCGTGGTCAGCGCGAGGGGTTGCTTGCGGAACAGGGCGCTCCCTCGTTTAAGCCATTCCCAGCCAGTGCGTGCGGGCAAGTTGTTCATGCGGTCAGGTCGGGTGCGGGGGCAGCGATACGTTCGCGCAATACGCGTTCGAAGTGGGTGGGGTCGTGCGGCGTCAGCAGTTCGGCGGCACGCGGTCGATACAGATCGTACAGGCGCGAGAGCCAGAAGCGCAATGCCGCCGCGCGCAGCATGGGCTGCCAGGCAACACGTTCGCCGTCCGTGAACGGGCGCACGGCGTGGTAGGCGCGGGTCAGCGCCTGCACGCGCGCCGGGTCCAGGCGGCCCGTGTCCAGGTCGATGCACCAGTCGTTGACGGTGACGGCCAGGTCGAACAGCCAGGCATCCCAGCCGGCGAAATAGAAGTCGAAGCAGCCGCTCAATGTGTCACCGACGAACATCGTGTTATTGCGGAACAGGTCGGCATGTACGGGGCCACGCGTCAGGTCCGCATAGGTCGTGCCGGCCGCGAAGTCGCGCTGGAACGCCAGTTCGGACTGCAGCAGCGCGCCGGTGTCGGCATCCATGGAAGGGAGGACCTTGGGGACGGTTTCGATCCACCAGTCCAGGCCGCGCAGGTTCGGCTGGCGCAGGCCGAAGTCCTGGCCGGCCAGGTGCATCCGGGCCAGCATGGTGCCGACTTCGGCGCAGTGCACCGGCTGCGGGTCCATCTGCGAGCTGCCTTCGAGCTTGCTGACGATGGCGGCCGGCTTGCCGTGCAGGGCGACGACGAGCTCGCCGGCATCGTTCGGCACCGGCGCCGGCACGGGAATGCCGCGCTCGGCCAGGTGGCGCATCAGTTGCACATAGAACGGCAACTGCTCGAAATCGAGGTTTTCGAAAATGGTGAGGACGAACTCGCCGCGTTCCGTCGTGAGGAAGAAATTGCTGTTTTCGATGCCACTCGAGATGCCGTCGAGTGCGAGGGCTCGGCCCAGGGGGAACTGCTTGATCCACTGGGACAGGTCGTCCAGTGTGACCGAAGTAAATACTGCCATCGTGGTAGGAAGAAAGGGTCGCTGTCGCGGCCGCGCGCGGCGGCCGCCCGGTTGACGGTTTACTTCTCTCCGGACCCGGTGGTGGCGGGCATGGGAGGAGGAGGCGGCACGTCGGCCGGGGTCGGGGAGGCGCTGTCGTTCGTGGCTTTGCGCTTGCCCGAAAGGTCGAATTCACCCACTTTCCATTGCGGCGCGCGGATCGAGTTGGTCTGCGCGTTGCCTGGCTGGGCATTCGGTTTCATGTAATAGTGGCTGCCGCCGGCATTCACTTCGACTTCGGTGACCTGGCCGCCGTCGCGGGTTTCGGTGATCGTCGTGCCGCGTTTCGGCGGGATCGTGGTCGCCGGCACGTCGCTGCCCGGCTCGATGCGGTCGAGTTTCGGCGGCGCCTCGCTCGGTACGGCGCGGGTGCCAGACTGCTGGGCCGCGGCCATGCCGGCCGTCGAGGCCAGTAACAATGCGAGGAGGGCGGAACGGGAGATTGGTCGCAGCATGATGGTCACCTTTGTCGTTTAGTTCATTGTAACAAACAGCGCCGCTGTCCTGTGAAAAGTGTCGAGGAATCCCCATCTTGGAAGCAAGGTCAGCGGCAACGTATCGCCGCGCTTTTTCCATTCCCGATTCTGCGATAATGGCGCACGATTTTGCCGCGCCGCGGCGGCCGTTTCCGCACGGTGCCGGCGCCCCAACCAACAACAAGTTTCCTCCATGGACAATACCCTGCTTCTCGTCGACGGTTCCAGCTATCTCTATCGCGCCTTCCACGCGCTGCCCGACCTGCGCAGCCCGGACGGCTACCCGACCGGCGCGATGCATGGCATGGTCAATATGCTGCGCCGCCTGCGCAACGATTTCCCGGCCGCCTATATCGCCTGCGTGTTCGACGCCAAGGGCAAGACCTTCCGCGACCACATGTACCCGGACTACAAGGCCACGCGCGCCTCGATGCCGGAAGACCTGTCCAAGCAGATCGAACCGATCCACGAAGTGGTGCGCCACCTGGGCTGGCCGATCCTGATGGTCGAGGGCGTCGAGGCCGACGACGTGATCGGCACGCTGGCCGTGCAGGCCACCGCGCGCGGCATGAATACCGTCGTCTCCACCGGCGACAAGGACCTGGCCCAGCTCGTCAATGACAAGGTCATGCTGATCAATACGATGAGCAACGAAAAGCTCGACGAGGCGGGCGTGCTGGCCAAGTTCGGCGTGCCGCCGAACCGCATCATCGACTACCTGACCCTGATCGGCGACACCGTCGACAACATCCCGGGCGTCTCCAAGTGCGGCCCGAAGACGGCCGTCAAGTGGCTGGCGCTGCACGGCTCGCTGGACGGCGTCATCGAGAACGCGGCGTCGATCGGCGGCGCCGTCGGCGCGAACCTGCAGGCCGCGCTGGAATGGCTGCCGAAGGGCCGCGAACTGATCACCGTCAAAACCGACTGCGACCTCGCCGCCCACGTGGTGTCGTTCGAGGAAACCCTGATCGGCCGTCCGGAAGACAAGGAGGCGCTGCGTGCCTTCTTCGAACGCTACGGCTTCAAGACCATGCTGCGCGACCTGGGCCCGGGCAATGCCGCCAAGTACGGCATGCCGGGCGCGCCGGCCGCTGCGCCGGTGGCGCTGAATTCCCCGGAAGGCGCGGGCGACACGCAGGAAGGCATGCCGATCATCAAGGGCGAGTACGAGACTGTCACGACGATGGAGCAGCTCGAGAAATGGCTGGCGCTGATCGACGCGGCGGCGCTGACCTCGGTCGACACGGAGACGACCTCGCTCGACCCGATGACGGCCGAGATGGTCGGCATCTCGCTGTCCGTGGAAGCGGGCAAGGGCGCCTACATTCCGCTGGCGCACCGCTATGCCGGCGTGCCCGAGCAGCTCGACCGCGAGATGGTCCTCGAACGCATGAAGCCATGGCTGGAAAACCCGGACAAGCCCAAGCTGGGCCAGAACCTGAAGTACGACAGCCACATCTTCGAGAACCACGGCGTCAAGCTGCGCGGCATCGTGCACGACACGCTGCTGCAATCCTACGTGTTCGAATCGCACAAGCCGCACGACATGGACACGATGGCGCTGCGCCACCTGGGCTACACGACCATCCCGTTCGTCGACGTGTGCGGCAAGGGCGTCAACCAGATCTGCTTCGACCAGGTGGAGCTGGGCCGCGCGACCGAATACGCGGCCGAGGACTCGGACATCACGCTGCGCCTGCACGAGAAGATGATCGGTTACGTCGAAGGCGACGAGGGCTTGAATCGTATCTACCGCACGATCGAGCTGCCGACCTCCGTCGTCCTGCAGAAGATCGAGCGCAACGGTGTGCTGATCGACGCCGACCTGCTGGCCGTGCAATCGAACGAGCTGGCCGCGCGCATCATGGAACTGGAGCAGCAGGCATATGAAATCGCCGGCGGCCCGTTCAACCTCGGTTCGCCGAAGCAGATCGGCGAGATCTTCTTCGGCAAGCTGCAGCTGCCCGTCATCAAGAAGACGGCGACCGGTGCGCCGTCCACGGACGAAGAGGTGCTGCAGAAGCTGGCCGAGGACTACCCGCTGCCGAAGGTGCTGCTGGAGCACCGCGGCCTGTCGAAGCTGAAGTCGACCTATACGGATAAATTGCCGAAGATGGTCAACCCGAAGACGGGCCGCGTGCACACCAACTACGCGCAGGCCGTGGCCATCACGGGCCGCCTGGCGTCGAGCGATCCGAACCTGCAGAACATCCCGGTGCGCAATGCCGAAGGCCGCCGCATCCGCGAAGCCTTCGTCGCCGGGCCCGGCAACGTGATCGTGTCGGCCGACTATTCGCAGATCGAGCTGCGCATCATGGCCCACATCTCCGGCGACGAGGCGATGCTGCGCGCGTTCGCGGCCGGCGAGGACATCCACCGCGCCACCGCCGCCGAGATCTTCAACGTGGCGCCGGACGAGGTGCAGAGCGAGCAGCGCCGCTATGCCAAGGTGATCAACTTCGGCCTGATCTACGGCATGTCCGCCTTCGGCCTGGCCCAGAACCTGGGCATCGAGCGCGGCGCCGCCGGCAACTACATCGAGCGCTACTTCCAGCGCTTTGCCGGCGTGAAGCGCTATATGGACGAGACCCGCCTCGCGGCCAAGGAGCGCGGCTACGTCGAGACCGTGTTCGGCCGCCGCCTGTGGCTCCCGGAGATCAATTCCCCGAACGGCCCGCGCCGCGCCGGCGCCGAACGCGCGGCGATCAATGCGCCGATGCAGGGCACGGCCGCCGACCTGATCAAGCTGGCGATGATCGCCGTGCAGGGCTGGATCGAGCAGGAAGCACTGGGCACGCGCATGGTGATGCAGGTGCACGATGAACTGGTGCTCGAGGTGCCGGAGGCGGAACTGGAACTGGTGAAGGCGAAGCTGCCGGAGCTGATGGCGGGCGTGGCCACGCTGAAGGTGCCGCTCGTGGCGGAGACGGGCGTGGGACGCAATTGGGAGGAAGCGCATTGAGCATGTAATGGTGGGCACGTGGTGCCCACCCTACCGGAGCTTGACGTAGGGTGGGCATTACATGCCCACCATGCGCAGTCGAATCAACCGATCCGGCGCCGCCGTCCCGCCAGCGCCAGCACCGCGACACCACCTAGCAGCATGCCGTACGTCGCCGGTTCCGGCACGGGCGCCGCATGCGATTCCGCCACCGCATACGCATCCAGCGCCAGGTAGCCGTTCACCCATTCTCCCTGCGATGCCGCCGATACCGTCAGCGTGTCGTGCAGCGTGCCGTCCGTGAGGTGGAAGCTCTGCATGAAGCGCTCGCCGTCGTTATAGCCGGGCAGGGAGCCATACAGCTCCGCCAGCGCGTTCGGCCAGGACACGCCGGGCTTTTCCGGCGTCGCCCACAGCTCGGCGTCGGCGTAGAAGTTCACCTGGGTGTTCGGCGACAGGATGAAACGGAAGCTGCGGTTGGCGCTCACAAAGCCGTAGCCGCTATGCAGCGTCAGCAGCACGTTGGCGGCGTCCGGCTGCGCGTTCGCCTGCAGGCTGGCGTAGCCGTTGGAAAAGCCCGTGCTGCCGTAGCGGTCGATGCGTACGCCGTCGATCTCGTTGCCTTCCTGGTCGTAGACATTGGCATAGGACTGGGTGGCATAGCTGTTCATGCCGATCCAGGGGGCGATGCCGTCGTCCGGCGTCAGGTCGATCAATTCCCAGCGCAGCTGGCCGACGTCGACGCCGGCCAGCTGCTGCGCACCGGCCGTGCCGGCGCTGCCGATGCCGCCGGCGAGGAGGGCGGCGATCAGGATTCGCTTGATGCTCATATTCTCTCCAGGTTATGGGTGAGACAAGCACTCTAGGAGATGGCGCGGGCCCGGCCTTATGCCGCATCAATATTTTCGGTGCATGAACGCGGTGCCCACGCCGGCATCAAGCCGGCGCTGTTAAGATAGCAAGCCCTGCTCAGATCGCCGGCATCCGCTGCCGGCGACGCGCGCTTGCACGGGGGCGGGCCGGGGAAGGTACAATGCCCGGTTTGCGCCGATCCCGTCCAATGCGCGCGTCCCGAATAACAAGAGGCTAGACATCGACCCGATTCTCATCTCCATCCTGCTGGCCACCGGCCTGGCCGGCGTCGTCAGCATCACGGCCGCCGCCGTGTTCTCGTTTACGCTGCTGTCGAAGGTCGTCGAGCGCATGGTCAGCCTGTCGGTGGGCATCATGCTCTCGACCTCGTTGCTGCATGCGCTGCCGGAAGCGTTCGAGTCGAAGGCCGATCCGCACAAGCTGTTCGCGACGCTGCTGGGCGGCCTGCTGGCGTTCTTCTTGTTGGAAAAAGTGGCGCTGCTGCGCCATTCGCATTGCCACGAGGGGGACGGCCACCGTCACGCCCACGGCCACGACGCGCTGCAGGCGGGCAAGGCCGGCTGGATGATCCTGATCGGCGACGGCATGCACAACTTCACGGACGGCATCCTGATCGCGGCGGCCTTCTTGGCCAATCCGGAACTGGGCATCGTCACGGGCGTGGCCATCATCGCCCACGAGATCCCGCAGGAGATCGGCGACTTCATCGTGCTGCTCAACGCCGGTTTCTCGCGCGTGCGTGCCTATATCTTCAACCTGATGTGCAGCATGCTGGCCGTGGCCGGCGGCCTGCTCGGCTACTACACGCTGGACAAGGCCAGCGACCTGATTCCCTACGTGCTGGTGTTCGCGTCCTCGGGCTTCATCTACATCGCCGTGAGCGACCTGATGCCGCAGATGCAGCGTCGCGCCACCGTGCGCGAATCGATTCCGCAGGTGCTGCTGATCGCCGTGGGCGTGGGCGTGGTGCTGTTCCTGACACATGGACATTGAAAGACACAGAGCCCATTGACCACTGCCGGACGATAGGGCGTGGTTGTTGTGCCACAGGATTGACAAGTTTATTGGTTGCAACCTATGCTGGGGCCGTTACCTAGACGGAGGCAAGCATGGACGGGCTGGTCGATCGAGTGGTTGGGGCGTTGCGGCAGAAACCGATGCGTTTCGGTTACGTATTGGCGGTCCTGCTGGTGTCCGTGGTGCTGTTCTCGCTGGCGGACTTCCTGCCGGCGCCGTATGCGATCAGTCGCTGACTGAATAGATAGACCAGATACCCGTCGTTCCCGCGAAGGCGGGAATCCATGCTGAAGTTCCGGAGTCGGTCTATCTGTAACACCGCGTTGTTTCCAACATACTGAATTCGGTTGTTCAGTATGGGTTCCCGCCTACGCGGGAACGACGGGTCATTCCGCGCCGGTCTTCACCGCACGCGCCGGGTCGGCGCTCCATTCGCTCCACGAACCCGGATACAGGCTGGCGCCCCGCATGCCGGCCACTTCCAGTGCCAGCAGGTTGTGGCAGGCCGTCACGCCCGAGCCACACTGCATGATGGCGTCCTTCGGATCGCCCACCGCAACTTCCCACTCCGTCCTCAGTTGTTCCGGCGCCTTGAAGCGTCCGTCGGCCTGCAGGTTGTCCTTGAAGAAGCGGTTCTTCGCGCCGGGGATGTGGCCGCCGACGGGGTCGATGGTCTCGTTCTCGCCGCGGAAGCGGTCCGGGGCGCGCGCGTCGACGATCGTCCGGCCGCCGTGTTCCACGTTGTTCAGCACGTCGCTCACGTCCACCGTCGTCACCAGCGCAGCGCGCACTGCGATATTGCCGCGCGGGCGCGCGGGCGACGCTTCCATCACCAGCGGCTGTCCGGCCGCGTGCCAGGCCGGCACGCCGCCATCCAGGACGGCGACGGCTTCGTGGCCGATCCAGCGTAGCATCCACCACAGGCGCGCCGCGAACATGCCGCCGTGGGCATCGTAGGCGACGACCTGGCTGTCGTCGTCCACGCCCAGCTCGCGCAGCAGCGCGACGAAGGCGTCTTTTTCCGGCAGCGGATGGCGGCCGCGGAAGGCGCCGTCGGCGCCGCGCTTGGCGCCCGAGAGCTGGGTCTCGACGTCGACGAAGGCGGCGTGCGGAATATGACCGGCGTCGTAGGCGGCGCGGCCGGCGGCGAGGTTGACGAGGTCGTGGCGGCAATCGACGATCACCCACTTCGGATCGTCGATGTGGGCGGCCAGGGCCGAGGCTTCGATCAGGGTCGTGTACATGGGCTTCTCCTCATACTTCGCTGGCGATGGGGTCGGTATCCTTGACGACGGCGCCGCGCGCCGTGCGCCTCGTATTGTAGAACGTCGCGGCCATGCCCGAGCACAGGATCACGGCCATGCCCGTCCAGACGTGCCAGTCGAAGCGGTCGTCCCACAGGAGCATGCTCCACAGGCTGGAGAAGATAATGCCCGTGTACTGCAGGTTGGCGATGACGAGCACCTTGCCGACGCGGTAGGCGCGCGTCATCGCGATCTGCGCGAGCAGGGCGGGGACGCCGATCGCCAGCAGCAGCGCGGCCCCTTTCGGCGTCAGGGCGTGGAACGGGTTGGCGAAGCCATTCTCGAACGGCGCGCCGATCAGGCCCGCCACCGCCATCGTCGCGGAAAAATAGAACACCACGCGGTATTCCGGCTCGCCCATCTGGCCCAGCCGGCGTACCTGCATATAGGCCATGGCGGCGACCACCGACGAGCCGATGGCGACGATGCCGCCCAGCCACTGGTTCGTTGCCACGGCCGGCTGCAGCACGAGCGTGACGCCCACGAAGCTCATGGCGACGGCCAGCACGAGCGGCCATTCGGGGATGTCCTTGCCCTTCCACCAGCCGGACGTCAGCATCCACACGGACAGCCAGATCGGCGCCATGTAGTTGAGGGTGACGGCGGTCGCCAGCGGCAGGGCCGAGATGGCGTAGAACCACATCCAGAGCGAGACGACGCCCACGATGCTGCGCCACAGGTGCTCTTTGGGGAAGGGAGTGCGGAGGGTGCCGCCCTGCAGGCGGATGGCGGGCAACAGCAGCAGCGTGCCGATGATCCCGCGGTACATCACGATCTCGGAGGTGGAGAACAGGGAGGAAGCCAGCTTCACGCCCGCGCCCATGGCGGCGAACATGAAGCTGGCGAACAGCATCCAGAGCGCCGGCATCAGGCTCCCGGCGGAATGTCGTCGAACTTGCCGCGGTACCACTCGTGGAAGTGCTGCATGCCGTCTTCCATCGGCGACTGGTACGGGCCCGCCTCGGTCACGCCGCGCTCCATCAGGATCTTGCGGCCGGCATCCATGCGCAGGCCGATCTCGTCGTCCTCGACGCAGGTTTCCATATAGGCCGCCCGTTCGGCGTCGACGAACTCGCGCTCGAACAGCACGATTTCTTCCGGATAGTAGAACTCGACCACGTTGCGGGTCTTCTGCGGGCCCAGGGGCCACAGCGTCGACACCACCAGCACGTTCGGGTACCACTCGACCATGATGTTCGGATACAGCGTCAGCCAGATGGCGCCGTACTTCGGCGCCTGGCCGTTGTTGAACTTCAGGACCGCTTCCTGCCACTTCTTGTACGCCGGCGAGCCGGACTTCTGCAGGCCGCGGTGCACGCCCACGGTCTGGACGCTGTAGTCCGGACCGAATTCCCAGCGCAGGTCGTCGCAGCTGACGAAGTTGCCCAGGCCCGGGTGGAAGGGCTCGACGTGGTAGTCCTCCAGGTAGACCTCGATGAAGGTCTTCCAGTTGTAGTCGCAGTCGTGCACCTCGACGTGGTCGAACATATAGCCCGAGAAGTCCAGGTCCTTCGTCACCGACAGCGTGCGCAGCTTGTCCATCACGTCGTAGCCGTTCTGTTCGAACAGCAGGCCGTTCCAGCTTTGCAGCGGGGTCTTGGACAGGTTCAGGCAGGGCGTGTCCGTAAAATGCGGCGCGCCGATCAATTCGCCCTTCAGGTCGTAGGTCCAGCGGTGCAGCGGGCACACGATGTTGTTGCTGTTGCCGCGGCCATTGAACATCAGCGCCTGGCGATGACGGCACACGTTGGACAGCAGTTCGATGCCTTGCGCGTTGCGCACCAGCATGCGACCTTCGTTCTCCGATTTCAAGGTGGCGAAATCGCCCTTTTCGGGCACCATCAGCTCATGGCCGACGTAACGAGGCCCCTTGAGAAACATTTGCTGCATTTCGCGCTGCAGCAGCGCTTCGTCGAAGTAGACATTTACCGGAAGCTGCGCGTGCGAGCGCGCCAGCTTGGCGTGGGTAGCCAGATCGGACATCCCAACCCCCCTTTAATAACATTCACCAAAAGAAGAGAAAGAATCCGAGAACCGATATTTTTAAAGAGCGGAATACGGTATTTCGGAGACAGAACCGGAGATTATAGCCCGTAAAGGGTACGCTAGTCTCGGGCCCGCTCGAGATTGTGGTGCCAGCGCGCGCAAAAATTGTTGGAATGGCATGGTTTGATGAGGGCGCTCAGCACTTTGCGATAAAATGTGTCCTGGCTTGCAAGTTGACGGCGCCGCGTGCGCCGTCATGCGGGGGTGGGTTGTTTTACAATAAGCGGTTAGACTGGCATGTGGCGCACCGGTTGCAAGCGCACTGCCATGCCCCCGAATCAATCAAAAACATTATGCCAAAGAAAACAAACGCGGAGAGCACCGACGCGGCTGCGAATCCGCCGGAAAACTTCGAGCAGGCGATGGCCGAACTGGCCCAACTCGTCACCCAGATGGAAGGCGGGCAATTGCCGCTGGAAGCTTCCGTCGCCGCGTATGCGCGTGGTTCCGAACTGGTGCGCTACTGCGCAGCCCAGCTCGAGAAAGTCGAAGCGCAAGTGAAAGTGCTGGAAGGCGAGATGCTCAAGCCCTTCAGCACGGAAGGAGACGAGGAATGAGCGCCTCCCTGCCTTTCGCGGACTGGATGAAGGCCGTGCAGGCCGACACCGAGGCGGCGCTGGATCGTTTCCTGCCGGCCGCCGCGCAAGACCCGGCCAAGCTGCACGACGCCATGCGCTACACGACGCTGGGCGGCGGCAAGCGCGTGCGCCCGCTGCTGGCCTACGCGAGCGGCGAATTGTTCGGCGCCCCGGCGGATGCGGTGGCACGCGCCGCCTGCGCCGTCGAGATGATCCACGTCTACTCCCTCGTGCACGACGACATGCCGTGCATGGACGACGACGACCTGCGCCGCGGCAAGCCGACGGTGCACGTCGCCTACGATGAAGCGACCGCGCTGCTGGTCGGCGACGCGCTGCAGGCGCAGGCCTTCGCGGTGCTGGCCGGCGCAGTGGGCGACGGCGGCGTCCCGCCGGCACGCCTCGTGACCATGCTGCGCCTGCTGGCCGAAGCGGCCGGTTCGGCCGGCATGTGCGGCGGCCAGGCGATCGACCTGGACAGCGTCGGCCTCGCGCTCACGCTGGAGCAGCTCGAGCGCATGCACCAGCTCAAGACGGGCGCCATGCTGCGCGTGTCGGTGCTGCTGGGCGCCCTGGCCGGCGCCGACTTGGGGCCAACCCAGCTGGAAGCGCTGGCGGCGTACTCGAAAGCCATCGGCCTGGCCTTCCAGGTCGTCGACGACGTGCTCGACGCGACCGAGGATTCGGCCACGCTGGGCAAGACCGCGGGCAAGGACGCCGCGGCCAACAAGCCGACCTATGTGTCGATCCTGGGTCTGGAACCCTCGAAGGCACTGGCGGAACAATTGCGGCGGCAGGCGCACGAAGCGCTGGCCCCGTTCGGAGAACAAGCACTGCGGCTGCGCGAACTGGCCGACCTGATCGTGCAGCGGAAGGCATAAATGAACCTGCTAGAGACCATCAACGACCCGGCCGATTTGCGCAAGCTGCCGCGTACCCAGCTCACCCCGCTGGCCCACGAACTGCGCAGCTACCTGCTCGACTCGGTATCCAAGACGGGCGGCCACCTGTCGTCCAACCTCGGCACCGTCGAGCTGACGATCGCGCTGCACTACGTGTTCGACACCCCGTACGATCGCATCGTCTGGGACGTCGGCCACCAGACCTACTCGCACAAGATCCTCACGGGCCGGCGCGAGCGCATGCCCACGCTGCGCCAGCACAACGGCCTGTCCGGCTTCCCCAAGCGCGACGAGAGCGAGTACGACACCTTCGGCACCGCGCACTCGTCGACCTCGATCTCGGCGGCGCTGGGCATGGCGCAGGCGGCCAGGATCAAGGGCGAGAAGCGCAAGGCCATCGCCGTGATCGGTGACGGTTCCATGACGGCCGGCATGGCCTTCGAGGCGCTGAACAATGCGGGCGTCGAGGACGATTGCGACCTGCTCGTCGTCCTGAACGACAACGACATGTCCATCTCGCCGCCAGTGGGCGCGCTGAACCGCTACCTGGCGCGCCTGATGTCGGGCCAGTTCTACGCGGCCGCCAAGAACGTCGGCAAGTCCGTGCTGCCGGCGCCGATGCTGGAACTGGCGAAGAAGCTGGAAGAACACGCGAAGGGCATGGTGGTCCCGGCCACGATGTTCGAGGAATTCGGCTTCAACTACATCGGCCCGATCGACGGCCACGACCTCGATTCGCTGATCCCGACGCTGGAAAACATCAAGAAGCTCAAGGGTCCGCAATTCCTGCACGTGGTCACGAAGAAGGGCCAGGGCTACAAGCTGGCCGAGGCCGAGCCGATCCTGTACCACGGCACCGGCAAGTTCAACCCGAGCGAAGGCATCAAGCCGGCCAAGGCGTCCAAGATCACCTATACCGAGGTATTCGGCAACTGGCTGTGCGACATGGCGGCCGCCGACAAACGCCTGGTCGGCATCACGCCGGCGATGCGCGAGGGTTCGGGCATGGTGCGCTTCCACCAGGAATACCCGGAGCGCTACTTCGACGTCGGCATCGCCGAGCAGCATTCGGTGACCTTCGGCGGCGGCCTCGCCACCGAGGGCATGAAGCCGGTGGTGGCGATCTACTCGACCTTCCTGCAACGCGGCTACGATCAGCTGATCCACGACGTGGCGCTGCAGAACCTGGACGTGACCTTCGCGCTGGACCGTGCCGGCCTCGTGGGCGCGGACGGCGCCACCCACGCCGGCAACTACGACCTGGCCTACCTGCGCTGCATCCCGAACATGGTCGTAATGGCGCCGTCGGACGAGAACGAGTGCCGCACCATGCTGACCACGGCCTACCACTACCCGGGTCCGGCCGCGGTGCGCTACCCGCGCGGCGCCGGCGTCGGTGCGGCCATGGAGACGGCATTGAATACCGTGGCGATCGGCAAGGGCGTCGTCAAGCGCGAAGGCAAGGGCGTCGCGATCCTGGCCTTCGGCGCGATGGTCGCGCCGAGCCTGACCGCCGCCGGCGAGCTGGACGCCACCGTGGCCGACATGCGCTTCGTGAAGCCGCTGGACGTGGAACTGGTCAAGCGCCTGGCGCAGGAGCACGACTACCTGGTGACGGTGGAAGAGGGCTGCACGATGGGCGGCGCCGGCTCGGCCGTGGCCGAAGCGCTGGCCGCCGAGGGCATCGTCAAGCCCCTGCTGATCCTGGGCCTGCCGGACCGCTTCATCGACCACGGCGACCCGGCGCTGCTGCTCGCTTCCGTGGGCCTGGACGCGGCAGGCATCGCCAAGTCGATCCGCGAGCGCTTCGGCAGCAAGGGTACGCGCCTGGTCGTCAACAACACCTGAGGCAGCGCACCATGCACGAGAACGCCATCCCGGACGTGCCGCGGATGGCGTTTTCTTATAATCCAGGCAGATAGTCACCTTCAATGTCGATGACGATGCTCTCTCCAGCCCTGTTCGAAGCAGTATTCAACAGTTCCCCCAGCGGCAACTACCTGTTGTCGCCCACGCCGGAAGCGATCATCCTCGCGGTGAACGACACCTTCCTCAAGGCGTCGGCGCGCACCCGCGAGGAACTGGTCGGCACCAGCCTGTTCGTGGCCTTTCCGGGCAATCCCGACGATGCCGCGGATACCGGTGAAACCGATTTGCGGCGCTCCCTCGCCCACGTCATCGCGACGGGAGAGCGGCATACGCTGCCCGCCTGCCGCTATCCGATCCCCGTGACGCTGCCGAGCGGCGAGGTCGTGTTCGAGGAGCGCTTCTGGGACGCGACCAGCACGCCGATCGTCGGCAGCGACGGCCGCATCGAGTGCATCCTGCACACCAACGAGGACGTGACGGAGCAGGTGCGCTCGAGCACGGCGCTGCGCGAGAGCGAAGCCCGCCTGCGGGCACTGACCGAGGCGACTTCCGACGTCATCTACCGCATGAGTCCCGACTGGAGCCAGCTGCGCACGCTGGAAGGGCGCGGCTTCCTGCGCGACACCCTCGACACGAACCACTTCTGGCTGGACGACTACATTCCCGCGGAAGAGCAGGGCACCCTCCACGCCGCCATCGCCAGGGCGATCCGCGACAAATCGATGTTCGAACTCGAGCACCGGGTGCGCCGCATCGACGGCGGCCATGGCTGGACGCTGTCGCGCGCCGTGCCCATGCTGGACAAGGACGGCGAGATCAAGGAATGGATCGGCACGGCCAGCGACATCACCGAACGCAAGCTGGTCGAAGAGAAGTTGAAGGAATCGGACCGCCGCAAGGACGAGTTCCTGGCGATGCTGGCGCACGAGCTGCGCAACCCGCTGGCCCCGATCGGCGCGGCGGCGGAATTGCTGCAGCGGGCCCAGCTCGACGAAGCGATGGTGCGCAAGACCAGCCGCATCGTCGGCCGCCAGGTGGCGCACATGACGGGCCTGATCGACGACCTGCTCGACGTGTCGCGCGTCACGCGCGGCTTGGTGGAACTGGAGTGCGACACGCTCGACATCCGCGACATCGTGGCCGACGCGGTCGAGCAGGTGACGCCGCTGGTGCAGGCGCGGCGCCAGCACTTGTCGACGCAGGTGCCGGCGCAGGCGGTGCGGGTGAGCGGCGACGGCAAGCGCCTCGTGCAGGTCATGGCCAACATCCTCAACAATGCCGCCAAGTACACGCAGGAAGGCGGCGAGATCGCGCTGCACGCCTCGTCCTGCGACGGCGAGGTGGCGATCGAGGTGCGCGACAACGGCATCGGCATGGCGCCGGAACTGGTGGCGCGCGCCTTCGACCTGTTCGCCCAGGCCGAGCGCACCTCGGACCGCACCTCCGGCGGCCTGGGACTGGGCCTGGCGCTGGTGCGCAGCCTGGTCGAGCTGCACGGCGGCCAGGTGGCCTGCGAGAGCGACGGCATCGGCAAGGGCAGCCGTTTCACGGTGCGCCTGCCGTGCCTGCCGGATGCGCCGCAGGATGCCGGCCGCGATGGCGAAGGGACGGGAACGCAGGGCGGCACCACGCGCATCATGGTGGTCGACGACAACGTCGACGCCGCCGCCACGCTGGCCATGCTGCTGGAAGCATCCGGCCACCAGGTGAGCGTCGAGCACGACCCTTACCGCGCGCTGGAGCACGCGCGTGCCGAGCGTCCCGACGTCTACCTGCTCGACATCGGCCTGCCCGGCATGGACGGCATCGAACTGGCGCGGCGCCTGCGCGCCCAGCCGGCCACCCGCGACGCCATGCTGGTGGCGATCACGGGCTACGGCCAGGACAGCGACCGTCAGCGCGCCATGGACGCCGGTTTCGACCATTACCTCGTCAAGCCGGTCGACCTCGATGTCCTGTGCGGCCTGCTGGCCCGCGCGCCGACGTAACGCGAACATCTGGAGGGCAGGTGGTGCCCACCCTCCAAGGCGACCGACATCGTAGGGTGGGCGCTCCGCGCCCACGCGTAGCGTTCGCACGACGCATGCGTTCGCGTGGAGTTCGCACGACGCATGCGTTCGCATGGGCGCGGGGCGCCCACCCTACGGACGCGCCTGTCCCGGCACGTGCAGCGAGCGCGCCAGCAGGTGCCCCGCCAGCCAGCCGCCGGCCAGGCCGCCCAGGTGGGCCGCATTGTCCGTGTGCGGATACAGGAAGCCCGCCGTCAGGTTGAACAGCAGGAAGGGCAGGATCGAGCTGCGCAGGTCGGCCACCACCGTCGGCGGCACGCCGCTGTTCTCGCGCCGGATGAAGGCCAGCAGTCCGCCGATGATGCCGAAGATGGCGCCGGACGCGCCGACGCTGTTCGTATGCGGATTCCACAGCACGCTGGCCAGGCTGCCGGCCAGGCCCGCCAGCAGGTACAGGCAGGCAAAGCGCAGGCTGCCGAAGATCCGTTCGACCAGGCGCCCGACCTGCCACAGCGCGAACATATTGAAGGCCAGGTGCAGCAGTCCTCCGTGCAGGAACATCGACGTGAACAGGCGCCAGGGCTGGCCATGCAGCGTCAGGCGGCCCACGTTCGACCCCCATTCGACCAGCTGGAACGAGCGCAGCATCGCATCCACCTGCGAGCCCCAGCCCAGCACCGTGCGCATGCTGAATGCGCCGGGGCCGTGGCGCTGCAGCCACATCAGGAAGAAGATGCCGATGTTCGCCGCCAGCAGGCACCAGATCACGGGCGTCGACGGGCTCCAGTAGTCCATGCGGTCGTGGAAGACCGCGCGTTCCTGGTAGGCGACCTCGAATTCCGGCGTCCAGCGTTGCGGCAGCCGTTTGGCGACGGCCTGCGCCGTGTCCGCGTCGGCAGCGCTGAAGCCCACTTCCTGCATGCCCTCCACGCCGATGACATCGAACAGCACGTCCGGTCCTTCGACACGCACGTTGACGACGTCGACCTTGCGCACGCGACGCTCGTCGCGCCTGGGAAAGCGGAACGAGCGGTGGCTGCTGCCGCGCAGGACGAGGAAGTCGTCCTCGACGACGAACTGCCCCGGACCCTGGAACAGGAAGGGGTTCGAAGGCCAGTTCTGGCTGCCGCGGTAGAAACGGACGTCGAAGACGTCGCTGTCCGTTTCCCCCATCAGCCGCGCTTGCGCTCGTGCTGCCACAGCACGTCGCTGCCGCCGGCGAAGCGGTTCAGCACGCGCGCGAGCACGAACATCAGGTCGGACAGGCGGTTCACGTACTGGCGCGGCTGCGGATTGATTGTTTCGCCGGAAGACAGCGCCACGATGCTGCGCTCGGCGCGCCGGCACACGGTGCGGCAGACGTGGGCGAGCGAGGCCGCGCGCGAGCCGGCCGGCAGGATGAATTCCTTCAGCATGGGCAGGTCGGCATTGTATTGCTCGACGAGGCCGTCCAGGCGCGCCACGTGGTCGTCCTTGATCATCTGGTAGCCGGGGATGCACAGTTCGCCGCCCAGGTCGAACAGGTCGTGCTGGATCGAGACCAGCTGTTCGCGCATGGCCGGGGGCATGTCTTCGCACAGCAGCAGGCCGACGAAGGAGTTCA
The DNA here is from genome assembly GCA_963529995.1 of uncultured Massilia sp. GTDB lineage: Bacteria > Pseudomonadota > Gammaproteobacteria > Burkholderiales > Burkholderiaceae_D > Telluria. Next base: position 115,679 of record CAUSCY010000004.1, on the reverse strand, counting down.
GTTCGTCGACGTCGCCGAGGGCGTGGATGCGCAGGCTGTCTTTGCCGGTGCGGCTGCCGTCGCCCAGGCCGGTGGTGCCGTCGTCGCCCGTGCGCGTCGAGATCTTCGAGAGTCGATTACCCATGGTTGTACCCTGCCTACGAAAAAAGATAGGCGGAGGATACGCCAAATCGACGCAATTGTGCTTACAATCGGTCCATGGTTCCCTCGATTCCAGTCGATCCTTCGCGCCGGCGCCAGGTGGCCCGGGCCCTGCTTGCCGTGCTGCCCGAGCGCTGCGTGCTGCTCGATCCCGAAGATACCCGCCCGTACGAATGCGACGGCCTGGCCGCCTACCGCCAGTTGCCGATGATCGTCACGTTGCCGGACAGCGAGGCGCAGGTGCTGGCGATCCTGCGCGTGTGCCGCGAGCTGCAGGTGCCGATCGTGCCGCGCGGCGCCGGCACGGGGCTGTCCGGCGGCGCCCAGCCGCTGGCGGACGGCGTGGTGATCTCCACCGCGCGCCTGAACCGCATCCTGCGCGTGGAGCCGTACGCGCGCACGGCCACCGTGCAGCCGGGCGTGCGCAACCTCGCGATCTCCGAGGCGGCGGCGCCGTTCGCGCTGTACTACGCGCCTGATCCCTCGTCGCAGATCGCCTGCACCATCGGCGGCAACGTCGCCGAGAACTCGGGCGGCGTGCACTGCCTCAAATACGGCCTCACCGTGCACAACGTGTTGCGCGTGCGGGTCTGCACGATCGACGGCGACGTCGTCGAACTGGGTGGCGAAGCGCTGGACGCGCCGGGGCTGGACCTGCTGGCCGTGTTCATCGGTTCCGAAGGCATGCTGGGCATCGTCACCGAGGTCACCGTCAAGCTGGTGCCCAAGCCGGCGCTGGCCCAGGTCATCATGGCGTCGTTCGACGACGTCGCGGCGGGCGGCGACGCGGTGGCCAGCGTGATCGGCGCCGGCATCATCCCGGCCGGCCTGGAAATGATGGACCGCACGTCCTCGCGCATGGTCGAGCCGTTCGTGAAGGCCGGCTACGATCTGGAGGCGGCCGCGATCCTGTTGTGCGAGGCCGACGGCACGGCGCTCGAGGTGGCCGAGGAAATCGAGCGCATGGCGGACGTGCTGCGCGCGGCCGGCGCCAGCGCCATCACCGTGTCGCAGGACGAGGGCGAGCGCCAGCGCTTCTGGTCCGGCCGCAAGAACGCCTTCCCGGCCGCCGGCCGCATCTCGCCCGACTACTACTGCATGGACGGCACCATCCCGCGCAAGCACCTGGCGCACGTGCTGGAGCGCATCGCGCAGATGGAGACGACCTACGGCCTGCGCTGCGCCAACGTGTTCCATGCCGGCGACGGCAATATGCACCCCTTGATCCTGTTCGACGCCAACCAGCCGGGAGAGCTGGACCGGGCGGAAGCGTTCGGCGCCGCCATCCTGGCGCTGTGCGTGGAAGTGGGCGGCACCATCACGGGAGAACACGGGGTGGGCGTGGAAAAGATCGATTCGATGTGCGTGCAGTTCGCGGCCAAGGAGCTCGATGCGTTCTTCGCAGTCAAGCGCGCCTTCGACCCGGCCATGCTGCTGAACCCGAACAAGGCGATTCCGACGCCGCACCGCTGCGCGGAACTGGGACGCATGCACGTCCATGGCGGGGCGCTGCCGTTCGCGCACCTGCCGCGCTTCTGACGAGATAAAAAAATGATGGAGACACCATGGTTGAACACTTCCGGGAGCAGGTGCTCGCGGCGGTGCGCGAGCGCCGCCCGCTCCGCATCCGCGGCGCCGGCACCAAGGACTGGTACGGCGGCCCGCTGGAGGGCGAGATCCTCGACACGCGCGCGCATGCCGGCATCGTCGACTACGAACCCACCGAACTGGTGATCACGGCGCGCTGCGGCACGCCGCTGGCCGAGGTCGAGGCGGCGCTGGCCGAGCGCGGCCAGGTGCTGGCCTTCGAGCCCCCGCACTTCGGCGCACATGCGACCATCGGCGGCGCCGTCGCCGCCGGCCTGTCGGGACCGCGCCGCGCCAATGCCGGCGCCGTGCGCGATTTCGTGCTCGGCGCGCAGCTCCTGGACGGCAAGGGCGATGTATTGAACTTCGGCGGCCGCGTGATGAAGAACGTGGCCGGCTACGACGTCGCGCGCCTGCTGGCCGGCTCGCTCGGCACGCTGGGCGTGCTGCTGGAAGTCTCGGTGAAGGTCTTGCCGCGCACGGTGGCCGAAACCACGCTGCGCTTCGAGATGGATGAAGCGGAAGCGATCCGCCGCCTGAACGAATGGGGCGGGCGGCCGCTGCCGGTGTCGGCCAGCTGCTGGCACGACGGCGTGCTGGCGCTGCGCCTGTCCGGCGCGCGTGCCGCCGTCGAGGATGCGCGGCGCACGCTGGGCGGCGCGGTTGTGCCGGATTGCGTGCCGTTCTGGGCGAGCCTGCGCGAGCAGCGCCACGCCTTCTTCGACGGCGACCTGCCCGTGTGGCGCCTGTCGTTGCCGTCCACTGTCGCCGCGCTTGACCTTGGCGGCCCCCAGCTGATCGAGTGGGGCGGGGCGCAGCGCTGGCTGCGCGTACCGGGTGATGCCGATACGGCGCAGCGTATCCGCGCCGCCGCGGTTGCCGCGGGCGGCCATGCGACGCTGTTCCGCGGCGGCGATAAAGCCGTGGGCGTGTTCCAGCCGCTGGCGCCCGCCGTCGCGCGCATCCACGAACGCCTGAAGGCAGGGTTCGATCCGGCCGGCATCTTCAACCGCGGGAGGATGGACTGACATGCAAACCAATCTCGCCGACTTCATCAGGAATACGCCCGAGGGCATCGAGGCGGACGCGATCCTGCGCGCCTGCGTGCACTGCGGCTTCTGCACGGCCACCTGCCCGACCTACCAGCTGCTGGGCGATGAGCTGGACGGTCCGCGCGGCAGGATCTACCTGATCAAGCAGGTGCTGGAAGGGGAGGCGCCCACGCGCAAGACCCAGTTGCACCTGGACCGCTGCCTCACCTGCCGCAATTGCGAAACGACGTGTCCGTCGGGCGTGCGCTATGGCCGCCTGGTCGACATCGGCCGCAAGGTGGTCGAGGCGCGCGTGCCCCGTCCCGCGGGCGAACGCCTCAAGCGCACGACGTTGAAGGAATTCCTGCCGCGGACGAACCTGTTCAAGCCCGCGTTCCGCGCCGGGCAACTGGCGCGCCCCGTGCTGCCCGCGGCCCTGCGCGGCAAGCTGCAGCCGGCCCCCGCCGCCGGTCACTGGCCCACGCGCACGCATGCGCGCAAGATGCTGGTACTGGAAGGCTGCGTGCAGCCGGCGATGGCGCCCAACGTCAACGCCGCGACGGCGCGCGTGCTCGATGCGCTCGGCGTGCAATTGCTGGCGGCGCCCCGTGCCGGCTGCTGCGGCGCCGTGCGCTTCCACATGAACGACCAGGACGGCGGCCTGGCCGACATGCGCCGCAACGTCGATGCCTGGTGGCCGTACGTGGAGCAGGGCGGTGTCGAGGCGATCGTGATGACGGCATCCGGCTGCGGCGTGACGGTCAAGGACTACGGCCACCTGCTGGCCCACGATCCGGCCTATGCGGACAAGGCCGCGCGCATCTCCGCGTTGACGAAGGACCTGTCCGAGATCGTGTGCGACTTCGAAGGAGACATTGCCGCGCGCCTGGCGGGCCGCATCCACGGGCGCATCGCCTTCCACCCGCCGTGCACGCTGCAGCACGGCCAGCGCATCCGCGGCAAGGTCGAGGGCGTGCTGCGCGCGGCCGGCATCGACGTCGTGCTGTGCGCGGAAAGCCACCTGTGCTGCGGCTCGGCCGGCACCTACTCCGTGCTGCACCCGGAGCTGGCGCAGCAGCTGCGCGACCGCAAGCTGGCCAACCTGGAAGCGACGGGGGTGCGGGAGATCGTGTCGGCCAATGTCGGGTGCATCGGGCATCTGCAGTCGGGGACCGACAAGCCGGTATCGCACTGGATCGAGCTGGTGGATCGGGCGCTGGCTGGCGGCTAGTCGTCTGTCCGGATCGCCCCATCCCGCACCCGTTTCGCCACAAATCCTTTGTCTAGGCAGCGTGCCGGCGGCATGCTGTCCCGACGAACTCCATGACGAAAAGGGATGGCCATGAAACGACGGGATGTATTGAAGGCGTCGATGTCCGCGGCGCTGCTGCATGCGATCGCTCCGGGCAAGGCGCTTGCCGCGGCGTCGCAGCGTGCGAATGTGCGAGTACGGCCAGGCATGCCGGGCTGGCCGAGTGCGCAGGAATGGCAGCAACTGCATGCGGATACGGGCGGCCGCCTGATCGCGCCGGTGTCGCCGTTCTCGCAGTGTGCATCCCGAGCCGACTGCGCCGACGCATTGGCGGGTATCGAGAACCCGTATTACATCGGCGATCATCCGGCGCTCACGCAGACGAGCGGGTGGCAGGATGCCTGGGTGTCGCAGCCCAGCATCCGCGCCGTGGCGGCGCGCAGCGCGCAGGATGTGGCCGCCGCCGTGCGCTTCGCGCGGCGCCACAACCTGCGCCTGGTGGTGAAAGGCGGTGGCCACAGCTACCTTGGTACGTCGAACGCGCCCGATTCCTTGCTGGTGTGGACGCGGCCGATGAATGCCGTCGTCATGCACGATGCCTTCGTTGCGCATGGCTGCGAGGCCGACGGCGGGCAGCCGGCAGTGAGCATCGGCGCCGGTGCCATGTGGAGCGATGCCTACTCGGCCGTCACGACAAGAGGCGGACGCTATGTGCAGGGTGGCGGCTGCGCCACCGTCGGCGTGGCTGGCCTGATCCAGGGTGGCGGCTTCGGCAGCTTCTCGAAGCGCTTCGGCACGGCGGCCGCCAATCTTGTCGAGGCCGAAGTGGTGACGGCCGATGGCGAGATCCGCATCGCCAATGCGCGCACCAATCCCGACCTTTTCTGGGCGCTCAAGGGGGCGGGCGGCAGTTTCGGCGTCATCACGCGCGTGACCTTGCGCACGCACGCGCTGCCTTCGTTCTTCGGCGCCGTATTCGGCAAGATCGAGGCGTCATCGGACGAGGCGTTTCGCGCCCTTGTGGAACGCTTCGTCGCGTTCTACCGCGATCGGCTGTTCAGCGAGCAGTGGGGCGAGCAGGTGGCGCTGCGCGGCGGCCGGCGCCTGCATCTGTCGATGGTGTTCCAGGGGCTCGACCGCGAGCAGGCCGCAACGGCATGGGAGCCGTTCTTTGCCTGGGTGCGTGCGCGTCGCGAATACACGTTCGATGAGCCGACTGTGGTGGCCATTCCGGCGCGCCGCTTCTGGGATCCCGCGTTTTTCAAGCAGTATGCGCCGCAATTGATGAAGATGGACGAGCGTCCGGGAGCATCCGGCGACCACTTCGTCTGGTCCGGCGACCGGGAACAGGCCGGCTGGTTCATCCACGGTTACCAGTCTGCCTGGCTGCCGGCGAGGTTGCTCGACGACGGGCGCGCGGCAGGGCTGGTAGATGCCTTGTGCAGCGCTGCGCAGAAGTGGGACGTCGAGCTGCACTTCAACAAGGCGCTAGGCGGCGGTGCAGGTGCGGCGCGCGATGCGACCCGCGACACTGCCATGAACCCGGCCGTGCTCGATGCCTTCGCCCTGGCAATCGTTGCCGGAGGTGGCGCTCCCGCCTTTCCCGGCATGCCGGGCGCGCAGCCCGATCCGCAGGTCGGACGCAAGGCCGCGGCACGCGTGCGCGGCGCAATGGATGCCCTGCTGCGGGTGGCACCGGATGCGGGCGCCTATATGTCGGAAAGCGATTACTTCCAGCGTGACTGGCAACGCGCTTATTGGGGCAGTCATTACCTGCGCCTGGCGCGGATCAAGCAAGCGATGGACCCGGACGGCCTGTTCTTCGTCCATCACGGGGTGGGCAGCGAGCAATGGAGTCCCGACGGATTTGTCCGCTTGAAAGCGTGAGGAAACGCGACAGCCGCAATGGTGGTAGCATCGGCCTCCAAGTTTTTCGCTCGATGGAGGCACCCGTGAGTTTCGTATTTCGGCTGATATCCCAGGACGAGGATGTGGCGCCGTCGGTCGCGTTCCAGGACAGCATCAGCCCTGGCTATGTGCCTTTGTGGGAAGAGGTCGGCGTCTACGATGCGCTGTACAACAGCGACGGCCGCGAGGCGCGCGAGATCTCGCGTGCGATCGCCTTTGGCGTGGACAAGCTGGTCGACGACGAGTCGCTGGGGCGCTTGCTGCCGCGTTCCTGCCGGCTGGAGGAAGCCATTCGCTTCCTCGAGAACGTGCACCGCGGGTGCACCATTCACTCGTCTGCGCGGGTCGAGACCCGCTAGCCCGTCCCCGTCGCCAATACGCCATCGCCCCTGCGAAGGCAGGGGCCCAATTTCTGCATGCGCAACCATGGCCTCGACAAGATTGGACCCCCGCCTTCGCGGGGGCGACGGTCAAGTCACCTGATCATTTCTGCTTCATGAGCAAATCCACCACGACCCTCACCGGCGAAACCGTCTCGCGCTCCCGCATCGAAGCCCTGCTGGCAGAAGACCAGCTGATCGTGTTCGACGAGTGCGATCTGTCCGGCGCCGACCTGTCGCGCCTCGACCTGCAGGACTGCAGCTTCCGCAACTGCGCGCTCGCCGAAGCGTCCTTCTATGCGGCGAAACTCGGCCGCACGCGCTGGCACCGTTGCCGCGGCGGCCATGCCGATTTCGAATCGGCCGACCTGGTCGACGCCCGCTTCGACGCCTGCGACTTGAACAATGCCAGCTGGCGCCGCGCCAAGCTGGCGTCCGCGACCTACCGCGGCTGCAAGCTGACGGGATCCCAATTCGAGGAAGTCGGCCAGCTGGGCCTCACGTTCGAAGATTGCCTGCTGGTCGGCGCCGACCTGCGCCGCATGTCCTTCCGCAAGGCCACCCTGAACGGCCTGGATTTCTCGGATGCGGATTTGTCCGGCTGCGACTTCCGCGAAGCCGTGTTCGAGAACGCGAGCCTGCGCGATGCCCACATCAAGGACACGCGGTTCGACGGGGCCGATCTGCGCGAGGCAGACCTCGGCGGCCTGAAGCTGTCGAACGCCAAGCAGTTCCTGGGGGCGACCATCTCGCCGCGCCAGGCCGCCGAGCTGGTGCGCGCGATGGGCTTGAATGTTGCGTGAAGCGAGTGACTTGAAGCGCGTCGCGTGGTCGGATCGCTGTAGTAATATTACACTCCCATAACATTGCCGGATCATCTCAGAATTCGGCTAGACAGGAGTGAGACAGATGCGTATCGGATTGTTTGCCGTGGCTGCGGTGTTTACAAGTTACATGGCAGCCTCCGCCGCCTGTGCCCAACAGGTCGTCGCCAGCGCGACCTCGCCGGACGGTGCGCTCGCCGTGGAAGTGCAGCTGGACCCGATGGGCAAGCTCGGCTACGACGTCAAGCGCAAGGGCAAGGAAGTGATCGGCCTGTCGCGCCTCGGTTTCAACCTGGCAAATGCCCATAAACTGGACGGCGGCTTCAGCGTGCGCGACAGCCGCACCAGCGAGCATGACGACACCTGGGAGCAGCCCTGGGGCGAGCGCCGCTACGTGCGCAACCACTACCGCGAGCTGCGCGTCGACCTCGAGCAGAAGAACCGCGACAAGCGCGGCCTCGTCGTCGTCTTCCGCATCTACGACGACGGCGTCGGCTTCCGCTACGAATTCCCGTCGCAGCCGCAATTGAAGGACGTCGAGATCACCGACGAGCTGACCGAATTCGTCGTCGCCCAGCCGGCCACCGCCTGGTGGATCCCGGCCGGCGAACTGCCCGGCCTGGAAGAGTTGGTGCAGAAGGCGCCGCTGAAGGAAATCGGCACCGCCAACACGCCGCTGACCGTGCGCCTCGACGACGGCACCCACATCGCCTTCCACGAAGCGGCGCTGGTCGACTACGCGTCGATGTGGCTGCGCAAGGTCGAAGGACAGAAGCTGCGCGCCCAGCTCGTGCCATCGTCCACCGGTCCCGCCGTCGTGCGCCACGGCGCCTTCACGACGCCATGGCGCACGATGCGCATCGCGGACGACGCGGCCGGCCTGTACATGTCGGACCTGGAACTGAACCTGAACGAGCCGAACAAGCTGGGCGACGTATCGTGGGTCAAGCCGTCGAAATTCGTCGGCGTATGGTGGGGCATGCACCTGCAGCACACGACCTGGAACGCGGGACCGAAGCACGGCGCCACCACCGACAACACGAAAAAGTACATCGACTTCGCCGCGCAGAACGGCTTCCGCGGCGTACTGGTCGAAGGCTGGAACCAGGGCTGGGAAAGCGACTGGGGCCACGGCGGCGCGGACTTCAGCTTCACGAAGTCGTATCCGGACTTCGACCTGCCGGCATTGTCGGCGTATGCGAAGCAGAAGGGCGTGCGCCTGATCGGCCACCACGAGACGGGCGGCAACCTGGTCGCCTACGAAAAGCAGATGGACGATGCGTATAAACTGTATGCGAAGTACGGCGTGGACAGCGTCAAGTCCGGCTATGTGCACGAGGCGGGCACCATGCTGTTCCCTGGCGCGGATGGCAAGCCGCACTACGGCAACTACGACTCGCAGGAGGGCGTGCGCCACTTCCTGAAGGCCGTGACGGAAGCGGCGCGCTACAAGATCGCCGTCGACACCCACGAGCCGATCAAGGACACGGGCCTGCGCAGGACATATCCGAACTGGCTGTCGCGCGAAGGTGCGCGCGGCGTCGAATACAACGCCTGGGGCAATCCGCCGAACCCGGTCGACCACGAGGCCAAGCTGGTCTTCACGCGCATGCTGAGCGGTCCGATGGACTACACGCCGGGCGTCCTGAGCCTTGTCGGCGCCGACAACAAGGTGTTCAATTCCACGCAGGCGAAACAGCTCGCCAACTTCGTCGTGATCTATTCGCCTATCGTGATGGCGGCCGACATCCCGGAAAACTACGCCAGGTACCCGAAGGCGTTCAAGTTCATCAAGGACGTGCCGACCGACTGGTCCGACACCCGCGTGATCAACGGCGCCGTGGGCGAGTACGTGACGATGGCGCGCAAGGACCGCAAGTCCGACGGCTGGTATGTCGGCGCCGTCACCGACGCCAATGCGCGCACGCTGCCGCTGCCGCTGTCGTTCCTGGACCAGGGCAAGCAGTACGTGGCCGAGATCTACCGCGACGGCGATGCCGCCGACTACCGCAACGAGCACCGCTTCGACCTCGTCGTCGAGACGAAGACCGTGACGGCGAAGGACACGCTGCAACTGAAGCTGGCGCCGGGCGGCGGGCAGGCGATCAGGATCGTGCCGAAGAAGTGAACGCGCACGTCGTTCCCGCGCAGGCGGGAACCCATGCTGAACTTCCGACGTCGTCAAGCGCGATTGGGACCCTGCGCTGACCGAATCCTGACGTTTCGTATGGGTTCCCGCCTGCGCGGGAACGACATCTGGTTTACTGCTGCAGCGCCTTCTCGATGTCCCCCGCGATTTCTTCCAGCTTGGTCGTCGGCGCATACCGGTGCAGCACGCGGCCGTCGCGTCCGACGAGAAACTTGGTGAAGTTCCACTTGATGGCCTCCGTGCCGAGCACGCCCGGCGCGCTTTCCTTCAAGTGCTTCCAGAGCGGATGCGCGGCGTCGCCGTTGACGTCGACCTTGGCGAACATGGGGAAGCTCACGCCGTAGTTCTTTTCGCAGAAGGCGCCGATCTCGGCCTCGTCGCCCGGCTCCTGGTGGCCGAACTGGTTGCAGGGGAAGCCCAGGATCTCCAGGCCGCGCGCGTGCAGCTCGCGGTAGACCTTTTCCAGGCCCTCGTATTGCGGCGTGAAGCCGCATTTGCTGGCCGTGTTCACGACCAGCAGCACCTTGCCGCGGTATTGGGCCAGGTCGACGGGCTTGCCGTCGAGGGAGGTGGCCTGGAAGTCGAATGCGTTCATCGTCGTCTCCTGCTTCGAGTTGATTCAAAAGCAAGAGTGTACGGCAAAGGTTCGCGGCTGAACACCGGGGTCAGAGCCCCTTCAGGCAACACCGGGCTCTGACCCCTCCCGCCACCCCATCAAACGATGCCCAGGTGCTCGGTACCGGCCGAGAAATCGCGGTTCTTCGCGTGCTTGCTGTTCAGCTTGATGTTCAGACGCAGGTCGTTCACGGAGTCGGCGTTGCGCAGCGCATCCTCGTAGCTGATCTTGTCCGCCTCGTACAGGTCGAACAGGGCCTGGTCGAAGGTCTGCATGCCCAGCTCGCGCGACTTCTTCATGATTTCCTTGATCTCGTGGACTTCGCCCTTGAAGATCAGGTCGGAGATGAGCGGGGAGTTCAGCAGGATCTCGATGGCGACCACGCGGCCCTTGGCTTCCTTCCGCGGGATCAGGCGTTGCGACACGAGGCCCTTCAGGTTCAGCGACAGGTCCATCAGCAGTTGCTGGCGCCGCTCCTCGGGGAAGAAGTTGATGATGCGGTCCAGCGCCTGGTTGGCGCTGTTGGCGTGCAGCGTGGCCAGGCACAGGTGGCCCGTTTCGGCGAAGGCGATCGCATGTTCCATCGTCTCGCGGTCGCGGATCTCGCCGATCTGGATCACGTCCGGGGCCTGGCGCAGCGAGTTCTTCAGCGCGGCCTCGAAGCTGTCCGTGTCGACGCCCACTTCCCGCTGCGTGATCACGCAGTTGCGGTGCGGATGCACGAATTCGACGGGGTCCTCGATCGTGATGATGTGGCCGTAGCTGTTTTCGTTGCGGTAGCCGACCATCGCGGCCAGCGTCGTCGACTTGCCGGAGCCCGTCGCGCCGACCATGATGACGAGGCCGCGCTTGGTCATCACGACGTCCTTCAGCACGTCCGGCAGTTCCAGGTCTTCGAACTTCGGGATCGTGGTGGTAATCACGCGCAGCACCATGCCCACCGCGCCCATCTGCATGAAGGCGGAGACGCGGAAGCGTCCCAGGTCGCCGGGGCTGATGGCGAAGTTTGCTTCCTTGGTCAGCTCGAAGCCGGCGGCCTGCTTGTCGTTCATGATGGCGCGCGCCAGGTCGGCCGTGTGCGAGGCCGACAGGGACTGGCTCGACACGGGCGTCATGCGGCCGTCGATCTTGATCGCGGGCGGGAAGCCGGACGTGATGAACAAGTCCGAGCCGCCTTTCGCCACCATCAGGCGCAGCAGGTCGAACATGAATTTGGCGGCCTGGTCGCGTTCCATGTCCGCTCCTTCAGCCCGGGAAGTTTTCTGGAATTTTTGCGGCGGCGCGCGCCGCCGCCGACGAGATCACGTTGCGGCGCACGAGGTCCGTCAGGTTCTGGTCCAGCGTCTGCATGCCCACGTTGGAGCCGGTCTGGATCGCCGAATACATCTGCGCGATCTTGGCTTCGCGGATCAGGTTGCGGATCGCCGGCGTGCCGATCATGATCTCGTGCGCGGCCACGCGGCCGGAGCCGTCCTTGGTCTTGAGCAGCGTCTGCGAGATCACGGCCTGCAGCGACTCCGACAGCATCGCGCGCACCATTTCCTTTTCCTCGGCCGGGAACACGTCGACGATACGGTCGATGGTCTTGGCGGCCGACGACGTGTGCAGCGTGCCGAACACCAGGTGGCCCGTTTCGGCGGCCGACAGCGCCAGGCGGATCGTCTCCAGGTCGCGCAGTTCGCCGACCAGGATCGCGTCCGGGTCTTCGCGCAGCGCCGAGCGCAGCGCGTTGTTGAAGGACAGCGTGTGCGGGCCGACTTCGCGCTGGTTGATCAGGCACTTCTTCGATTCGTGCACGAACTCGATCGGGTCCTCGATGGTGAGGATGTGGCCGTACTCGTTTTCGTTCAGGTGGTTGACCATCGCGGCCAGCGTCGTCGACTTGCCCGAGCCGGTCGGACCCGTCACCAGCACGAGGCCGCGGGGCTTCAGCGCCAGTTCGGCGAAGATCTTCGGTGCGTTCAGTTCTTCCAGCGACAGGATCTTGGACGGAATCGTGCGCATGACGGCGGAGGCGCCGCGTTCCTGGTTGTACGCGTTCACGCGGAAGCGGGCCAGGCCGGGGATGGCGAACGAGAAGTCGCACTCCAGCATCTCTTCGTACTGCTTGCGCTGGCCGTCGTTCATGATGTCATAGATCATGCCGTGCACATCCTTGTGCTCCAGCGGCGGCAGGTTGATGCGGCGCACGTCGCCATGCACGCGGATCATCGGCGGCAGGCCGGCCGACAGATGCAAGTCCGATGCCTTGTTTTTAACGGAGAAGGCAAGCAGTTCCGAGATATCCATTAGCTATAATCCTTGTGCCCTTGATTAGCCTGTCCGACAAGGGTGCGTGTAACCGAAAAATATTTCCCACAGAAAACCATTATGTCCACAATCGCCGCCAACTTGCAAGCTGTCGAAGCGACAATCGAAGCCGCCTGCCAGGCCGCCGGGAGGCCACGTTCGACGGTGCGTTTGCTGGCCGTCTCGAAGACCTTCCCTGCGGAAGCCGTGCTCGAGGCGGCGGCCACGGGCCAGCGCGCCTTCGGCGAAAACTATGTGCAGGAAGGCGTCGACAAGATCGCCGCTGTCGCAAAAGCGCGACCGGACCTGGTGCCCGAATGGCATTTCATCGGTCCCATCCAGAGCAACAAGACCCGTCCCATCGCGGCGCACTTCGACTGGGTGCACACGGTCGACCGGCTCAAGATCGCCCAGCGCCTGTCGGAACAGCGTCCGCCCGAGCGCGGTCCGCTCGACATCTGCCTGCAGGTGAACATCAGCGGCGAGGCAAGCAAGAGCGGCGTGCGTGCCGACGAGCTGCTCGCGCTGGCGCAGGCCGTGGCCGCGCTGCCGAACCTGCGGCTGCGCGGGCTGATGGCGATCCCGGAGCCGCAGGCCGACCCGGCGCTGCAGCGCGCCCCATTCGCGCGCCTGCGCGCGCTGGCTGGTGAGCTCGCGACAGCCGGCATCCCCGTCGATACGCTGTCGATGGGCATGTCGGCCGATATAGGAGCGGCTATCATGGAAGGCGCGACCATCGTGCGCGTCGGCAGTGCCATCTTCGGCGCGCGCCATTACGAATAGTCACCAGCGAACAGGAGCAGCATGAAGATCAGTTTCATCGGCGGCGGCAACATGGCCACCGCCCTCATCGCAGGCCTCGTGGGCACCGTCGCGCAGGCACAGGACATCCACGTCGTCGATCCGAGTCCGGAAGCGCTGGAGCGCCTGTGCGCGCGCTACGGCGTGACGACGGCCCCCGACATCGGCGCCGGCGTCGCCGCCAGCGACGTGATCGTGCTGGCCGTGAAGCCGCAGCAGATGCGCGACGTGGCACTGCACCTGCAATCGCAGCTGGGCAACCGTCCGCTGCTGCTGTCGATCGCCGCCGGGATCCGCGGCGCCGACCTGTCGCGCTGGCTGAACGGCTACGGCGCCATCGTGCGCACGATGCCGAACACGCCGGCATTGATCGGCCAGGGCGTCACGGGCATGGTCGCGATGGCCGGCGTGAGCGCGGTGCAGAAGGACGCCGCCGACCGCGTCATGCGCGCCGTCGGCCAGACCGTGTGGCTGGACGAGGAAAACCTGATCGATCCGGTGACGGCGGTGTCGGGCAGCGGCCCGGCCTACGTGTTCTACTTCCTCGAGGCGATGCAGCAAGCGGCCGTCGAGATGGGCCTGTCGGCCGAGCAGGGCAAGGCGCTGGCGCTGGCGACCTTCACGGGCGCGGCCCAGTTGGCGGCGCAGTCGGAAGAAAGCGTCGAGGTGCTACGCCAGCGCGTCACGTCGAAGGGCGGCACGACGCATGCGGCCATCACGAGCATGGAAGCGGCGGGCATCAAGGAAGCGATCGTCGCGGCGATGAAGGCGGCGGCGGCAAGGGGGAAGGAGCTGGGCGAGGAACTGGGTAAGAGCGCGTAAAACGACTGCAGATGAACGTCGTCCCTGCGCAGGCAGGGACCCAAGTTCAAGTAGCGTCAGCGCTACATTGGGTCCCTGCCTGCGCAGGGACGACGTTGTTTAGCGGCGCGTGTTTGCGTCTAGCGCCGGAACTGCCGCACGACCCCCAGCACATTGCGCGCCACGTCCATGCCCGTCATGACGGTCCCGGCCAGGGCCGCGATGGTCTTGCGCCGCGCCAGCATCACGCCGAGCATGGCGGCCGCGGAGGCCAGCACGGCCTTCTTGTGACCGACGACGAAGCCGGCCACCGGATGCCCGAGCGCGTTCGACGGACGCAGCGCCAGCACGGCGTCGGCGAGGTCGGCGCGCTCCTCGGCGCAGCGCGAGATGAGTTCCAGCCTGCGTTCTGCGAGCGATGGCTTATTCATGGGCGGCTCCCACATTGGCTTGGGCTTCGGCATGCGCTTCGGCGTCGCGGATGGCGGCGGCCTGGCGCACGTAGTCGACGTCCTTGCGCAGCTCGGCCAGTGTGGACGCCAGCAGCGGCGGCTGGGCGTTCAGTGCGGAGCGTACCTTCAGCAGCATCAGCACGGCCACGGCGACGAACAGGATCGCCATGCCGGCCGTGGCCTGCAGCGGATACGTATCCCAGAACAGCAGGATCACGAAGAAGGCGCCCAGCATGAAGCCGGCAGCGAGCAGGAACACGGCCAGCACGGCCATGGCGACGTGGCCCAGCAGGCGGCGCGCGTCTTCCTGGAACTCGACCGCGGCCAGCTCCAGGCGCGTGCCGACCATGGTGGCCAGCGTCGATGCTGCGCGGCCAGCGGCCGCGAAGATCGCCATTATTTGCGGGCGATCAGCATGCCGAGCACGACACCGATCGCAGTGCCCAGGCCGACGGCCTTCCACGGGTTTTCCTTGACGTATTCGTCGGTGGCCTTGGCGGCAACCTTGGTCTTCTCGACCACGGCTTCTTCCAGGTGGATGATGTTTTCCTTGGCCGAGACCAGGGTGCGTTCGAACTTGGCCTTGGCCGCCTTGAATTCCTCGCCCGTCAGGTGGCCGCTGTGGCGCAGCCAGGCTTCGGCGTCCTGGACGACGTTCTTCAGGTCGGACAGCAGCTGGTCGCGGGCGCCGGTCTGGGTCGGGATTTTTTCCATCATGGGGTGGCCTCTCTATTGGCTATGGTTTATTGGACAATATTATCCTAAAGCATAGTCTAGCGCGACACCGAAGAACAGTGCGGCACCCAACCAATTGTTATGGCGGAACGCTTTGAAGCAGAGCATGCGGTCGCGTCCGCGGATCAGCGTGTAGTGGTAGACCGCCATCGCCGCCGCCACGGCCACGCCGGCCACGAACCACCAGCGCAGGCCCAGCAGCCAGCCGCAGGCGAGGTCGATGCCCAGCGCCGCCACATAGCACAGCATGATGGCGGCCACGTCGTAGCGCCCGAAGGTGATGGCGGATGTGCGGATGCCGATCTTGAGGTCGTCGTCGCGGTCGACCATCGCATATTCCGTGTCGTAGGCGACCGACCAGAACACGTTCGCCGCCAGTAGCCACCAGGCGACGGCCGGCACCTGGCCCTGCACGGCCGCGAAGGCCATCGGGATGCCGAAGCCGAACGCGATGCCCAGGTAGGCCTGGGGGATCGCGAAGAAGCGCTTGAAGTAGGGATAGCTGCCGGCCACGATCACGGCGACGACGGACAGCTGCTTGGTCAGCGTGTTCAGCGGCAGGATCAGCAGGAAGGAGACGATGGCCAGCACGGCCGCCACCATCAGCGCTTCCCAGCCCTTGATCCGGCCGCTGGTCAGCGGGCGGTCGACGGTACGCTTGACGTGCCGGTCGAAGTCTCGGTCTGCGTAATCGTTGATGGCGCAGCCGGCCGAACGCATCAGCGCCGTGCCGAGCACGAAGATGGTCACGACCAGGGGATCGGGATGGCCATCGGAAGCCATCCACAGCGCCCACAGCGTGGGCCACAACAACAGCAGGATGCCAATCGGCTTGTCGGCCCGGATGAGGCGGAAATACAGCGCCAGCTTGTTCATGAGGGGATTCGGATGGAAGATCTGCAAATCCGAATTGTAGCGTGTTGACGAGAGGACACGTGCGCTCGCTACGTCATCCCTGCGTAGGCAGGGATCCAATTTCCTGAGCGCAGACCTAACGTCAAATTAGGCCCCTGCCTGCGCAGGGGCGACGGGGGTTACTCAGGCCGCAGCCTGCAGCTGCACCATCTCCACCCCCGGCAGATTGCACTCCGCCACCGCATTGACCACCGCATCGATCGCCGCGCGGCGCGTGAAGCTCTTGCGCCAGACGATCACCACGCGGCGCGACGGCGCCGGTTCCTGGAAGGGGACGAAGGTCAGCATGCCGTTCGGG
This sequence comes from uncultured Massilia sp., assembly GCA_963529995.1. Taxonomy (GTDB): domain Bacteria; phylum Pseudomonadota; class Gammaproteobacteria; order Burkholderiales; family Burkholderiaceae_D; genus Telluria. The sequence continues at coordinate 99,500 of CAUSCY010000004.1, read as the reverse complement.
TCCTTCATGTCCGGCACCGAGGCGCGCGGCAGCACGGTGAGGCCGATGCCGCTCGCGACCATGTGGCGGATCGTCTCCAGCGACGAACCTTCGAAGGTGCGCTGCATGCCGTTGCCGGGATTCGACGAGAAGCGTGCCATTTCCGGGCAGACTTCCAGCACCTGGTCGCGGAAGCAGTGGCCCGTGCCCAGCAGCAGCATGGTTTCGCTCTTGAGGTCTTCGGCCGAGATGTCGCGGCGCTTGGCCCAGGCGTGGTCCTTGGGCATGGCGACGACGAAGGGCTCGTCGTACAGCGCCTGCACGGCCATGCCGTGTTCCGGCAGCGGCAGCGCCATGATGGCGGCGTCCAGCTCGCCCTGGCGCAGCAGGTCCAGCAGCTTGACCGTGAAATTCTCCTGCAGCACCAGCGGCATCTGCGGCACGTTCTCGATCAGGTTCTTCACCAGCGGCGGCAGCAGGTAGGGGCCCACGGTATAGATGACGCCCAGGCGCAGCGGCCCGGACAGCGGGTCCTTGTTCTGCTTGGCGAGCTCCTTGATGGCAGCGGTCTGCTCCAGCACGCGTTCGGCCTGGGCGACGATCTGCGCACCCAGGGGCGTAACGGAGACTTCCGAGCCGCCGCGCTCGAACAGCGTGACGCCCAGCTCGTCCTCGAGCTTCTTGATGGCGACGGACAGCGTAGGCTGGGCAACGAAACAGGCTTCCGCTGCGTGCCCGAAATGGCGTGCGCGGGCAACGGCGACGATGTACTTCAGTTCGGTCAGGGTCATGGTCGAATCAGGGATGCGAGCCGTGTCTCGGTGAACACGTTTGCCGCATATTTAGGCAGATGCATACTATTTTACCGTCAAAGCTGCCGATATAATGGACTGGTCCGGCAATGTTGCCATGTGTTAACAAAGAATCCACGATGTCTTCGACCTTCGGCCCGGAACAAGCGCAGGCCTATATGCACAAGCTGCTGGCCGTCATGCACCAGCAGGGCGGCTCCGACTTGTTCATCTCGGCGGACTTCCCGCCCAGCATGAAGCACCAGGGCGCCATGAAGCCGCTGAGTAACCAGCGCCTGACGGGCGAGGTGACGCGGGCGCTGGCGCTGGCCCTGATGAACGAGCGCCAGCGCGCCGAGTTCGAGGCGGAGATGGAGTGCAACTTCGCCATCTCGCTGCCGGGCGTGTGCCGCTTCCGCGTCAACGTGTTCGTGCAGCAGCAGAGCGTGGGCATGGTGGTGCGCACGATCGCCTCCGAGATCCCGACCTTCGAGAAGCTCGACCTGCCCGAGGTGCTGAAGGACGTCGTGATGACCAAGCGCGGCCTCGTGCTGGTCGTGGGCGGCACCGGTTCCGGCAAGTCGACCACGCTGGCGGCGATGATCGACTACCGCAACAGCCACTCGGCCGGCCACATCATCACGGTCGAGGACCCGGTCGAATACGTCCACAAGAACAAGAACTGCCTCGTCACGCACCGCGAGGTCGGCGTCGACACGCTGTCCTGGCACAACGCACTGAAGAACACGCTGCGCCAGGCGCCGGACGTGATCCTGATCGGCGAGATCCGCGACACCGAGACGATGGAACACGCGATCGCCTTCGCCGAGACGGGCCACCTGTGCCTGGGCACGCTGCACGCGAACAATGCCAACCAGACGATGGACCGCATCGTCAACTTCTTCCCCGAGGAACGCCGCCCGCAGCTGCTGATGGACCTGTCCTCGAACCTGCGCGCCATCGTTTCGCAGCGCCTGGTACGCACGGAGGACGGCAAGGGCCGCAAGGCCGCCATCGAGATCCTGCTGAACACGCCGACGATCGGCGAGATGATCCTGAAGGGGAACTTCCACAGCATCAAGGAGATCATGCACAAGTCGCGGGAACTCGGCATGTGCACCTTCGACCAGGCACTGTACGACCTCTACAATGCAGGCTTCATCAGCTACGACGAAGCGATCCGCAACGCCGATTCGGCGAACGGCCTGCGCCTGCAGATCAAGCTGTCGGGCGAACGCCAGGCGCCTGGAGAAGGCGGTGGTGCCAAGCCGGCCGAGCTCTCGATGCTGATGGACGAGCCGGACGAAGACCCGAAGCCATAACCGTCGTTCCACGCCGCTTCCGCTCGCTCAAGCCCCAGGCATTTGAACGTCGTTCCCGCGAAGGCGGGAACCCATACTGAACATCAGAATTCCGTAACCCCAACCATGCCAAGTTTCGAAAACAAGATCTGCACCCGCGCCGACCTCCCGGCCCGCATCGCCCAACTCCCGCAACCCGTCGTGCTGACCAACGGCGTGTTCGACATCCTGCACCGCGGCCACGTCACCTACCTGGCGCAGGCGCGCGAACTGGGCGCCTCGCTCGTCGTCGCCGTCAACACGGACGCTTCCGTCAAACGCCTGGGCAAGGGCGACGACCGCCCGCTGAACACGATGCACGACCGCATGGCCGTGCTGGCCGCGCTGGAATCGGTGAGCCTGGTGGTCGACTTCGACGAGGACACGGCACTGCAGGTGGTGCGGGAAGCGCGCCCCGGCATCTATGCCAAGGGCGGCGACTACGTCATGGACCAGATCCCGGAAGGGAAGGAAGTGATCGCCCAGGGCGGCAAGGCCGTCGCGATCGATTTCGCGCACGACCGCTCGACCACCAAGCTGGTGGCCAGGATCCGCCAGTTCGGCGGCTGAGCGCCCGCCTGCCGGAACCGCGCGGCGGGAAGGCGGTCGAACGAAGGCGCCGAGGTCGTGCCGGCGCCGAAAGGATGGCGCATGAAATTCCTTCCCGTGCTGCTTGCCGGAACATTGGCCGCCTGCCAGTCATGGCAGGAAAGCGCGCCCGCGCGCCACTATCCGCCGCCGCACCGTGGCGCGGGTACGGGCGCCGGATCGAGCGGCACGGCCGGGTCGGCGACGGAATCCGGCGGCGGGGAGCAGTCCGCCATGGGCGACCACCACGCGACGTGCATGCTCAACCAGCGCATCCAGCGTGCGAGCACGCCGGAAGAACGCCAGGCCATCCTGGCGCAGGCCATGCCGGGCATGTTGCCGGAAGAGCGCGAGCAGCAACTCCTCATGATGCAGCGCCAGTGTCAATGAGCCGGGCGTCAGCCCCCGCCCGCGTAGCCGTTCTGGCGCCACGCCTCGTAGACGACCACGGCGACCGTGTTCGACAGGTTCAGGCTGCGGTTGCCCGGCATCATGGGCAGGCGGATGCGCTGGGCCGGCGGGAACGATTCGCGCAAGGCCGGGTCGAGTCCGCGCGATTCGGCGCCGAACACGAACACGTCGCCCGGCTTGAACGCGACGTCGGCGAACGGGACCGAGCCGTGCGTGGTCATCGCGAACATGCGGCTCGTGTCCGGTGCGGCGTCGGCCAGGAACGCTTCCCAGTTCTTGTGCACCTTCATGGTTGCGTAATCGTGGTAATCGAGGCCGGCGCGGCGCATCTTGGCGTCGTCGAGCGGAAAGCCTAGCGGTTCGATCAGGTGCAGCTGGGCGCCCGTGTTGGCGCACAGGCGGATGACGTTGCCCGTGTTGGGCGGAATTTCTGGTTCGACCAGGACTACGTGAAACACAATTTCTCCTTACGTCGCCCCCGCGAAGGCGGGGGCCCAATTTATTTAGTTGGCGGGGTGCGCGCGAACACCAGGTTCGTCACGCGCGCCGCGCCGAATCGCTTGAGCGTCGCCGCCAGTTCTCCCAGCGTGTGGCCGCTCGTCATGACGTCGTCGACGAGGCCGACGTGGCGGCCCGCCACCAGGTCCGGATCCGTCACGGCGAACGCGCCGCGCACGTTACGCCGGCGCTGGGCCGGTGCGACGCCGGACTGCGCGACCGTTTCCAGCGTGCGCGCGGCCAGCCGCGGGTGCAATGCTACCCCGAGCGCGCCCGCTAGCGGGCGGGCAATTTCCAGTGCCTGGTTGAAGCCCCGCTCCGTCAGCCGTCCGCTACCCAGCGGAACTGGGCACAACAGGTCGGGCAGGGCCAGTTCCCGATGCGCCAGCACCGCATCGCGCACCATGCGCGCGAACCACGGCGCAAGCGCCAGCCGGGCGCCGAATTTCAGCTGCAGCACGAGCTGGTCGAGCGGGGCAGCGTAGTCGGCGGCGGCGACCGTGGCGTCGAAGGCGGGCGCGTCCGCCAGGCAGACGCCGCACACCACGTCGTCCCGGCGCAGGCCGGGACCCAAGTTTGCATGCGCTGCCTTCGACGCAAGATTGGATCCCGGCCTGCGCCGGGATGACGGTTCTTCGTGCGTATCGGGATCCGGCAGCGGATTCGCACAGCGCGCGCACCTCGTGCGCGGCAACACGTACGCGGCCTGGCATCCCGCACACACGACCCCGTCGCAGCCGTTCCCGCACAGCGCGCATACCGACGGCAGCAGCGCGTTCAACAACGCACGCGGCCAGCGGCGCCGGAGCACGGAGGAGGGCAGGGACGGTCGGTCGCTCATTGGCTGCTTATCGGCGGCTTATCGGCTGCTCATCGGCTCGATTACTGACAACCATGTACACTGCCGCCATTATCCCATTTGATCGCGGTTGACCATGGTTTCGCCCCAAGCCTCTTCCAAATTGAGCGCCCCCATCGACCTGATGCGCGTGCGCCAGATGTTCAACGATCCGGCCCGTACCGCCCGCTCGGACTTCCTGCGCCGCGAGGTCGCCAGCCGCATGTTCGACCGTCTGGCGCTCGTCAAGACGGCGCCGCGCCAGGTGCTCGACGCCGGCTGCGGCAGCGGCGCCGACATCGCGCAACTGCAGAAGATGTATCCGGCGGCCCAGGTGCTCGGGCTCGATTCGGCGCCTGCCGTGCTGGCGGAAGCGGCCGGCGCCACCCAGGCGCCGCGCTCGCTGCTGAGTCGCCTGCTGCCGGCCAAGGCCGGCGTCGACCTCGTTTGCGGCGACTTCGGCCAGTTGCCGTTCGGGGCGAATTCGCTCGACCTCGTCTGGTCGAACCTGGCGCTGCACTGGCATCCGCAGCCGGACCGCGTGTTCGCCGAATGGCGGCGCGCGTTGCGCGTGGAGGGGCTGCTGATGTTCTCGACCTTCGGCCCGGACACCTTCCGCGAGCTGCGCAGCGCGTTCGCGGCAATGGATGCGGCGCCGCATACGCTGCCCTTCGTCGACATGCACGACTTCGGCGACCAGCTGGTGGAAGTCGGGTTCACCACGCCGGTGATGGACATGGAACAGATCACCGTCACCTACGACAAGGCGGAGGCGCTGCTGGCCGACGTGCGCGCCCTGGGCGGCAATCCGCTCGACACGCGCAGCCGCGGTCTCGTCGGCCGCGCGGCCTGGCAGCGCATGCTGGACGCGCTGGAAGCGCAGCGGCGCCCGGACGGCAAGCTGGGCCTGACGTTCGAAGTGATCTACGGCCACGCGTTCCGGCCGGCGCCCAAGACGACGGCGTCGGGCGAAGCCATCGTGCGCTTCCAGCCGCGGACCCCGCCAAAAGGCTGATGACGTGCCGGGGAGATTTTCCTTGAATAAAAATTAGCGATTTCAGTATAATCAATGACACTTTTTTCGATCGGAGTCGTAAAAAAGCACAAAAAATAGGCAGGACCAGCAGCTTGCAGTCAACCTGTTGCAGCAACATCAAGTCAGCAAAAAAGCCGCCGCCAGCTTACGGTGTCCCACACGGACCGGATGGCGGAGGAGATAAGGATTTCGGAGCGGCAGCAGTTCGTTCATGGAATTGCCGACCGTTTAAGAAAATTCATTTTTTTGAGTGGTTGGGGACAACATGACTTATGCAAAGCGATTGAAAGCGTCGGTGGCAGTACTCGCGTCGTCGGTCGCGGTGCCGGTGCTGGCGGCGGATCCCGTCGTCACCGGGCGGCCGCTCGAGCACCAGTTGAACATGCAGGCGCCCGTCACGGGCATCGGTGCCTATATCTACAGCCTGCACAACTGGATGATGATCGTCTGCCTCGTCATCTTCATCGGCGTGTTCGGCGTCATGTTCTACTCGGTGTTCAAGCACCGCAAATCCCTGGGCCACAAGCCCGCCACCTTCCACGAATCCACCACCGTCGAAATCGCCTGGACCGTCGTTCCGTTCCTGATCGTGATCGGCATGGCGCTGCCCGCCACCCACGCCGTCGTGGCGATGAAGGACACGTCGAACCCGGACCTGACCATCAAGGTGACGGGCATGCAGTGGAAATGGGGCTACGACTACCTGAAAGGCGAGGGCGAGGGCATTTCCTTCCTGTCGAACCTGGCCACCCCGCGCACGCAGGTCGGCGAACCCGGCATCGCGCCGACGGCCGCCCGTACCGAGAACTACCTGCTGGAAGTCGACAATCCGGTGGTCGTCCCCGTGAACAAGAAAGTGCGCCTGGTGCTGACGGCCAACGACGTGATCCACTCGTGGACCATTCCCGCCTTCGCCGTCAAGCAGGACGCGATCCCCGGCTTCGTGCGCGACACCTGGTTCCGCGCCGAGCAGGTCGGCACCTACCGCGGCAACTGCGTCGAACTGTGCGGCAAGGAGCACGCCTTCATGCCGATCGTCGTGAACGTGGTGTCGGCCGAGGATTACTCGGCCTGGGTCGCCGGCGAGAAGAAAAAGATGGCGGCGCTGGCCGACGACCCGAACAAGGTCTGGACCATCGACGAACTCAAGACCAAGGGCGAGAAAGTCTATGCGACCAATTGCGTGGCCTGCCACCAGGCCGGCGGCCAGGGCGTGCCGAACGCGTTCGCCTCGCTGGTCGGCTCGCCCGTCGTCACAGGGCCGAAGGCGGAACAGATCGCCGTCCTCCTGCACGGCAAGCACAGCGGCAAGTACCCGAGCGCGATGCCGCCGTGGCCGCAACTGTCGGATACCGACATCGCCTCGGTGATCACCTACACGCGCAACAACTGGACGAACAAGGCCGAGGAGAATATCGTACAACCGGCCGAAGTCCTCGCCGCGCGCGGCAAGTAAGCGCCAAATAAGCAGCCACGAGACAAGTAACGTCGTTCCCGCGCAGGCGGGAACCCAAGTACAACGGATTCACGGAGACCGGGCCGCCAGCCGCATCGGCGACCCACGAAGCAGTCCAGCTCGAACAGGAAACCGCCATGACTTCCAGCATCATCGACCAGGCTCACGAACACGGCCACGCCCACGACGACCACGCCCACGACCACCCGCACGGGTGGCGCCGCTGGCTGTTCGCCACCAACCACAAGGACATCGGCACCCTGTATTTGTGGTTCGCCTTCACCATGCTGCTCTCGGGCGGCGTGCTGGCGCTGATGATCCGCACCGAGCTGTTCCAGCCCGGCCTGCAGTTCTTCCGGCCCGAATTCTTCAACCAGCTGACCACCATGCACGGCGTGGTGATGGTGTTCGGCGCGATCATGCCGGCCTTCGTCGGCTTCGCCAACTGGATGATCCCGCTGCAGATCGGCGCGTCCGACATGGCGTTCGCGCGCATGAACAACTTCTCGTTCTGGCTGCTGCCGCCGGCCGCGATCCTGCTGGCCGGCTCCTTCTTCGTGCCGGGCGGCGCCACCGCGGCCGGCTGGACCCTGTACGCGCCGCTGTCCACGCAGATGGGGCCGGGCATGGACATGGCCATCTTCGCGCTGCACATCATGGGCGCGTCGTCGATCATGGGTTCGATCAACATCATCGTCACCATCCTGAACATGCGCGCGCCGGGCCTGACGCTGATGAAGATGCCGATGTTCTGCTGGACCTGGCTGATCACCGCCTACCTGCTGATCGCCGTGATGCCCGTGCTGGCGGGCGCCATCACGATGACCCTGACCGACCGCCATTTCGGCACCTCGTTCTTCAACGCGGCCGGCGGCGGCGACCCCGTCATGTACCAGCACATCTTCTGGTTCTTCGGCCACCCCGAGGTCTACATCATGATCCTGCCGGCCTTCGGCATCATCTCGCAGATCATCCCCGCCTTTGCCAGGAAGCCCCTGTTCGGCTATGCCTCGATGGTGTACGCGACGGCCTCCATCGCGATCCTGTCCTTCATCGTCTGGGCCCACCACATGTTCACCACCGGCATGCCGGTGACGAGCCAGCTGTTCTTCATGTACGCGACGATGCTGATCGCCGTGCCCACCGGCGTGAAGGTGTTCAACTGGGTCGCGACGATGTGGAAGGGCTCGATGACGTTCGAGACCCCGATGTTGTTCGCCGTCGGCTTCATCTTCGTGTTCACGATGGGCGGCTTCACGGGTCTGATCCTGGCCGTGACCCCGATCGACATCCAGGTGCAGGACACCTATTACGTAGTGGCCCACTTCCACTACGTGCTGGTGGCCGGCTCGCTGTTCGCCCTGTTCGCCGGCTTCTACTACTGGGGACCGAAGTGGACGGGCCATATGTATCCGGAACTGCGCGGCAAGATCCACTTCTGGAATTCGCTCATCTGGTTCAACGTCACCTTCTTCCCGATGCACTTCCTGGGCCTGGCCGGCATGCCGCGCCGCTACGCCGACTACGCCGTGCAGTTCACCGACTTCAATATGCTGGTGTCGATCGGCGCCTTCGGCTTCGGCCTGTCGCAGGTCTACTTCCTGTTCTTCGTCGTGCTGCCGACGATCCGCGGCGGCGTCCAGGCCGAGGCCAAGCCGTGGGAAGGTGCGGAAGGGCTGGAATGGACCGTGCCGAGCCCGGCGCCGTTCCACACCTTCGAGAATCCGCCGCTGGTGAAGTGAGGGGATGCCATGGCACCGCAAAAACCGAGCAATCTGCGCACCGCGCTGTGGGTCGGCGCGCTCGCGCTGTTCTTCTTCGTGGCGCTGTTCGTCAAGCGCCTGTGGATGAGCTGACATGCATGCCGACGCGCACCAGGTCGAACCGAGCGGCCGCCTGCGGCTGAACCGCGTCACGCTGGCCAAGCTGGTGGTCGTGGCCTGCGTGATGTTCGGCTTCGGCTATGCGCTGGTGCCCGTCTACCGCCAGGTCTGCGAAGTCCTGGGCATCAACGTGCTGACGCAGAAGGACGGCACCGTGGAGCGCCCGGCCAATACGCAGGTGGACCTGGCGCGCACCGTCACCATCGAACTGGACGGCAATGCGCAGGGACCGTGGCGCTTCCGCCCGACCCAGCGCAGCATCGACGTGCATCCGGGCGAGATGGCCACCGTGGTCTACGAGGTCGTGAACACCCAGGCGAGGACGGTGAAGGCGCAGGCGATTCCCAGCTATGCGCCGCAATCGGCCACGCCGCATTTCAAGAAGGTGGAGTGCTTCTGCTTCCAGGAGCAGGTATTGAAACCGAACGAGGCGCGCCAGATGCCCGTCGTGTTCTTCATCGACCCGGCGCTGCCGCGCGAGGTGAAGAACATCACGCTGTCGTACACCTTCTTCGAGATCGGCGGCGCGGTTGCCGCAAAGGGCGGATGATGGAACCGCAAGAGCGTCCAGCATCGTTCGGCGCCACGATGAAGGCCGTGTTCTGGTCCTTCTTCGGGATCCGCAAGCGCAAGGACTACGAGCGCGACGCCGCCAACCTGAACCCGCTGTACGTGATCGCCGGGGCGCTGCTCGGCGTCGCGATCTTCATCGGCGTGCTGCTGTTGCTGGTGCGGTTCGCCGTGTCGCATGGATGAGTGAACAATAGAGGAGACCAAGAATGGGTACGCCACACACCGCGCCGTATTACTTCATTCCCGGGCCGTCGCGCTGGCCGCTGGCCGCCGGCACCTCGATGCTGGTGACGATGGTCGGCGCCTCCGGCTGGGTCAACGGCGCCGGCTGGGGCATGGGCGTATGCCTGGCCGGCATCGTCGCGATGCTGTTCGTGCTGTACGGCTGGTTCGGCGACGCCATCCGCGAATCGGAATCGGGCGTGTATGGTCCCCGTATCGACGCGTCCTACCGCTGGTCGATGAGCTGGTTCATCTTCTCGGAGGTGATGTTCTTCGGCGCCTTCTTCGGCGCGCTGTTCTATGCCCGCGCGATCTCCATGCCGTGGCTGGCGGATCTGGACCACAAGGTGATCTGGCCCGACTTCGCCGGCCACTGGGGCAATACGGGGCCGGCCGGCACCGTCGAGCAGTTCAACACGATGGGCCCGTTCCCGATCCCGACCATCAACACGGCGCTGCTGCTGACTTCCGGCGTGACGCTGACCATCGCCCACCACGCGCTGCGCGTGGGCCACCGTTCGAAGACGGCGTTCTGGCTGTTCCTGACCGTCTTGCTGGGCGCCGTCTTCATGGGCTTCCAGGCCTACGAATACCACCACGCCTATTCCGAACTGAACCTGAAGCTGAGCTCGGGCATCTACGGATCGACCTTCTTCATGCTGACGGGCTTCCACGGCTTTCACGTGACGATGGGGGCGATCATGCTGTCGGTGGTGCTGTACCGGGTGCTGAAGGGGCACTTCACGCCGGAGCACCATTTCGCGTTCGAGGGGGCGGCGTGGTACTGGCACTTCGTGGACGTGGTGTGGCTGGGGTTGTACGTGGTGGTGTACTGGCTCTAGGCATACCGCACGTCGCCCCTGCGAAGGCAGGGGCCCAATTTTGTGTGAGTGGCCGCGCATCTGAACTTGGGTCCCTGCCTTCGCAGGGACGACGTAGTGGTGGGTGGTCAGTGCAACCCCGTCGGCCTGATCCACCCCATCTTGTACGAAAACAGCACCAGCAAGAACAGCGTGATCGACAACCCGACCCGCAGCGCCAGCGCGTGCACCGTGCGGTTGCTGCGTCCCTTGTCGCGCATCAGGAAGAACAAGGCCGACGCCAGGCTGCCGAGGATGAGGGCGAAGGCGATGGCGACGACGATTTTCATGGCGGACCCTGGCAAAGGAAGCGTGAGGAAAATGCAACGATCAGGATCCCATTGTAATGCGATTGCGCTTCCGTTTTAGCATCATTCCCTTCATCGCGACGGTCGTGCTGGTGGTCCTCGGCATCGCCCTCGGCAACTGGCAGGCGAGGCGCGCCGAGGAAAAGACGGTGCTGCAGGCGCGCCTCGTGCAGCGCGGCAGCGCGCCGCCGCTGCGCTTGACCGGAGCGCCCCTTGACCCGGCCGCCGTCGAATACCGCCGCGTCGTCGCCACCGGTCGCTTCGTGCGCGACTGGCCCATCTACCTCGACAACCGGCCGCTGAATGGCCAGGAAGGCCGCAGCGGGTTCGTTTTGCTGATGCCGTTTAAAATAGCGGCTGCGGACAATACCTATGTGCTGGTGGCGCGCGGCTGGTTTCCCCGCGATCCGGGTGCGCACGACCGCATCCCGGCGCTGCCCGTGCCGGAAGGCGAGCAGACCATCGAAGGCATCGCCGTGCTGCGTCCGGCGCGCGTGATGCAGATCGGTACGCCGCCGCCGCTCGCGCCGCATGCCATCGTGCAGAACCTGGAGGTCGCCGACGTCGCGCGTGCCGGCGGCTTTTCCATGCTGCCGTTCCTGGTCGAGCAGACCGGGGCTCCAGCGTATGTGCCGGACGGGCTGGTACGCCAGTGGCCCGCGCCCGCATTGGACGTGGACCGCCACCGGGGCTACGCCTTCCAGTGGTATGCGCTGGCGGCGATGGCGTGCGTGTTTTTTGTGATGACAGGATTTCGACGTGGAAGACAAACTGCCGGCTGAGGCATCGATCGTCGCACCGGAGCAGGGCGGCGAGAAAGCGAAGCGACGCGGCCGCCGCATGCTGTGGCTGGTGCTGCTCGTGTGCGCGTCGCCGCTGATCGCGTCCTATTTCACCTATTACGTGATCAAGCCCGAGCAGCGCAACAACTACGGTACCCTGGTCGACCAGCGCGCCCATCCCGTGCCCGCGAACCTGGCCACGACCACGCTCGACGGCCGCCCGCAAGCGCTCGCCGGCTTCAAGGGCAAGTGGGTGATGCTGATGACGGCGCCGGCGGCCTGCGGCGACGCCTGCCAGAAGCAGCTGTTCGCCATGCGCCAGCTGCGCCTCATGCAGGGCAAGGAGATGGACCGGATCGAGCGCGTCTGGCTGATCACGGACCGCGAACCGCTGGACACGATCGTCATCCGCGAATTCGACGGCACCCACATGCTGCGCGCGGATCCCGCGGCGGTGCGACAATGGCTGCCTGCGGACGCGGGCACGACGCCTGCGGACCATCTCTACATGATCGACCCGCTGGGCCACCTCATGATGCGCTTCCCGCAGAACCCGGAACCGCGCAAGGTGTACAAGGACATTTACAAACTGCTGAAGGCATCGTCCGTCGGCTGAACCCTGATTCATATGCAAGCATCGCATCTCGCACAACTGTTGATCCATGGCCTGCTCGTGGCCTGCATTCCCCTCTCGATGGTCTGGATGTCGGCCGACCCGTTCAAGTACCGCAAGCTGGTCTGGATCATCGCCTTCTTCACCTTCGACCTGATCGTGTTCGGCGGCTTCACCCGCCTCACCGACTCGGGCCTGGGCTGCCCGGACTGGCCGGGCTGCTACGGCCTGGCCAACCCGTTCCTGGCGCACGAGCACATCGCCGCCGCCGAGGAGCTGATGCCGACCGGTCCCGTCACCGTCGCCAAGGCCTGGATCGAGATGATCCACCGCTACCTGGCGATGGGCATCGGCGTGCTGATCATGGCCTTGATGATCACGTCCTGGGTCCAGTGGCGCCGCACCGGCCTGCGCGCCTTCCAGCCGCTGCTGCCGACCGTGCTGTTCCTGTGGGTGTGCGTGCAGGGCGCGTTCGGCGCCTGGACCGTGACCCTGAAGCTGCAGCCCGTGATCGTCACGCTGCACCTGCTGTTCGGCGTGACGCTGCTGGCCCTCGTCGTGTGGCTGGGCGGGCGCGAGGACAATCTGTTGAAGCCACAGCCGCCGCTGGGCGACACGGCCGTGCTGCGGCGCCTGCGGCCGCTGGCCTGGCTGTCCGGCGCCATCCTGCTGGTCCAGCTGGCGCTGGGCGGGTGGGTGAGCACCAACTACGCGACGCTCGCGTGCAGCGATTTCCCCTTGTGTAACGGACAAGTCGTCCCCGAGATGGACTTCGAGCACGGCTTCACGCTGTGGCGCGAACTGGGCAAGACGGCGGCGGGCTACTACCTGCCGTTCTCGGCGCTGACGGCGATCCACTGGGTGCACCGCAATTTCGCTGTCGTCGTCGTGCTGGTGCTCGGCTATACGGCGTGGCGCGCGTGGCGCGTGCCGGGCCTGCACAAGACGGCGCGCAACCTGGTGCTGGTGCTGGCCGCCCAGGCCATCACGGGCATCGCCACCGTGTTCTTCAGCTTCCCGCTGGCGCTCGCGGTCCTGCACAACGCGGGGGCGGCGGGCCTCGTGCTGCTGGTGACCATGTTAAACTACAAGGTACAGTACCAACTCGATCCGGTCCCGCAGAGCGCACGGCGCTCCCCGGCGCCCGCGAGCCATTCATGATCACCCACACCGCCACCCACAAACCGCCCAACCGGATCGCGCAATACTGGGCGCTGACCAAGCCGCGCGTCACCCAGCTGGCCGTGTTCTGCGCCGTCATCGGCATGTTCCTCGCCACCGACGGCTTCCCCGGCTGGCACGTGCTGTTCTGGGGCACGCTCGGCATCTGGCTGCTGGCCGGCGCCGCCTTCGCCGTCAACTGCCTGATCGAAGCCGAGATCGACGCGCGCATGGCCCGCACCGCGCGCCGCGCCACCGCCATGGGCGAGCTGTCGACCATGCAGACGCTGGTCTTTTCCGGCGCCATCGGCGGCGCCGGCATGGGCGTGCTGTACACGATGGTCAATCCCCTGACGATGTGGCTGACCTTCGTCACCTTCGTCGGCTATGCGCTGATCTACACCGTGCTGCTCAAGCCAAACACGCCGCAGAACATCGTCATCGGCGGCCTGTCCGGCGCCATGCCGCCGGCGCTGGGCTGGGCCGCCGTCGCCAATACGGTGCCGATGGAAGCCTGGCTGCTCGTGCTGATCATCTTCGTCTGGACCCCGCCGCACTTCTGGGCGCTGGCAATGTACCGGCGCGACGACTACGTCCGTTCCGGCCTGCCGATGCTGCCCGTGACGCACGGCATGAAGCACACGGGCCTGCAGGTCTGGCTGTACTCGATCGCGCTGGCCGCCTGCACGCTGTTCCCGTACGCCGTGGGCATGAGCGGCGTCGTCTACCTGGCCGCCGCCATCATATTGAACGCCGTGTTCCTGCGCTACGGCTGGCTGGTCCACAAGCACTACAGCGACCAGATCGCACGCAAGGCGTTCGCCTGGTCCATCGTCTACCTGGCGCTGCTGTTCGCGGCCCTGCTGGTCGACCACTATGTGAAGCACTACCTGAATTTCTGAGCCCATGAAAAGACTGCTGCCCGCCCTCGTCGCCGCCATCGCATTCACCTGTTCGCTCGCCGCATGCGACAAGCTGCCGGGCAAGCAGGTCAGCTTCCAGAACACCGACGTCACGGGCCTGGACTATGCCAAGGACTTCTCGCTGACCGACCACACGGGCAAGCCGCGCACGCTGGCCGACTACAAGGGCAAGGTCGTCGTCGTGTTCTTCGGTTACACGCAGTGCCCGGACGTGTGCCCGACCACGATGGCGGAAATGGCCACCGTGATGCAGAAGCTGGGTCCGCAGGCGGACCAGGTGCAGGTCGCCTTCATCACGCTCGACCCCGAGCGCGATACCCAGGAACTGCTGGCCGCGTATGCGCCGGCCTTCGACAAGCGCTTCGTCGGCCTGCGCGGCTCGCCCGAGCAGACCGCCCGCGTCGCCAAGGAATTCAAGGTGTTCTACTCGAAGGTGCCGGGCACCGAACCGGGCAGCTACACGATCGACCACACGGCCGGCAGCTACGTCTTCGACCGCGACGGCAGGCTGCGCCTGTTCATCCGCCACGGCCAGGGCGCCGACGCCATCGTCCACGACATCCGCCAACTGTTATCCTGATGTCCCGATAACACGACGGCGGAGGCGGCATGGAGCGGCGACCAGGCAAGAACTACACGCGCTACGCCGCCGTCATCCTGCTGGGCCTCGGCTGCCTGTACGTGCTCCGGCCGTTCCTGGCCGCGATCCTGTTCGCCGCCGCCGTCGTCATCTCGTCCTGGCCCCTGTACCAGCGCCTGCTGCGGCGCATGCGCGGCCGCCGCACCATCGCGGCGCTGACCATGACGCTGTCGCTGACGCTGCTCGTCATCATCCCGCTGGCCCTCGTCGCCTGGAACCTGGCCGACAATATCGGCAACGCCTTCGACCAGCTCCGCTACGCGCTGTCGCACGGCGAACTGCTGCCGCCCGCGTGGATCCGCGACATCCCCCTCGTCGGCGAACAGATCGACCTCTACCTGCGCCAGCTCGTCGCCAGCAGCGAACAGATGCTGCAGCTGGCCCAGCGCATGGTCGAACCGGCGCGCCGCTGGCTGCTGGCCGGCGGCATCATGCTCGGCACCGGCGTCGTGCAGATGAGCCTTGCCGCCTTCGTCAGCTTCTTCTTCTACCGCGACGGCGAGACCCTGATGACGGTCATCGGCGCCGCCATGCGCCGCATCATGAACGAGGAAGCGGAATCGGTGACAGACATCGTCAGCCAGACCGTGCGCGGCGTGATGTACGGCCTGCTCGGCACCGCGCTGGCGCAGGCGCTGGTGGCGGCCATCGGCTTCGCCCTCGCGGGCGTGCCGGCCGTGCTGCTGCTGTCGGTGCTGGTGTTCGTGTCGTCCCTGATCCCCGTCGGCCCGCCCGTGATCTGGGGCGGGGCGGCCGTCTGGCTGTTCTCCCAGGGCGAGACCGGCTGGGGCATCTTCATGCTGGTCTGGGGCTTCTTCGCCATCAGCGGCGTCGACAACATCGTGCGCCCCGTCCTGATCAGCCGCGGCTCCAGCCTGCCATTCCTCCTGACCTTGCTGGGCGTACTGGGCGGCGTGATCGCCTTCGGCTTCGTCGGCCTGTTCATCGGGCCGACGCTGCTGGCGGTGGGCTACTCGCTGCTGAGCGGGTGGACCCATACGAAGGATCCGATCGTCAAGCAGAAGGGTGGCGGTATCTGACGCTTGGCCGTGCCGTGCCGTCCGGCGCCTGCGCAGCCGGTGCCGCGGCCGTCGGCCGCGCGGGATACCAGCGTTCGCGCAGGCGCATGAACGGGACTTCCACCAGCCGGTACAGCAGCCAGCCGCCGGCGATGCCCGCAGCCATAATGGCCGCGATCCACCACGGCGCGCCGGTATCGATGCCCAGGCGCTCGGCCTGTGGGCGGATCGCCATGAAGATCGGCTTGTGCGCCAGGTAGACGGCATAGGACCAGAGCGCGAGGCTGGCAGCGCCGGGCACGCGTATCCGGTTCAGGATGCAGCGCGGACCGAGGGCGGACAGTACGAGCAGGCCGAAGCCGGCCGCCACCAGCGGAAATCCGGACGTCGTCGCGACGAACGGGCTGAATCGCTCCTCGGCGATGGCGTAGAGCACGGCCGCCGTCGCCGCCAGGCCGGCTGCGAAAATGGCGTTCGCATGACGCAGCACGCGTGCGAAGACGGCGGGATGGAAGTTCTTCAGCATGGCGATGGCGACGCCCGGCAGCAGGCCGCCGAAGCGGCACAGGGTCGAGTAGTAGACCTCGGCCGAGAATGCGTCGTGGCCGTCGTGCAGCATGGCCGCCGCACGGCCGGCCACGCTGAGCGCGGCCGCACCGAGCAGCACGCACCACGCCAGCGGCGCCGGCCGGCGCACGCGTGCCAGTGCCAGCACGGCCAGCGGCAGCACGATGTAGAACTGTTCCTCGATGCACAGCGACCAGGAGTGGGTGAAGGTCTGTCCGTAGGCCAGCCCGAAATTCTGCGTGAAGGTCAGCATCTGCCACAGCGGCGGCATGCCTGAGCCGACGATCGGGCTGTGCGGCAGCAGCAGGTAGATGGCCAGCATGGCGTAGTAGTTGGGCAGCGTGCGCAGCAGCCGGCGCGCGAAGAAGACGGGCGTCGACCAGGATTCGCCGCGCGCGACGGGCGCGAGCAGCTGGTTGCCGATCAGGTAGCCGCTCAACACGAAGAACAGGTCGACGCCGGCCCAGCCCACCTCGCCGAGGATGCCGAAGGTCGGCGCGCGGCTGACGAAGCCGCAGTAGTGGGACATCAGCACGAGCACGATGGCGCAGGCGCGCAGGGTGTCCAGGCCCTGCAGGCGGACGGTGGAAGAGGACATCAGGCGACTTTAGGCGAGAGGAGGGAAACGGTAGCGGTATCGGTAGCGGCGACGCAGCCGCGCCGTGCCAGCGCTTCGTTCAGCGCCGGCATGTAGGTGCGGCTGGCGCGCAGCAGCGTGCCGTCGCGCAGGCGCAGCACGGCGTCGCGGTTGGTCAGGGCGCGCAGTTCGGCCACCATGTCCAGGCGCACGATGCTGGAGCGGTGCACACGCTGGAATTGCTGCGGGTCGAGGCGCAGCGCCAGCGCATGCAGGCGTTCGCGCACCAGGTATTCCTTGCCCTGGACGTGCAGCGTGGCGTAGTCGCCGTCGGCCTCGATGTGCTCGACGTCGGCGGCATCGACGATGACGGTGCGGCTGCCGGCACGCACGCTGAAGGTACGCGTCCAGGGCGCCGACGCGGGGGCAGGCGCACGCCGCCAGGGCCAGGCGGCCAGGGCCCGCTCCAGTGCCTCCTCGAGGCGCTCGTCGTCGATCGGCTTGAGTAGGTAGTCGATGGCGGCCAGTTCGAAGGCCTGCAGCGCGAAGCCGTCGTAGGCCGTCAGCAGGATCGCCATCGGCCGTGTCGCGCGCGGCAGGCTTGCCAGCACCTCGAGGCCGCTGCGGCCCGGCATCTCGACGTCGACGAACACGAGGTCGGGGCAGACGTCCGCCAGGCCGACGGCGGCCGTGTCGCCGTCGCCGTATTCCGCCACCAGTTCGATGCCGGGATGCTTGATCAGGCGCGTGCGCACGGCCAGGCGAGCCAGCGGTTCGTCGTCGACGATGGCGACGCGCAGCTTGCCGTTCATGCCATTCATGCCATTCATGCCGCTCATGCCGCCACCTTGGCATCGTTCGCCGCGGCACGGCCGGCGTGCCGCAGCGGCAGCGCGATGCGTACCCCGAAGCGGCCGTCCGCGCGCCAGCCGGCATCGAGCTGCTGGTCGTCGCCGTACAGGTGGCGCAGGCGCTCGACCACGTTGGCGAGGCCGATGCCGCGGCCCGCATCGTCCGCGCCGGGCTGGCCGTCGTTGCTGACGTCGACCAGCAGCCGGCCGCCTTCGCGGCCGATGCGGATGTCCAGGCGTCCCGGCGCGGCCAGCGGCGCAATGCCGTGGCGGATCGCATTCTCCACCAGCGGCTGCAGCATCAGGTAGGGCACGGCGGCGTCGAGCAGGTCCGGGCCCGCCTTCATGGTCAGCTGCAGGCGCGGGCCCAGGCGCGCCTTTTCGATGTCGAGGTAGGCTTCGGTCAGCGCCAGCTCCTCGGCCAGCGCGTGTTCGTGGCGGCCGTCGTGGGCCAGCGTGGCGCGCAGGAAGTCGGCCACGCGCCCGATCATGCGGTTGGCGTCGCCGTTCGCCTCGGCCGCGACGAGAGCGGAAATGGCGTTCAGGGTATTGAACAGGAAGTGGGGATTGACCTGCAGGCGCAGGGCGCGCAGCTCGGCGTCGCGGGCGGCCGCCTGGGCCTGGGCCAGGCGCAGCTGGGTGCGCTGCAGCGACAGGTAATAGACGGCCAGCGCGTGCACGGCGCAGAACACGAGCAGCGCCAGCCAGCAGCCGTCCAGGCCCATCGTCAACTCGTCCCAGTGGTAGCGGTCCATCCGGCCCAGCGCGATCTCCAGGCGCTGGCCCAACAGGTTGTTCAGCACCGACATGACGTAGCTGGCGCCCACCAGTACGAGGCCGGTGGGCAGCCAGTGGACGTCGCGCCGCCACATCGTCCTTTGCAATGCGGCGAGCAGCACGATCCACGCCATGCAGGCCGCGATGTACATGGCACGGAACCAGATCGCGTGGCCATGGCCGAGCGCCGGCAGGCCCAGGATCGCCATGCAGGCGCACACGGGAAGGGCGGCGAGGAGGGGAACGAGCAGCGGCGTCGGTTCTTTCACGCGATGGGTCCGAAGCGTTATTGGCTCTGCAATTCTATCGGCTTATTTACCGATGGAGAACAGCATCGAGCTGATTTTCCAGCCGTCTTCCGCGCGCACCATCTGCCACGATTCCGCGCCGCGATTGGTGACCTTGCCGTTGTCGAGGAAGTCGAAGTCGAAGTACACGGAGCCGACGGCGCCGTTGGTTTCGATACGCACGTTGTAGAAGCGCTCCTCGAGCGTACCGCCCTTGTCGTCCTGGATCATGTCCGCGAACTTCTTCCAGCTCGATTTCCGGTACTTTTCCGCCTTCGGGAAGCGCGCCTTGGCCTCCTTCCAGGTCTGGTCGTCGAGCACGGAGATCCAGCTGTCGTGGTCCTGCAGGAACAGGGAGCCCAGCTTCTTGCCGTCGTGGGCCTTGATGGCGTCCTGGAACTGCTGGACGACCTGCTGGATCGCGGCGCGGTCGGCCGCATGCGCGTCGTCGGCGGCACGCGCCGGACCGAGGCAGGCGGCGAGGAGAACGAGGGTGGGGAACAGGCGGCTTGCTTGCATGGGGACTCCCGGTGTGATGAAAGTCCCCACGCTAGCGCTCGCGCATGCGCGGGTCCAGCGCGCTGCGGCGAGTCGTGCACGGCCTGCGGCGAACCGTTTATCCCGCTTCGGAGATGCGCCGGTTCCACAGGTGGCCGGCCCAGGCGGCAAGCAAGCCCACGCCCGCCCAGCCCAGGACCGACGGGATCGTCGCCGCGCCGTGGAAACCGACCACGTCCAGCGCCGGCACGCCGGCCGCGCTGATGCTCACGTACAGCCCGAACAGGAACAAGGCGAGGAAGGCGCGTGCCGTGCCGCTGGCGCGTCCCAGCAGCGTGGCCAGCGCCGCCAGCGCGAACAGCCCGGCCAGCAGTGCGCCGGCACGCAGCGGCGCCGCCAAGGCCAGGCGCAGCGCCGCCACGCCCGTGAACATCAACCCCAGCGTCAGGGCGGCCGCCAGCTGGCGCCAGTAACGCCGCGCGGCGCCGCCCGGTACCACGGCGCCCATGCCGTCCAGAGCCGCGTCGGCGTCGCGCGTGGACAGTTCGCTCGCGAGGATGCCCCAGAATGCGACGCAAGCGACGGCGAGGCCCGGCAGCATCTGCGCATCGAGGACCAGTGCCAGGATTTGAGCGGCCAGCAGCGCGGCGATGGCTGCCGGTGCCGAGACCAGGGTCAGGGTCGCGTCGGCCAATGCCTGGCCGGCGGTGCCGGGCAGGCGTGCCGACAGCGCGAACAGCGGTTGCGCCAGCCGCGCCAGGGGGCGCAGCCAGCCGTTCAGCAGCGCCAGCGGCGAGCGCCGCAGGCGGGCGCGTGCCGGCTTCACGCGGTCCGGTGAAAAGCGGTGGAACAGGCCCATCGCCAGCAGCAGCGGCAGCAGGGCCAGCACGGCGGCGAGGCAGCGCGACGCGACCAGCGGAGCGCTCCAGACCGCGTCCGGCAGCGTCAACGGGGCCAGCGTGCGGTCGTAGCTGGCGAGGCCCAGCATCATGTCGTGATGGATGTCCAGATGCGCGCCCAGCGCCGCGATGATGGCGCCCATGCCGGTGAAATCGACGGGAATGGCGACCGGTGCGCCGGCACCCTTGGCGGACTCGGCCAGCATGCCGAGCTGGGCGACCCAGGCGATGAAGTACAGCAGGTCCCCGGCCTTGCCCATCAGTGGCGCCCAGCTGTCGGCCAGCAGTGCGCAGCCGGCCGCGAACAGCGCCATCGGCACCAGCACCAAGACGTAGGTCTGCAGGTAGACGAGCGGCTGCAGCGGCCCTTCGCCGCGCAGCAGATGGCAGGCGAACGCCGTCAGCATGAAGACGCCGATCAGCGCCAGCAGGTAGATGACGCCGCCGCACCAGCGGCCCAGCACGAAGGATGGATTGCCGGCCGGGCTGGCGCCGATCACGCTGCCCAGGCCGGCGCGGAGGTCCTCGGCCATGCGGCCGCGCAGCAGGAAGAAGCCCGCCAGGCCGAACAGCAGGGTGGCCATCGAGGCGCTGCCCAGCGCGATCATCGCGCTGCTGTAGCGCACGCGGGCGCCGCCGATCGCCAGCAGCGTGTCGCCGCTGGCCGGGTCCGGGATGATCAGCCAGCTGAGCACGACCACGGCCAGCAGCGTGACGAGGGTCGAGGCGCGGCGCATCCGCATGCGCGCTTCCAGCAGCGCCAGCGTACGCACCAGCCGCAGGTCGAGGTACGCCTTCATGCCGCTTCCTTGACCGCATAGCGCTGCGCCATCAGCGCTTCCTCCAGGCTCGGCTCGGACGGTTGCGCGCCCAGGCAGGGCGGGCCCGGATGGGCGATGCGCAACGCGAAGCGGCTGCCCTGGCGCAGTGCCTGCAGCACGTGGGTCGACGCGCGCAGCAGGTCGTATTCGGCTTCGTCGACGCTGGCCGTCCAGACCTGGCCGCGCGCGCGGCCGAGGATGTCGTCCGGGGTGTCGAAGGCGATCAGGCGGCCGTTCTTCATGATCGCCAGGCGGCCGGCGATGGTCTCGACGTCGGACACGATGTGCGTCGAGATGATGACGAGTTTATCGAAGCCCAGTTCGGCCAGCAGGTTGCGGAAACGCAGCCGCTCTTCCGGGTCGAGGCCGGCCGTCGGTTCGTCGACGACGAGGATGTCCGGATCGTTCAGCAGCGCCTGGGCGATGCCGAGCCGGCGCAGCATGCCGCCCGAGAAGGTGCTGGCCATGCGGTTCGCCTGCTCGTGCAGGTTGACCAGTTCCAGCAGGCGGCGGATGCGCGCCGGGTCGCGCACGCCCTTCAGCGCCGCGAAGTACTGCATGAATTCGAGCGCCGACACGTTGCGGTAGACGCCGAAGTCCTGCGGCAGGTAGCCCAGGCGCCGGCGGATCGCTTCCGGCTTCGCGACGATATCGACGCCGCCCCACAGGATGCGGCCGGACGTGGGCCGCGCCAGCGTGGCGATCATCTGCATCAGCGTCGTCTTGCCGGCGCCGTTGTGGCCGATCAGCCCGACGACGCCCGGTTCCAGGCGCAGCGACACGTCGGCGACCGCCGTGACCTGCTTGCCGAAGGTTTTGGTGACGTTCTGCAGTTCCAGCATGGCGACGCTCCGTACGGTGGGGATACCGTAATGTACGGCGCCATGCGGTGCGAGACACCCTGCATTGCGACAGGCTGCAAGTTTGACGGGATGAGCTGCAGATGCCGCCGTCGAGAGAGGTACTCAGCGCACGGCGCCGGCGTCGAAATGCGGATTCTCGATCAGGCCGATGACGTTGCCGAACGGGTCCTTCAGCTCGACGACGCGGATGCCTTCGCCCACGTCCTGCACGGGCTCGTGCTCGGCGGCGCCCAGCTGGATCAGACGCGCGGCTTCCGCCTCGACGTCGTCCACGCCCCAGTAGACGACCGAGCCGGCAGTACCCGGGGTGCCGTCCGGGACGAGGCCCAGCTCGAAGCCGCCGATGGAAAAGCCGACGTAGAACGGCTGGTCGAAATACGGGGCCGTGCCGAACGCTTCGGCGAACCAGGCCTTGGCCCGGGCGAGGTCGGCGACGGGGTACTTCACGGTGCGTAATCCCTTGATCATGGCGGTCTCCTGTGAAAACGCCATGATGCCACCAGCCGCCGGCCCCGTATTGGAAAAATGGAAGCCGGCGATTACGACTTGGGCTTGACGAACTTGAGCGTCATGCGGTCGCTCTCGCCGATCGCCTGGTACTTCTCGCGGTCGACGTCCTTGTTGGCGAACGTCGGCGGCAGCGACCACACGCCTTTCGCATAGTCGGCCGTGTCCTTCGGATTGGCGTTGACCTCGGACTTGTCGACGAACTTGAAGCCCACGCTCTCGGCCATCTTGATCACGTAGTCCTGGTGCACGTAGCCGCCGGTGGAGCCGGCCTTGCGCGATGCCGGCAGGCGGTGGTCCTCGATGCCCAGCACGCCGCCCGGTTTCACGACCTTGTAGATCTCGGCCAGCGTCTTCCTCAGGCCTTCGTCGCCTTCGTCCATCCAGTTATGCAGGTTGCGGAAGGTGAGCACCATGTCGACGCTGTTGGCCGGGGCGATGTCGTAGGCGCGCGGCGGCTCGAACACGCCGCGCTGCACCTTGCCGTACAGGGCCGGATTCGAGGCCAGCTTCTTCGTCAGGTTGTCGGCGTAGCGGCGCGCGCCCTCATTGGGAGACGATGGCGACTCGCCGGCGGCGATCAGCTTGCCCTTGTCGCGCAGGTAGGGCGCCAGGATCTCCGTGTACCAGCCGCCGCCCGGCGCCAGTTCGACCACGGTCATGTCGGGCCGGATGCCGAAGAAGGTCAGGGTCTCGTACGGATGGCGCGCCGGGTCGCGCGCCACGTTGGCCGGCGTGCGCTCCTTGCTGGCGATGGCCGTCTTGAGGGCGTTGTCGGCCTGGGCCGCGTGCAGGGTGCCTGTGGCCAGCAAGCCGGCCAGGATCAGTCGCTTCATGTCGTCTCCCGATGAGTTCTGGAGCGACGATGATCGGGCAGGGCGGCGCGACCGGTCAAGCGAATTCGGCGATGCCCGCGGCAGCGGGGGCGACGCGCTTGTAGAAGAAGGTGGTCGGGCACAGCGGCCCGTCCGGCAGGCAGGCGTAGTCCGGCACCGAGCCCACGCGCTGCCAGCCCAGGCCCTCGTACAGGCGTTCGGCCGCTGCGTTCGACGTATCGAGCACCAGCACGCTCTTGCCCTGCGCGCGCGCCTCGTCCTCGACGGCCTGCATCAGCAGCCGGCCCAGCCCCAGGCGACGTGCGGACGGCAGCACCAGCAGCTTGGCGACCTCGCCGCGGTGCGGCTGGTTCTCGGGCAGGGCGGTGACCAGCTGCACGGTGCCGGCAATGCGCCCGTCGACTTCGGCGACGATCAGCGTGCGTCCGCCGCGTGCGACGCCGGCGGCGACGTCGCGCCAGAAGCGCTCCGCCTTGTCCGGCGCCATCGGCAGCATGAAGCTGACCGATGCGCCGTCCTCGACGCAATCGACCAGCACACGCGACAATTCGGCGATGCGCTCGCGCGCTTCTTCGGCGCCAAGGGCGCGCACGGTGACGGGGCCGCTCATGTGGCTCTCCTTGCAGGTGGATGGGACGGCGACGCCAGCGCCACCAGGTAGCGCGCCGGCTTTGCGGTCGGGTTGTGGTAGGTGACCGGGCGGTCCAGGCGCATCGCCAGGCAGTCGCCGGCGGCGAGCAGCCAGCGCTCGTCGCCGACGCCGACCTCCATCGTGCCTTCGATGACCCAGACCTGCTGCTGCACGTCGACGTCGCGCGCCGACGTCTCGTAGGCGACGCGCTGGCCGGGCGGGAAGCTGACCTCGACCAGCTGGATCGGCGCCGGCACCGAGGGCGACAGGTTGCGCCGCACGTAGCCGGATCCCGGATCGGTCCATACCGGCTGGTCGGCGGCGCGGGCAACCGGCGACGGCACGTCCGCATCGCGCTCGAACAGCGAGGCGACGGTGACGCCCAGCGCCGCGCTCAATTTGTCCAGCACGGTGGCGGTGGCGCTGCTCTCACCCCGTTCGATCAGCGAGATGTTCGAGCGGCTGACGCCGCTGCGTTCGGCAAGCGCGGCCAGGGACAGGCCGCGGTCGTCGCGCAGGGCACGGATTCGGGCGGCGATGAGAAGGTTGATGTCCATGGTTTCCAGTATAGTGGATAAATATATCCTGTAAACTGGATTTTCTTCGGCCGGCTGAAAAACGCCGGCCTTTCCTGTACGCCGTGCCTAAACGGCGACGAAACCGCCATCGACGAAGAGCTCGTCGCCGGCAACGAAACTGCTTTCTTCGGAAGCGAGGAACAGCACGGCGCGTGCCACCTCATCCGCGTCGCCGAGGCGGGCGAATGGCGTCATCTGCTGCATGACGCCTTCCATGCCGGGGTTGGCGTCCAGGTAGGCGTGCATCGCGGGCGTGTAGATCATGCCGGGTGACACGACGTTGACGCGGATGCCCCGGGTCTTGAGGTCGGCCGTCCAGGTGCGTGCCAGCGAGCGGATGGCGGCTTTCGTGGCGCTGTACATGGACAAGGCGGGAAACCCCTTGCTGCCGGCGCCGGATCCCGGAAGGATGACGGTCGCGCCTGCCTGCATGAGCGGCAACGCCTTCTGCACGGTAAACACGACGCCCTTGAAATTCGTCTCGAACAGGCGGTCGATGTGGGCTTCGTCGATCTCGCCGAGCGCCGCGGACTCCGAGATGCCGGCGTTGGCGAACACCACGTCGACGCGGCCGTGATCCTGCCCGATGCGTTCGTAGAGCTTGTCCAGATCGCTGCTGCTGCCGGCATCGGCCTGGATGCCGATGGCGCCGTGCCCGATGTCGGCGACGGCTGCGTCCAGCCGATCCTGCCGGCGCCCGGTGACATAGACGTGCGCGCCTTCCGACGCGAATCGCTTGGCAGTGGCCAGGCCGATGCCTTCGCTTCCGCCCGTAACGCACACCACCTTGTTCTGGAATCGCTGTGTCATATCGTACCTTTCGAGGGTTAAGTGGAGGATTGCTCCACTTATGATATGGAGGTATCCTCCGCTTAGCAAGCAAAAATTGAGAACAGAGAGCATGGAAAAGAAAACGGCACTGCGCGCCGATGCGCGGCAGAACCGCGAACGCATCATTGCGGCGGCGGAAGATGTGTTCAGGGAACAGGGAAATGCGGCGTCGCTCGAAGCGGTCGCCAAGCGCGCCGGCGTCGGCATCGGCACGCTGTATCGGCGGTTCGCCACGCGCGACGAGCTGCTGGCGGCGGCCTACAGTGACCGCCTGCTCGCGTTCGCCCAGACGTGCCGCGCGGAGATGGCGCAGCTGGATGAGCGCAGCGCGCTACGCGCCTTTGTCGAAGGACTGCTTATCCAGATCAATATCTATCAGGGCCTTGCCGCGTCCATCGGCATGGTGCTGCAGAGCGGCACGCCAGGCTGCGAGGCCGTCGGCGAGGTCGCCGCCACGCTGCTCGGCCAGGCCCAGCAGCGCGGCGTCGTGCGCGCCGATGTCTCGTACAGCGACCTCGTGTATGTCATCACCGCGATTTCCCTGGCCATCGAGCAGGAACAGGCAGCGCCGGAGCGCATCGCGCAACTCGTCAGCCTGTTTTTCGACGGCATGTACAGCAAATAGCCGGCGCAGGGAGACGCCGCTCACGCGACGAAGGCGGCCGGCGTCGTTCCCGCCAGCAGGCGGAATTCGTGGATCAGGTGCGACTGGTCGTAATAGCCGCAATCGAGGGCGAGCGTCGCCCAGTCGATGTCGCGGCCGGCCGCACGCACCGCGCCGCTCGCCTTGCCGAAGCGGCTGACCATGGCGAAGGCCTTCGCATTCAGGCCGACGCGTTCGCGGAACTGCAACGCCAGGTGCTGGCGCGAGACGCCCAGCGCGCGCGCCAGGTCCTCGATGCGCACGGCGCCGTGTGCGGCCTCGATGCGGCGCACGGCGGCGCGCACCAGGCGGTCGGCCGGTAGCGGGGAGGCGAGACGCAAGCGCGCCAGCAGCGTCTCCTCGATCAACGCCAGTCGCGCCCGCACGGACAGCTCGCGCTCCCACAGCGCCGCGGCCAGCGCATTGGCTTCATGGCGCGGCCACAGCTCGTCGAGCGAGGGATGGTCGTCCTGCAGCAGGTGCAGCGGCAGGTCGAAGAAGGCCCGTGCGGCACCGGGCAGGAAGCGCACCGCGACCGTCAGCACGGGCGCATCGGCTTCGAACAGGTGGGAGCGGGACATCATGCCGGCGACGAAGCCGGCGGGTGCGCGGTCCTGCCACAGGATGTCGATGCAGTTGTCGGGCAGGATGCGGCGCCGGACCGGAACGCCTTGCGGCCGCGCGCGGCTCGTCCACAAGCAGGCGACGTGGCCGGCCAGCAGCGGGTGCGGCGCGAATTCGCGGTACAGGTCCATCCGGCCAGTATAGCGGGGGCCAGTACCACTACCCAAAAACGCGTCGCCCCTGCGCAGGCAGGGGCCCAAGTTTGCATGCGGCGAAAGAAATTAGGCCCCTGCCTGCGCAGGGGCGAAGGTGTGGGCGAATAGCGGTCGCGCGATTAGTCCAGCTCGTCCTCGTCCAGCCCACGCTCGAGCTGCGGGATGACCTTGACCAGCAGGATGCGCGGGCCGTTGGTCTTCTTGACCACGACGTCGAATTTCGGGAACTCGATGCGCTGGCCCTGCTTGGGAATGTCGCCCAGCTTGGCCATCAACAGGCCGCCGACGGATTCGACCTCGTCGAGGCCCATCTCTTCGTTGTTGATGTCGATGCCCAGCACGCGCTCGAGCGAGACGATCGGCAGGCTGGCCTTGCCGATGAAGGTGCCGTCGCCCTGGCGGATCCAGTCGTTCTCGTTGAGGCGGAACTCGTCGCGGATCTCGCCGACGATCGCGCCCAGCATATTGTCCAGCGTGATGAAGCCGACGGGGCGCTTGCCCTTCTCGCCGATCAGCGCGAAGTGCGGCGCGCCGCTGCGGAAGCGGCGGAACAGTTCGATCGCCGGGGTGCGCGCCGAATAGGTCTCGACAGGACGCAGGTAGTCGGACAGGTCGGTGATCTCCTTGCCCGACTGCTCGGCGAAGAACAGGTCCTTCAGGTGGATCACGCCCAGCACTTCCTCGCCTTCCTCGTCGAAGTACGGATAGCGCGAGAAGCGGTTGCGGCGCATCGTCTCCAGGTTCAGTTCCAGCGAGCGGCTCGCGTACAGGGCGCTGACCTCGTTAATGGGGCGCATCAGGTCGGACACGGTGCGCTGGCCGAATTCCAGCGACTGCGCCAGGATGTGGCGTTCGTCGGAGGTGAAGCGTTCGCTCGGCGTGCCCGTGTTGGCACGCAGGATCATCTTCAGTTCCTCGTTCGAATAATGGGTCTCGTGGCCGCCCACGCCCGACAGACCCGCGATGCGCAGCACCAGGTTGGCGCTGCCGTTGAGCAGCCAGATGGCCGGATACATCGCCCAGTAGAACGCGTACAGGGGCAGCGCGCTCCATAGGCCGACGGCTTCCGGCACGCGGATCGCCAGCGACTTCGGCGCCAGCTCGCCGACGACGATGTGCAGGAAGGAGATGACGCTGAATGCGACCACGAAGGAGACGCCGTGGATCAGCTTTTCGTTGGTCACGCCGACCAGCGAGAAGATGGGTTCGAGCAGGCTGGCGAAGGCGGGTTCGCCGACCCAGCCCAGGCCCAGCGAGGCGAGCGTGATGCCGAGCTGGCAGGCCGACAGGTAGGCGTCGAGCTGGCTGTGGACCTTGAAGAGGATGCGGCCGCGCAGGCCGCCGGTTTTCGCGATCGCGCGTACGCGCGTTTTGCGCAGCGTGACGATGCCGAATTCGGCCGCCACGAAGAAGCCGTTCAGGGCCACCAGGAACAGGGCCAGAACGACGAACAAGACGTTTTGCATAAACAGTGCTTAAGGACCCCGCTTGACGGTT
This sequence comes from uncultured Massilia sp., assembly GCA_963529995.1. Classification (GTDB taxonomy): domain Bacteria; phylum Pseudomonadota; class Gammaproteobacteria; order Burkholderiales; family Burkholderiaceae_D; genus Telluria. The sequence continues at coordinate 71,137 of CAUSCY010000004.1, read as the reverse complement.
CGCGCGGCCCCGGTTGTTAATAAAGAGGCAAAGCCAACATTCATTGTAGTTCAAGCCGCCGCGCGGATCCCTTTTTGTGCGGTGGCCAGGATCGCCTCGACGGCCGGGTGCTGGATCTTGCGGTCGTTCGAGATCGCATAGAACTGTTCGCGCACGCCGGACGCCTTGCCAATCTCGACCGCCTGGAACTGCTCGGCGATGTCGTTCGCCAGGGCCGCGGGCGCGAAGAACAGGCCCAGGCCGCGCCGTCCGAACGTGTTCAGCAGGGCGTTGTCCTCGAACTCTCCCACCACGTCGGGATGGACGCGGTGCGTCAGGAACCATTCGTCGATCTTGCCGCGCAGGGCATTATTGCGTGCCGGCAGCAGGAAGGGCGCACCGTTCAAGTTGGCCGGAAAACCCTCGCGGTATTGCTCGGCCAGCGGCTTGGTGCCCACGATCAGCATCTCGCTGTCGAACAGGCGGTGGCTGAAAACCTTCATGGCGCTGCCGGACGGGACTTCGCGGTCGGTCAGCACCACGTCCAGCTTGTGCAGCGCCAGTTCGGCCAGCAGCGCCTCGAACTGGTCTTCGTAGCAGACCAAGTGGACCTTCTTGTCGATGCCCGTCGCCGCTTCCAGCATGCGATAGGCCGTCAGCTTCGGCAGCGAGTCCGAAATGCCCACCGTCAGGCGGATGCGGCCGCTGTCCGCCTCGTTCAAGGCTTCCTGCATCTGCTCGCCCAGGAGAAAAATCTGGTCGGCATAGCCGAGCGCGAGGCGCCCCGCCTCGGTCAGCACGAGGCGCCGGCCCTGCTGCGAGAACAGCGTCTTGCCCAGCGATTGCTCCAGCAGCGTCAGCTGCGAGCTGATGGTCTGCACGGCCAGGTGCAGGCGCTCGGCGGCGCGGGTGATGCCGCCTTCCTTGGCGACGACCCAGAAGTAGAACAGGTGGCGGAAGTTGATGTCGTTTTTCATGTTGACAGCCTATCCTCAGGTTTTTTCGAAGTAACGATCATATTATCTTCGCTTTTTTGATTTGACGCACCCCTCTACACTGCGCCTTGTCAACTCACTGCATCACCACATCAACAATCACATCGCGAGCCAAGCACATGAAGCATTTCAGGATTTCATTCATCGTCACCGCCCTGTGCCTGATCGGCTCGGGCTGGTGGGGCTACGAGCACGGCGGCTTAACGGGCATGGTGTCCGCGGTCGGCATCGCGTCGATCCTGGCCGTCATGGAGGTGTCGCTGTCCTTCGATAACGCGGTCGTCAACGCCTCCGTGCTGCGCGACTGGGACGAGTTCTGGAAGAAGCTGTTCCTGGGCGTCGGCATCATCATCGCCGTGTTCGGCATGCGCCTGCTGTTCCCGCTCGTGATCGTCGCGGTGGCGGCGGACCTGGGCCTGGCGGACGTCTGGAAGCTGGCGCTGGAAAACCCGAAGGCGTACTCGCAGCACCTGACCAACCACCACGCGGAAGTGGCGGCATTCGGCGGCATGTTCCTGCTGCTGGTGTTCCTGAACTTCCTGCTGGATGACGAGAAGGAACACCACTGGCTGGGCCACTTCGAGCAGAAGCTGGGCGCGCTCGGCACGGTGTCCTCGATCTCGGTAATGGTCGCGATCGGCGCGCTGATGGCGTCGCTGTCCCTGGTGCCGGAAGCGCAGAAGATGGTCGTGCTGATCTCGGGCCTGTGGGGCATCCTGATCTACGTCGGCGTGGACGTGCTGAGTAACCTGCTGGAAGGCTCGGAAGAGGGCGGCGGCGAGGTCGGCGAGATGGTCAAGCGCGGCGGTATCGGCGGCTTCCTGTACCTGGAAGTGCTGGATGCATCGTTCAGCTTCGACGGCGTGATCGGCGCCTTTGCGATCACCAACGACGTCGTGATCATCATGCTGGGCCTGGCCATCGGCGCGATGTTCGTGCGTTCCCTGACGGTGTACCTGGTGGAAAAAGGCACGCTCGACCAGTTCGTCTACCTGGAGCACGGCGCCCACTACGCGATCGGCATCCTGGCAGTGATCATGTTGGCCAGCATGAAGTTCCACGTGCCCGAACTGATCACCGGCCTGGCAGGCGTGGCCTTCATCGGCGCCTCGGTGTGGTCGTCAATCCGCTACCGCAAGCAGCAGGAAGCATTGGGCGTGCACAAGGAAGTGGCGTCGGTGAAATAAGGTGGCCGGTCGTGGTGGGCATGTGATGCCCACCCTACGGCGAACGAAAACGATGCGGCGATCGTAGGGTGGGCACCCCGTGCCCATCATGCAGACCGCAACGCAAGGAACATGCGGCGAACGGCAGAACACCAGTTCCCCGCACGAGGCAGCACCAGGTGTTCACAACAAAGCATCTACTTATTATTGAAGGAGATACACATCATGGCAATCAGCTTGCAAAAAGGCGGCAACGTCAATCTGTCGAAGGAAGCGCCGGGCCTGTCCAGCCTGAAACTGGGCCTGGGCTGGGACGTGCGCGCCACCGACGGCGCCGCATTCGACCTGGACGGCGTGGCATTCCTGCTGAACCAGTCGGGCAAGGTGCGTTCGGATGCCGACTTCATCTTCTACAACAACGCCAAGTCGAGCGACGGCTCCGTCGTGCACTCCGGCGACAACCGCACCGGCGCCGGCGAAGGCGACGACGAGACGCTGAGCATCGACCTGACCAAGGTCCCGGCCGACGTCGACCGCGTGGTGCTGGCCGTCACGATCCACGAAGGCGATACCCGCCGCCAGAACTTCGGCATGGTCGGCAAGGCGTTCATCCGCTGCATCAACGCCGCCAACAACAGCGAGATCGCCCGCTACGACTTGTCGGAAGATGGTTCGACCGAGTCCGCCATGGTCTTCGGCGAGGTGTATCGTAATGGCGCGGACTGGAAGTTCCGCGCCGTCGGCCAGGGCTTCAACGGAGGCCTCAGCCCCCTCGCCAAGAACTACGGCGTCAACGTCTAAACGGTTTAGACATTATCTGCCGCTGTGCCGCGCGAAAGCAGGTGCGGCGGCAGCCTGAAAGGAAGCCACCAAATGCCAGTATTTACCGTGACCGGGGACATCGATCCCTTCCTGCATGTATCGATGAAGCGCGGCGAGACCATCTACTGCGAATCGGATGCGATGGTCATGATGGAATCGACGCTCGACCTGAAGGGCAAGATGAAGGGCGGCCTGGGCAGCGCGCTGATGCGCACCTTCGCCAACGGCGAGTCCTTCTTCCAGCAGCACATCGAAGCGACGCGTGGCGACGGCGACTGCCTGCTGTCTCCCACGCTGCCCGGTGCCATGCAGGTGGTCGATTGCGGAGCGCGCCAGTACATCATCAGCGACGGCGCCTTCGTCGCGGCCAGCGCGAGCGTCGACCTGCGCGTGCGCACCCAGAACATCGGCAATGCGCTGTTCGCCGGCAGCGGCGGCTTCTTCGTCACCGAGACCTCGGGCACGGGGCAGGTGGTGGTGTCGGGCTTCGGCTCGATGAACGAACTGGAAGTGGAGCCGGGCAAGGACGCGATCATCGACAACTCGCACGTGGTGGCATGGGACAGCACGCTGCAGTACGAAGTCTCGATCACGACCGGCACCAGCGGCGGCTTCCTGGGCAACCTGATCAACAGCCAGACCAGCGGCGAAGGCATCGTCCTGCGCTTCTCGGGTCGGGGCAAGATTTACGTCTGTTCGCGCAACCGCACCGCATTCAAGGCTTGGATGCAGGCGCCGGGGAAGTGACAGGCATTACTGAATAGGAGTCAACCATGAGCGTCAATCTTCAGAAGGGCCAGAAAATCTCGCTGGAAAAGGAAGCGGGCGGCGCGCTGTCGCGCGTCACGATGGGTCTCGGCTGGGACGTCGCCAAGAGCAAGGGCTTCTTCGGCTTCGGCGGCGGCAAGGGCGAGGCGGTCGACCTGGATGCGTCGGTGGTGCTGTTCGACGAGTCGAACCGTCCCGTGGACGTGGTCTGGTTCCGCCAGCTCAAGAGCCGTGACGGCAGCATCGTGCACACGGGCGACAACCGCACCGGCGCGGGCGAGGGCGACGACGAGCAGATCAACGTCGACCTGACCAGCGTGCCGGACCACGTGAAGGCGCTGGTGTTCACGGTGAACAGCTTCACCGGCCAGAACTTCTCGACCGTGGAAAACGCCTTCTGCCGCATCATCAATGGTGGCAACCAGCAGGAAATCGCACGCTACGACCTGTCGGTGCAGGGTTCGCACACGGCCCAGATCATGGCGAAACTGTACCGCCACAACGGCGAATGGAAGATGCACGCGATCGGCGAGAACGGCACCGGCCGCACCATCGACGAGCTGATGCCGCAGATCGTGCCGCACCTGTAACCGGATGCCGTAACGCGTCCTCTCTTTCAGAACACCCCGCGGAAATGTCGTCTTCGCGGTTTGTAGTGGGCGGCTTGGCGCCCACGCCCTTTAGCGGCTCCTTCGGGAGCCGCCTTTTTTTTGTCCGGTTCCCTTGCAGCTTTTTCCTGTAGTCACCCTAGCGACTGCCTGTCCAGTATGTGGGCATCATGGCCGGCATCCACCAAACGAAAGGGAACGACATGAAGCTGAAAGGTATGCGTGTGGTCATCATGGGCGCGTCGAGCGGCATCGGCGCCGCCACGGCGATCGCCTTCGCCAGGGAAGGTGCGCGCCTCGTGCTGGGCGCGCGCGGCAGGGAAGGGCTGGAAGACATCGCGCAGCGCTGCGAGGAGGCGGGCGGCAGCGTGCACTTCGGCGTCGTGGACGTGACGGATGCCGCGGCCGTCAAGCGCTTCGCCCACGAGGCGCGCATCCTGCTGGGCGGGATCGACCTGTGGTTCAGCAATGTCGGCATCGGCGTGGTCGGCAAGTACCACGAGGTGCCGATCGAGGACCACCGGACCGTCGTCGAGACCAACCTCGTCGGCCACATGAACGATGCCCATGCCGTGCTGCCGATCTTCCTGAAGCAGGAGCACGGCATCTGGGTCAACATGATCTCGGTGGGCGGATTCATCACCTCGCCGTACGCGGCGGCCTACGCAGGCAGTAAGTTCGGCCTGCGCGGGTTTTCCGCGGCGCTGCGCGGCGAGGTGCGCACCTATCCGCGCATCCACGTCTGCGACGTGTATCCGACGTTCGTCGACACGCCGGCCGCCGCTTACCACGCCGGCAATTACACCGGGGCGAAACTGAAGTTCCCGCCGGGTGCGCTGGCGCCGGAAAAGGTGGCGGCCGCCGTCGTGTCGCTGGCACGCAAGCCGCGCGCCACGACCGTCGTCGGCGCGCCGGCCGCTGCGCTGGAACTGGGAGAGTTCGCCAATCCGGTGAATGCGGCGATGATGGACCGTTTCATGGACCACTGGCGCAGGCACGGCGAACCGGCGCCGGACACGACGGGCACCATGTATGCGCCGCCGCGCACACCCAGCGGCATCCATGGGCCCGATGAGCCGCAGCAGGGGCATGGCAAGGCGCTGACGTTCGGCGCGCTTGCGGCGGCTGCTGCGCTCGGTGTGCAGCTCATGCGCGGACGTTCCTGATACCGCAAGAACCGTCATTCCCGCGAAAGCGGGAATCCATACTGAAGTGCCGAAGTCTGTACGGTTGACGCATTCCGAAGCCTCCAAGTAGACCGACGTCGGATGCTCAGCATGGATTCCCGCCTTCGCGGGAATGACGTTGCTTTGTTCGCGCGTACAAAGTTTCCACATCATAAAAATGTCTTGACACCGCCTCGCTTCGCGCCTACTGTATTAATCAACTAATACAGTAGACAGCATGCATACCCATACCGCCCACTTGTTTTCGATCGCGCCCGGTTCGTCCGAGCCGATCTACCGCCAGCTCGTCGAGCAGGTGCGCCGCCTGGCGGCCGCCGGCCAGCTGCAGCCCGGCGACGAGATGCCCTCGGTGCGCGAGATCGCCCAGGCGCTGGCCCTGAATCCCATGACCGTCTCCAAGGCCTATGGCCTGCTCGAGATGGAAGGCGTGCTGGCGCGCCGGCGCGGCATGGGCATGGTCGTCGCCGAACGCGCTGCGCCGGCCCCGGCCGGCGAGCGTGCCGCGCTGCTGCGTCCCGTGCTGGAACGCGCCGCGCTGGAGGCGCGCCAGCTCGAACTCGACCCCGACACCGTCCTGACCTTGTTCGCAACCATCCTGAAGGAAAACCCATGAGTGCCCCGCTTGTCCGTATGTCCTCGGTATCGAAATATTTCGGCAGCCAGCGCGTGCTGGACGGCCTCGATTGGCAAGTGGCGCCGGGCCAGGTGGTCGGCCTGCTGGGCCGCAACGGCGCCGGCAAGTCGACGCTGCTGGAATGCATGCTGGGCTTGCGCGAACTCGACGGCGGCAGCATCGCGCTGTTCGGCGAGGAATCGGCGACGCTGTCCGAACAGGCGCGCGCCCGCATCGGCTACGTGCCGCAGAAGGCCGATCTGTTCGACTGGCTCACGCCGGACCAGATGCTGGACTACTTCAAGGCCATGTATCCGCGCTGGAACGCGGGCAAGGTCCAGGGGCTGCTGTCGCGCTGGGGCTTCGGTCCGGACATGCGCGCCAAGCAAATCAAGAAGATGTCGGGCGGCGAGCAGCAGCGCCTGGCGATCATCCGCGCGTTGGCGCACGATCCGGACCTGCTGATCCTGGACGAGCCGGTATCCTCGCTGGACCCCGTCGGCCGGCGCGAATTCCTGCGCGAGCTGGTCGACGACGTGATCGAGCGCGGCACCACGGTCGTGTTCTCGACCCACATCCTCACCGACCTCGAACGCGTCGCCTTCGACCTGGCGTTCCTGAAGGACGGCCGCATCGCACTGCAGGGCCAGACCGATGCGCTGCTGGAAGGCGCGCGCCGCATCCTGGTGCCGGCGACGATGGAACCGGGCCGCAAGCTCGAGGGAGAAGTGCGGCGCCAGCGCGACGGCGGCATGGTCAGCATGATCGTGCAGGGGCAGCACGCCGGCCTCGACCAGCTGGTCCGCGAGCCGGGCGTGCGCGTCGAGAAGCTGAGCCTGGAGGATCTGTTCATCGAGGTGACCAAATGACGGCCGCCTTCGACGACGTGCTGCGCATCTGGAACCTGACGACGGTCCAGCGCGATGCGCGCGCCATCAAGTTCCTGACGGGATTCGCGCTGTTGCTGCTGGTGTCGCTGCCCATCATCGGCGGCATCTCCCTGTACCAGGACCACACGTTGCCCGTGCTCGTGCTGCTGCGCATACTGCTGGCCATCGGCGGCCTGTGGCTGGCGGTGGCGTGGACCTGGCTGTTCGTGCCTGCGGCCGTCGTCATGAATTCCGCCGCCAACGCCAGGCTGCTGCCGCGCCAGCGCCGCCGCCTGGTGCAGATGGCGATCGGCGGCTGGCTCCTGATCACGGCCGCATTCGCCGTGGCATCCGGCAAGGGGGCCGCGTTTGCGCTGATCGGCATGTACGTGCTCGGCTTCGCGCTGATGCGGGCCGGGAACCTGAGGGCGCTGGTGCTGACCATCCTGCCGGGCTTCTGGCCCGCGTTGTCGAACCATGTGCTGTCCAAGGACCTGGTGCAGGCCATATCGAGCGGGCCGGGACTGCTGGTCGCCTCGGCCGCCGTCACGGCGGCGGGGGCCTGGGCGTTGTCCCGCCTGTATCCGGCCGCCGGCGACCGCCATCTGGACGTGCGTGCGGAACGCGTCCAGCGCATGGAGCGCATGGGGTCGAGCGGCTGGGCCGCCACGCACGAGACCGAGGGTTTCCTGACGAGGCCGGGACTGAACACTTATCGCGCCATCCTGCGCCGCGACTGCCGCACGCGCCGTCCCGGACCGATGCTGATGCACGCGTTCGGCCCGACGGGGCACTGGAGCGCCTGGATCGCGACGGTCGTCATGCTGGTCGTGGTGAACCTGGCCGGCTACCTGTTCCTGGTCCTGCGCGGCACGGCCGCCACCCACGAATTCGTCAAGGGCTTTTCCTGGGGCGGCCTCGGGGGCCTGGCGTTCGTGATCGCGTTCTGCACGGCCCACATGCGCCAGCAGCTGGACCGCACCCGCGGCGAACAGGCGCTGTTGCTGCTCACGCCGCTGGTCGGCGACAAGGCCCTGCTGAACCGTCGCCTGGCCACGGTCATGTTGAAGGGAGCGCTGCTGCAGTGGGTGGTGCTCTCCGCCGTCGTGCTGTGGATCGCCTCCTTGTACGGCGGCGCCGAGCTGATGCTGCGCCAGGTCGCGCTGTGCTGCCTCGGTGGGCAGGTGGCCATGGCCTGCCTGTTCGGCGACTTTTCCAGCGCACCGAAGATCGGCTTGGTGCGCGCCGTGCTGCTGGGCGTGCTCGCGCTGGCGGAGCTGGGTGCCGCCGCCGGCCTGGGCTGGCTGTCCGGCGCGCTGCAGCCGGCCATGTGGTACTGGCTGAGCGCGATCAGCCTGGTCATCGGCGCGGTCCAGCTGCGCCATGGCTGGAGGACATTGGTGACGGCGCCGGTGGCGTTTCCGGCGGGGCGGCTGGGCTGAGACCCGATCCTGTAGGGTGGGCACGTGGTGCCCACCCTACGTGATTCAATGCGCCTTCTTCTGCACCAGCGCCGTACCGACCCCATGGCGGTGGCCTTCGCTGACCGCCGTCACGGTGCCGTCCTCGTTGAACACGATGGCATTCGCTGCGCCGATTTCCTCCGGTGCCGGCGTGCTCGCCCACTTGTGGCCGAATTTCTCCAGCGCGCGGGCTTGGGCGGTGTCGGAAAAGCCCGGCTCGACCTCGGTCTCGCGGCCGTTGCGCTGCGACAGGCGCGGCGCGTCGATGGCCTGGTCCATGGGCATGCCGAGGTCGACGTGGTTGACGATGGTCTGCAGCACGGTCGTGATGATGGTGGCGCCGCCCGGGCTGCCGATGGTGAAGGCGGGCTTGCCGTCCTTGAACGCGATGGTCGGCGCCATGCTGCTGCGCGGACGCTTGCCCGCTTCCGGGATGTTCGGCGCGGGGCCGGTGAAGTCGAAGTCCGTCATCTCGTTGTTGAGCAGGAAGCCGTAGCCCGGCACCACGATGCCGCTGCCGCCCCATGATTCGATGGTGAAGGTGTAGGCGACCACGTTGCCTTCCTTGTCGGAGACGGCCAGGTGAGTCGTGTGCGTGCCTTCCTTCTGGATCAGGTTCGCCTGCGGGCGCAGCGGGAAGCTCTGGTCGTTCTCGTACAGGAACGGGTCGCCCGCGTGGACGGGGCCGGCCGCGGCGCGGTCCTGGCGGATCAGCGAGCGGCGCTGGGCGGCGAACTGCTTCGACAGCATGCCTTCGATGGGCGCGTCGACGTATTCCGGGTCGGCCAGGTAGGCGTTGCGGTCGGCGAACGCGAGGCGGCTCGCTTCCAGGTACAGGTGCTCGACCTGCTCGCGCGGCAGCGATTTCAGGTCGAAGCCTTCCAGGATGTTCAGCGCCTCGGCCACCGTCACGCCGCCGCTGCTGGGCAGGGGCATGCCGTACAGGTCGTAGCCGCGGTAGGTCGAGCGCACCGGCTGGCGGATGCGCGCCTCGTAGGTGGCGAGGTCGGACAGCGTCATCGTGCCGGGCCGCACCTGGGCATCGCCCAGCATCGGCGGACGGTTGACGGCGGCGACGATCGCCTGGGCCATCGGGCCGGTGTAAAACGCTTTATAGCCGCGCGCGGCGATGTCGCGGTAGGCCTTGGCCAGGTCCGGGTTCTTGATCACGGTGCCGGCCGGCAGGGCCTTGCCGTCCTTCAGGTAGAGACGGCTGGTCGTGGAAAACTGCTGGAATTTTCTTTCGTTTTCCGTCAGCAGTTTATTGAAATTGTCGCTGACGGTGAAACCCTTGGTGGCGACCTGGATCGCCGGGGCCAGCACCTGCTTGAACGACATGGTGCCGTAGCGTTCCAGCGCCTCGTGCCAGCCGCGGACCGTGCCCGGCACGCCGACCGCGGCGCCGCTGGCGACGGCCGTGTCGAAGTCGATCGGCCTGCCGTTCTCGAGGAAGACCGAGGGGCTGAACGAGGCCGGGGCCGTCTCGCGGTGGTCGATGGTGATCACGCGCTTGTCCTTGGCCAGGTAGATGACCATGAAGCCGCCGCCGCCGATGCCGCAGCTGAACGGATCGGTCACGCCCAGCGTGGCGGCCGCCGCGACGGCGGCATCGATCGCATTGCCGCCCTTGTTGAGGATGGTGAGCGCCGATGCGGACGCGTTTTCGCTGATGGTGGCGACGGCGCCGCCGGTGCCGGTCGCGACGGGCGACTTGGCGAGCGCGAGGGGCGGTGCGAGGACGATGGAAAGGATCAGCCCGCAGGCGAGGGCGCGGTTCGATGTGGTCATGAGCGGGGAAGAGAGTGGGTGATCGTCGTGACGCTCATGGTGGCGTGACCTTGAGCGTGACCGGCATGCTGTCGCTGGGCCGCATGGTGCCGACGGCGCGCGCGGGCGGGATCGTGGCCGCATCGAGCGCGATGGTGGCGCCGCGCAGTATGGCCGGCCTGGCCGACGGCTGGTCGGGGCCGAGCGTGATTTCCTGCACGCCGCCGGGACCGTCGATGATGAAGCGGAACACGAGCCGTCCGGCCCAGATGCACTGGGCGTTCGGCGGGCAGCGGCTGTCGCTGAAGCTGTCGTAGGTGATGGTCAGATCGCGCGCCAGCGTGGCGCTCTGCTGCGGCCTGAGCGGATAGCTGCCCGGCAGGACCGGCGCGGCCACGCAACCGGCCAGGACCGGCGCGAGCAGGAGGGCAAACGGGTGAGACAGGTACCGCGACAGCATCATCGGGACATCCGGTTATTTGCGTTATGCCAATAATAACAAATACGGATGCCGACGGATGCCGAGTTCGGAATTCGGGGTCAGAGCACATTTTCGGAGCAATTGTTCAAAAATGTGCTCTGACCCCGAATTTAGGTAGGTCAAGACTTGGGTGGGGTGGTGCTTGACGCGGTATTCATCTGCACGTCCGGCAGGAACCACATCAGCAGCAGGGCGACGAGGACGATGGCCGTGCCGGCGCCGAAGACGCTGGCGATGGCGTGGCGGTAGACCTCGCGCAGCGCCGGGGCCAGCACCGTGTTGGTACCGGCGCTGGCGGCCGCGTCGACGCCGGCGGCATGCAGGCGGTGCGCCAGGATCGCGCCGGAGCCCGTCACGCCGAGCAGGCCGCCGAGCGAACGGAAGAAGGTCAGCATCGCCGTGCCGACGCCGCGGCGCGCCAGCGGCAGCGCGTGCTGGACGACGATGGTCATGTTCGGCATCACCAGGCCCAGGCCGGCGCCCAGCAGGAAGATCGCCGGTTCGATGAACCAGAAGCCGCGCCCCGTTTCCATGGCCCAGGCCAGTACGCCAAAGGCGACCACGGCGGCGGCCACGCCGTACACCTGCACGGCCTTGTAGCGGTTCAGCGGCGCCAGCACGCGGCCGTTGACGGTCGAGGCGATGATCATGCCGACCATCATCGGCACCGTCAGCATGCCGGAGCTGGCCGGGCTGCTGCCCATCACGAGCTGGAAGAAGATCGGGAAGAACACGCTGGCGCCCATCAGTCCCATGAAGGTCAGCGCCATCACGATGCTGGCCACGTTGAACACGCGGTTGTCGAACAGGTCCGGCGGCAATACGGGCTCGGCCGCGCGGCGCAGGTGGAACACGAGCCAGGCGCCCAGCACCACCGTCAATGCGCCGCAGACCTTGATCTGCGGCGCATCCCACGGCCATTCGGTGCCGCCCAGCGCCAGCACCAGCAGCAGCGACACGATGGTGCCCGTCATCAGGACCGAACCCAGGTAGTCGATGCGATGCGCGTGCGTGGCCACGGGCTTCTTGAGCGTCTTGGCGATGGCATACAGGGCGACGGCGCCGACCGGCAGGTTGATGTAGAAGATCCAGTGCCAGGACAGCAAGTCCGTCATCACGCCGCCCAGCACGGGGCCGAGCACGCTGGTGACGGCGAACACGATGGCGATCGAGCCCTGGCGCTTGGCGCGTTCGGCCGGCGTGACGAGGTCGGCGATGATGATCTGCGCCAGCGGCATGAAGCCGCCCGAGCCCAGGCCCTGGATGGCGCGGAACACGATCAGCTGCGTCATGTCCTGCGCCAGGCCGCACAGCACCGAGCCGACGAGGAAGGTGATGAGCGCCGTGAATACCATCGGCCGGCGCCCGTATTGGTCGGCCAGCTTGCCGTACAGCGGCATGGTGGCGGTGGACGCAAGCACATAGGCCGTCACGACCCAGGACAGGTGGGCCATGCCGCCCAGGTCGCCGACGATGCGGGGCAGGGCGGTGGCGACGATGCTCTGGTCGAGCGCGCCCAGGCCGAGCACGGCCATCAGGGCCAGGTAGACGGCGCGGATTTCGCTGGGCGTCGCCAGCGGCGACGCATCGTGGGAGATAGTCTGGGTCATGGTTCGGCGATCAGGTTGAGCGGTTCGATGGCGGCGGCGAGCGCATCCAGTTGTGCGGGGTTCAGGCGGGCCACGCGCCGCGCCAGCCAGTCGAGGCGTTCGCTGCGCAGCGCCTGCAGGCGCTGCTCTCCGGTGGCGGTCAGTTGCAGGCCGGTGCGGCGGCGGTCGTCCGGATCGGGCGCGGCGCGCTCGACCAGGCCGGCCGCCTCCAGCGCCTTGACCTGGGCACTCATCGTCGGGCTGCGCACCTGCTGCATGCGTGCCAGCTCGGCCACGCCGATGCCGGCATGCTCGCCGATCGTCGCCAGCAGCATGGTCTGCAGCATCGACAGGCCCGTATCGTGCCGTTCGGCATCGCGGCGCATCTCGCGCATCAGGCGCTTGAACGCGGACCGCAACTCCTCGGACAGCGCAAAGGCGCGCTCGCTTGGTTCGGTGTTTTTCATCGTTGAATATAGGTAGGCTACCTAACTATTCTACGCCGATGAGAGGTGCCGTGTAAACTTGGGGTATTCGTTGTCAATGCATCACAATCCGGCGAACCGCGGTATGCTCATGGAGGACCCTATTCCAGGAGATGTCATGACGCGTTTGACTGCAGACGATTTCGATCCCGAAGTCCTGAAACTGTTCGACGGCTACGTGCACGGCCAATTGTCGCGCCGCGACTTCCTCGCCCGCGCCGGCCGCTACGCCGTGGGCGGCACCACGGCCGCCACGCTGCTCGCGCAATTGTCGCCATCGTTCGCCGCCCCGCTGGTCGCGCCGAGCGATGCGCGCCTGAAGGCCAGCTACCAGGAATTCCCGTCGCCGCAGGGCTACGGCAAGCTGCGCGGCTATCTGGTGATGCCGGCCAACGCCAAGCGCAAGCCGCCGGCGATCCTCGTCGTGCACGAGAACCGCGGCCTGAACCCGCACATCGAGGACATCGCGCGCCGCGTGGCGCTGGAAGGCTATATCGCATTCGCGCCGGACGCGCTGTTCCCGCTGGGCGGCTATCCGGGCGACGAGGACAGCGCACGCGCGCTGTTCGCCAAGCTCGACCAGACCAAGACGCGCGCCGATTTCATCGCCGCCGCGCAGGCGCTGGAAAAGCTGCCGCAGGCGAGCGGCAAGGTCGGCGTGGTGGGCTTCTGCTTCGGCGGCGGCATCGCCAACTACCTCGCGACGCAGATGCCGGAACTGGCGGCCGCCGTGCCGTTCTACGGCGCCCAGCCGCCGGCGGCCGAGGTCGCCAAGATCCGCACGCCGCTGCTGATCCACGACGCGGGCAAGGACGAACGCATCCTGGCGGGCTGGCCTGCCTACGAGGAAGCGCTGAAGGAGAACAAGGTGCCGTACCAGCACTTCGTCTACCCGAACGTCGAACACGGCTTCAACAACGACACGACGCCGCGCTATGACGAGGCGGCGGCCAAGCTGGCGTGGGGGAGGACGATGGGGTTCTTCAAGGAGAAGCTGAGTTAGCCCGTCGTTCCCGCGAAGGGTAAAACAGTCCAGTGGACTGTTTTACCCTTCGCGGGAACGACGGCAAAAACAAAAGGCACCCGCAGGTGCCTTTCTCTCACTTCCGCGCGGAGGCTTACACGTAAGCCGCCAGCGCCGTCTTCATTTTCTTCAGCGCCGCCGATTCGATCTGGCGGATGCGCTCGGCCGACACGCCGAATTCCTCGGCCAGCGTGTGCAGGGTCGCACCCGAACCGTCGTCGTTGGCCAGCCAGCGTGCTTCCACGATGCGGCGCGAACGCGGGTCGAGCTTGCCCAGGGCCGTTTCCAGGCCTTCGGACTGCAGGCGCACGACTTCCTCCGCTTCCAGCACCTTGGTCGGCTCCTGCTGGTCCGACGACAGGTAGGCGATCGGCGAGAACTTGTCGTCTTCGTCGTCGGTCGGCGCTTCCAGGGCGATGTCGCGGCCCGACAGGCGGGTTTCCATCTCGATCACTTCTTCGCGCTTGACGTCGAGCATCTTGGCCAGGTCGTCGACTTGCTGCGGCGACATGGCGTCCAGGCCTTGCTTGTTGCTGCGCAGGTTGAAGAACAGCTTGCGCTGGGCCTTGGTCGTGGCGACCTTCACCAGGCGCCAGTTCTTCAGGATGTATTCGTGCATCTCGGCCTTGACCCAGTGCATGGCGTACGACACCAGACGCACGCCCTGATTCGGGTCGAAGCGCTTGACGGCCTTCATCAGGCCGATATTGCCTTCCTGGATCAGGTCGGCGTGCGGCAGGCCATAGCCCAGGTAGCCACGGGCGATCGACACGACCAGACGCAGGTGAGACATCACCAGTTTCTGGGCGGCGTCCAGGTCGCCGTTATCGCGCAGGTTTTTCGCCAGCGATACTTCTTCCTCGTGGGTCAGCATCGGCAGACGATTGACCGCCGAGATATAGGCGTCGATATTGCCGATATTGCCGTTGAAACCGAGTCCCAGAGCACGACTGCCGGCCGGAACCAATGCGGATTGTGCGGACATAGTCAATTCCCTCGTAGTAAGCTGTACTGCATCGTCTCTGCCATTTCCGGCGCCCCGAAGGCGCTGCCGGTTGGCGATACGGGATGTGGACGGTGCCTATCAAATACACTTCCCGCGATAGTCTGTCCTTATATTAGCACTCTCTTGTAGGGAGTGCTAGCGACCACCATATTTGAGACGACGAGTTTAAGTTTCGTTAAAGTATTGCTCTTGGGAATCGAAAATCAGCCCTCGACTCCAATGTAGAGCAGGTACAAGTAGTTCGGTTGATGTGAGTCAAACGTGCCGCCCCGTACCGCTTGATGTCTGTTAGAGACAGGTTAGGGGCGTCGTGATTTAGGGTCTGTGAAGTGGCGCACGTACCCTTGTAGGCGTATTTCCCGTGTCTGCTGGTGGACTTGGCTGGCCAACAGCAGACGGGTTGAACTATTTATATTGGGATGATTTGCGGGAATTCAATACCCCGGCGTGAAATTCCGGGGTATTTGGTGCCTAATTTGCGTCCTTAACGCAGGCGGGCCAGGTGCCGCTGCACGGACAGCATCGCTCCCACCAGGCCGAGTCCGGCACTGATGGCCAGCAGGGCGGCAATGCCCAGCGGCGGCAGGACGGCGAGCTGGAATTCCGAGGCATACAGGCGGGCGAACTCGGCGATCGCCGTGTTCAGCGGACGCAGCGCCAGCGCTACCGCACCCAGCGCCACCGCGCCGGCGCACAGACCCAGCAGGGCGCCCGTATAGTAGAACGGACGGTGGATGAAATTGTCCGTCGCGCCCAGCAGCTTCGATACGGCGATCTCTTCCTTCTGCGTCAGCACCTGCAGGCGGATGGTATTGAAGACCACCGCGATCACCACCACCCCCAGCGTGACGGCCAGCAGCAGCAGGGCCAGGCGCAGTACGCCCAGCAGCGCGGCCAGGCGCTTGACCCAGGCCGAGTCGACCTGCACGGTGTCCACGCCCGGCAGCAGGCGCATCTGTTCGGCGATGCCGTCCACGCGCGCGGCGTCGGCGCTGGCGGCGAAGCCTTCCAGTTTCATCACGTAGCTGTCCGGCAGCGGATTGTCGCCCAGCGTCTCGAGGACGTCGGACAGGCCGCTCTTGTCCTTCAGGGTGTCCAGCGCCTGCTCGCGCGGCACGAAGACCAGCCGGGCGCGGCTGCCCTGCAGGATCTGCCGGAGCTGGGGCGCGAGCGCCTGCGCTTCCTCGCGCGAGGTATCGGCCTTGAGGAACAGGCTGATCTCCGGATCGACGGATAACTGCTCGGACATCGGCTTGACGTTGTCGAGCAGGGTCACGCCGGCGAAGGGCAGGGCCAGGGCCACGGCCACGACGAGGACGTTGAACAGGAAACTGCCCGGCGCCTTGCGCAGGTGCGACAGGGCGGCGCCGAGGGCGAAGCGGTGCTGGCGGAACCAGATGTTCATGCCGCACCTCCTTCGGTCACGAACGCCCCCTGCACCACCCGGCCATGCTCCAGGCGGATCACGCGCGCGGCGCTGTCGAGGATCTGTTCGTCGTGGGTCGAGATCACGCAGGTCACGCCGACTGAGTGAAACGCGTGCAGGGCGTCGATCACCTTGTCGGCCGCGGCACGGTCGAGGTTGGCGGTGGGTTCGTCGGCCAGGATGATCTGCGGGCGGTTGACGATGGCGCGCGCGATCGCCACGCGCTGCTGCTCGCCGCCCGACAATTCCATCGGCAGGGCATTCGCGCGCTCCAGCAGGCCGACCTTGTCGAGGGCGGCGCGGGCACGCTGCTCGGCCTGGGCCTTGTGGGCGCCGGTGACGATCAGCGGCAGCATCACGTTGGCCAGGATGTGGCGGTCGTTCAGCAGGCGCTGGTGCTGGAAGATCAGGCCCAGGTTACGGCGCAGGAAGGGCACGCCGGCCTTCTTCAATTTGCCGACGTCGTGGCCGCTGACGATCACGCGGCCCGAGGTCGGGCGTTCGATCGCGGCGACCATCTTCATGAGGGTCGACTTGCCGGCCCCGGACGGGCCGGCCAGGTAGACCAGTTCGCCCTTGGCGATATGCAGGGACACGTCGGACAGGGCGACGGCGTCGGCGGAATATTTCTTGGAGACGGACTGGAATTCGATCATCGAGGCTTATCCCAGCAGCGCTTCGGCGAACTCGTCGGCGCTGAACGGCTGCAGGTCTTCCAGTTTCTCGCCCACGCCGATGAAGTACACCGGTACCGGGCGGGTGCGGGCGATCGCGGCCAGGATGCCGCCCTTGGCGGTGCCGTCCAGCTTGGTGATCACGAGACCCGTCAGCTGCAGGGCGTCGTCGAAGGCCTTCACTTGCGCCAGCGCGTTCTGGCCCGTATTGCCGTCGATGACGAGCAGCACTTCGTGCGGCGCGCCTTCCATGCCCTTGCCGATCACGCGCTTGATTTTCTTGAGCTCTTCCATCAGGTGCAGCTGGGTCGGCAGCCGGCCGGCCGTGTCGACCATGACGACGTCGACGCCGCGCGCCTTGCCCGACTGGACCGCGTCGAACGCGACGGCGGCCGGATCGCCCGACGCCTGCGAGATCACGGTGACGTTGTTACGCTGGCCCCAGACCATCAATTGCTCGCGTGCGGCGGCGCGGAAGGTGTCGCCGGCGGCCAGCAGCACGGACTGCTCGTGGCGCTGCATATGCTTGGCCAGCTTGCCGATGGTGGTGGTCTTGCCGGCGCCGTTGACGCCCGCGATCATCATCACCAGCGGCTCGTGGCGGCCCAGTTCCAGCGGCTTTTCCAGCGGGCGCAGCATCTCGACCAGCAACTCCTTCAGGGCGTCCTTGACGGCGGCGGCATCGAGCAGCTTGTCTTCCTTGACCTTGCGGCGCAGGTTGTCCAGCAGGAACTGGGTCGCGTCCATGCCGGCGTCGGACATCAGCAGCGCCGATTCCAGCTCTTCGTACAGGTCTTCGTCGATGCGCGCGCCGACGAACAGCAGCGACAGGTTGTTCGAGGTCTTGGCCAGGCCCGCCTTCAGGCGCGCCATCCAGGACTTCTTCTTTTCCGCTTCGCTGCCCGGACGTTCGGCCGTCTCGGGGAACAGCTGGCCTTCGTAGCCGCTGGTGAGAACGGCGGCTTCCTCGGCGATCTTCTCCGCGAGGGGATCGATATTGGTGGCGTCGCGCGCCGGCGGCGACTCGGGTTCGGCCGGCACTTCCGGGGGCGGGGCCGTGACGGCATCGGGATCGGCGCCGAACAGGCGGCGCAGGAAACCGGGTTGCTCGGCTTGCGCTTCGGCGGGCGCGGCGGATGTGGCCTGCTCGGCGGCCGGCGTCTCGGCTTCGGGTTTTTTCTTCTTGAAGAAACTGAACATGGTGTAGTCGGGGAGGGTACTGCGTGTCCATGCCCCGTGGGGCATGTCGAAATAGGGTCGCGCGTATTCTATCAGAGCAAGCAAGAGTTTTATTTATCGACAAAACCCCGGACGTGCCGTCCGGCTTGTCGAAACGCTATCCGGCGCGCGCCAACCCGACCGTAGTGTGGCGAGAATGCAGCTCGGCAGTATGTGCACACGGCCTGCGCTGGAAAATTGGCGGCGACTGGGTTAGATTGTGAACATCCATAGAAGAATGCCTCATAAGAGGGTCATCGTGAACGTTTCCAAATACTTCAAGCGGCTCATCTCCGGAGACCATGCGGTGAGCGGCACGGCAGCCTCGCTGCGCAGCGTCGTCGTCTGGGTCTTCATCGCCCTCGTCGCCGCCTTCCTCACCCATCCGGCCAGCGGCCCCGCGCCCAGCAGCGCCTTCGATGCGCCGGTGCCGTGGCCGGCGGAGCTGGGGGTGGACAGCAGTCTCGGCATCAAATAAACAGCCACGTCGCCCCTGCGCAGGCAGGGGCCCAATTTTTTTCGCGCGGTCGCGACATATCCAAAATTAGGCCCCTGCCTTCGCAGGGGCGACGGCATATGTCTGCTTACTTCGCCTTTCCCGCCTCCGCATTCCTGCGTATCGTCTCCAGCGTCGCCCCCGGCGTGATCCAGTTCCCGTCATAACGCAGTTCGATCAGCGCCGGCAGCTTGCGTTCGCGCGTGAAGGCGATCGCGCGCTCCAGCGCGGGGCCGAATTGCGCCGTCGTCTCGACGGCTTCGCCATGGCCGCCGTAGGCCTTCGCGAGCGCCGCGAAATCCGGATTGTGCAGCTGGGTGCCCGAGACGCGGCCCGGATACTCGCGTTCCTGGTGCATGCGGATCGTGCCGAACATGCCGTTGTTAAAGACCAGGAAAATCACGCCGGCGCCGTACTGCACGGCGGTGGCGAGTTCCTGCCCCGTCATCATGAATTCGCCGTCGCCCGCGAAGGTGACGACGCTGCGTTCCGGCTGCACGATCTTGGCGGCGACGCCGGCCGGCACGCCGTAGCCCATCGCGCCGCTGGTGGGCGCGAGCTGGGTGCGCATGGCGCCGTAGCGCCAGAAGCGGTGCGCCCAGGTGGCGTAGTTGCCGGCGCCGTTGGTGACGATGGTGTCGCGCGGCAGCGCGGCCTGCAGGTCCTGCACCAGCTGCCACAGGTCGAGCGGGGCGCTGCCGTCCTGGAACACGGGCGGCTGCTGCTGCCACGCCGCCAGTTCCGCCTTCGCATCAAGCACCGTATGGCGCCAGGCGCTCGCATCCACCGGTTCCATCGCGGCCAGCAGCGCCGCCGCCTGCGGGGCGCCGGAGGCGATCATCAACTCGGCCTGGTAGACGCTGCCCAGCTCCTCGGGATCCGGGTGGATGTGCACGAGGCGCTGCTGCGGCACCGGGGACGCCAGCAGCGAATAGCCGCTGGTGGTCATTTCTCCCAGGCGCGGCCCGAAGGCGATCAGCACGTCCGCTTCCTTCACGCGCGCGGCCAGCTTCGGGTTGATGCCGATGCCGACGTCGCCCACGTAGTGCGGATGGTCGTTATCGAGCAGGTCCTGGAAGCGGAAGGCGCAGGCGACGGGCAGCGCGTTCGCCTCGGCGAAGGCCGTCACGTCGGCACAGGCCTGCTCGGTCCAGGTGCCGCCCCCCAGCAGCAGCAGCGGTTTCTGCGCGCCGGCCAGCAGCGTGCGCAATTGCGCGATCTGGGCCGCGGAGGGCGACGCCTGGGTCGGCTGGTAGCGGCGCGCGTCGGCGACCGTCGCCTGCGCCACCAGCATGTCTTCCGGCAGCGCCAGCACGACGGGGCCAGGGCGGCCGCTGGTCGCGACCTGGAAGGCGCGCGCAATGTATTCGGGGATGCGGTCGGCGCGGTCGATCTGCGCCACCCACTTGGCCATCTGGCCGTACATGCGGCGGTAGTCGATTTCCTGGAAGGCTTCGCGGTCCATGAAGTCGGTGCCGACCTGGCCGATGAACAGGATCATCGGCGTGGAATCCTGGAATGCCGTATGCACGCCGATCGACGCATTGGTGGCGCCGGGCCCGCGCGTGACGAAGCAGATGCCGGGCTTGCCCGTCAGCTTGCCGTAGGCCTCGGCCATGAACGCCGCGCCGCCTTCCTGGCGGTTGACGATGAAGCGGATCCGCGAATCGTGCAGCGCGTCGAGCACGTCGAGATAGCTCTCGCCGGGGACGCCGAAGGCCATGTCCACGCCGTGGACCTGGAGGGCGTCGACCAGGATCTGGCCGCCGCTGCGGGAAGGGTGCGTCATGGTGAGTCATCCTTGTCGAATAGGCATCCGGGCATTCTAGGGGAGGGCTGTCGGGCTGGCTTTTGAAATGGCGACATGGAATGTCGAAAATAGCAAAAACGGCGTTATGATGGCCATTCAAAAGTTGCCATAAGGATATGCATATGCGTCCGCCGAACATGCTCGCTCCGGCTGCGGTATTGTCTGCGGTATTGGCCTGCGCTCCCGCCGCCGCGCAGTCGCTTGCGCCGGCCCAGTGCCTCGCCGATCTGGAAGATGCTGCCGCCTTCCTGGAAGCGAACGACGCCGGCGCGGCCGATGCGCTGGCCGACCATGGTCCCGCCATCCGCGCCGCCTTCGGCAAGGCACGCGCCGGGACTGCCGCGGTCAAGGAGGAAGCCGACTGCATCACGCTGCTCAAGACGTATGTGCATGCCTGGCGCCCCGACCACATCGGCGTACGGCCGGCCCGGGACGTCGCCGCTGCCAAGGCACCGCCGGCGGAGGGGAGCGTCGATCCGCGCGCGCCGCGCTTCGAGGTGCTGGGCAAGGAGACGCTGCTGCTGGTGCTCCCGACCTTCAACGATGCCTACGCGGCGGCCGTCAGGAAGCTGGTGGCGGACCATCGCGCGGAACTGGTCTCCCACCGCAACTGGATCATCGACGTGCGCGGCAACGGCGGCGGCGCGGACGGCACCTATGCGCCGCTGCTGGGCTGGTTGCTGGATGGCGACCTGCGCTACTACCGCGCAGAATTCTTCGTCACGCCGGCCAATATCCAGGCCCAGGAAGCCGTGTGCCAGCGCAGCGGCGATCCGGAAGCCTGCCAACGGCAACTGGCGCCGGTCATCGCCAGCATGCGCGCCGCCCCCAACGGCAGCTTCGTGCTGCCCGCAAAGGAGCGCATCGCCACCAAGGCCATTGCACTCGAAGCGCAGCGCCCGGCCCGCGTGGCCGTGCTGACCGATGGCAGTTGCGGCAGCAGTTGCGAGGAATTCGTGCTGCAGGCACGGACCGGGTTTCGCGTGAAGACCGTCGGGCGTCCGACCGCCGGCGTGCTCGACGTGGCCAACGTGCGCCGCCATCCGCTGCCGTCCGGCCGGTTCCTGCTGAGCTACGGGACGAGCCGCACGACGCGCCTGCCCGCCATGCGCATCGACGGCGTCGGCATCGCGCCGGACGTGCTGCTGCCGGCGCCGCCCGATGACGCCGCGCGTGCGGCCGAGGTGACGCAGGTGCAACGCTGGCTCGAGACCGGCCGGATGTAAGCACGGCGCATCGGTTACAATAGCGCCCGTGAAGCAGGCCAGGCAGCCGCTGGCCCACGCCGCAAGGTCGTGGGCGGGAGGAAGGTCCGGACTCCATAGAGCAGGGTGACGGTTAACGGCCGTCCGTCGAAATCCGGGCGCAAGCCCGGCACAAGGCGAGGAATAGGGCCACAGAGACGAGCGTATTCAGTTACGGTGAAACGCGGTAACCTCCACCTGGAGCAATTCCAAATAGGCACGCGTTGAGGTTGCTCGCGGAGCGTGCGGGTAGGAAGCTTGAGCGCCGGAGTAATTCGGCGCCTAGAGGAATGGCTGTCATGGCGGACTCCGCAAGGAGTGCGCCAACAGAATCCGGCCTATCGGCCTGCTTTACTTTGAATTCGTCGAAGGGGACGGTGCGCTTGCGCCGTCCCCTTTTGCATTGTCAGGCCGTCAGCAGCGGCTCGCTGCGGCGCGAGCGCGCCAGGCCGGCCGGCGCCTTGCCCTCATTCTCGTCCAGCTGGAAGCGCGCGACCATGTCCGCCAGCGCCTGCGCCTGTTCCTGCATCGCGGCCGCGGCGGCCGACGCCTGCTCGACCAGCGCCGCATTCTGCTGGGTCACGCCGTCCATCTCGGTGATCGCGCGGTTGACCTGCTCGATGCCGGTGCTCTGCTCGACGCTGGCGGTGGTGATCTCGCCCATGATGTCGGTCACGCGGTGGATGCTGTCGACCACCTCGGCCATCGTCATGCCGGCCTGCTGCACCAGCTTGCTGCCCGCGCCGACCTTGTCGACCGAGTCGCCGATCAGTTCCTTGATTTCCTTGGCCGCCGTGGCCGAGCGTTGCGCCAGCGTGCGCACCTCGCCCGCGACGACGGCGAAGCCGCGTCCCTGTTCGCCGGCGCGGGCCGCCTCGACGGCCGCGTTCAGCGCCAGGATATTGGTCTGGAAGGCGATGCCGTCGATGACGCCGATGATGTCGACGATCTTGCGCGCGGAGGCGTCGATCGCATCCATCGTCTCGACCACCTGACCCACGACCTGGCCGCCGCGCACCGCCACTTCCGATGCGCTGACGGCCAGCTGGTTGGCCTGGCGCGCGTTGTCGGCGTTCTGCTTGACGGTCGAGGTCAGCTCTTCCATCGACGATGCCGTCTCTTCCAGCGCGCTGGCCTGCTGCTCGGTGCGGCTCGACAGGTCCAGGTTGCCGGCCGCGATTTCGCCGGAGGCGCCGGCCATGTGCGCGGTGCCCTTGCGCACCTGGCCGACGATGCCGGCGAGGCCTTCGTTCATCGTCTTGAGCGCGGCCAGCAGGCGGCCCGTCTCGTCGCGGCTGGTGACGTCGATCTCGCTGCGCAGATCGTTGTTGGCGACGCTGCACGCGACTTGCACGGCGCGGTTCAAGGGCACCACGATGCCGCGCGTCAGCCACCACGAGCATGCGACGCCGACGGCCAGCACCGCCAGGCCGAGCAGCACCAGCACGTTGCGGTTCTGCGCGAACAGGGACTCGATGTCGACGGCGCGGCGGTCGATGTCGGCGCGTTGCATCTTCAGGAAATCGCCTAGGGCGCCCAGGTAGGCCTTGCCGGCCGGCAGGAACTGCGTGACGAGCATCTGCTCGGCCTCGTCCATCCTGCCTTCCTTCTTGAGCGCCGTGATGCCGTCGCGCGCGGCCAGGTAGGGCTTGCGGGCGGCGGCGATGGCGGCCAGCGCGTCGCGCTCCTGCTGGCTGTCGACGAGCGCCTCGACCTGCTTTTGCAGCGCGTTGATTTCCTTGGTGGAGTTGGCGGTGTCTTCGGCGAAGAAGGCGCCCAGCGAGGTATCGGTGCTCTTCGAGATGGCCGAGGTGCGGCGCACGCTGGTATGGATCAGGCGGTACCAGTCCGACACCATGCGTTCCTTGGCCAGCGGATCCTGCATCATCGCATGGGTGGCATTGGCTACCGAACGCATCTGGAGCAGGCCGACGGCCATCATCAGGATCGTGAACGCCAGCACGAGGCCGAAACCGAGCGCCAGGCGGGCGCCGATGTTCAAGTTTTTCATGGGAATGGGTAATTTCTGGGTGTCAATATGCCGAGGATTCTAGCAGCTAAATGATTGCTGCAATGCAACAAATAACTGGATGTAGCTTATCTGCAATGCCCGGGTTTCGTCGGGCATGCAGCGCATATCGACACGGGAAACAGTGCACAATGGACGGGTCAAGGCCGCGCCGACGGCCGTCCACGGAGGAGCCCCGTTTCATGTCGCACTACATCCTTGCCCTCGACCAGGGCACCACCAGTTCGCGCGCCATCCTGTTCGATCGCGCCGGCCAGGTATTCGCCACCGCCCAGCAGGAATTTCCCCAGCACTTCCCGCAGCCGGGCTGGGTCGAGCACGATCCGCTCGATATCTGGAACAGCCAGCTCGCCTGCGCGCGCCGGGTGCTGGCCGACAGCGGCGTCGATGCCGCCCAGGTGGCGGCGATCGGCATCGCCAACCAGCGCGAGACCACCGTCGTGTGGGACCGCCGCACGGGAGAGCCGCTGTGCCACGCCATCGTCTGGCAGGACCGGCGCACGGCCGGCCTGTGCGACGCGCTGCGCGAAGCGGGCAAGGCGCCGCTGATCCAGCGCAAGACCGGGCTCGAGGTCGATGCGTATTTTTCCGCCACCAAGCTCCAATGGCTGCTGACCCACGTGCCGGGTGCGCGCATCCGCGCCGAGCGGGGCGAGCTGGCGTTCGGCACCGTCGACAGCTGGCTCGTCTATCAATTGACGGGACGCCACGTGACGGATGCCAGCAATGCCGCCCGCACCATGCTCTTCAATATCAACAGCCTGCGCTGGGATCCGGAACTGCTGGCGCTGTTCGGTGTGCCGGCGTCGATGCTGCCGGAAGTCGTGCCCAGCAGCGCGGACATCGGCACCGCGAAGGAGGAATGGTTCGGGCGGGCGATTCCCGTCGCGGGCATCGCCGGCGACCAGCAGGCGGCCACCTTCGGCCAGGCTTGCCACGGGCGCGGCATGGTCAAGAACACCTACGGCACCGGCTGCTTCATGCTGATGCACGCGGGCGACGCGCCGCCGCAGTCCTATAACCGCCTGCTGGCCACGGTGGGCTGGAACGTGGGGGGCCATACCGACTATCTGTTGGAGGGCAGCGTGTTCATGGGCGGGGCCACCGTGCAATGGCTGCGCGACGGCCTGGGCATCATCAGGCAGTCGGGCGACGTCGAGGCGCTGGCATCGTCCGTGCCCGACAGCGGCGGCGTGATGCTGGTGCCCGCCTTCACGGGCCTGGGCGCGCCGCACTGGGATGCGTACGCGCGCGGCACCATCGTCGGCATGACGCGCGGCACCACGGCCGCCCACATCGCGCGCGCGGCCGTCGAGGCCATCGCGTTCCAGAGCGCGGAACTGCTGGGCGCCATGCAGAAGGATGTCGACTGCGCCGTGCACGAGGTGCGCGCGGACGGCGGCGCTGCGCGCAACGACTTGCTGATGCAGTTCCAGGCCGACCTGCTGGGCGTGCCCGTGATCCGCCCGCGCGTGACCGAGACGACGGCGCTGGGCGCGGCCTACCTGGCCGGCCTGGCCGTCGGCTTCTGGGCATCGCGCAGCGAAATCGCGGCGCAGTGGCAGGTCGAGCGCCGTTTCGAGCCGCAGATGGGACGCGCGCGGCGCGACGAGCTGATGGCGCGCTGGGCGCGGGCGGTGGCGCATGCCCGTGCGTGGGCCTTGCCTGAGCACCATTGATTCTGTCGTGTGGGCAAGACGCGGCAAGATGAGGCACAATCGATTCCATATTATCAATTTGATATTGAGGGAGTCGATGTGAAATTCCTGCAAGGATTCTTTGGCCTGGCCCACGGCCTCATGGCGCTGCTGTTCATTGCCCTGTCGGTGTTCCTGACGGTGCTCGCCGTGCAGACCGGCCTGGCCGGCGTCGGCCTCGCCGTGTCCGAAAGCGCGGACCAGGCGATCGAGGCGATCGGCCTGCTGGCGATCGCCGTCGTGTCGCTGCAGATCGCCCAGACCATCAACGAGGAAGAAGTGGTGCGCGACGCCCACATCAGCGCGCCGACCCGCGTGCGCCGCTACCTGTCGCGCTTCATGGTCGTGGTCGTCGTGGCGCTGTCGATCGAGGGCCTGGTCGGCATCTTCAAGGCGCTGCACGAGGAACCGGAACTGCTGCCGCATGCGGCCTCGGTGCTGGTGGCGGCGGGCATCCTGATGGCCGGCTGGGGCGTCTTCGTGCGCTTCAACAAGGAAGCCGAACTGCTGGAGCCGGAAGCGATGGAAGAAGCCAAGAGCGAGGACGTCAAGCTGGAGGAGTGATGTTCAGCCACGCAATAGCGAGAACACGTGGCGCATGCGCTCGTGCAGGATGGTCTGCCATTCGCCGTCCAGCCAGTGCGCCACCTGCGGGAACGCCGCTTCGATGCGGACCAGCAAGTCGTCCAGGCAGCGTGCGCATTCGTCGCGGCTTCCGAATCCGAAGCGCAGCGCATCCGTGAGCACGGCGTCGCGGGCGATGTCGAAGCGGGCTCGCGACAGCTGCATCGCCAGGTAATGCGGCGTGTCCGCGGGATTCGGGACGACGTCGAAGGCGGGGGCCAGGCGCCAGCGTTTCTGCTCGTGACGATAGACGATGGCATGGTTGCGTACATGGTCGTCGTCGTTGCCGCACACGGCATTGAAGACCATCCTTCCGAATAGTTCGATGCAGTCTTCCGGCGGCGCGCCCACGCGCCGCAGCTCTTCCGCCAGGCGCGGATAGCTCCAGCGGTCGCTGCCGGCCAGGGTGCCCGGATATTCCGTCTGCAGCAGCGAAGCGCTGCTCACGCACATGAAGCGCTGCAGGTGGCTGCGATCGAAGCGGCGCACACGGACGGCGCTGCGTCCCGCGGCCATCGGATGGAGGATCGTTTGCGCAAAGTTCAGGCCGCTGGCCGCGCCCCATTGCTGGGCGAAGTGTTCCAGACGCGGAATGTCCGCCGGGTCGGTCCTGATCTCGGGCTTGACCAGCCAATAGTTGCCTGCATCGTCGCGCACCGTGGCTTTCGGGCGAGCGCCGCCCACGCTTGCCGTCTGGACGAGGCGACGCCGTAGCGCCGCGCGTATGGGTGGGCGACGTTCCGACAAGGCGGCCAGTTCTTCGACCAGGTGGTCGAGCATCGGCAGAGGCGGGCTGTTCAGGACGGCGCCCGAGAAGCGCGGCTGCGTACCGACGGCGAGCGCCCCCCAGCGATCGAGGTTGCTTGACTTGAGCAGATACTGGAGCGGCGTCGCATTGTCCGGCAGATGATGTTCGCGCCGCAGTACCGCCTGTCCCCAGGCATCCGGGCAAGCGTCGCGCAGCACGTCGTGCAGCCCCCCGTAGCGTGGGGCGGCGAATTCGGTGGCAGGCATGAACGGCAGGTTGATCGGATCGATCGTCCAGCTCGAGCCGCTGTCGACATAGGATGGCGCATAGCGAAAACTTCCGGCGCCGGAATGCGTGTTCAGGTAGCGGCCAACGGTCAGCCAATCGCCATTGTCCGGACGCTGCAGATAAACATACAGCGGCCTAGAAGTAGTCGGCATCGTGGTGTGACTCCTCCTTCGTCGGTCTTACGCGCTTGCCGGGCGCCTTTTGCCATAGTTCAGGTCTCAAAGGCGGTGTCGCCTGCTCGCCCACCCCGAGCGTCAACAGCGCATTCAGATAGGCCCCCGCGCCGACGCCGGGATCGCCACGTTCGAGGCGCCGCAGGGTTGGTTCGGAAATACCCAATCGTTGGCACAGGTCGGCAACCGTGATCCTTTGTTGCAGTCGCTGGACATTGACGCAGCGACCCCATTCAGTCAGGCGTTCCTGTACCAGAGTGGGCCACATGGCGGCGCTGGAGAGTTTTTTTGGCATGATTCAACCCTATCAAAGATAAACGCTTATAGCAAATAAGACGTCATCTATGATGGGTTTCTTATGGGAATTTCGTTACGGATTTCTCTTTAAGATAAAGAAATATCTCGGATTTTTGACGTCCTGCTCCTGTCCGCGCCTGCTCGGCTCACTTATCACTTATATCGCCGGTGCCCGGGCCAACTTGCGAAATGCCTCCTGCTGTGTCTGGTCCAGGCACCGGTACGGAATCGGCACCGCCCCCTTGTCTAGCAGGAGCAGGTAGCCCCGGCGGTAGCGCCGCACCGCCGCCACGTCCGACCAGGCCCGCACGAACGTCCCCGCGCGGCTGGTGCGCTCGATGCCGGCGCCGTCGATGCGGAACGAACATGATGGCATGCGCCACTTCTTGAACAGGAAGATCGGCGTGCCCAGCACCAGCATCCAGAAGCGCAGCGTGACGGGATGACTGGCCAGCGCAAGAAGGGCGGCCATTGCCAGCGCCATGCCCAGCCAGGCCGGGCCGGCGATCCAGGCGGCTGCCAGCACGGGCAGGCCCACTGCCAGGGGCAGCAGCGCCGTGCGCCGGCCCCGGCCGGCATGCCTGCGGCGCCAGACCGAGGCGGCGTGGTCGCCGGCCACGCCCAGGTATTCGCCCAAGGTATAGATCACGTCGAAGCGGATCGCCTCTGCCGCGGGTGGCGGGGCGACGTGGCCGCCGGGGATCTCCTCGACCGTCAACGTCTTGTCGAAACTCTTTTGCTCGTGCTGCACGACCTGCATCGCCACTTCCTTGCGAGGCGGCGGCTGCGGATGCGCCGTACCGAACATCTTGTCTCCCTGGCCATGGATATTGTCCGGAAAGTGAGGGCTGGGTCAGGTATTGCAATAGTGAAAATAAAGTGTGTTCGAGAGACCGATTTCGCACTCGTCTCCGTAGTGACCACTCACTCACATAAGCCAATGTGAAACCATTAGTAAAAGAAATCTGCAACCCGGCGTTTTGCTGCCATTCTCACCCGCCTTGCATCGATCCTTGTTTCCGCACACGCAGTGTTGTATGGACTACCTGTGGTTAAAAAGTTGATCGTAATCAATATCTAAACACATGTGCGCAGATGAGGTAGCACATGCATTGTTTGAGCTAAGTACCTAATTTTGCTCAACATTTTGATTTAGGGTTCTTTGAAGTAAGTGCGCTAAGTCCTTGGTTTCATTAGCAATTTACGGTTTTTCGGAACGTGAATTCGCTTGACCACAGACAACGCTTCCTCTAAAGTGGGCAAAGGTGGCAAAAAGTGCAGTTTTGTGGGAGATCGGCAGGTCTCCCGGCTCCAAAAAATAATCAGACTGATAACTCTCCAAAACTAGGTACAACGTGTTCCAGGGCGCGTCAGCGATCAATCTCGATGCAAAGGGACGGATGTCAATACCGGCCAAGCATCGTGACGCCTTGATGCAGCAATGTGAAGGCCGTATGACGCTCACGAAACACCCGCATGGATGCCTGCTGTTCTTTCCCCGCCCCGTGTGGGAAGAACACCGCGAACAAATCGCCGCGTGGCCGATGTCGGCCCGCGCATGGCAGCGCATTTTCCTGGGTAACGCGTCCGATGTCGAGATGGACGGCGCGGGCCGGGTGCTCATTTCGCCCGAACTGCGCGGTGCGGTAGGGCTGGAGAAGGAAGTGATGATGCTCGGGATGGGAACCCATTTCGAGATCTGGGACGCCGCCAAGCTGGCAGAAAACGAGGCCGAAGCCGTCGCGGGCGGCATGCCCGATGTCCTTTCCAATTTCTCCTTTTAAGGCACTGCATGGATCCGATTCAGGTGCCTGATTTGCAGCATCGCACGGTGCTGCTCGACGAAGCAGTCGATGCGCTCTCGCTGGCAGGCGCACGTGCGGCAGGTACGTATATAGATGGCACGTTCGGCCGCGGCGGTCACAGCCGGCTGATCCTGTCGAAGCTGGCGCCCGAAGGCCGCCTGATCGCCTTCGACAAGGATCTCCAGGCAATCGCCACGGCAGAACAAGTTAACGATCCGCGCTTCTCGATCGTGCACGACAGCTTCGCGACGATGCGCGAAGCCCTGGCGGCACGGGGCGTGCACCAGGTCGACGGCATCCTGCTCGACCTGGGCATCTCCTCGCCGCAGGTCGACGACGCGAGCCGCGGGTTCAGCTTCCGCAACGACGGTCCCCTGGACATGCGGATGGATACGACACGGGGCATGTCGGCGGCCGAATGGCTGGCCGAGGTGCCGGAACGACAACTTGAACAGGTGATTCGCGATTATGGGGAAGAACGGTTTGCTTTTCAGATTGCAAAGGCGGTTGTTGCTCGCCGGGCAGTCCAGCCAATTTCAAGCACACGACAGCTTGCCGCAATCGTGGCAGACGCGGTCAAAACCCGGGAGAAAGGCAAGGATCCGGCAACCCGCACCTTTCAGGCTATCCGGATTTTCATCAATAAAGAGCTTGAGGACCTTGAAGCAGGTCTGAATGCGGCCTTCGACCTGCTCGCGCCGGGTGCGCGCCTGTCCGTGATCAGCTTCCACTCGCTGGAAGACCGGATGGTCAAGCAATTCCTGGCCTCGAAAGCCAAGGTGGAGCAGCCGGATCGCCGGCTGCCGATCCGTGCCGCCGATCTGCCGCAACCGCTGATGAAGCTGGTCGCCAAGACCAAGCCGTCGGATGCCGAGGTCGGGGACAACCCGCGCGCCCGTTCGGCCGTGCTGCGCGTGGCCGAGCGCCTCGCCACGCCTGCCCCCGCGAGCGGAGGCGCGCGATGAGCGCCAAGATCAATATCGTGCTGACCGTGCTGCTGGTCGGCTGCGCGCTGTCGGTCGTGAACGCGCGTTATACCTCGCGCCACCTGTTCATCGACCTGGAGCGCCTGCAACAGCAGCAGCGCCAGCTCGAGATCGACTGGGCCCAGCTCCAGCTCGACCAGTCGACCCTCGGCAAGAACGAACGCATCGAGCAGATCGCGCGTTCGCAGCTGAACATGGCGCCGCTGAGCGCGGCGCGTACCCAATACCTGACGGAAGGCGGTAAATGAAAGCGGGCACCCAGGGCGCGCGTGTAGCGGCCGCAAAAGGCGTGGCGTTCTCCAAGAGTCCCGTGCTGGCCGTGCGCCTGCCGGACTGGCGTTCGCGCGTGGTGTTGTTCGTGCTGTTCGCCGCATTCATCGCACTGGCCGGCCGCGCGCTGTGGCTGCAGGGCGTGTCCGACCAGTTCCTGCAGAAGCAGGGCGAGAGCCGCTACATGCGCACGCAGGAACTGCCGGCCACGCGCGGCAAGATCTTCGACCGCAACGGCGTCGTGCTGGCTTCCTCCTTGCCCGTGAAGTCCGTGTCGGCCTTCACCGAGGAGATCAAGGGCACCGATCCGCAGAAGCTGCGCCAGCTGGCGACCCTGCTCGACATGCCGGAAGCGGACCTGCTCAAGAAGCTCGATTCCGACCGCAGCTACGTCTACCTGAGGCGCCAGGTCGAGTTGGACACCGTCGCCAAGATCGAGAAGCTGGGCATCGACGGCATCGACACCCGCAAGGAATACAAGCGCTACTACCCGCAGGGCGAGGTGATGGCGCACATGGTCGGCTTTACCAACGTCGAGGACAAGGGCCAGGAAGCGATGGAGCTGGCCCAGCAGAAGTCGCTGGTCGGCCAGCCCGGCAGCCGCCGTGTGATCCGCGACCGCCTCGGCCACATCGTCGAGGACGTGGGCATGTCGCGCGAGCCGCACGACGGCAAGGACCTGATCCTGTCGGTCGACAGCAAGCTGCAGTACATCGCGCTGAACAGCATCAAGGACGCCGTCGAGAAGTTCCACGCCAAGGCCGGCGCCGCCGTCGTGATCGACGTGCACACGGGCGAGGTGCTGGCGCTGGCCAACTACCCGACCTACAACCCGAACGACCGCTCGCGCCTGACCGGCGAACAGCTGCGCAACCGCGTCATCACCGACCTGTTCGAGCCGGGGTCGACGCTTAAACCCTTCACCGTGGCGCTGGCGCTGGACAAGGGCCTGGTGAAGCCGAACACGCTGTTCGACACGGGCAACGGCCGCTATCTGACGGGCGGCCACGTGATCCGCGACACGCACCCGCACGGCGTCATCGACGTCGGCACCATCATCCAGAAGTCGTCGAACATCGGCACCACCAAGATCTCCGAGATGCTGTCGTCCCAGGAGATGTGGGAGATGTTCACCAAGGTCGGTTTCGGCCAGGCCCCGCGCTACGGCTTCCCCGGCGCTGCGGCGGGCCGCGTGCGCCCGTACAAATCGTGGCGCATCGTGGAGAAGGCGAATATGTCGTTCGGCCAGGGCATCTCGATGTCGCTGCTGCAGCTGGCGCACGCCTGGCTGATCTTCGCGCGCAACGGCGACGTCATCCCGCTGTCGTTCCAGAAGGTCAAGGAGGCGCCGGTCGGCCAGCAGATCATCTCGCCGAAGACGGCCGCGCAGATGCGCACGATGGTCGAATCCGTGGTGGGCCCGGGCGGTACCGCCTCGCTGGCCCAGGTGCCGGGCTACCGCATGGGCGGCAAGACCGGTACCGCGCAAAAGGTCGTCGACGGCCGCTATTCGCAGACCCACTATGTCGGCAACTTCGTCGGCATCGCGCCGATGTCGAACCCGCGCTTCGTGATCGCCGTGATGATCGACGATCCGACCGGACCGCTGCACACGGGCGGCAGCGTGGCGGCGCCGACCGCCGCGGCGCTGGCGACGAATGCGCTGCGCGCGGCCAACGTGCCGCCCGACTCGAAGATCACCGACATCATCATCCCCGAACATCCACTCGAGGAGAGCAATTGATGGCCGAGACGCCGAACGATATCCGCCAGTGGATCGAGGCCGCCGCACCGGGCGGCCGGCTTGTATCCGATTCCCGCCGCGTGCAAGCGGGCGACGTGTTCTTCGCCTATCCGGGCGAAGCCGCCGACGGCCGCCGCTTCATCGCCGGCGCAATCGAGAAGGGCGCGCGCGCCGTGGTCTACGACGGCGCCGGCTTCGACTGGGATGCGTCCATGGACGTGCCGCACCTGGCCGTCGCGAACCTGAAGGCCAATGCCGGCGCGATCGCGCACGCGTATTACGGCCAGCCCGACGCCGCCATGTTCACGGTCGGCGTCACCGGCACCAACGGCAAGACCTCGTGCGCGCTGTGGACGGCGCAGGCGCTGGCGCAGCTGGGCGACACGGCCGCCGTCATCGGCACGCTGGGCGTGGGTCTCGTGCGTGCCGGGGCGGACAGCGAGCCCGAATTCGACGCCACTGGTTACACGACGCCGGACGCCGTGCTGCTGGCCGGGGAACTGGACAAGCTGCGCGCGGCCGGCGCCGGCGCGCTGGCGATCGAAGTGTCGTCGATCGGCCTGGTCGAGAACCGCACGGCCGGCATGCACTTCGACGTCGCCGTGTTCACCAACCTGACGCGCGACCACCTCGACTACCACGGCGACATGGACAGCTACGAAGCCGCCAAGCTGAAGCTGTTCGAATGGCCGGGCCTGAAGACGGCCGTCGTCAACCTGGACGATGCGGCCGGCGTTCGTGTCGCCATGCACCTGCGTACCCATTTCCCGCACGTGGCCGTGACCGGCTACACGCTGCGCACCGAGGCCGAGCAAGCCGGCATCGACGGCGTGGCGATCCTGCGCGCATCGAACCTGCGCAGCCGTCCCACCGGCACCGAATTCCAGCTCGCGTCGCCGTTCGGCAGCAGCCTGGCGCGTACCCGCATGGTCGGCCGCTTCAACGCCAGCAATGTCCTCGCCGTGCTGGGCGCGCTGCTGGCCAAGGGCGTCGCCTTGCGCGCCGCGCTGGACGCCATCGAGACGCTGCAACCGGCCCCGGGCCGCATGCAGCAGGTCGGCGGCCAGGATGCGCCGCTGGTCGTGATCGACTATGCGCACACCCCGGACGCGCTGGAAAAGACGCTCGATGCGCTGCGTCCCGTGGCGGGCGAACGCGGCGGCGCACTGTGGTGCGTGTTCGGCTGCGGCGGCGACCGCGACCCGGGCAAGCGCCCGCAGATGGGCCGCATCGCCCAGGCCGCCGACCACGTCGTCGTTACCAGCGACAATCCGCGCAGCGAGGAGCCGCGCGCGATCATCGAGCAGATCCTGGCCGGCATGGACCAGGACAGCCCCGCGCGCACGCAGGCGATCGAGGACCGCGCCACCGCCATCCTGGCGGCCGTCAAGCACGCCGCCAAGGCGGACGTGATCCTGCTGGCAGGGAAGGGCCATGAGCCCTACCAGGAAATCAAGGGCCGGAAGATGCCGTTTTCCGATGCCGACCACGCTGCGCTGGCTTTGACGGCGCGGCTCACGATGATGAGGACGAATTGATGATCCGGGGTTCGCTCGAACAAGTCGCCGCGGCGATCGATGGCGCGCAGGTGACGCGCGACGCCTATTTCCAGGGCGTGTTCACCGACAGCCGCAACGTCGTGCCGGGCGCGCTGTTCGTCGCCCTGCGCGGCGAGACCTTCGATGCCCACGACTTCCTCGGCCAGCTGCCTGGCCAGGCGGTGGCCGCCGTCGTGGTCGAGCGGCTACCTGAGCACTATCCGCTGCCGGCCATCGTCGTGCCGGACACGCTGGCGGCGCTGGGCCGCATCGGCCGCTTCTGGCGCGACCGCTTCGCGATTCCCGTCATCGGCGTCACCGGCAGCAACGGCAAGACGACGGTCAAGGAAATGATCGCCTCGATCCTCGCAGCCGCCTTCGGGGAGCCTGCGCGCCTGGCCACGCAGGGTAATCTGAACAACGAGATCGGCGTCCCGCTGACGGTCGTGCGCCTGACGGACGCGCACCGCGCCGCCGTCGTCGAACTGGGCATGAACCACCCGGGAGAGATCGCACGCCTGGCCGCCATCGCCGCGCCGACCGTCGCCCTGGTCAACAACGCCCAGCGCGAGCACCAGGAGTTCATGCATACCGTGGAAGCGGTGGCGCGCGAGAACGGCGCCGTGCTGGCGGCGCTGCCGGAGGACGGCACGGCCGTGTTCCCCGGCGACGACGAGTACACGCCGATCTGGCGCGAACTGGCCGGCGCGCGCAAGACGCTGACGTTCGGCCTGGACGACAGCTGCGATGTACGCGCGACGTACGTGAACACGGGCTTCGGCAGCGACCTGTCGGTACGCACGCCGGCCGGACAGTTCACGATCAAGCTGGCCGCCGCCGGCGCGCACAACGTGCGCAATGCGCTGGCATCGATCGCCTGCGCGCTGGCCGCCGGCATCGAGATCCACGCGATCGTGGCCGGCCTGGAAGGCTTCGCGCCCGTCAGCGGGCGCCTGCAGCGCAAGCAGGCCGCCAATGGCGCCACCGTCATCGACGATACCTACAACGCGAATCCGGATTCCGTGCGCGCCGCCATCGACGTGCTGGCCGCCTATCCGTCGCCGCGCATCCTGGTGCTGGGCGATATGGGCGAGGTGGGCACGCAGGGACCCGAGTTTCACCAGGAAATCGGCGCCTATGCCCAACAGAAGGGCATCGACGCCGTGCTCGCGACCGGCGAACTGGCCCGCCACATGGCCGGATCGGGAGCGCAACACTACGAGCAGTTCGACGAATTATTGGCAGCACTGGATCAAACACTGGGCAGCAAATCTGACGCAACTGTGTTGGTGAAGGGCTCGCGCTTCATGAAGATGGAGCGCGTGGTCCGTCACCTGACCGCATCAACCAACACTGGCAAGGAAGCCCACTAAGACTATGCTGCTCTGGCTCGCACAATATTTTCAGGACTACATCGGTCCGCTGCGGATCTTCAACTTCATCACCTTCCGGGCGGTGTTCGCGACCATTACCGCGATCACCATCGGCCTGCTGTGCGGCCCGGCCGTGATCCGGAAGCTCACCGAGATGAAGGTCGGCCAGGCGGTGCGTACCTACGGCCCGCAGACCCACCTGCAGAAGCACGGCACCCCGACCATGGGCGGTGTGCTGATCCTGATTTCCATCGCGATCTCGACGCTGCTGTGGTGCGACCTGTCGAACCGCCTGATCTGGCCGGTGCTGGTCGTCACGCTGGGCTTCGGCGCCATCGGCTGGGTCGACGACTACCGCAAGGTCGTCTACAAGGATCCGGAAGGCATGCGCTCGGGCGAGAAGTATTTCTGGATGTCGCTGATCGGCGTCGCCTCCTCGCTGTACCTGGCGTTCTCCGTCTCCGCGGCCACGCCGTGGGAAGTGTGGAAGCTGTTCCTGGCCTGGGTGCAGTCCGGCTTCTCGATGGAGCTGCCGCCCAAGTCCGACCTGATCGTGCCGTTCTTCAAGACCATCAGCTATCCGCTGGGCGTGTGGGGTTTCATCGCGCTGACCTATTGCGTGATCGTCGGTTCCTCGAACGCCGTCAACTTCACCGACGGTCTCGATGGCCTGGCCATCATGCCGACCGTGATGGTGGGCGGCGCGCTGGGCCTGTTCGCCTACCTGACGGGTAATGCGACCTATTCGAAATACCTGTTCATCCCGCACATCCCGGGCGCCGGCGAACTGCTGATCTTCTGCGGCGCGATGGCCGGCGCAGGCCTGGCCTTCCTCTGGTATAACGCGCACCCGGCGCAGATGTTCATGGGCGACGTCGGCGCGCTGGCGCTGGGCGGCGCGCTCGGCACCATCGCCGTCATCGTGCGCCAGGAGATCGTGCTGTTCATCATGGGCGGCGTGTTCGTGGCCGAGACGCTGTCCGTGATCATCCAGGTGAGCTGGTTCAAGTACACGAAGAAGCGTTACGGCGCCGGACGACGCGTATTCCTGATGGCGCCGCTGCACCACCACTTCGAACAGAAGGGCTGGAAGGAAACCAAGGTCGTGGTGCGGTTCTGGATCGTCACCATCATCCTGGTCCTGGTCGGCATCTCCACCCTCAAACTGCGCTGACGCGAACGACGATGAACTACGACGGCAACACCGCACTGGTACTCGGACTCGGCGAATCGGGCCTCGCGATGGCGCAGTGGCTCGCGCGCTGCGGCGCGCGCGTGCGCGTGGCCGACACGCGCGCCGAACCGGCACGCCTGCCTGCCTTGCGCGCGGCCGTGCCCGACGCCGACTTCGTCGCCGGTCCGTTCGCGGCAAGCCTCGTCGACGGCGTCGACTTCGTGGCCGTCAGCCCGGGCCTGGCGCCGGGACGGGAGCTGGCCGGGATCGCGCCTGCCGCGGCGGCGCGCAACATCCCCGTCTGGGGCGAGATCGAGCTGTTCGCCCAGGCGCTGGCCGCGCTGAAGGAAGCCCGCGGCTATGCGCCGAAAGTCATCGCCATCACGGGCACCAACGGCAAGACCACGGTCACGAGCCTGACCGGTTTGCTGTGCCGCCGCGCGGGCCTCACGACGCGCGTGGCCGGCAACATCAGCCCGGCGGCACTGGACGTGCTGCGCGAAACGATCGATGCCGACGAGTTGCCGCAAGCCTGGGTGCTGGAACTGTCCAGCTTCCAGCTGCACACCACCTTCAGCCTGGACGCCGACGCGGCCACGGTACTGAACCTGACGCAGGACCACCTCGACTGGCACGGCAGCATGGCCGCCTATGCCGCCGACAAGGCGCGCATCTTCGGCGCGCATACGGTGCGCGTGCTGAACCGCGACGATGCGCTGGTGATGGGCATGGCGGCGCCGGACGCGCAAGTGACGACCTTCGGCACGGGCGAGCCCGATGCGCCGGGCAGTTTCGGTCTTGTCAATGAACGGGGCGTGCTGTGGCTGGCGAATGCGAATCCGGCGGAAGAGCCGGAGAAAAAACGTAAAAAGAATGAGCCGGCCGAGCCGGTGGAGCTGTTCGTCAACCGCCTGATGCCGGCCGACGCGCTGCGCATCCGCGGCCTGCACAATGCCTCCAATGCGCTGGCCGCGCTGGCGCTGTGCCGCGCCGTGGGCCTGCCGCTCGCGCCGCTGCTGCACGGCCTGCGCGAATACCAGGGCGAGCCGCACCGCGTCGAGCTGGTGGCGAGCATCGACCAGGTCGAGTACTACGACGATTCCAAGGGCACCAACGTCGGCGCCACCGTGGCCGCGCTGGAAGGCCTCGGCAAGACGTTCGGCGAGGCGGATCGCCAGATCCTCCTGATCGCCGGCGGCGACGGCAAGGGCCAGGACTTCAGCCCCCTGGCCGCGCCGTGCTCGCGCTATGTGAAGGCCGTGCTGCTGATCGGCCGCGACGCGCCGAGCATCCGCGCCGCCATCGAACCGACCGGCGTGCCGTGCTTCGACTTGGCAGACCTGCCGCAGGCCGTGCGTCGCGGCGCCGGACTGGCCAAGGCCGGCGACGTCGTGCTGCTGTCGCCCGCCTGCGCCAGCCTGGACATGTTCACCAACTATGCCCACCGCGCCCAGGTGTTCGTCGACGCCGTGCGCGAGATCGCGCTCGAGAAGGGACAGGAGATCTGATGGCCTTCCAGATTCCCTTCAAGTTCGGCGGCACCGCAAGCGACGCGACCATCGCGGAACGCGCGCGGCCGTCGCGCATGATGGAATACGACCAGCCGCTCGTGTGGGTCGTGCTGCTGCTGATGCTGTTCGGGATGGTGATGGTGTATTCGGCGTCGATCGCGCTGCCGGACTCGCCCAAGTTCGCCTACCTGGCCGGCAAGAACAATTATTTCCTGCTGCGCCAGGGGCTGTTCATCGCCATCTCGATCGTCGCCGCCGTCTTCACGTTCCGCATTCCCGTCGCGACCTGGCAGAAATTCGCGCCCATGATGTTCGTCGCCACGCTGGTGCTGCTGGCCCTCGTGCTGGTGCCGGGCGTCGGCACCTCGGTCAACGGCGCGCGGCGCTGGCTGTCGCTGAAGATCTTCAACCTGCAGCCGTCCGAGATCATGAAGGTCGTGGCCGTGCTGTACGCGGCCGACTTCACCGTGCGCAAGCAGCAGTACATGCACAAGCTGACCAAGGGCTTCATGCCGATGGCCGTCGCGATGGGCGTTGTCGGCGCGCTGCTGATGCTGGAGCCCGACCTGGGCGCCTTCGGCGTGATCGTCTGCATCTCGATGGGCATCCTGTTCCTGGGCGGCTTCAACATGATCTGGTTCGGCGGCATCGGCGCCATCCTCGTGCTCGTGTTCTCGACCATCATCGCGCTGTCGCCGTTCCGCCGCGCGCGCATGTTCGCCTACATGAACCCGTGGGAAGAGGGCAATGCGCTGGACAAGGCCTACCAGCTGACGCACTCCTTGATCGCCTTCGGCCGCGGCGAGATCTTCGGCGTGGGCCTGGGCGGCAGCGTGGAAAAGCTGCACTACCTGCCGGAAGCGCATACGGACTTCATCATGGCCGTGATCGGCGAGGAACTGGGCCTGGTCGGCGTGCTCGTCGTGATCGGCCTGTTCTACTGGCTCGTGAAGCGCGCCTTCGACATCGGCCGCCAGGCCATCGCGCTGGAACAGCACTTCGCCGGCCTGGCCGCGAAGGGCATCGGCATCTGGCTGGGCGTGCAGGTGTTCATCAATATGGGCGTGAACCTGGGCCTGTTGCCGACCAAGGGCCTGACCCTGCCCCTGATGAGCTACGGCGGCTCGGGCGTGCTGTTCAACTGCGTCGGCCTGGCGATCCTGCTGCGCATCGATTACGAAAACCGCGTGCGCATGCGCGGAGGACGCCAATGAATAACAAGAAACTCATGATCATGGCTGCCGGCACCGGCGGCCACATCTTCCCCGGCATCGCGATCGCGCAGGAAATGCAGTCGCGCGGCTGGGACGTGTCCTGGCTGGGCACCGCGCACGGCATGGAAGGCGACATCGTGCCGAAGCACGGCATCCCGATGGACCGCATCGATTTCGCCGGCATGCGCGGCAAGGGTCTGGGCCACACGGTGCGCGGCGCGTTCAAGCTGCTGGCCAGCTTCGGCGCCGTGCGCAAGTTCCTCGCTGCCCGCAAGCCCGACGTGGTGCTGGGCATGGGCGGCTACGTGACGGTGCCGGGCGGCCTGATGGCGCGTTCGCGCGACCTGCCGCTGGCGCTGGTGAATGCCGACGCCGCGCTGCTGCTGTCGAACAAGACCCTGACGCCGCTGGCGGACCGCGTGCTGTTCGGCTTCCCGGCCGATTTCGGCAAAGCGGCCGACAAGGCCGTCGTCACCGGCAACCCCGTGCGCAAGGAAATCCTCGAGATGCTGGCGCCGGGCCGCCGCTACACCAATCGCACCGGCCCCCTGAATATCCTCGTGGTCGGCGGCAGCCTGGGCGCGAAAGTGCTGAACGACAGCGTGCCGGCGGCCCTGGCCATGATCCCGGAAGGACTGCGTCCCGTCGTGACGCACCAGTCGGGCAAGAAGAACATCGATGCGCTGCGCGCCGCGTATGCGCAGGCGGGCGTGCAGGCCAACGTGGTCGACTTCATCGACGACATGGCGGCCGAGTATGCGAACGCCGACCTGGTACTCTGCCGCGCCGGCGCCATCACCGTGTCCGAGCTGACCGCGGCCGGCGTGGCCAGCGTGCTCGTGCCCTTCGTCGCGAGCACGACGAGCCACCAGCGCGACAACGCGATCTGGATGGACAAGCAGAAGGCGGCCGTGCACTTGCCGCAGGGAGAATTGACGCCGCAGCGCCTGGCGCAGCTGCTGCAGGTCACCAGCCGCGACGACTGCCTGGCGATGGCCGAGGCGGCGCAGGCGGTGGGTCGGCGCGACGCCAACAAGGCGATCGCGGAAGTATTGGAACAACTGGCGGCGAAGAAGCGCACATGAAACACAAGATCAAGCATATCCATTTCGTCGGCATCGGCGGCAGCGGCATGAGCGGCATCGCCGAGGTGCTGCTGAACCTCGGCTACAAGGTGTCGGGTTCGGACCTGACGGCGAACGCGGCCAGCCAGCGCCTGCAGGAACTGGGCGCCCACGTGATGATCGGCCACGCGGCCGAGAACATCGAGGGCGCCAACGCCGTCGTCACGTCGACGGCCGTCGCCGCGACCAACCCGGAAGTGGTGGCCGCACGGGCCGCCAAGGTGCCCGTGGTGCCGCGCGCGATCATGCTGGCCGAACTGATGCGCCTGAAGCGCGGCATCGCCATCGCCGGCACCCACGGCAAGACCACTACCACCAGCATCGTCGCTTCCGTGCTGGCCCAGGGCGGCCTGGATCCGACCTTCGTGATCGGCGGGCGCCTGAACAGCGCCGGCGCCAACGCCAAGCTGGGCACCGGCGAATACATCGTGGCCGAGGCCGATGAGTCGGACGCCTCGTTCCTGAACCTGTCGCCGATGATCGAGGTGATCACGAACATCGACGCCGACCACATGGACACCTACGAGCACGACTTCGAGAAGCTGAAGTCCGCCTTCGTCCACTTCACCCAGCGCCTGCCGTTCTACGGCCGCGCCATGATGTGCATCGACGACGCCACCGTGCGCGAGATCCTGCCGCGCGTGACCAAGCCGGTGACGACCTACGGCTTCTCGGAGGACGCCGAGGTGCGCGCCGTGCGCGCCCACGCGGTGGGCGTGCAGATGCACTTCACGGTGCGCCAGGAAGGCTATCCGGACACCGACTTCGTGCTGAACCAGCCGGGCATGCACAATGTGCTGAACGCCTGCTCGGCGATCGCGATCGCGCGCGAGATCGGCATTCCCGACGACGCCACCGCGCAAGGCCTGGCCGAGTTCCGCGGCGTCGGCCGCCGCTTCACGCGCTGGGGCGAGGTCGACTTGCCGGACGGCGGCAGCTTCACGCTGGTCGACGACTACGGCCACCACCCGGTCGAGGCGCAGGTGACGCTGGCCGCGGCGCGCGCCGCCTATCCGGGCCGCCGCCTCGTGCTGGCGTTCCAGCCGCACCGCTATACCCGCACGCGCGACCTGTTCGAGGACTTCGTGAAGGTCCTGGCGGCGCCCGACGTGCTGCTGCTGGCCGAGGTGTACGCGGCCGGCGAAAGCCCGATCGTCGCGGCCGACGGCCGCGCGCTGGCCCGCGCGCTGCGCGCCGGCAGCCAGATCGAGCCCGTCTTCGTGGAAGCCATCGTCGACATGCCGGCGACCATCATGAAGCAGGCGCGCGACGGCGACGTGGTGCTGATCATGGGCGCCGGCTCGATCGGCGGCGTTCCCCAACAACTGACTGCGAATCAAAAGGTGGCATCGTGAGCGCCAATACTCCTATCGATACCAGGGCACTGGGCAAGGTCGGCGTCCTGTTCGGCGGCCGCTCCGCCGAGCGTGAAATTTCCCTGATCTCCGGCAACGGCGTGCTGCAGGCATTGAAGAGCAAGGGCGTCGATGCCCACGCCTTCGATCCGGCCGAGCGTTCGCTGGCGGAGTTGGCGGCGGAAAAATTCGACCGCGTGTTCATCGCGCTGCATGGCCGCTACGGCGAGGACGGCAGCCTGCAGGGCGCGCTCGAACAACTGGGCATTCCCTACACGGGCAGCGGCGTGATGGCGTCGTCGGTGGGCATGGACAAGATCACCACCAAGATCGTCTGGCTGGCGCACGGCGTGCCGACCCCGAAATACGCAGTCATCGGCGACAACGCCCACCTGGACAAGGTGGTGGCCGAGCTGGGCCTGCCCCTGATCGTCAAGCCGCCGCTCGAGGGTTCCACCATCGGCATCACCAAGGTCACGCGCGCGGAAGAGTTCAAGGCCGCGGTCGACCTGGCGCGCACCTACGACAAGGTGGTGCTGGCCGAGCAGTTCATCCAGGGCCGCGAATTCTCGGTGCCGGTGCTGGGCGCCGGTGCCGGCGCACGCGCGCTGCCGGTCATCGAGATCGTCGCCCCGGAAGGCAACTACGATTACCAGAACAAGTACTTCAAGGACGACACCAAGTACTACTGCCCGGCGCCGTTGGATGAAGCCACGACGCTGGCGATCCAGGCCCACGTGGAGAACGCCTACCGCGCGCTCGGCTGCGAGGGCTGGGGCCGCATCGACGTGCTGCTGCGCGAGTCCGACAACGCCCCGTTCCTGCTCGAGGTGAACACCTCGCCCGGCATGACCAGCCACTCGCTGGTGCCGATGGCGGCGCGCGCCGAGGGCACGAGTTATGAAGACCTGTGCGTGCAGATCCTGGCCTCGGCCAGCCTGAAGCTGGGCCAGCCGAAGAAGTAAAGGAAGAGAAACAGATGTGGCATGACGTGCGAGCCCTGAATGCAAGCGCCAGCGCCCTGACGGCGCTGGTGGTGCTCGCCTGTACGGCATCGGGTGCGTGGTGGCTGTCGCAGCGCCCGATGTTCACGCTGCGCGCCGTGCGTGTGGAAAGCATGTACGGGCTGGACCTGCAGCACGTGAACGAACTGACGGTGCGCAACGGCGTGCTGGGGAAGATCCGCGGGAACTTCTTCACGACCGACCTGGAACAGGTGCGCACCACGTTCGAGGCAGTTCCCTGGGTGCGCAAGGCAACCGTGCGCCGCGAATGGCCGAACCAGCTGATCGTGGCCGTCGAGGAGCACGAGGCGCTCGGTACCTGGGGCGAGGATGGCCGCCTGCTGTCGGTGAAGGGCGACGTGTTCACCGCCAACCTGGCCGAGGCCGACGACGACCACGCGCTGCCCGCGTTCGAGGGGCCGCCCGGGAGCGAGAAGGAAGTGCTGGCCCGCTTCGCGCAGCTGCGCGGCTGGTTCGCGCCGATCCGCCTGGTGCCGGAGTCGATCAGCTTGTCGAACCGTTATGCCTGGACGGTCAAGCTGGACAACGGCATGAGCGTGGAGCTGGGGCGCGAGCAGGACCGCAATACGCTCAAGGGACGCGTGCAGCGGCTGGTAAGCATCTATCCCCAGCTGGTGGCGCGCCTGGAAGAAGGACGCATCGACACGATCGACATGCGCTATCCGAACGGACTGGCGCTGTCGTCGGCGGCACTGAACGTGCCGGCCGATGCGACCAAGCCGGTCAAGGCAGCAAAGAAAAAAGCAAGTACCAAAACAACAAAGCACATTTAATTTAAGCAGGCGACAGCAAATGACCAAAGACGCAAAGAACCTGATCGTCGGCCTCGACATCGGCACCTCGAAGGTGGTGGCGGTGGTGGCCGAAGTGATGGCCGATGGGCGCCACGAAGTGATCGGACTCGGTCAGCACGAGTCCAAGGGTTTGAAGAAGGGCGTTGTCGTCAACATCGAGGCGACCGTCGAGTCGATCCAGCGCGCGCTCGAGGAAGCCGAGCTGATGGCCGATTGCAAGATCCGCAACGTCTATGCCGGCATCGCGGGCAGCCATATCCGTTCGTTCAACTCGAGCGGCATGGTCGCGATCAAGGACAAGGAAGTCACGGCGACCGACGTGGCGCGCGTGATCGAGACGGCCAAGGCGGTGAACATCCCGACCGACCAGCAATTGCTGCACACGGTGCCGCAGGAATTCATCGTCGACAACCAGGAAGACGTGCGCGAGCCGATCGGCATGAGCGGCATTCGACTGGAAGTACGCGTGCACATTGTTACAGGTGCGGTGTCCGCGGTTCAAAATATTGTAAAGTGCGTGCGCCGCTGCGGGCTCGAGGTCTCGGACCTGATCCTGCAGCCGATGGCGTCGGCCGATTCGGTGCTGACGGGCGACGAGAAGGAATTGGGCGTAGTCCTGATCGACATCGGCGGCGGCACCACGGACATCGCGGTGTTCTCCGACGGCGCGATCCGCCACACGGCGGTGCTGCCGATCGCGGGCGACCAGATCACCAGCGACATCGCGATGGCCCTGCGCACCCCGACCGGCGAGGCGGAAGAAATCAAGATCCGCTACGGCGTCGCCAAGCAGGTGCTGGCCGATCCGAACGAGACGCTCGAAGTGCCGGGGCTGGGCGACCGCGGTCCGCGTTCGCTGTCGCGCCAGGCGCTGGCCGCCGTGATCGAGCCGCGCGTGGAGGAACTGTTCGCGATGGTGCACCAGGTGGTGCGCGAATCCGGCTACGAAGGCGTGCTGTCGTCGGGCATCGTGCTGACGGGCGGCTCGTCGATCATGCCGGGCATGATCGAGATGGCGGAGGATATCTTTTTGAAACCGGCGCGCCTCGGCACGCCGGAGTATCGGGGCCAGTTGGCGGACGTCGTGCGCAGTCCGCGTTACGCGACGGTGCTCGGCCTGCTGCTGGAAGCGAAGAAGCAATATTTAC
The DNA here is from genome assembly GCA_963529995.1 of uncultured Massilia sp. GTDB lineage: Bacteria > Pseudomonadota > Gammaproteobacteria > Burkholderiales > Burkholderiaceae_D > Telluria. The sequence goes on along the minus strand of CAUSCY010000004.1, from coordinate 26,530 downwards.
GAGGGCATATCGTCACACGCCAGGATGGATCGGTGAAAGCGGTATGGCAGCGGATGAAAGAGTGGTTTTTAGGGAATTTTTGAAGCAGGAAGCGTGGTTTTGCTTGGTACGGTCCTCAATTATTTTTAAAATAGTCGGCACGTTTCCAATCTCGAGTGCTGACGGCGTCCCGCCAGCACTGGGGCTTGGAAACGGTCACTGAATTAGGAGTTCATCATGGAGTTCGATATGGTCGATAACGCAGCACTGGGCACGGTCATCAAGGTCGTCGGCGTTGGCGGCGCGGGTGGCAATGCGGTCCAGCATATGATCAACAAGGGCATGTCCGGCGTCGAGTTCATCGCCGCCAACACGGATGCCCAGGCGCTGACTGCCAACAGCGCCCACAACATCATCCAGATCGGCGAGTCCGGCCTGGGCGCAGGCATGCGTCCGGAAGTCGGCCGCCAGCTGGCAGAACAATCGCGTTCGCGCATCGAGGATGCACTGCGCGGCGCGCACATGGTCTTCATCGCCGCCGGCATGGGCGGCGGCACCGGCACCGGCGCCGCCCCGATCGTGGCCGAAGTGGCCAAGACCATGGGCGCCCTGACCGTCGCCGTGGTCTCCAAGCCGTTCTCGTACGAAGGCCAGAAGTGCATGGACGTGGCGGAGCTGGGCCTGGAAGAGCTGAGCAAGCACGTCGACTCGCTGATCGTCATCCTGAACGAGAAGCTGGAAGAGATCTACGAAGACGACTCGATGCTGGACTGGATGAAGTACGCGGACGATGTGCTGAACAACGCCGTCGCCGGTATCGCCGAGATCATCAACGTCCCGGGCCACATCAACGTCGACTTCAACGACGTCAAGACCATCATGAGCGAGCAGGGCAAGGCCATGATGGGCACCGCCACCGCCGCCGGCGTGGACCGCGCGCGCATCGCCGCCGAACAGGCCGTGGCATCGCCGCTGCTGGACGGTATCGACCTGTCGGGCGCCCGCGGCGTGCTGGTGAACGTCACCGCATCGCGCGGCCTGAAAGGTAAAGAGATCAAGGAAGTCATGGCCGCCGTGCGCGCCTTCGCCGCCCCGGACGCCGCGATCGCACAAGGCATCGCCTACGACGACGCGATGGGCGACGAGCTGCGCGTGACCGTGGTCGCGACGGGCCTGGGCAAGAACAAGGCCAGCATCTCGCTGGTGCAGCCGCAGCAAGTGCTGCGTACCGGCACCTACAATGCCCCGGTGATGGGCGCGACCAACGTGCCGGCCACCGGCATGGGCCAGATCGCCCCGGGCGTCGAAGGCCTGAAGCAGCCGGCCGTATGGCGCCGCGAGCAGGCATCGGAACAGGTGCAGGCAATGCAGCGCAACGGTGTCGAGACCTACGACATCCCGGCGTTCCTGCGCAAGCAAGCCGACTGACCAGCAAGACCGTACTCCAGCCGGCTGACCACCGGCGACCATGATGCGAGGCCGGTACCGTGCAAGCGGTACCGGCCTTTCGTTTATCCTGCTTCAAACCGGGGTCAGAGTGCGATTTTTGGAAATGGCCTGGCGTTCATTGCCAAAATCAGCACTCTGACCCCGGTTTGCGGCGGATCAGGCATACTTGTGGGTTCTTGGAATGACAACAGGGGAGTCCATCATGACCATCGCCATTGGCGACCGCCTGCCGGAAGGCACGCTGAACGAATTCATCGACGTCGAGACCGAAGGCTGCGCGCTCGGCCCGAACACCTTCCAGGTCGCCGATCTCGCGAAGGGCAAGACCATCGCCATCCTCGGCCTGCCGGGCGCCTTCACGCCGACCTGCTCGAACCAGCACCTGCCGGGCTACATCCGCCTGGCGGACGAGTTCAAGGCAAAGGGCGTGGACGAGATCTGGTGCATCTCCGTCAACGATGCCTTCGTGATGGGCGCGTGGGGCCGCCAGCAGGAAGCGACCGGCATCGTGCGCATGATGGCCGACGGCAGCGCTACCTTCACCAAGGCACTGGGCCTGGACCAGGACCTGGGCCCCAAGGGCATGGGCGTGCGCAGCAAGCGCTACTCGATGCTGGTGCAGGATGGCGTCGTGAAGCAGCTGAACGTCGAGGCGGCGGGCCTGGACGTTTCCACGGCCGAGAAGCTGCTCGAGCAACTGGGCTAAACTGTCCAGACCCAACGCAACGGCGCCGCGGCGCCGTTTTTTGTCGGATCCATCATGATCATCAACACCGAAACCCCGGACCAGCCCGAAGTGCGGTCCATGCTGGAGCACCTGGACGCTTACCACGCCAGCCTGTATCCGGCCGAGAGCAACCACCTGCTGGACGTCGATGCCCTGCTGAAGGACGACGTGCTGTTCCTCGTCGCGCGCGACGTCGACGGCAAGGCGGTCGGCTGCGCGGCCCTCGTCAACCGCGGCAGTTACGGCGAACTGAAACGCATGTTCGTCGACGAACAGCGGCGCGGCCTGGGCACGGGGCGCGAGCTGCTCGAGCACATCGTCATGTTCGCCGCCATGTCCGGCATCCAGGTGCTGCGCCTGGAGACGGGCATCCACCAGCCCGAGGCGATTTCATTGTACGAGCGCGCCGGCTTCGAACGTGTCGCCCCTTTCGGCGACTACCAGCCCGACCCGCTGTCGCTCTTCATGGAGAAGCGCCTTTGAAAGCAATCGGCACCGGCAGCGGCATCAGCGGCAACCTGCGCAGCATCTACGCGATGCTGGCGGCGGTCGTGTTCTTCGCGATGATGGACACGTGCATGAAGATGCTGTCCGCCCACTATCCGGCGATGCAGGTGGCGGCCTTGCGTTCGCTGTCCTCGCTGCCGCTGGTCTGCGGCTACCTGGTGTGGCGCGGCGCGCACCGTTCGATCCTGAACGTGCGCTGGTCGCTGCACCTGCTGCGCTCCACGATCGGCATCGCCATGCTGGCGCTGTTCGCCTACGGCGTGCGCACGCTGTCGCTGGCCGAGGCCTATTCGATCTTCTTCATCGGCCCGATCCTGATCACCGCCTTGTCCGTGTTCGTGCTGAAGGAGAAGGTCGATGCGCGCCGCTGGATCGCCATCGCGGTCGGCATGGGCGGCGTGCTGGTGGTGCTGCGGCCGACGGGGGAGGGCGTCCTGAGCCTGGCCGGGCTGGCCGTGCTGATGGCGGCCGTCGGCTATGCCGTGTCGGCGGTCAGCGGCCGTATCCTGGCGCGCAGCGACCGCAGCGAACACATGGTGTTCTGGCTGATGCTGTTGATGGCGACGGGGGCCAGCGTGCTGGCCGCACCCGGCTGGGTGGACGTGCGCGGCGAGCACCTGCCGCTGCTGGCCGCATTGGCCGTCAGCGGCTTCTTTGCCCAATTGGCGATCACGGAAGCGTTCAACCACGGCGAAGCCTCGGTGGTGGCCCCGTTCGAGTACACGGCACTGGCCTGGGCCGTGACGATCGACTGGCTGCTGTGGAAAACATTGCCGGACGAATATACTTTGCTGGGCGCGGCCATCATCATCGGCAGTGGCCTGTACCTGATACGCCACGAAACCGTGCACGCGGAATCCGAACACCCGTAAAAGCGTGGCATTCCGGCCACCGGGCTTGAAGCGGTCTCCGGCAAGCCCGGAAACCCTACGATATAATCGGCGAATGCTCAAACAACGAACAATCAAGCAACTGGTGCGCACGACGGGTGTCGGCCTGCACTCCGGGACCAAGGTCGAACTGACGCTGCGTCCCGCGGCCGTCGACACGGGCATCGTGTTCCGCCGCGTCGACCTCGACCCCGTGGTCGAATTCCCGTCGAATGCCGACATCGTGGGCGATACCCGCATGGCGTCGGTGCTCACCCGGGGCGACGCGCGCGTCTCGACCGTCGAGCACCTGATGTCGGCCTGCGCGGGCCTGGGCATCGACAATCTGTACGTCGACGTCACCGCCGAGGAAATCCCCATCATGGACGGTTCGGCGTCCTCCTTCGTCTTCCTGCTGCAGCAGGCCGGCGTGCAGGAGCAGGGCGCGGCCAAGAAATTCATCCGCGTGCTGAAACCCGTGGAAGTCCGCCAGGGCAGTGGCGCCAACGAGAAGTGGGCCCGCTTGACGCCGTACGACGGTTTCAAGCTCGACTTCTTCATCGAATTCAACCACCCGGCCGTGGACGGCACCATGCAGCGCGCGGTCGTCGATTTCGGCAAGGTCTCCTACGTGCATGACGTGGCGCGCGCGCGCACCTTCGGCTTCATGCAGGACGTCGAGAGCCTGCGCGGCATGGGCCTGGCCCGTGGCGGCTCGCTGGAAAACGCGATCGTGATGGACGAATACCGCATCCTGAATGCGGACGGCCTGCGCTACGAGGACGAATTCGTGCGCCACAAGATCCTCGACGCGATCGGCGACCTGTACCTGGTCGGCAATCCGCTGCTGGCCAGCTATGAGGCACACAAGTCCGGTCACGGCCTGAACAACCTGCTGCTGCGCGAGCTGCTGGCGCATCCGGAATCCTACGAGGTCGTGACCTTCGACGAGCAGGCGCTCGCGCCGGTGTCGTATGGTGCGCAGATGGAGAGGGAGTGGGCGCTGACCTGAGGCGGATGCCTCAACGTCGTCGCAACATCGAACAACGTCATTCCCGCGCAGGCGGGAATCCATACCGAGCTTGCAAGTACCGGCTCAGCATGGATTCCCGCTTTCGCGGGAATGACGTTTTTATTTTGTGCGGAAATTGAAGGGGGTAGGACTTCGAAAACGGTTTACCCCGGCTTCCTGCGCTTCTCCGCCAGTCGCCTGAGCGCCGCAATCAAGGGCGCGTTCTGTGCATTCTCTTCCAGCGTCTCGCCCAGTTCCGCGAACGCTTCCACCGCCGTCTCCGGCATCTTCAGCGCCGAGGCCTGGGCCGTCTCGCGTACGGGCACGGTGCTGCCCATGCGGATCCGGATGCGGATCGCCTCGACCTGCCAGCCCTTCTTTTGCAGCCCCGCCTGCAGCTTCGGCACCTGCTGCTTGAGCTTGGCCGCCACGGCCGAGGAGGGCACGGCGAGGGTCAGCGTGCCTTCCTGCAGCGACACCACTTCGCAGGCCGTGTACATGGGCGGCAGGATCAGGCGGCAATCGCGTTGCAGGTTGCCCATCCGCATGGCGCTGGGCAGCAGCGCGGCGAGCCTGTCGCTGGCGCGCAGGAAGTCGGTGGCCACGAACGACGTCTTGCGGTCGCGCGTGCCGTAGATATGGAAGGGGCGTTGGGGAGGAGAGGACTGCATGATCCGAACATACCACAGCCGCCCTGGCCCCCGGAAGGAATTGGCTGGAAAATGTGCAGTCGAATGCAATTTGATAACATATTTTGACGGCGTGCACTTGTGATCGGATGTGCGAACCCCAAGTGTGTCCGAAGCCCATGATAAAATCGGTGGCTTTTTGCCAAACTCGGTCTTTGATTGATATCGGTCTGATATCATCCCTGGCTCTTTTAGCGGCGTATTTTTGAAGAACACAGCATGTCATTCCTGACCAAGATTTTCGGCAGCCGTAACCAGCGGCTGATCAAGACGTACCACAAGAACGTGCGGGCCATCAATGCGCTCGAGCCGCAGATGGAACAGCTGTCGGATGCCGAACTGCAGGCAAAGACCCCTGAATTCAAGCAGCGCCTGGCCTCCGGCGCCAGCCTCGACGACATCCTGGTCGAAGCCTTCGCCGTCTGCCGCGAGGCTGCCAAGCGTGTCATGAAGATGCGCCATTTCGACGTGCAGCTGATCGGCGGCATGGTCCTCCATTACGGCAAGATCGCCGAGATGGGCACGGGCGAGGGCAAGACCCTGATGGCGACGCTGCCCGTCTACCTGAACGCACTGTCCGGCAAGGGCGTGCACGTCGTGACCGTCAACGATTACCTGGCCCAGCGCGACGCCGAGCAGATGGGCCGCCTGTACGGCTGGCTCGGTCTCACGACGGGCATCAACCTGTCGCAGATGGACCATGCGACCAAGCAGTCCGCCTACGGTTCCGACATCACCTACGGTACCAACAACGAATACGGCTTCGACTACCTGCGCGACAATATGGTGTACGACGCGAGCGAACGCGTGCAGCGCACCCTGAACTTCGCCGTGGTCGACGAGGTGGACTCGATCCTGATCGACGAGGCGCGTACGCCGCTGATCATCTCCGGCCAGGCCGAGAACCACACGGACCTGTACCACAAGATCAACGAACTGCCGCCGATGCTGACGCTGCAGATCGGCGAGGAAACCCCGGACGGCAAGGGCAAGATCGAAGTCCCGGGCGACTACACGAAGGACGAGAAGGCGCACACCGTGCTGCTGACCGAGGCCGGCCACGAGAAAGCCGAAGCCATCCTGACGCAAATGGGCCTGCTGCCGGAAGGCGCCTCGCTGTACGACGCCGCCAACATCACGCTGATCCACCACCTGTACGCGGCGCTGCGCGCCCACGTGCTGTACCACAAGGACCAGCACTACGTGGTGCAGAACGGCGAAGTCACCATCGTCGACGAATTCACCGGCCGCCTGATGACGGGCCGCCGCTGGTCCGACGGCCTGCACCAGGCCGTGGAAGCCAAGGAAGGCGTGCGCATCCAGAACGAGAACCAGACCCTGGCCTCGATCACCTTCCAGAACTACTTCCGCATGTACGGCAAGCTGTCGGGCATGACCGGCACCGCCGACACCGAAGCCTACGAATTCCAGGAAATCTACGGCCTCGAGACCGTGGTCGTCCCGCCGAACCGCCCGTCCCAGCGCAAGGACCGCCAGGACCAGGTCTACAAGTCGGCCGAGGAGAAGTATGGCGCGATGGTCAACGATATCCGCGACTGCTATGAGCGCGGCCAGCCGGTCCTGGTGGGCACCACCTCGATCGAGAACTCGGAACTGCTGTCGAGCATCCTGACCAAGGCGAACCTGCCGCACAACGTGCTGAACGCGAAGCAGCACGCGCGCGAAGCGGAAATCGTGGCGCAGGCCGGCCGTCCGAAGATGATCACCATCGCCACCAATATGGCGGGCCGCGGTACCGACATCGTCCTGGGCGGCAACGTCGAGAAGCAGATCCAGTTCATCGAGGCCGACGCCGCGCTGTCCGACGAGCAGAAGGCCGCGCAAGCCGCCACGCTGCGCTCGGAATGGCAGTCGCTGCACGACCACGTGGTGGCGCAGGGCGGCCTGCACATCATCGGCACCGAGCGCCACGAGTCGCGCCGCGTCGACAACCAGCTGCGCGGCCGTTCGGGACGCCAGGGCGACCCGGGCTCCTCGCGCTTCTACCTGTCGCTGGACGATCCGCTGCTGCGCATCTTCGCCGGCGACCGCGTGCGCGCGATCATGGACCGCCTGAAGATGCCGGAAGGCGAACCGATCGAGGCAGGCATCGTGACCCGCTCGATCGAGTCGGCGCAGCGCAAGGTCGAGGCCCGCAACTTCGACATCCGCAAGCAGCTGCTCGAATACGACGACGTCGCCAACGACCAGCGCAAGGTGATCTACACCCAGCGTAACGAACTGCTGGAAGCGGCCGACATCTCCGAGCTGATCGCCTCGCTGCGCACCGGCGTGTTCACCGACGTGGTGCGCACCTACGTGCCGGCCGAATCGGTCGAGGAACAGTGGGACATCCCGGCGCTGGAAAACGTGCTGGCCACCGAATGGTCGCTGCAGGTGCCGCTGACCAAGCTGGTGGAAGAGGATTCGAGCCTGAACGACGACGACATCCTGGAGCGCGTGCTGGCCGCCGCCGAGGAATCGTACGAAGCCAAGGTCGGCATCGTGGGCAAGGAGTCGTTCGGCAGCTTCGAGCGCAACGTCATGCTGCAGAATATCGACACCCAGTGGCGCGAGCACCTGGCGGCGCTCGACCACCTGCGCCAAGGCATCCACCTGCGCGGCTATGCGCAGAAGAACCCGAAGCAGGAATACAAGCGCGAAGCCTTCGAGCTGTTCTCCACCATGCTGGACGCGATCAAGAACGAAGTGATCCGCACCATCATGACCGTGCGCATCCAGACCCGCGAGGAAGTCGAGGCTGCCGAAGCCGCGATGCAGGCCGCCGCCGCGCACCTGGAAAACGTCAACTACCAGCACGCCGACTTCAACCCGTCGGCCGCGCCGGAAGAACTGCTGGCGCCGACGGCAGTCACGCCGAACGCCACCGCCGTGTCGGAAGACCCGGCCACGACCTATATGGGCGTGAAGGTCGGCCGCAACGACCCGTGCCCTTGCGGCAGCGGCAAGAAGTTCAAGGCTTGCCACGGCAAGCTGGCGTAAGCCGCTCCGTAGTAAACGAAAGGGACCCCGCGGGGTCCCTTTTTGTTGTCGCCGCGTGTAGGTGGGCATGTCACGCGGCCATCGCGGATTTCGGCATCGCCTTGCGCAGGTCGTAGGGTGGGCGCCCCGCGCCCACGCGTAACGCCGACATGACGCACGCGCCGCGCGTGGGCGCAGGGCGCCCACCCTACGTAATTATCAGGCCACCGGGCGCGGCATCGCCTTGCGCAGCCACTCCAGCATCGCGTCGCTGACCCCCGTCCCCATGCGCAGCAGCGGCTCGGTCGCGCTGGCATGGCGGAACGCCTGCACCGTCTGCGGATCGTCGCCCACCATGTCGTGGAACAGTTCCAGCCACGCGCGCGCCAGTTCGCGCGCCTGCACGCCCGTTGCCGCCGGATCGGCCTGCATCGCCGCGCGCACCCGTTCGTACAGGGCGTTCCATTCGCGCCCGCGGCCCGCGTAGTGGCGGCGCATGCGCTCGACGACGCCTGGCCCCAGGTGGCGGGCCCAGGCCTCGGCCTTCAGTTCCCAGATGGCGGCCATCACGAAGCCCATCAGGTCCGGCTCCATGCCGAACTGCGCATGCATCGCTTCCGGCTCGCGCGCCGCCATGGCGTTGATGCGGCCGGCGAAGGCGCGGTTGCCGCTGCCCCGTTCGAAGGCTTCCAGCCAGCGCTGCGCGAACGCCTTGGCCTGCTCCCCATCGGGCGCGGTGCCGGCGCGCTGCAGCGCCCCCGCTTCCTCGACCAGCGCGCGCATCTGCGCCTTCACGCCTTCGTCGCGGTACAGCGGCAACTGGTCCAGTTCTTCCTTGCTAAAGTAGTGTTCGTACACGCTCATCTCCTGCAATGTGGTCAGCCACGAGGACAGGGCCGGCTGTTCGCCGCGGGCCAGCTGGCCGCGCAAGTCGACGAGCGCAGCGCGCATGCGTGCTGCCTCCGCGATCCTGCGCTCCAGCGCCGCGAGCTGCTGCTCGACGACGGCCAGCGGCGAGGCATCCGGGCTGTCCAGGTAAAGGCCGATGTCGGCGAGGCGCATGCCGAACGCCCGCAGGGCCTGGATCTGGTGCAGGCGCGCCACGTCGTCGCGGGCATACAGCCGGTAGCCGGCATCGGAACGCGCGGAAGGGCGGAGCAGGCCGATGCTGTCGTAGTGGTGCAGCGTGCGCACCGTGAGGCCCGTGCGGGCGGCCAGTTCACCTACTTTCAGCATCGTCGGCTCCTTTCTTCAGCGTGCACCCAGCTTCAGGCCTCACGTTGCGGGAGGGTCAAGTGAAAACTTCAAAAAAAATTCAGGGCAGCGGATGGCGCAGGCGGCGTTCCTCATGCCACAGCGTGACGAACAGCGTCATCACGACGGGGCCGACGAACAGGCCGATCAGGCCCAGCGTTTCGACCCCGCCCAGGATGCCGATCAGCACGGCCAGGAAGGGCAGCTTGGTGGCGTTGCCGATCATCGCGGGGCGCACGGCATGGTCGGCCACGAACAGGACGACGGCGCCCCAGGCAGCGATGGCGATGGCGGCGACGGTCGCGCCCTGGGCCAGCAGCAGCAGGACGACGGCGCCGAAGGCCAGCGGCGCGCCGAACGGGATGATGGCCAGCACGCCGGTGGCGGCCGCCCACAGGACGGCCGACGGCACGCCCGCGATCTGGTAGCCGATGCCGAGCAGGACACCCTCGGCCAGGCCCACCAGCACCAGGCCGTTGACGGTGGCGCGCACGGCGACCGGCACCTTGAGCGCGTACAGCGTCCAGCGCACCTCGCCGATCAGGTGGGCGCCGATGGCGTTCACCTGGCGCTGCAGGGCACTCCCGTCCTTGTAGAAGAAGAACAGGCACAGGAAGGCGAAGACGATGTCGATCACGCGGTGCAGCAGGCCGGCCCCGGTGCGCTTGAGCACTTCGCTGGCCGATTGCAGGTGCGCCACCGAGCTGCCGTGCAGCAGGTGCGCGAGGCCGTGCGGCTGGCCCAGCGTGGCCAGCCACCATTCATGGATCTCGGTGCCGGCGAAGGGGATGCGGACCACCCAGGCCGGCGGCGCCAGGCCTTCCGTGTTGGCGCTGGCGATGAACTGGGCCAGGGCCGGCGCCTGGTGCGCGGCCTGGGCCACGCCCAGCGCCAGCGGCGTGACGAAGAGCAGCGCCGCGACCAGCGTGGCGAGCAGGGCGGCCACCGCGGCACGATTGCCCGTAAAGGCCAGCATGCGCCGGTACAGGGGCCAGGTGGCGATGCACAGGATCGCGGCCCACAGCAGGGGCAGCAGGAAGCGCTGGGTCACGAACAGGGCGGCCAGCACCAGCGCCAGCGAGAAGCAGGCGCTCAGTACGTCGCGTTGGGTTTCCTTCATCGATGGCTCCGGTTGAATGGCCGCATGTTACCCCGTTCGTCTCACGGCCGCTGGCTGCCCGGCACGCGCACCAGGCGCCAGGTGGTGGCCAGGTCGAACGGCTTGCCGCCCCGCAGGGCCGGCGCATAGCGGCACTGGGCCAGTGCCGCCAGCACGCTGCGGTCGTAGTCGGGGAAGGCGCTGGGCCTGGCGACGGTGGGCGCCGCCACCTTGCCGTCGGCGCTGACGACGAAGCCGAACACCGCCTCCAGCGCCAGGTCCTGGCGCACCACCTCGTCCGGATAGTCCGGCATCGTGCAGCTGCCGTCGAGACGGCGCGCCTGCAGGAAGTCGGCACCGCGCACGTTGGCCGCGACGGGAGATGGCGACGCGGTCGGCGCCGGCAGCGGCACCGGCTTGCCGTTCGCGTGCAGTTCGCCATTGCGCCATTCGATCGTGGACACCAGCACGTCGTCGTCCAGGCGTGCGAAGCCGCCGCCGAGCAGCCTGCCGACCACGACGTCGGTCATGCTCTGGCGCAGCTGGGCGACCGATTGCGCATCGCTTGGTTTGCCCTGTTGGGCCGCCTGTTTCGCCGCGACGGTGCCGGCGATTTCGCGCACCAGTGCGACGGGAACGCGCACGTCGAAGCGCGCCACCAGCTTGCGCAGCAGCGCCTTGGGATCGTCGAGATCGGCCGGCATGGCGCCCTGCAGGGCAACGCGGCCCTTGATCACGGCCCTGGCGCCGTGGTACGCGGCGCTGATCTCGTCGATTTCCACCGTGGTGCCGCGCGCCAGCACGGCCTTGCCCAGGCCGCGCATCAGCGGCGCGAGCGCGGCCGCCTGCTGTTGCGGCGTCATCGTCTCGAAGCCGGCCGTGCTGCGCGCCTCGGCGTCGCTCAGTGCCAGCAGGGAGGCCTTGTCGAGGTTCGTCAGGCGCAGGGCGAAACGCAGCGCGTCGACCTGCTCGCCGGCCACGGCGGCGCGGCCCACGCGCAGGTCGTAGCCGATGTCGGCGGTCCTGCGCTTGTCCGTCACGGCGACGTCGACGCTCAAGCCGCTCAGGTCCAGGGCCATGTTCTGCTCCTTGGCCAGCACCTCCACGCCGGCGACGGCGACGCGCGCCTTGCCGTACCACAGCGCGTCGCTGCCGCGCTTCTGATCGCTGTCCAGCACGATGCCGCGCGCCGTGAAGCGGGCTGTCGCATCCTGCGCCGTCAAGGCGTCCATCGCGCCGCGCACGCGGGCCGTGGTGCCGGCCGGGTTGAACTGGAAATCGACGCGGCCCTCGGTCCAGTCGAAGGCCGTGCCTTCGGCCGGCGCATGGTGCAGCGCGGGGACCGTCAGGCGCCAGTCGCTGCGGCCGGCCTGTGATGGCTGGCGCTCGAGCCGGTAGAGGAGGTCGGTGCCGAAGCTGGCGCGCAGCCGCTCGGCGGTGGCGGCGGATGGCTGCCGCGTGGCGATGCGTTCCAGTTGCACGGTGGCCGGCAGCTTGCGCTCTTCGGGACGTTGGAGTTCGCGCAGCAGCGCCTGCAGCGCGCTCGCCGCAGGCGACGGCTTCGTCGGCGCCGGCGTGGGCGCGTCGGCGGCAGGTGCAAGGGTGGGAGCGAGGAGGGCGGCCAGCAGGGCGCCGCCGGCGGCGGCAACGGCGGCACCGCGCATGAGGGTCGGTTTCACGGTATTCCCTAGTGTTGTGTTTTATTTATGTGTTTCTCATTATCAACTAGGTGCCGCGAAATGTCACGATTCATGCGGAGGGTGGCTGGCGGTACAATAACGGATTCGACAATCTTTCCTTCTAGAGAACGCCATGGCCGTCAATTCCCCCCTGCCCGTCGCCGCCGAACTGACCCCCGTCGCCGGCATCGAAATCGGTTACGCCGAAGCCGGCATCAAGAAACCGAACCGCAAGGATGTGCTGGTGATGAAGCTCGCCGAAGGCGCGACCGTCGCCGGCGTGTTCACCAAGAACCGCTTCTGCGCCGCGCCGGTCCAGGTCAGCAAGGCCAACCTGGCGGCAGTCAAGGCGGGCGGCAAGCCGATCCGCGCGCTGGTCGTCAACACGGGCAACGCGAATGCCGGCACGGGCGAGCCGGGCCTCGCCAATGCGCAGGCCACCTGCTCCGAAGTGGCGCGCCTGCTGGGCCTCGACGCGCAGCAGGTGCTGCCGTTCTCCACCGGCGTGATCCTGGAACCGCTGCCGCTGCAGAAGATCGTCGCCGGCCTGCCCGCCGCCGTCGCCAACCTGAAGGCGGATAACTGGTTCAACGCGGCCGAGTCGATCATGACCACCGACACCCAGCCGAAGGCGGCGTCGGTCACTACCAGCATCGGCGGCCACCAGGTCGTCATGACCGGCATCAGCAAGGGCGCCGGCATGATCAAGCCGAACATGGCGACCATGCTGGGCTACCTGGCCATCGACGCCAAGGTCGCGCAGCCCGTACTGGACGCGCTGGTGACGTATGCCGCCGACCGCTCGTTCAACTGCATCACCATCGACGGCGACACGTCGACCAACGATTCCTTCATCGTGATGGCGACCGGCGCCGGCTCGCTCGTCATCGACAAGGCCGAAGGCGCGGACTACGAAGCGCTGCGCGACGCCGTCACCGGCATCTCGACCCACCTGGCGCAGCAGATCATCCGCGACGGCGAAGGCGCGACCAAGTTCATCACCATCGCCGTCGAGCAAGGCCGCGACCGCGAGGAGTGCCGCAAGATCGCCTACGCGATCGCGCACTCGCCGCTGGTCAAGACCGCGTTCTTCGCGTCCGACCCGAACCTGGGCCGCATCCTGGCCGCGATCGGCTATGCGGGCGTCGACGACCTGGACACGACGAAGCTGGACCTGTACCTGGACGACGTGCTGGTCGCCAAGGCCGGCGGCCGCAATCCTGAGTACAAGGAAGAGGACGGCCAGCGCGTGATGAAGAAGGCGGAGATCGTGGTGCGCGTCATGCTGGGCCGCGGCGATGCCGACGCCACCGTCTGGACCTGCGACCTGTCGCACGACTACGTCTCGATCAACGCCGACTACCGTTCCTGAGGCGCGCGATGAACCAGCTGGACAACTTCCTGCACCGGGCGGAAGCGCTGCTGGCGCGGGTGGAGGCGCTGCTGCCGCCGGCGGCGCCGCGCGAACCGGACTTCAAGCACGGCTACGCCTTCCGCTGGCGCCGCCGTGCCGGCAGCCCGAACGTGAAATACCTGCAGGCCGTGGCGCATGCCTCGCGCATCGCGCTGGACGACCTGCAGCACATCGGTCCGCAAAAGGAGCAGATCGAGCAGAACACGCGCCAGTTCGTGGAACGGCGCCCGGCCAACAACGTGCTGCTGACGGGCGCGCGCGGTACCGGCAAGTCGTCCCTGATCAAGGCCTGCCTGAACGGGTTCGCGCCGCAGGGCCTGCGCCTCATCGAAGTCGACAAGGCCGACCTGGCCGACCTGCCGGACATCGTCGACCTCGTCGCCGGCCGCCCGGAGCGCTTCGTGATCTTTTGCGACGACCTCAGTTTCGAGGAGGGCGAGGCCGGCTACAAGGCGCTGAAGGTGGCGCTGGACGGCAGCATCGCGGCGCAGTCGGACAATGTGCTGATCTACGCGACCTCGAACCGCCGTCACCTGATGCCGGAAAAGATGTCGGACAACACCGGCTACAAACACGGCGAAGACGGTGACCTGCATCCCGGCGAGACGGTCGAGGAAAAGATCTCGCTGTCGGAGCGCTTCGGCCTGTGGCTGTCGTTCTATCCGTTCAAGCAGGACGACTACCTCGACATCGTCGGCCACTGGCTGGCCAGCTTCGGCTGCACGCCGCAGCAGATCGAGGCGGCACGTGCCGACGCGCTGCGCTGGGCTCTGGGCCGCGGCTCGCGCTCGGGCCGCGTGGCCTGGCAGTTCGCCAAGGATTACGCGGGCAAGCTGCCGGCGGCCGGAAAGGATGCGGCCGATGCCTGAAGCGGTCACGAAACCGATCGACGTCGCCGTCGGCGTATTGATGCGCCCGAACGGCGACGTGCTGCTGGGCCAGCGCCCGGACGGCAAGCCGTATGCCGGCTACTGGGAATTCCCGGGCGGGAAGGTCGAGCCGGGCGAGGACATCTTCCACGCGCTGCAGCGCGAGTTCGTCGAGGAACTGGGCGTGCAGGTGCTGAGCGCCGAGCCGTGGTGCTGCGTGGAGCACGTGTACGAACACGCGCACGTGCGCCTGTATTTCTACATCAGCCGCGAATGGGAAGGCGAGCCGCAAAGCCTGGAAGGGCAGGCGTTCGCCTGGCAGGGTGCGTATGCGGTCAGTCCGCTGCTGCCGGCGACGATTCCGCTGCTGGAGTGGCTGGACCAGGTCCGTTACGCCAAATAACCGCATCGTCTGAGCACGTCATCCCCGCGCAGGCGGGGATCCATGCTGAGCGTCCGGATTCCGTATATCGGAAGCGACCTGATCCGCGTAGAAGCGGACTTCGGCACGTCAGCATGGATTCCCGCCTTCGCGGGAATGACGGTGTGTATATATGCGCTGGGGTCAGCGCCGCTTCTTCTTCCTGATCCGCTCCAGCGCCGCATTCAGGTCGCGCCGTTCCCGCTCCGCCCGTTCGCGTCGGCGCTTCTTGTCCCAGTCGCAGCAATCGCCCACGTCGCACAGGTCGAACACGCTGCAGAAGTTCGACAGCTTGCCGCAGCGGTGGTCGCCGGCGCAGGAGGGCAGGTGCGGATGCGGCAGGTCGCAATCGCATGGCACGTCACAGACGCTGCGCTGGCGGTGCAGCCGTCCCAGCGTGGGGGCGGGCGGGGGCGCGGCCGCGCGCAGGCGCGCGTGCGCGTGGCTGCACAGGGCCAGGCGCCGGTCCAGCAAGCCCAGGCCGCGGCGCAGGCCGTGGCGGGCGATCATCGCGTAGCCATAGGCGGAGCAGCCGGCGCCGCCGGTGGCCAGGCGCAGGGGACAGGAAAAACCCTTGTGGGGAGAAATGAAGCGCTGGTAGCCGCGAATCGCGGCCAGGGCGAGGCGCGCGGCCACACCCGGATTATTCCTTGTCGACCTGGTCGTCGTGGCCATCGCCGGGCGGTGCGCCGGGAATCGTGTACTTCTCTTCGGCCCAGGCGCCCAGGTCGATTTGCTTGCAGCGTTCGGAACAGAAGGGGCGGAACTTGTTCGCCTCCGTCCATTCGACCTTCTTGCCGCAGGTGGGGCAGGATACGACGGTCATGATGTGTTTCTAGAACCTTGAATCAGAAATTGCAGAGGGTGAGCTCGAAGGGCACGTCTTCTTCCAGGGGCTTCGGCTTCAAATCGCCGCCCTGGGTCGTGAAGCGCACCCACAGCATGTATTTATTGGCGGAGATCTCGGGGATCGCGCCGCTGGCCTCGTCCACGGACAGGCGCAGCATCTGGTAGACCTTGCCTTGCAGCATTTGCTGGTAGCTGCCCGAGGCGGCCGTCATGGCGACCGGCGTGCCGGAATTGCGCAGCAGGCGCAGCACCAGCGACAATGCGTCGCAGACGGGTGCCAGCGGGCCGAACCAGCCCCGGATGTCGGCCTGGCGCTGCTCGGCGGGGCGGCGCTGCCAGGCGTGGTAGGAGGGCAGGTCGAATTCGCAGGCGCCGCCCGGCATGACGGTGCGGCCGCGGATGCTCATCAGCCATTCGTTGTCGCGCACGTTCTGGCCCGTCTTGCCCTGGGCCGTCACGAGTTCCTTGCTGACGGCGTCCAGTTCGGACAGGACGGCATCGAGGGTGTCGGCGGCGACGGCCGGGTTGCTGCGGTAGGCCAGCAGGCTCTGCTTCTGGCGCTCGAGTTCCTGCAGCAGGTCGGATTTGAGGTCGGCCCGGCCTGCCACTTCCAGCATGTCGAAGATCGTCGCGAGGGCGACATGGTGCTGCAGGGGATGCTCCTGCTTCACGAAGAACTTGAACTTCTCGTACAAGTCCTCCAGCCGCAACAACGTGCGTATGCGCTCGTTGAAGGGGTATTCATAGACGATCAAAATGACATTCCTTTGAATGTGGGATACCAGGCTTGCGAGCAACTTTTCGCATTCTGAACCATGATGCAAAAAATTACAAACGCTCGTTCGCCTGCGCCGCCAATTTCTCCGCTTGGGCCAGGTACGCGGCGTGCAGGCGGTCCAGCTGGGGCGCCAGCGCTTCCAGCCCATCGTCGTTGAGCACCACGTCGTCGGCCGCCGCCAGGCGCTCGCCGCGGCTGACCTGGGCCGCCATGATGGCGCGTACCTGGGCCTCGGCCAGGCCGTTCCTGGCCATCACGCGTGCCACCTGCACTTCTTCGGGACAATCGATCGCGAGGATGCGCGCGACACGTTCGCGCCAGGTGCCGGACTCGATTAGCAGCGGCACGACGAAGATCGTGTAAGGACCGGTGGCGACCAGGGCCGCGGCGGCGGTCGCCTCGCGGATGCGGGGGTGCAGGATGGCTTCCAGGCGCTGCCTGGCGCCGGGGTCCGTAAACACCAGGGCGCGCATGCGGGCACGGTCGAGCGCACCGTCCGGCGTGGCGAACTCGGGGCCGAACTCGGCCAGCAGCGCGGGCATGGCGGCGCCGTGCGGGGCGGTGAGGGAGTGGGCGATCTGGTCGGTGTCGATGACCGCGGCGCCGCGCGCGGCGAACAGGTCGGCTACCGTGGTCTTGCCGCAGCCGATGCCGCCGGTGAGGCCGACGGAGAATCGTGAAACGGGCGCGGCCGTGTGTTGGTCTGGTGTGTCCATGCGATCCTGGGGCCGGCGCGGGCGGATCGTGGGACGATCAGACGAGCAGGCCCTGCGCGTAGCGGGTGAGCGGTAATCCGTACAGGAGTGCGATGATACCAGCCGCCGCGAGATACGGTCCGAACGGGATCGGATTGTCGCGCGCGCGCTTGGCGAACACGATCAGGCCGATGCCGACCACGGCCCCGACCACCGAGGACAGGATGATGATGGTCGGCAGCATCGCCCAGCCGAGCCAGGCGCCCAGCGCCGCCAGCAGCTTGAAGTCGCCGTAGCCCATGCCTTCCTTGCCCGTGGCGAGCTTGAACAGCCAGTACACGGACCACAGCGCCAGGTAGCCGGCCATGGCGCCGATGACGGCGTCGCGCAGGGGCACGAAGGTGCCGCCCAGGTTGACCAGCAGGCCCAGCCACAGCAGCGGGTAGGTGAGGTCGTCCGGCAGCGTCTTGGTGTCGTAGTCGATCAGCGTCATGGCGATCAGCAGCCAGGCGAACGGCAGCGCCGCCAGCCCCATCGGGCCCGATCCCAGCTGCCACACCAGCAGGGCCGACAGCGCGCCCGTCACCAGTTCCACCAGCGGATAGCGGACCGAGATCGGCGCCTTGCAGGCCTTGCACTTGCCGCGCAGGACGAGCCAGCTGACGACGGGGATGTTCTCCAGCGCGCCGATCTGGTGGCCGCAATGCGGGCAGCGCGAGCGCGGCACCATCAGGTTGAAGCGGTCCTGGTGCGGCAGTTCCTTGCCGGCCTCGTGGGCAATATAGTTCTCCAGCTCGCGCTGCGCCATGATCGGCAGGCGGTGCACGACCACGTTGAGGAAGCTGCCGACCAACAGGCCCAGCAGGCCGGCGACGAGGGTGACGGACAGGGTGGCGGGAGCGGCGAAGAGCAGGGAGTCCAGGGGCATGGAGTAGGGATGTGCTGAGGGATGTGCTGTGAGAGTGATTCTCTGAATCAACCTATTGTAGGCGGATTCAGGCCGTTTGCGGGGATCTCCGAGGCAAGGGCACGACATCGCAATGCCTTTTCCGTTCCGCCCGGATTGATTGCGCGTGACAGGAATAGGCAAAAAATCGAAAAGTACCGGCATGTCATTTGATGCGACGCGACGATAACCTATGCTGCTTGATATGTTGTTTGCAATATAAAGGTTCTAAGAGGAAAGTATTTTCCAAGAGAAAATTCTTTCTGCCGATCAATTTGTATAAGGATGTCCGTCATGCCCTTGACCATCAATATCAACGGATCGGAGGTGTCGCTGCCGGCCGATCCGCGCGTTTCCCTGCTCGACCTGCTGCGTGAACACTTGCACCTGTCCGGTACCAAGAAAGGCTGCAACCAGGGGGCCTGCGGCGCCTGCACCGTGCTCGTCGACGGCGAGCGCATCCTGTCCTGCCTGGCGCTGGCCGTGCAGTACGCGGGCCGCTCGGTGCTGTCGATCGAGGGCCTGGCCGCGGACGGCCAGTTGCATCCGCTGCAGCAGGCCTTCGTCGAGCACGACGGCTTCCAGTGCGGCTACTGTACGCCTGGGCAGATCTGTTCGGCCATCGGCATGCAGGGCGAGCTGCGCCGCGGCGTGCCCAGCAACGTGACCGAGGACCTCGAGGAAGAGGACATCGAACTCACCCATGACGAGCTGCGCGAACGCATGAGCGGCAACCTGTGCCGTTGCGGTGCCTACAACGGCATCGTCGCCGCGATCCAGGTCCACCACCAGCAGCGGGGTGCCCAATGATTCCGTTCACCTATGCGCGCGCCGCGAGCGCGGCCGACGCCATCCGCATGGGCGCGCTGCCCGAGGCGAAATACCTGGGCGGCGGCACCAACCTGGTCGACCTGCTGCGCGAGACCGTCGAGCATCCGGCCGCCCTCGTCGACGTGACGGGACTGTCCGATGCCATTGAGGGGCGTGCCGACGGCAGCATCCTGGTCGGCGCCGCCGCCAAGAACACGGCCGTGGCCGCGCACCCGGCCGTGCGTGCGCGCTTCCCGCTGCTGTCGCGGGCCATCGTGGCCGGCGCCTCGGCCCAGATCCGCAATATGGCGACCGTCGGCGGCAACGTCCTGCAGCGCACCCGCTGCACGTATTTCTATGACGACGAAGGCGCGCGCTGCAACAAGCGCTCGCCCGGCCAGGGCTGCGACGCCATCGACGGCTTCAACCGCATGCACGCGATCCTGGGCGCTTCGGACGCCTGCGTCGCCGTGCATCCTTCCGACATGTGCGTGGCGCTGGCGGCGCTGGGCGCGAATGTGCACCTGCAGGGCGCAGGCGGACCGCGCACGCTGGCGTTGACCGACCTGCACCGCCTGCCCGAAGAGCACCCGGAACGCGAGACGGTGCTGGCGCCGGGCGAACTGATCACCGCCATCGAGCTGCCGCCGCTGGCGTACGCCGGCCGCGCCGCCTACCGCAAGGTGCGCGACCGCTCCAGCTACGCGTTCGCGCTGGTGTCCGTGGGCGCCATGCTCGATGTCGCCGATGGCGTGGTGAAGGACGTGCGCCTGGCACTGGGCGGCGTCGCCCACAAGCCGTGGCGCGCCTGGAAGCTGGAAGCGGCGCTGCGCGGCCAGCCCGCCACCGAGGACAGCTTCCGCGTCGCCGCCGCGGCCGAACTGGCGGATGCGCGGGCGCTGCGCGACAACGCATTCAAGATCGGCCTGGCCGAGCGCAGCATCGTGGCGGTGCTGACCGGCCTGGCCGCAACAGGATCGAACGGAGGCCAGCCATGAGCAACGTCATTCAGGAAACCGCGCAGAAAGTGATGAAGAAGGCCGTCGAGATGGCACCGGACGGCTGGATGCCCGGCGGCGAGCCGGATCCGCTGATCGAGCAGCGCGACGGCTATATCGGCAAGCCCGTGTCCCGCGTCGATGGTCCGTTGAAGGTGAAGGGCCAGGCGCCGTTCGCCGCCGAAATCGCGTTGGAGAACATGGTTTACGCGGCGCTCGTCTACAGCACGGTGCCCAAGGGCCGCATCGCCACCCTCGACACCAGCCGGGCCGAATCCGCGCCCGGTGTCGTGCTGGTGATGACGCACGAGAACGCGCCGAAGATGAAAGCGCCACCGCTGATCTTCACGGCGCCCAAGGCGGGCAGCAACGATTCGCTGCCCGTCTTCCAGGACGGTAACGTGCACTGGAACGGCCAGCCGGTGGCGCTGGTGCTGGCCGAGACCCAGGAGCAAGCCGATCACGCCAAGTCGCTGATCCGCGTGACCTACCTGACCGAGGCGGGCATCACGACGCTGGAAGCGGCCAAGGCCGCGGGCATCGAGGATGCCAGCTTCCAGGGCGAGCCGCTGAAGATCGAGATCGGCGACGCGGAAAGCGCACTGGCCGCGGCCCCCGTCAGCATCGACGCCGTCTACACCACGCCGCCCCACAACCACAATCCGATCGAGCTGCACGCGGCCACGGTAGCCTGGAACGGCGACGAACTGACCGTCCACGACGGCGCCCAGGCAGTGACGCACACGGCATGGACGCTGGCCCAGATATTCGGCATCCGCGAAGACCAGGTCCACATCAGCTCCCCCTTCGTGGGCGGCGGCTTCGGCAGCAAGACGCTGTGGCAGCACCAGATACTGGCTGCCGCCGCCTCGAAACTGGCAGGGCGGCCGGTGCGCGTGATGCTCTCGCGCGAAGGCGTGTACCGGGTGGTCGGCGGCCGCTCGCTCACCGAGCAGCGGGTCGCGCTCGGCGCCGATGCGGACGGCCGTTTCCGGGCGCTGATCCATACCGGCCTCTCGGTCCGGACCGATCACAACATCATGCCCGAACCGTTCATCATGCCGGCCAAGTGCCTGTATGCAGCCGACACCTTCAAGCTGAACGTGGCGACGACGAACATGAATGCGCTGCCGAATACCTTCATGCGCGCACCGGGCGAGGCGGTGGGCAGCTTCGGCCTCGAATGCGGCGTCGACGAACTGGCCGACAAGCTGGGCATGGACCCGATCGCACTGCGCATCCGCAACGAGCCGGACAAGGACCCGACCGCGGGCACGCCGTTCTCGTCGCGCCACATCGTCGAGGCCTGGCGCAGCGGCGCCGAGCGCTTCGGCTGGGACAAGCGACAGGGGCAGCCCGCCATGCGCCGCGAAGGCGAGTGGCTGATCGGCATGGGCTGCGCAACGGCGACCTATCCCTACTACCGCATGCCCGGCGGGGCGGCGCGCATCCGCCTGACGAAGGACGGCGACGCCTACGTCGACGCGGCGGCGCACGAGATGGGCATGGGCACCGCGACCACGCACGCGATGATCGCCGCGCAGCGCCTCGGCCTGCCGCTGGAGCGCGTGCACGTGGCCTACGGCGACTCCGCCTTTCCCGGCGTGATCCTGGCAGGGGGCTCGCAGCAGACGGCCTCGGTCGGATTCGCGGTGAAGGCGGCGTGGGAGGCGCTGGCCAAGGAATTGCTGGCGCTGGCGCCGAAGGATTCGCCGCTGCACGGCTTGTCCCCGGACGACGTCCATGCGCGCGACGGCGGCCTGTGCAAGACCGACGAGCCGCAGCGCTTCGTCAGCTACGCGATGCTGCTGGGCGATGCGGGTCGCGACGAGATCGTCGTCGAGGCGGAAGCGCCGCCGCCGCTGGAAACCCAGCACTGGTCGATGCATTCGTTCGGCGCAATCTTCTGCGAGGCAAGGGTGAACGCCGTCACGGGCGAGCCGCGCGTGGCCCGCCTGCTGGGGTCTTTCGACTGCGGCCGCATCATCAATCCGAAGACGGCCATGAGCCAGTTCCGCGGCGGGATGATCATGGGCATGGGCCTGGCGCTGATGGAGGAAACCCAGTTCGACGAGCGCATGGGCCGCATCATGAACCCGAGCCTGGCCGAGTACCACGTGCCCGTGCACCTGGACGTGCCCGAGATCGACGTCATCTGGACGGATATCCCCGACCCGCACGCGCCGATGGGCGCGCGGGGCATCGGAGAAATCGGCATCACGGGCGTGGGGGCGGCGATCGCGAATGCGATCTACAACGCTTGCGGGCGCAGGGTGAGGGAGTTGCCGATTACGCTGGACAAGCTGGTCGGATAACCTAAACACCGTCGTCCCTGCGCAGGCAGGGACCCAATTTACACGCGCTGCCGCATCGCATGCAAAATTGGGCCCCTGCCTTCGCAGGGGCGACGTTGGTGCTTAGTTCGTCAGCACGGCGGCGCTGGCATCTGCGGCCACTGTCCCTTCCATCACCAGTACCTTCGCGCTGGCCGGCATGTTCTGGGCCTGCCCCGCCTGCGCAAACGTGCGCACCGGCCCGATCATGGTGCCGTTGGCCATGCCCTTGGCATCCGTGTGCAGCGAGCCTGCCTGCGCGCCGCCCAGGTACACGCTGTAGTCCGTGTTCGGCTTGAGCTGGTAGATCGACACCTCCAGCGCATCGACGACGCCCAGCTGGCGCGCCACGATGAATCCTTTACCCTTGTCGTGCACGGGTTTCAGCGGGACGTTGACGGAATCCTGGTTCACGCGCGGCACCAGGTTCTCCGCGCTGCCCGGCGCGGCCACGTGCGACAGGTAGATCAGCGCCTGCGGTGCCTGGCCGCCGCCGACGGTGGCGACGACCTTGTTGACGGCCGGGTCGATCACCTGCATGCCGTCGCCGTTTTCCAGGCCCACGTAGACGCGGCTGCTGTCGTCCGCCGTCCAGACGCCGTGCGGCAGCGCGCCGGTCGGGATCGTCGCGACCAGCTTCGCTTCCTTTTCCGTCGTGTACACCTTGACGCAATTCTCGCCGCCGACCGACACGTAGGCGTACACCTTGCCCTTGACCGTGGCGAAGGACAGGTGGTTGGTGATGAAGCCCGTATCGATCACGCCGACCACCTTCTGCGTGCGGGTGTCGATGCGCGTGACCTTGCCGACATCCTTGTGCGTCATCCACATCTCCTTGAAGTCCGGCGTGAACTGCAGGAAGGGCGAGAACGGGCTGACCACCGGGATGCTGTTGACGACCTTGTGCGAGGCGACGTCGATCACATCGACCTGCGGCGTGAAGCTGGAGACGGCGAAGGCCAGCTTCCCGTCCGGCATGAACTGCACCATGCCGGGGCCGACGGCCGTCTGGATGCGGCGGGTCTCCTTGAACGTGTTCGGGTCGATCACGGAGATATAGTCCTCGCCGCGCACGACGACCCAGACTTCCTTGCCGTCCGCCGTGAAGAAGCCTTCGTGCGGCGAGCGGCCGACGTAGGTCTTGCCCTTGACCTTGTTGGTGGCCGTGTCGATGAAGGTAGCCGAGTTGGACCCATTCGAGATCACGACGAGGGTCTTGTGGTCCGGCGAGTAGCCCATGCCGTGCACGTTGATCTCGCCGCGGTACAGGGGGGAGAGCACGTCCGGACGCTGATTGCCCAGCTTGATCTGGCCGAGCAGCTTGTTGGTCGACGGGTCGAACACGGACACGGTATTCGTGTTCTGGTCCGCGGTGTAGACGCGGTCCGCGGGCGAGGGCAGGGCCAGCGCGGATTGCGCGGCACCGACGATGCCGGCCAGCGCCAGCAGGTGGACGATCTTCTTCATGGGTTCTCCTTGTGGTCGGGATGGCGCTGCAGCCAGGCCTGCATCACGTTGATCTCGTTCTGCTGCTCGGCGATGATGCCGAGCGCCAGGTTGCGCAGTTCGGGGTCCTTGGTACTCAGCAGCACGGCCTTGGCCATGTCGATCGCGCCCTGGTGGTGGGGCAGCATCATGGTCACGAAGTCGTGGTCCGGCCGGCCGTTCATCGGCGCGGCCTGCATGTCGCGTTCCATGATGGCCATGGCCTCGTCCATCAGTTGCGCGAACGGTTTGTCGCTGCTGGCGACGAAGGTCTTCGGTGCAGGTGCGGCTGCGTGGTGCATGTCCTGCATGCCGTGCATCTCCTGGGCGCCGGCCGCGGAGGCCAGGCACAGCGCGATCAGGGTGGCGTGGATCTTGTTCATGGGAGGTCTCCGCGATGGGAATGGCTGCAGTCTAGGCAGGCGCTGCTGACGTACAGGTGACGGACGAATGACAATTCGGTGACAACCCACTGTCCGAAATGTCATCCCCAGGCCTGTCGAAGTGCGGCACAATGATCGTCAGGAGAAATGCCATGCACATACTGATTGTCGAAGACGAGCCCAAGACGGGCGACTACCTGCACAAGGGCCTGCGCGAATCCGGCTTCACGGCGGACCTGGCGCGCACGGGTCCGGACGGCCTGCACCAGGCCCTGGAACAGGACTACGACCTGGTCCTGCTGGACGTGATGCTGCCGAAGATGGACGGCTGGTCGGTGCTGCAGAAGCTGCGCGAGCAGAAACAGGTGCCGGTGCTGCTGCTGACGGCGCGCGACGAGATCCCCGACCGCGTGCGCGGCCTGGAACTGGGCGCCGACGACTACCTCGTGAAACCGTTCGCGTTCGCCGAACTGGTGGCCCGCATCCGCACGCTGTTGCGGCGCGCGCCCGTGCGCGAGCCGGACGTGCTGAAGGTGGCCGACCTGGAAATCGACGTGCTGCGCCACCGCGTCGTGCGCGCCGGCGACCGCATCGACCTGACGCCAAAGGAATACGCGCTGCTGCAACTGCTGGCGCGGCGCCAGGGCGAGGTGCTGTCGCGCTCCCTGATCTCCTCGCAGGTATGGGACATGAACTTCGATTCCGACACCAACGTCGTCGACGTCGCCGTGAAACGCCTGCGCGCCAAGGTCGACGATGCGTATGCGCACAAGCTGATCCACACGGTGCGCGGCATGGGCTACGTGATGGAGGAGCGCGGCTGATGGCGCAGCGGCCCCGCAGTCCCATGTCGATCGCGCTGCGCTTGGGCCTGTTGTTCGCGGCCATCGCCGCGGCGGTCTTCGTCGCCGTCGGCGCCTACCTGTACCAGACGCTCGCGATGCAGATGGCGCGCCGCGACGACACCGACCTGCTGAACAAGTCGGCGCTCGTGCGCGAGCTGCTGCGCACGATGCCGGTCGACGAACGCATGCCGCGCCAGCTGCAGTCCGTGCTGGGCAGGTCGATCGGCCAGGATGGCGTGATGCTGGAGGTGAGCGCGCCCGATGGCCGCGTGCTGGCCACGACCATGCCGTACGCGCAGCGCCTGTCCACGCAGGTGCTGCCGCCCACCGTGCCGGCCGACCGCGTGCCGGGACAGGGCGACATCGGCATGCTGCACGACGAGCGGCATCCCGCACGCGTGCTGTCGATGCTGGCCACGAGCGGCAAGCAGCAACTGCAGGTGAGGCTGGCGCGCATCCGCTCCGACCGCCTGGCGATCCTGAAGCGCTACGCCTTCGACCTGCTCGGCGCACTGGCCGTGGGCGCCGTGCTGGCCACCATGCTGGGCTTCGTCGCGGTGCGGCGCGGCCTGCGTCCGCTGCACGGCATGATCGCGAAGGCCAACGACATCAATGCCCAGCGCCTGACGACGCGCCTGGCGCTGGAGTCGGTACCGTCCGAATTGCGCGAGCTGTCGACGTCCTTCAACGCGATGCTGGACCGCCTGGAAGAAGGCGTGCAGCGCCTGTCCGGCTTTGCCGCCGACCTCGCGCACGACATGCGCACGCCGGTGAACGCGCTCATGATGCAGACGCAGGTGGCGCTGTCGCGCGAGCGCCCGGTCGAGGAATACCAGGCGCTGCTGGCATCGAACATCGAGGAGTACGAGCGCCTGTCGCGCATGATCGAGAACACGCTGTTCCTGGCGCGCGCCGACAACGCCCAGCTGGCCGTACGCCGCGACCGCCTCGACCTTGCGGCGGAACTGGCGAACATCCGCGACTATTTCGAGATGCTGGCCGAGGACAAGGGCGTGGCCCTGAGTCTGGAAGCGCAGCCCGGATTGATGCTGGATGCCGATCCGGTACTGTTGCGCCGCGCCGTCAATAACTTGATGTCGAACGCGGTCGCACACACGCCCGAGGGCGGCCGCATCCGCGTGGTGGCGCGAGAGGAAGGGCCGTGGCTGGCGCTGTCGGTGGAGAACAGCGGCGACGGCATTCCGGACGCGCACCGCGACCAACTGTTCGACCGCTACTATCGCGCCGATGCGGCGCGCGCGTCCGGTAGCTCGTCGGGCCTGGGCCTGGCGATCGTGCGGGCGATCATGCAACTGCATGGCGGGCGTGCCAGCGTGGATAGTCGGGCGGGGGAGCCGGCGGTGTTCACGTTGAGATTCCCCCATTAAACAGCTCTAGCGTGGACTGAACCGCCCCGGCTTCCGTGGAGGCCGGTTAGTGTGAGTCAGGCCGGGATGG
>CAUSCY010000003.1:0-173103 GCA_963529995.1 uncultured Massilia sp. | reverse complement strand
AGAAGCGCGACGTCAATTCCGACCTGGGCGGCACCATGCGCCTGGGCGCGCAGACTTGCGCCGTGAACCCCGGCACGCTGGCCGCCGAGATCTACGGCAACGTCGTGACCGAGCGCCACCGTCACCGCTACGAAGCGAACAATTACTACCTGCCGAAGGTCGAAGCTGCAGGCCTCGTGGTGGCCGCGCGTACCCCGAACGAAGACCTGTGCGAGATCATGGAACTGCCGCGCCAGGCGCACCCGTGGTACGTCGGCGTCCAGTTCCACCCGGAATTCAAGTCGACCCCGCGCCACGGCCACCCGCTGTTCAGCTCGTTCATCCGCGCCGCGCTGGCGCACCAGGCAGGCAATGCCAACAACCAGGCCGCCAATGCGCCGGCCGTGCAAGGAGATGCAGCATGAAACTGTGCGACTTCGAGGTCGGTCTCGACCAGCCGATCTTCCTGATCGCCGGCACCTGCGTGATCGAATCGCGCCAGATGGCCATGGACGTGGCCGGCCAGCTGAAGGAAATCACCTCGGCGCTGGGCATTCCGTTCATCTATAAATCGTCGTTCGACAAGGCCAACCGTTCGTCGGGCAAGTCGTTCCGCGGCCCGGGCATGGAAAAAGGCCTGGAGATCCTGGCCGACGTGCGCAAGGAGATCGGCGTGCCGGTCCTGACCGACGTGCACGACGAAGAGATGATTCCGCACGTGGCCAGCATGGTCGACGTGCTGCAGACCCCGGCCTTCCTGTGCCGCCAGACCGACTTCATCAACGCCTGCGCGCGTTCGGGCAAGCCGGTCAACATCAAGAAGGGCCAGTTCCTGGCCCCGGGCGACATGAAGAACGTGATCGAGAAGGCACGCGCCGCCGCGGCGGAAGCGGGCCTGCCGGACCAGTTCATGGCCTGCGAGCGCGGTGCGTCGTTCGGCTACAACAACCTGGTGTCGGACATGCGTTCGCTCGCCATCATGCGCGAATCGAACTGCCCGGTCGTGTTCGACGCGACCCACTCGGTGCAGCTGCCGGGCGGCCAGGGCACCTCGTCCGGCGGCCAGCGCGAGCACGTGCCGGTGCTGGCGCGCGCGGCCGTCGCCGCGGGGGTGTCGGGCCTGTTCATGGAGACTCACCCGGACCCGGCCTGCGCGCTGTCGGACGGCCCGAACGCGGTGCCGCTGGGACGCATGAAGGAACTGCTCACGACGCTGGTCGATATCGACCGCATCGTTAAAAAAGCGGGATTCATCGAGTCCAACTTTCAATAAGTAACGCATGCTCGTAGGGTGGGCACCCCGTGCCCACGCGTCACGTTTGCGTCACGCCTGCGTCCGCGTGGGCGCAGGGCGTCCACCCTACGCGCCCCCAATCGATTTACTTTCTGGAGACTAAAGAACCATGAGTGCTATCGTTGATATCATCGGCCGCGAAATCATCGACTCGCGCGGCAATCCGACCGTCGAGTGCGATGTGCTGCTGGAATCGGGCGTGATGGGCCGCGCCGCCGTGCCGTCGGGCGCATCGACCGGCTCGCGCGAAGCGATCGAGCTGCGCGACGGCGATCCGAAGCGTTACTTCGGCAAGGGCGTCCTGCAGGCCTGCGAAAACATCAACACCGAAATCAGCGAAGCCATCATGGGCCTGGACGCCAACGAACAGGCATTCCTGGACCGCACCCTGATCGACCTGGACGGCACCGAGAACAAGAGCCGCCTGGGTGCGAACGCGATGCTGGCCGTCTCCATGGCCGTCGCCAAGGCCGCCGCCGAAGAAGCCGGCCTGCCGCTGTACCGCTACTTCGGCGGTTCGGGCGCGATGCAGATGCCGGTGCCGATGATGAACGTCATCAACGGCGGCGCGCACGCCGACAACAACCTGGACATCCAGGAATTCATGATCATCCCGGTCGGCGCCCCGTCGTTCAAGGAAGCCATTCGCTACGGCGCCGAGGTGTTCCACACCCTCAAGAAGATCCTGCACAGCAAGGGCCTGAACACGGCCGTCGGCGACGAAGGCGGTTTCGCCCCGTCGGTCGCCAACCATGAAGAAGCCATCAAGCTGATCATGCAGGCGATCGAACAGGCCGGCTACGTGCCGGGCCAGGACATCGCGCTGGGCCTGGATTGCGCCGCCAGCGAGTTCTACAAGGACGGCCAGTACGTGCTGGAAGGCGAAGGCGGCCTGAAACTGTCGGCCCAGGACTTCACCAACATCCTGGCGACCTGGTGCGACAAGTACCCGATCATCTCGATCGAGGACGCGATGGCCGAAGGCGACTGGGAAGGCTGGGCGACGCTGACCCAGGCCCTGGGCCGCCGCGTGCAGCTGGTGGGCGACGACCTGTTCGTCACCAACACCAAGATCCTGAAGGAAGGCATCCAGAAAGACATCGCCAACTCGATCCTGATCAAGATCAACCAGATCGGTACCCTGACCGAGACCTTCGCCGCCATCGAGATGGCCAAGCGCGCCGGCTATACCGCCGTCATCTCGCACCGTTCGGGCGAGACCGAGGACTCGACCATCGCCGACATCGCCGTCGGCATGAACGCCCTGCAGATCAAGACCGGCTCGCTGTCGCGTTCGGACCGCATGGCCAAGTACAACCAGTTGCTGCGCATCGAGGAAGACCTGGGCGACATCGCCAGCTACCCGGGCCGCGACGCGTTCTACAACCTGAAGTAATCGCCTGACCGGATGACGGGGCGGCCCGATCGGCGATTGCCGTGCGGGCCGCCTTGCGCATCCGCCCACGAATTTCCATGCGCATCATCACCCTTGCCCTCGCCGTCCTCCTGCTGCTGATCCAGTACCCGCTGTGGCTGGGGAAGGGCGGCTGGCTGGCCGTGGCCGACCTGGAGTCGCAGCTCGACGCCAGCCATGCCAAGACCGAACAGCTCATCGCGCGCAACGCCAAGCTCGACTCGGAAGTGCGCGACCTGCGCGACGGCCTGGGCGCCGTCGAGGAACGGGCGCGCTACGAGCTGGGCATGATCAAGTCCAACGAGATCTTCGTGCAGGTGCTGCGCAAGGACGAGAAACCGGCCGTCATGATGACGGAACCGCCGCCTCCGCCGCCGCCGAAGGACAAGAAGCAGCCGCAGCGGGCCGCCGAGGATTGACGCCATGAACGACCTGCCGCCATCCGGCCCCGCCGATCTCGATACGCTCGAGGCGATTGCCGCCTACCTGGCCGCCGCCTTCGAATCGGGCGACGCCGACCTGCTGGCCGACGCGCTGGCGAACGTGTCCCGCGCCGACGGCCTGCCGCACCTGGCCGCCGCAGCCGGCCTGCCGCGCGCCCAGCTCGCCGCGGCGCTCGCCGCCGGCGAAATGAGCCTCGATACCACCCTGGCGATCATGAAGGTGGTCGACCTGCACATGCCGCCATCCACGCCGTCGGCGTGAACATCTCATCCTGCATGCCGCCGCCGCTGCCGCTGAGGTACGACGGCGGGCGGCATGCAGGCCGCGCGGCTCAGTGGCACGCGCCCGGCGGCAGGGCGTAGCCCGGATCGAGCAGCCCCGGAATGGTTTCTCCTTCGACGACGATGATCTCGCCGATGCTTTGCGCGCGCGCGACGATGCGGTCGCCGTTCGCCACATGGCTGCCCACCAGCGCGATCGGACGGTCGGCAAACGTCGACGCGTGCCCCGCGCCCGAGACGATCACGCTTTCGCTGCCGTCCGGGTAGCGTACCCGGTCGCCCACGCAAGCGACGCGAAAGTCGTCGGCCTGCTGGTCGTCGTTGGCGAGCACGACCTGGCCGCCGCGCCTGGTACGCGAGCCGATGGTGGCGATGGGGTAGCGCGCCACGATGCGCCGCGAGGGTGGCGGGGCGTCCGCGGTCCTTGTGTCGAGTAGATCCAGTGTGTCGCCGCAATCGATTGTGTCTGTCTGGTTCATTCCTGACCTCCAAAAGATTGGAATAACCCGAACAATGCGTCCTTGCTTGAAAGCCACATTGTCCCGGTGCCACGTGTACGCATTCGTACACTGGCGCTTATTGGACCGTGTGCTTGATTTTAGCCAATTGATTCACGTCAACTTGCTTATTTGCATTGTTCGAATTCAGGAAAGTCCGACGGAGTGATCAGAAATAACTGAGCACGATCTGTGCGATCGCCTGTCGGACATCATGCAAACGTGCGGGAGCGAACCAAACTCTTCAGGGCAGTTCGATAGAATTCTGGAAACTGTTGCCATTTTTACCACGATCGGATCCAGATGGCCCCAGAACTCACCCGCCTTGCGACAGGCATACCCGAACTCGACGCCGTGCTGCGCGGCGGCCTGCTGCGTCACCGCATCCACCTGATCGAAGGCCGTCCGGGCACGGGCAAGACCACGCTCGGCATGCGCTACCTGATCGAGGGCATCAAGGCCGGCGACAGCTGCCTGTACCTGACGCTGTCGGAAACCGCGGACGAACTGCGCGCCACGGCCCGCAACCACGGCTGGTCGCTGGACGGGATCGAGCTCGTCGAGATGCTGCCGCTGCCGCCGGATGCGCCGGCGCCGCAGACGATCCTGCTGCCGACCGACAGCGAACTGTCGGAACTGGTGGATCGCCTCGCCACCCGGGTCGAGGAGTCCGGCGCGGCGCGCGTCGTCATCGATTCGATGGTCGAGATCCGCCTGCTGGCACGCGACAGTGCGCATTACCGGCGCCAGATCATTGCCTTGCGCCAGCGCCTGGCGCAGATGGGCGCCAGCGTGCTGCTGCTCGACGACGTGACGACCGATCCGTCCGACTACGACCTGCAGAGCGCCGCGCATGGCGTGATCGCGCTGGAGCAGCTGGAACGCAGCTTCGGCGCCGCGCGCCGGCGCCTGCGCGTGGTCAAGCTGCGCGGCGGCGATTTCCAGAGCGGCTGGCACGATTATGCGATTCTGACCGGCGAGATCCTGGTATTCCCCAGCCTGATCGCCCAGGAGCACCGGCGCGATTGCCCGGACCTGGATATCTGCAGCGGCATCGAGCGTTTCGACGCGCTGTTCGGCGGGCCGCTATCGGCCAGCAGCTCGACCATGATCCTGGGTCCGTCCGGCGTCGGCAAGACGACCCTGGCGCTGCAGTATGCGCTGGCCATGGTGCGCGCCGGCCACGACGTCGGCTACTTCAATTTCGACGAATCGGAAACCACCTTGCGTTCGCGCGTCGTGGCGCACATGGGCGAGGAGCAGGTCGAGAACGGGGCGGACGATGAAGACGGCGACGGGCCGCGCCGCTTCCACCTGCGCCGCGTGAACCCCTCGCGCATCTCGCCGGGAGAATTCATCTGGAGCGTGCGGCGCCTGGTCGAGGACCGCAACGCGCGCCTGATCATCATCGACAGCATCAATTCCTACCTCGACATCATCCGCGAGGAAAAATCGCTGCTGCCGCAGATGCACGAACTGTTTTCCTATCTCAGCAACATGAAGGTGATGGCGATCATCGTCGGCGCCCATTCGGCGCGGCTGGACACGTCGAAGGAGCCGGATGCGCTCAGCATCATCACCGACAACATCATTTCGCTGCGCTACTACGAACGCGACAACGTCGTGGAGAAGGCGATCTGCGTGTTGAAAAAGCGCCAGGGCAAGCATGCAACCGATATCCATGCCCTGGAATTGACCGAGGAAGGCGTGCGCATCGGCGCGCGCATCGACGTCGCCGACCACGAGGCCGGCGCTCCCCCGCTTGAAGCGTGAAGCCGCCCACGTCGCCGTGTTCGCCCCTGCCGCGGGCGACGCGGCCTTGTTGCGCGCGCTGCTCGACGCCGAAGGGATCGCCTGGCTGGCCTGCGCTACCGCTGCCGACCTGTACGCGGCCGTCGGCGACCATGCGCTGGCCGCGATCGTCACCGAGGAGGGGCTGGCGCAGTGTTCGCCGGAGGGGCTGGACGCCGCGCTGGGACGCCAGTCCGCCTGGTCCGACGTGCCCTTGCTGGTTCTGGCCGGCACCGGCGCCGTGGACACCGACCGATTCGCGCGCCTGGCGGGCATCGGCAACGTGACCTTGCTGGCGCGGCCGACGACGCGCCAGGCGCTGCTGATGGGGATCCGTTCGGCGCTGCGCACGCGGCGCCTGCAATTCGCGCTGCGCGACCGGCTTGAAGAACTGGGCAGCCAGGCCGGCCGCCTCGAGGGTGCCGTGGCCGAGCGCACGGCGTCGCTGGAGCGCGAGGTGCAGGAGCGGCGCCGCGTCGAACAGGCGCTGGCGGAGGCGCGCCGCCTCGAATCGCTGGGGCGCCTGACCGGCGGCGTCGCCCATGACTTCAACAACATCCTGCAGGTGATCTCCGGCGGCGAGACCCTCGTGCGCATGCTGCTGGACAAGGACGCGCAAGCGCGCGTCGGCCGGGCGCTGGACGGTATCCGCCGCGCCAGCGAACACGGCGCCGCGCTGACGCAGCAGCTGCTGGCCTATGCGCGGCGCCAGCCCCTGGCCACCATCGTGCTGGACCTGCGCGCGCACCTGCGTGCCACCTCGGAATTGCTGCTGCGGACACTTGGTCCCGAGCGCACCCTGAGCATGCGCGTGGCGCCCGATACCTGGCCCGTCCTGGCCGACCCGGCGCAACTCGATGCGGCGCTGCTGAATATCGCGGGCAATGCGCGCGACGCCATGCCGCACGGCGGCACGCTCGAGCTGGTCGTGCGCAACTGGACCTTGCCCGATCCGGCCCTGCCGGAGGCCAGCCACCTTGCCGGCGATTTCGTCTGCCTGTGCCTGACCGACGATGGCGAAGGCATGTCCGAAGAGGTGGCGCACGAGGCGTTCGAACCGTTCTTCACGACCAAGCCGGTCGGCAAGGGCACGGGACTGGGGCTGTCGCAAGTCTATGGCTTCGCGATCCAGAGCCAGGGTTTCGCCTATATCCGGCGCGAGCGCGTCGGCACCACCATCGGCATCCTGCTGCCACGCAGCAGCGCCTCGGTACCGGAGGCGGCCGTCCCGGAGCGGGGCGGGGCCGCATCGCTGCACGGCATGCGCATCCTGTGCGTGGAGGACGATGCGGAGGTGGCGGAAACCACGGGCGCGCTGCTGCAGGGACTGGGCGCCAGCGTCTCCGTGGCCGCCAGCGCCGATGCGGCATTGGAGGCCATACAGAATGGCGACCCGTCCGCCTTCGACGTCGTCCTGTCGGACGTGATGATGCCCGGCTCGATGGATGGCATCGGCCTGGCGCGCTGGCTGGCGCAGCATCGCCCGGCGCTGCCGGTGGTACTGGTCAGCGGCTATATGGTGGAACCGGAGCGGCTGCAGTCGCTGGACGTGCAATTCGTGCGCAAGCCGTTCGCGCTCGATGCGCTGGCCGGCGCCCTGCGCGCCGCGGTGGACGGCAGGGACGCGCGCCGCTGACCGCTCGGCCTCCGCTCACGCGCTGGCTCAGTCGATCAATGTCTTGACCATCACCCGGCCGTCCGGCATCGGGCTTTCCTGGCGCACCATCAGCTGGCTGCCCTTGGCGAACCAGAACGTGGATTCGCCGCCCGGCTGGTTGTAGTCGGTCTTCACGATCCAGCAATCGACGGGGCCGGCCGGGCCGGCGATCGAGGCGGAACCCGTCACCCGGAAGCCGTAGCGCTGCGGCGCGCTCTTGCCGCCAGGGTGGTAGAAATTGATGCGCGCCTCATAGCCTTCCGCCAGCGGCAGCGCCTGCAGCAGCTCGATGTCCGTCTCGAAGTTGTAGGTCGGCTCGCTCGACGGCACCGACAGGTCTTTCTGCGTGTTGTCCGCCAGGTCGGGCATGCCCGTGATCTTGTCCGGTGCGAACACGAAGCCTTCGACCGTGCGCTTGCCGTCCTTGTCCAGGATGCGCTCGTGGCTGAGCGGGCGGAAGGTGCCCGCCTCGAACCAGGAATCGAAGGTGCGCACGGACGGTGCCGGCAGCACGCCATCCCAGCGCTGGACGATGTGCAGGCGCTCCTTGCCGCCCTGCTTGTCGAAGCGCACCTCGCGGGTCCAGATGTCGATCGGCTGGTTGGCGCCGCTGGCGGGGACGCGCAGGAAGCGCAGGTAATGGTGGGTGCCGGGCTTGAGCAGCGCGATGCGCGGCAGCGGCGTGCCGACGTCGACGTTCTGCACGGCGGCATGGGCAGACAGGGTCAGTGCCGCGGCACAGGTGGCAAGGGTCAAGCGGCAGGGCAGGGATGGCATGGCGCGGCTCCGGACGGTGACGATGCCGTCGAGTATCGGGCCGGGGTGATTAGTGTGGCAAGAAAAAATGGATATGCATGCGTGAAGATATGCGTCCGTAAACAACGTCGTCCCTGCGCAGGCAGGGACCTAATTTTGCATGCGTATCGTTAGCGCTAGCAGAAATTGGGTCCCTGCCTGCGCAGGGACGACGTTGTTAGGCTGTACGGATTATGCCGACTGGCCGTTCTCCAGGAAGGAACGCAGCATCCACGCGTTCTTTTCATGGATTTCCATACGGTCGCTCAGCATGCCGGCGCTCGGCTGGTCGTTGGCCGCATCGGCGATGCTGAAGGCGCTGCGCACGGTGCGGATCAGCGCTTCCTGGTCGTCGACCAGCTGGCGGATCATTTCCTGGGCGTTCGGCACGCCGGCTTCTTCCTTGATCGACGACAGTTCGACGAAGCGGGCATAGGTGCCCGGTGCGAAGTGGCCCAGCGCGCGGATGCGCTCGGCGATGTCGTCCAGTGCGTTCCACAGTTCGGTGTACTGGTCCTGGAAGGTCGTATGCAGCGTCTGGAACATCGGGCCCGTCACGTTCCAGTGGAAGTTGTGCGTCTTCAGGTACAGCATGTAGCTGTCGGCCAGCACGTGCGACAGAGCGTCTGCGATCTTTGCGCGGTCTTCGGTGGTAATGCCGATATTGATGTTCATCTTATGTTCTCCATTGCTTTGTTAATCCACAGCAGAAGGGCTGCGTCGATGAAGTACAGCTTAACATTGTTGGCAATGTGACGCTGTTTATATTACCAATGCATAAGATAGGGTTTTTCGATGGCGCGGCGTTCGGCGATAAAAAAAAGGTGGGCATGTAATGCCCACCCTACGTTATTCCGGCCGTAGGGTGGGCACCACGTGCCCACCGACCGGAAGGACCGTTAGTGCTTGACGTCCGACGCCGGCGCCACCGCATCGGCCGTGGTCTCGCTGGCGAACAGCTGCGCGCAGTCGACGGCGTCGAAGCCGTAGTGCTTGCCGCAGAAGTCGCAGTTGATGCCCAGCTCGCCCAGGTCGTGCAGCGCGGATTCGACTTCCTCGCGACCCAGCATCTTCAGCATATTGCCGACCTTCTCGCGCGAGCAGGTGCAGTGGAATTCCGGATGCAGCGGGTCGAACACGCGGATCGTCTCTTCCCAGAACAGGCGCTTGAGCAGGGTTTCCACGTCGGTCGACAGCAGCTCTTCCTGTTTCAGCGTCTGGCCCAGCATCACGGCGCGGTTCCAGGTCTCGGCATCTTCCTCTTCGCTGGCCTGGGCGACCTGGCCTTCGATATTGCTGTTGCGCGGCAGTTTCTGCAGCAGCAGGCCGCGTGCGACCTGGTCGTCCGCCGCCAGCCACAGCTTGGTGTCCATCTGTTCCGAGCGCAGCATGTAGTTCTCGATGATGGTCGCAATGTCCTCGCCCACCAGCGGCACCACGCCCTGGTAGGGCTGCTGGCCCGGCACCTTGTCCTGCGGGTCGAGCGTGATCACGAAGCGGCCCTGGCCGCCGGCGTTCAGCAGTTCCTCGACCTTGGCATCGTCCGCGACGACGGCGCCGTCGCGCAGCTTGGCGGTGGCGCGCAGGTGCAGGTTGGCGTCGCAGTCGACGACCAGCAGCTTCACCGGACCGTCGCCGTGGATCTGCATGACGATCGAGCCGTTGAACTTCAGGTTGGCCGACAGCAGCGCGGCCGCGGCGACCATCTCGCCCAGCAGGGAGCGCACTGCCTTCGGGTAGTCGTGGCGCGACTGGATCTCGCGCCACGCGTTGGAAATCTCGACCAGCTCGCCGCGCACGGCGGCGTTGTCGAAGATGAATTTTTGCAGGGTGTCCTTGCTGGTATCAGTCGTCATTCTTTTATCCGATCTTCTTGAGTTCCGTCTTGTAACGGTGGCCGCGCTCGACATAGCCGGCCGCAATGCTTTTCAGTTTGCCCAGGTCTTCTTCCGTCAGGGTGCGCGCGACCTTCGCCGGGCTGCCCAGGATCAGCGAGTTGTCCGGGAATTCCTTGCCTTCCGTGACCAGCGCGCCGGCCCCGATCAGGCAACCCTTGCCGATCTTCGCGCCGTTCAGCACCACGGCCTGGATGCCGACCAGCGTGCCGTCGCCGATCGTGCAGCCATGCAGCATCGCCTGGTGGCCGATCGTGACGTCCTTGCCGAGCACGAGCGGAAAGCCCATATCGGTGTGCATCACGGTGCCTTCCTGTACGTTGCTGTTCTCGCCGATCGTGATGCGCTCGTTGTCGCCGCGCAGCGTGGCGCCGAACCACACGGAGGCATTCGCCTCGAGCGTCACTTTGCCGATCAGGTTGGCCGATTCGGCGACATAGGCCGATGCGTCGATCTCGGGCGCGTGTTCGCCCAACTGGTAAATCGCCATGGATGTGCTCGCGAAAAAGGTGAAAAGACAGGGCTTGAAAAACCGCTATTTTACGCCCTCGCGTTCGCATCCATCGGCAGACGGCGAAGATGGGGCCGTGCTGTGGGAATTCAAGCTTTGCGCTTATAATCGACAGCGATCCGAACGATCGTACTATTTTATCCATGCGACAGGAAGCGCCATGACACCGTCCCGTTCCGAATTCCTCCCCGTCCGCGGTTTGCGCCTGCACGTGCGCCATTGGGGAGAGGAGGGCGCCCCGAAGCTGTTCATGGCGCATGGCTGGATGGACATGTCGGCCTCGTTCCAGTTCGTTGTCGATGCGCTGGCGGGCGACTGGCACGTGATCGCGCCGGATTGGCGCGGCTTCGGCCTCTCCGACCGTTCCGGCACCGACACCTACTGGTATCCGGACTACCTCGCCGACCTCGAAGCCATCCTCGACCATTACTCGCCGGACGCGCCGGTCGACCTGCTCGGCCACAGCATGGGCGGCAATATCGTCAGCCTGTATGCCGGCGTGCGCCCGCAGCGTATCGCGCGCCTGATCAACCTCGAGGGCTTCGGCCTGCCGGCGACGAAGCCGGAGCAGGCCCCCGGCCGCTATGCCAAATGGCTGGACGAACTGCGCACGCCGTCGGCGATGCGCGGCTATGCGGACCTGGGCGAGGTGGCGGCACGCTTGCAGAAGAC
Organism: uncultured Massilia sp.; assembly: GCA_963529995.1. Lineage (GTDB taxonomy): Bacteria > Pseudomonadota > Gammaproteobacteria > Burkholderiales > Burkholderiaceae_D > Telluria. The sequence continues at coordinate 161,873 of CAUSCY010000003.1, read as the reverse complement.
CAATCCGCGCCTGTCGAATGCCCGCGCCGCCTTCCTTGCCGGGCACTGGGCGGCGCGCAACAGGGACGGCCTGTGGGAAATCCTGGGCGACCCGGCGCACAAGATGACGAATCCGCTGCTGTACCAGGCCGAGGAAGTGCTCGCGTGCTGGCGGCGCATCGCGGCGCCCGTCCTGTGGGTCGAGGCGGAGCACACGGACATGTGGCGCTGGATGGGACCGAAGGAACAGGCGCGCGCGGAAATCGACCGGCGCCTCGGCATGTTGCAGAACGTGACGCCGCACATGATGCCGGACGCGGGCCATATGCTGCATCACGACCAGCCGGAGCGGCTGGCGCGCATGATCGAGGATTTCCTGGGCGCCTGACGCTGACGGGTAGGGTGGACAGCTTGCCGTCCACGCGTTCAATCCGGGCAAGCGTCGCTGTGCGTGACGCCTGGTCGGACGCGTGGACGGCGAAGCCGTCCACCCTACCGGTCGGCTTGACGTTGCGTATTTGGTAAGCCGTTCGCAGTTTTTTCGTTCCGCGTACAATGTGACCATGCTCAAAGTCGATCTCCACTGCCATTCCAACGTTTCCGACGGCGTGCTCGCGCCCGCCGCCGTGGCCACCTATGCGCGCAAGGGAGGCGTCGAGGCCTGGGCGCTGACCGACCACGACGAGGTCGGCGGCATCAAGGCCGCGCGCGCGCGGGCGCTGGAGCTGGGCATGCGGTTCGTGGCCGGCGTCGAGATCTCGGTCACCTGGGCCAACGAGACCGTGCACCTGGTCGGCCTGCAGGTCGACGAGGACAACGCCGTCCTGAACCAGGGGCTGGCCGCCACCCGCGCGGGGCGCGACGCGCGCGGGCGCGAGATCGCCGCCCAGCTCGAACGCGCCGGCATCCCCAACGCCTACGAAGGCGCCGTCAAGTACGTGGGCAACCCGGACCTGCTGTCGCGCACCCACTTCGCGCGCTACCTGTGCGAGATCGGCGCCTGCAGCACCACGTCCGAAGTGTTCCGCAAATTCCTTACCGAAGGCCGCCCCGGCTACGTGCCGCACCGCTGGGCCACGCTGGCCGATGCGATGGGCTGGATCCGCGCCGCCGGCGGCGTCCCCGTGATCGCGCACCCGGGCCGCTACCGTTTCGACGAGACGGCGGAGGGCGCGCTGTTCGACGAGTTCCGCCAGCTGGGCGGCAATGCGATCGAAGTCGTCACGGGCAGCCACACACCGGACCAGTACGCCATTTATGCGGAAAAGGCGCGCCGCTACGGCTTCCTGGCCTCGCGCGGCACCGACTTCCATGCGCCGGGCGAGGCGCGCGTCGAATTCGACAAGCTGCCGCCGCTGCCGGCCGACCTGAAACCCGTCTGGCACGACTGGTTCTGAGTTTGTCGCCCCTGCGAAGGCACACTGCTGTCCGGGATAATCGTTACGCTCTGCAATAAGACGCGTCATAGATAAACCCGTCGTTCCCGCGAAGGCGGGAACCCATACTGAGCTACCGAATTCCGTATGTCGAAGACGACGGTGTCTTATCAATGGAACGACTTCGAGACCTCAGCATGGATTCCCGCCTTCGCGGGAACGACGATGCTTTTTTCGCGAATAATATTCCGGACACCAGTGTGCGAAGGCAGGGGTGACGGAGTGCGCAGGGTGATGGGTTGTGCTTAGGCTTTGCTTAACCAGCGCGATCATGGCTTGAATTCCCGTCATCCTGGCCTTATCTTGACGGTCTGATAAGCGCAGTCCAGTCCGGAGGGTCGTCCGCCATGAAACGCATCGTCCTGTTCCTCGCCACCAACCTCGCGGTGGTGCTCGTCCTGTCGGTCGTGCTCAACGTGCTCGGCGTCGCCCGGCCCGTGAGCGGCGCCGGCATCAACGTGCCCGCATTGCTGGTGTTCTCGCTGGTCGTCGGCTTCACCGGTTCGATCATTTCCCTGTTGATGAGCAAGCCGATGGCCAAGTGGTCGACCGGCGCGCGTGTGATCGAGCAGCCGGCCAATGCGAGCGAGCTGTGGCTGGTGAATACCGTGCGCGCGCTGTCCGAGCGGGCCGGCATCGGCATGCCGGAAGTGGCCGTGTACGACGGCGAACCGAATGCCTTCGCCACCGGGGCCTTCAAGAATTCCGCCCTGGTGGCCGTCTCCACGGGCCTGCTGGCGAATATGAACCGCGACGAGGTCGAGGCCGTGCTGGGCCACGAAGTCGCCCACGTCGCCAACGGCGACATGGTGACGCTCACGCTGATCCAGGGCGTGGTGAACACCTTCGTCGTGTTCCTGGCGCGCGTGGTCGGCTTCTTCGTCGACAATATGCTGTTCCGCAAAGGCGAGGACGACCGCGGTCCCGGCTTCGGCTACATGATCACCGTGTTCGTCTGCGAGATCGTGTTCGGCCTGCTGGCCTCGATCATCGTCGCCTGGTTCTCGCGCCAGCGCGAGTTCCGCGCCGACGCCGGTTCGGCGAAGTTGCTGGGCAGCCCGGTGCCGATGCAGCATGCGCTGGCGCGCCTGGGCGGCATGCAGCCGGGCGGCTTGCCGCAATCGATGGCCGCTTCCGGCATTTCCGGCGGCGGTGGCGGCTGGGGTGCGCTGTTCTCCACCCACCCGCCGATGGAAGAACGCATCGCGGCGCTGCAGGCGCTGCGCCAGACAAATTACGCGCGATGAGCGCGCGTCACCAATTTCGCGCGATGAGCGCAGATGAACAACGATGAGCCAATACTTCGAAATCCACCCCGAGAATCCCCAGGCACGCCTGCTGCGGCAGGCCGCCCAGATCATCCAGTCCGGCGGCATCGTCGCCGTCCCCACCGATTCCGCATACGCCCTCGTGTGCCGCCTCGACGACAAGGCCGCCGTCGAGCGGCTGCGCCGCATCCGCGGCGTCGACGAGAAGCACCACCTGACGCTGCTGGTGCGCGACCTGTCCGAGATCGCCCTGTACGCGCGCGTCGACAACACGCAGTACCGCCAGCTGAAGGCGGTCACGCCGGGGCCGTACACCATCATCCTGGAAGCGACGCGCGAACTGCCGCGCCGCCTGTCCCACCCGCAGCGCAAGACGATCGGCATCCGCGTGCCGGAAAACACGATCCTGCTGGCGCTGCTGGCGGAACTGGGCGAGCCGCTGATCGGCACCACGCTGCAACTGCCCGGCGACGACCATATGCTGTCCGACCCGGAAGAAGTGCAGGAGCGCCTGGGCAAGCAGATCGAGCTGGTCATCGACGGCGGCGCCGGCACGCTCGAGCCGACCACCATCGTCGACCTGACGGGGCCGGAGCCGGAACTGCTGCGCGCAGGGCGGGGGGATCCCGCCGTATTCGGACTCTAACCCCGTCGCCCCTGCGAAGGCAGGGGCCACGTGCGTCTTTAGTTGCTTTTACTTACCACTTCTGGCTGTCCCGACCACACCCTCTGTTAGAATCGCAGAATGGATGAACTCATACGCAACCTAGCGGTCTACGCACTTCCCGTCCTCTTTGCGATCACGATGCACGATGCCGCCCAGGCATTCGTGGCCCGGCGCCTCGGAGACAATACCGCCCACGCCGCCGGCCGGACTACCCTGAATCCGCTGGCCCACATCGATCCCATCGGCACCGTCGTCATCCCGGCCGTCATGTACCTGATGACGAGCTTCGTGTTCGGCTATGCCAAGCCGCTGCCGCTCAACTACGGCCAGATGAAGCGTCCGAAGCGCGACATGGCCCTGGTGGCCCTGTCCGGCCCGGGCGCCAACTTCCTGATGGCCTTCCTGTGGATGCTGCTGGCGATCTGCCTGCACGTGTTCGACGTCCAGGAAGATTTCCCGAGCCTCGTGGCCAGTGCCGGCATCAAAACCAATCTGTGGCTGATGGCGTTCAACCTGCTGCCGATCCCGTCGATGGACGGCGGCCGCATCGTGTTCAGCCTGCTGCCGCACAAGGCCGCCTACCAGTATGCGCGCCTGGAACCGTACGGTTTCCTGATCCTGCTGGCGCTGATCCTGCTGAAGGTCGTGACCTATTGGCTGTTCTTCGTCGAGACGGTGGCCGGCATCGGACTGCGGTTGCTGGCCATGCCGCTGCTGGCGCTGGTCGGCGGCAACTGATCCGCAGCGTCGCATCGGACTTATCATGGACAACCGCTTCCAAGACGCCTCCCCCTGGGTGCGCCGCTGGGCCCCGCTCATCCGGCAGGGCGAAGTGCTCGACCTGGCCTGCGGCAACGGCCGCCATGCGCGCCTGCTGGCGTCGCTGGGCCACGTCGTGATCGCGCTCGACCGCGACCCGCAGGCGCTGGCCGCCGCGGCCGGCGAGAACATCGAACCCATCGAGTACGACGTCGAGGCACCCGGCAACCCGTGGCCGTTCGCGCCGCGCAGCCTGGCGGGCATTATCGTCACCAACTACCTGCACCGCCCGCTGTTCGGCGCGCTGGCCGCATCGCTGGCGCCGGACGGCGTGCTGATCTACGAAACCTTCGCGCGCGGGAACGAAACCTTCGGCAAGCCGTCGAATCCCGACTTCCTGCTGATGCCGGGCGAACTGCTCGGCGTGGCCGGGCGGGGCGGCTTGCGCATCGTCGCGTTCGAGGATGGCGTGGTCGAAGGACCGCGCCCGGCGCGCATCCAGCGCCTGTGCGCGGTGGGCCAGGGCTTCGACCAGGCGACAGCCCGGCTCGACCATTTATCTGGCGCGGAATGAACCATAACCGCGGGCTATCCGCTACAATCCACTTTATTTATTAACAGCACGGTCCAGAGATATGATTAAGGGCAGCATAGTAGCAATCGTCACTCCGATGTTCGAGGACGGCAGTCTGGACAGGGACTCCTTGCGCAAACTGATCGACTGGCACGTCGCGGAAGGCACGGACGGCATCGTCATCGTCGGTACGACCGGCGAATCGGCCACCGTCAGCCCGGAGGAACACTGCGAACTGGTCAAGCTGGCGATCGATCACGTCGCCGGCCGCATTCCGGTGATCGCCGGGACCGGCGGTAATTCCACTGCAGAAGCGATCGCGCTGACCCGTCATGCCAAGGACGCGGGCGCCGATGCCACCCTGCAGGTGGTGCCGTACTACAACCGGCCGACCCAGGAAGGCATGTACCGCCACTTCAAGGCGATCGCGGAAGCGGTCGACCTGCCGGTGATCCTGTACAACGTGCCGGGCCGTACCGTGGCCGACATGAGCAACGAGACCGTGCTGCGCCTGGCGCCGATCGACAATATCGTCGGCATCAAGGATGCGACCGGCAATATCGGCCGCGGCATCGAGCTGCTGCGCGAAGTCGACCGTTCCTTCGCCGGCAACAAGCCGTTCGGCGTGTACTCGGGCGACGACGCGACCGCCATGGCGCTGATGTTCTGCGGCGGCGCCGGCAATATCTCGGTGACGGCCAACGTGGCGCCGCGCCTCATGCACGAGATGTGCGAGGCGGCGATGGCAGGCAATATCGCGCGCGCCGTCGAGATCAACAACCGCGTGCTGTCGCTGCACGGCAAGCTGTTTATCGAGCCGAACCCGGTGCCGGTAAAGTGGGCGCTGGCCGAAATGGGCAAGATGCCGGCCGGCCTGCGCATGCCGCTTGCGCCGCTGTCCGCGCAATACCACGACACGGTCCGCGCTGCATTGCGCGAAGCCGCCGTCCTTTGATGAACGGTCTCCGGACCCTGGATCTGCCTTACCCGCTTTAACATATGACCAATCGCAAGACTATGACCCGCACCGTGGCGCTGACCGCCATGGCACTCAGCCTGGCCGCGTGCACGACCGTGTTCGAATCGGACAAAGTGGATTACAAGGCCGCCAAGAAGGCCGCTCCGCTGGACATCCCGCCCGACCTGACCCAGCTCCAGAAGGACAACCGCTACGCCGTGCCGGATGGCCGCGGCGTCGCCACCGCCTCCGGCTACCAGCAGCAGCACAGCGCCCAGGCGCCGGGCCTGCCGGCGGCCAGTGAGCAGGTCGGCCAGGTGTCGACCGATGCCGTCCGCATCGAGCGCCAGGGCAACCAGCGCTGGCTCGTGGTCAAGCAGACGCCGGAACAACTGTGGCCGCAGCTGCAGGAATTCTGGGCCAACTCGGGCTTCACCGTGGAAACCGAGTCGCAGCAGACCGGCATCATGGAAACCAACTGGGCCGAGAACCGCGCCAAGATCCCGCAGGACTTCATCCGCCGCACGATCGGCAAGGTGTTCGACTCGGCCTACTCGACCGGCGAGCGCGACAAGTTCCGCACCCGCCTGGAGCGCCGTGCGGACGGCACGACCGAGGTCTATATCAGCCACCGCGGCGCCGAGGAAGTGCTGGTGGGCCAGCAGAACGAATCGAGCACCTGGACCATGCGTCCGAACGATCCGGAACTGGAAGCGGAATTCCTGAGCCGCCTGATGGCCCAGCTGACCGGCACCAAGGTCAAGGAAGCGTCCGCCTTCGTCGCCAACGCGCCGATGGAAGCGCAGCACGCCAAGCTGGACGGCAACAAGGTCGTCGTGGACGAAGGCTTCGACCGCGCATGGCGCCGCGTCGGCCTGGCGCTGGACCGTGTCGGCTTCACCGTGGAAGACCGCGACCGCGTGCAAGGCATCTATTTCGTGCGCTACGTCGATCCGGACGCGGTCAAGAAGGAAGGCTTCTTCAGCAAGCTGTTCGGCAGCGAAGACAAGAACAAGGAAGCGCAGAAGTACCGCGTCCTCGTGTCGGCGGTGCAGGGCGCGACCACCAGCGACGTGACCGTCCAGACCAACGACGGCAAGCCGGAAACGTCGCCGACCGGCGCCAAGATCCTGAAGCTGCTGGCGGAAGAGCTGAAATAAGCTCGGTTCTGCCTGAAATGAAAAACCGGCCCTCGAGGCCGGTTTTTTTATGGGCGATAAAGCCGGTGGGCACGTGGTGCCCACCCTACGATGAGGCGGCGATCGCGTAGGGTGGGCATCATATGCCCACCGCTCGCAAACCTATGGACGAAAAAAAACCGGCCCGAAGGCCGGTTCTTTTATCGACCGGAGTCGAATTACTTGGTTGCCGGAGCAGCAGCAGCCGAAGCGGCGTCAGCAGCAGCCGAAGCAGCCGAAGCGGCAGCCGAAGCAGCCGAAGCAGCAGCGTCAGCAGCAGCCGGCGATGCCGGTGCGGTTGCGTCAGCAGCCGGAGCGACCGGAGCAGCGGTGGTGTCGGCAGCCGGAGCAGCCGGTGCGGTGGCTTCAGCAGCCGGAGCGGCCGGAGCGGCTTCTTCTTTCTTCGAGCAAGCAGCCAGGGCAACAGCCAGCAGGGAAACGATCAGCAGAGATTTTTTCATGGTTTTTTCCTTAATATTCAAAAGGTGGTGCGATGAATAATTACCGGTAATTATCGCTCGTCAGGAATTCTCGTAGCTATTAATACTTTGAAAAAGTGCCTACAGACAACGGGAACCTTCCTAGCGCGATATTATAGCCAAATTTACTGAATCGCAATAGAAAACTCGTGTCAAGCTGTAACTATTGCCCGACCTACCAAGCTTCATATTGTTACAAGATGTGACCGCCTGCCAGAACCCTGTTTTTCCTAGGAAAAATGGGAAAAAAGCGGTGTTCAGAGGCCCGTGACGGAGGCCTGCAAACCGGGCAGCGACTCGCTCCAGATCGCCGTAAAACGGGCGCGCGGAACTTCGGTTTCTTGAGGCGCGTCAAAGGCCGCTTCGCCCCGTAAATGCGCACTGTGAAAACGGCGGACGACGTGCAGATCGTCGGCGAGGCAGAAGGAATCGCTCAGCTGGCGCAGGTGGCGCGGCGTGGTGCGGCATTCGATTGCGTGAGCGAAGTCGTACAGCAGGCGCCCGAAGCGGGGCGCGTCGCGCTCCAGCCAGGCCGTCCCATGGACGGCGACGCGCAACATGCCGCCGCCGCGCAGGAAACGGCGCAGTTCCGCGTCGGCATCCGGTGCGCCGAGCAGGAACAGGGAGCAGTCGGGATCGAACAGGTCGAGCGTGGCCTGCGCCCGCGCGAACGCCGCGCGCAGGTGCTCCTGGAACGCGGCGCGGGTGTCGAAGCGCTGGATCGCCGGCTCGGTCATGTCCGCTCAGACCGGATCAGCCCAGCTCGAGCCAGCCGTCCGAATACCAGGTGTACAGCGCATCCAGCACGTCGTCCGAGGCCTGGTCGAGCATGGCGCCGTCCAGGCCGCGTTCGTTGGCCAGCACGTCGAGCACGACCTTGTCGGCGCGGCCGACGGCGAACGATTCGCCGTTGATGAACACGTTCTTGCCGCGATACAGCATCAGGGTCTTGGGCGACAGTTTCAGTCCGCGCTTGGCGGCCTGTTCCATGAAGCGTCCCACGGCCAGCGGTTTGGCGACCGGCGTGAAGAACACATTGTGCTTCGGCTCGGACAGGTATTCGCCCAGGAAAATCGTGACGTCTTCCTCGTCCCAGCGTACCTTGTTCAGCTCTTCCGTGACGGTGGCGAGCATGTCGCGCGGGATCTCGGCAGGGTTCTTGGCCGGCGTCAGCTGCGGGTCGGCATAGCGGCCCGGCAGGTCGATCGAGTCGGCCATGAATTGCAGGAAGGCTTCGCCCAGCTCCTGGAACGACGGCGAACGGAAGCCGATCGAATACGTCATGCACTCGCCTTCGGCCACGCCGTCGTGCGCATAGTGCGGCGGCAGGTACAGCATGTCGCCCGGCTCCAGCACGAACTCTTCTTCCGGCTCGAAGTTCGCCAGGATCTTCAACGGCAGGCCTTCGACCAGCGTCAGGTCCTGCTGGGCGCCGATGCGCCAGCGGCGCTTGCCTTGCGCCTGCAGCAGGAACACGTCGTAGGAATCGAAGTGCGGACCGACGCCGCCGCCGTCGGTGGCGAAGCTGACCATCAGGTCGTCCAGGCGCGCATCCGGCGCGAAGCGGAACTGGCGCAGCAGCGCATCCGCCTTCGGTTCGTGCAGGTTGATGCCTTGCACCAGCATCGTCCATTCGCGTTGGGTACGCGGCGGCAATGCAGTCAGCGGACCGTGCTGCATATCCCATTGGCCGTCGGCCAACGTGACGAGGCGCGATTCGACATGGTTCTGCTGCGCCAGTTCGGCGAGTTTCTCGAACTTGAGCAGCGGCTTGAAATTGGGGATCGCCTGACGGATCAGGAGCGGTTTCTTGTGCCAGTAATCCCGCAGGAACTGGGCGGGAGTGATGTTCCCGAGGAGCTGAAGTTTTTGCATGCGTCATTATACCCATGGGCGGGGCGGGGAAAAACGACATGGGGGTATAATCGGACCCTTACCCACGAAAGGAAGCGCAATGAAGATTGCCAAGAACACGGTTGTGTCGGTGAACTACAAGTTGTCCGACGCCCAGAACAACCTGATCGAAGACGGCGCCCAGCCGATGGTCTACCTCCATGGCGGTTACGAAAACACGCTGCCGAAGATCGAAGAAGAGCTGGACGGCAAGGATGTGGGCTACACGTCGACCCTCCAGATCGAGCCGGACGATGCGTTCGGCGACTACGACCCGAACCTGGTGAAGGTCGAAGACCGCAAGCGCCTGCCGGAACCGATCGAAGTCGGCATGCAGTTCGAAGGCGTGGCCGAAGGCGGCGACGACGAACCCGTTATCTTCACCGTGACCGATGTGGCCGACGACAAGGTCGTGCTCGACGGTAACCACCCGCTGGCCGGCATGGCCCTGCGCTTCGAACTGTCGGTGATCGACGTGCGTGAAGCGACCGCGGAAGAAGTGTCCCACGGCCACGTGCATGGCGCACACGGCCACCATCACGGTCACGAGGAAATCGAGGACAGCGAGCCGGGCGACCATTTCCGCAGCCAGCCGCTGCAGTAAAAAAACTGCCACGAGCATAAAGCAACGTCATCCCTGCGAAGGCAGGGATCCAATTGCGCGTCGACGCGAAGGAAATTGGGCCCCTGCCTGCGCAGGGGCGACGTGCTTATTTTGTGCTTGTTTTGCGGTTATTTTTTGCCTGTTTTCAGGCTCTCCGCCTTCGGATGGTCTTCCTTCTTGCCATCCATCCCCTTGTCGACCTTGAACAGCACCTTGTTCGCCGGATCGACCGCCACCTCGACCGCCTGCGCCCCCACCGACAGGTGCCCGACATTCCCCTGCCACGCGATCGCCGGCTTCACGCCCTTGGCGAGCCGTCCGCTGTCGACCAACAAGACCTTGCCGCGGAATTTCTGCGCGAGCGTCAGCACCTGGCGCCGCGCTTCGGCGAAGCCGTCGTTTTCCGGTAGCGCGCTGCGCAGCAGGGCGCGCAGGCCGGTCGGCTGGGACAGCGCCTTCAGATCGCCTTCCGAGAACAGCACCAGCGCTTCCAGCTTGTCGCGCTTGGCGATGGTGAACAGGCGGTTCAGCCAGAAGCGGTTGGCGACGAGGCGGTCTTCGAATTCGCTGTTGCGGCCGGCCGCCGTCAGGTAGTGGTTGTTATCGGCCGGCATGTTGACGGTCGCATACAGCACCTTGCCCACCGACCAGTGGGCATTCTCCGCATAGCTGCGAAAACGCGGACTCGTCGACAGGCGCGTCAGCGCCAGCTTGTGCGCGCCCAGCGCCGACGGCTCGCCGTAGTACAGCTCGCGGATGCGGTTCAGGCGCTCGATCGCGTTCGTGCGGCCGGCGCTGTTGCGGCACTCGGTCCAGTCGCTGCCGGCCGGCAGGACGACCACGGGACGGCGCGCATCGTCGACCAGTTCGCGCCGCTGCTGGTACAGCTTGTCGCTGCACGGTTCGTTCGTTCCCTTGATGCCCGTGACGACGAGGAAGGCGACGTCCTTGCCATCGTTGTCGTCGAGCGCCTGTTTCAGGCGCTTGTCGCCGCCGTCCGTCGCGGCATGGCCGATGACGGCGAAGCGATGCGCCAAGCCATCGTCCTGCTTGCCGTCGCCCGCAGCATGGGCGCCGGCGGCAAGCAGGGCCGCGCCCAGGAGGGCGGCCAGGCGCAAGAACGGTCGGCGCTTGGGCATCAGCCGGCGGCCAGGCGCTTGAGTTCGTACAGCCGCTCGAGCGCCTCGCGCGGGGTCAGGGCGTCCGGATCGATGTCGTCCAGCAGCGCGAGCGCGGGCGAGGGCTCGATGGTGGCGTGCGGCGCGGCTGATTCGGCAACGGCCGCATCGGTTGCCTCCACGGCATCGTCGCACGGCGCCGGCGCAAACAGGTCGAGCTGCGGCGTCGCATCGAGGGCCTGCGATTCCAGGCGCGCCAGGTGCTTGCGCGCGGCGCGGATCACGGCGGGCGGCACGCCGGCCAGCTGCGCCACTTGCAGGCCGTAGCTCTGCGAGGCCGGGCCTTCCTGCACGGCGTGCAGGAACACGATGCTGTCCTTGTGTTCGACGGCCGACAGGTGCACGTTGACCGCGCTCGGATGCGCTTCCGGCAGCTGGGTCAGCTCGAAGTAGTGGGTGGCGAACAAGGTAAAGCTGCGGCTGACGTCGATCAGGTGGCGCGCGATGGCCCACGCCAGCGCCAGGCCGTCGAAGGTCGAGGTGCCGCGGCCCACTTCGTCCATCAGCACCAGCGAGTGCTCGGTGGCGCCGTTCAAGATGGTCGCCGACTCCGTCATCTCGACCATGAAGGTCGAGCGGCCGTTGGCCAGGTCGTCGGACGCGCCGATGCGGGTGAAGATGCGGTCGATCGGACCGATCGTCGCACTGGCCGCCGGCACGTAGCTGCCGATGTAGGCCAGCAGCGTGATCAGGGCGACCTGGCGCATGAACGTCGATTTACCGCCCATGTTCGGACCGGTAATGAGCAACAGGCGACGCTCGTTCGACAGCACGCAGTCGTTGGCGATGAAGCGCTCGATCTGCTTCTCGACGACCGGATGGCGGCCCTCGACGATGGTCAGGCACGGGTCCTGCACCAGTTGCGGCGCGCACCAGTTGTTGCGCACGGCGTGACCGGTCAGCGCGGCCAGCGCATCGATCTGGGCGATGCCGGCGGCGATGCGCTGCAGGCAGCCGATGTGCGGCGCCAGGTCGCCCATCAGCAGCTCGTACAGCAGCTTCTCGCGGGCCAGTGCGCGGTCCTGGGCGGACAGCGCCTTGTCCTCGAACGCCTTCAGTTCCGGCGTGATGTAGCGCTCGCAGTTCTTCAGCGTCTGGCGGCGGCGGTAGTCTTCCGGCACCTTGTCCGTCTGGCCATTGGTGACTTCGATGTAGAAGCCGTGCACCCTGTTGTACTCGACGCGCAGGTTGGCGATGCCGGTACGGGCGCGCTCGCGTGTTTCCAGGTCGACGAGGAACTGGCCCGCGTTCTCTGACAGCGCGCGCAGCTCGTCGAGTTCCGCATCGAAGCCGCGCGCGAACACGCCGCCGTCGCGCACCATGGCCGCCGGCTCCTCGGCAATGGCGCGCACCAGCAGGCCCAAGCAGTCTTCGGGGATCGCCAGCGCATCGTGGATGTCGCGCAGCAGGCAGGAATCGCCCGGGATGAAGCAGCGCGCCACCTGCTCGCGCAGGGCCGGCAACTGCTTCAGGCCGTCGCGCAGGCTGGCCAGGTCGCGCGGACGCGCCGTCTGCAGCGCGATGCGGGTGGTGATGCGCTCGACGTCCGGCACGTGGGTCAGCGTCGCGGCCAGCTCGTGCGCCGCCTCGTGCAGGGCCAGCGCGCCGATCGCCTCGTGGCGCGAACGGGCCACCGACTGGTCGCGCTTCGCATGGTGGATCCAGTGGCGCAGCAGGCGCGAACCCATCGCCGTGCGGCAGCCGTCCAGCAGCGAGAACAGCGTGGGCGATTCGTGGCCGCGGATCGTCTCCGTCAGTTCCAGGTTGCGGCGCGTGGCGGCATCCAGGCCGATGAATTCGCTCTCCGATTCCACCGACAGGCTGTTCACGTGCTGCAGGCCGCGTCCCTGCGTCGACTGGGCATAGCGCAGCAGCGCGCCGGCCGCGCCGAAGGCGGCCCCGAGGCCGTCCGCGCCGAAGCCGCTCAAGGTCGCAACGCCCAACTGGTCCAGCAGCGACTTGTGGCCGTGGACGACGTCGAAGTGCCACTCGGGCACGCGCGCCGTGTGGCCGACGGGGCTCGCTTCGAACATGTCCGCATCGGCATCGGCGCGCAGCACCTCGGCCGGCGCGATGCGCTCGAGTTCCTGCACGAGGCGGGTGGCGGCCACGCGCGCATCGCCCGCGAATTCCATCAGGCGCAGCGCGCCGCTCGCGAGCGACAGCCAGGCCAGGCCCGTGGTGACGACCTTGCGATTGACGACGGTGCAGACGGCCAGCAGCGGACGCTCGGCCTTTTCCGGCAGCAGGTCCGAATCCGTCAGCGTACCCGGCGTGACGACGCGCACGACCTTGCGTTCCACCGGACCCTTCGAGAGCGCCGGATCGCCGATCTGCTCGCAGATCGCGCACGACTCGCCCAGCTTGACGAGCTTGGCGAGGTAAGGGTCGAGCGAGTGGAAGGGCACGCCCGCCATCTTGATCGGATTGCCGCCCGAAGCGCCCCGCGCCGTCAGCGTGATGCCCAGGATGCGCGAGGCCTTCTCGGCGTCTTCGTAGAACAGCTCGTAGAAGTCGCCCATGCGGTAGAAGACGAGCATGGTGGGGTAGTCGGCCTTGATGCGCAGGTATTGCTGCATCATGGGCGTGTGCTTTTCGGTCGCGAGGCGTTTCGCCGCGTCGGCATTGATTTCGCGTGGGACGTTCATGTGGTCAGTTCGAGTAGGCAAGCAGGAAAGGTCTTGCCAGGAGCGTCATTTTACCGCGATCGATGGGCTGTAGGGCAGCCCGGCGGTATGGAGCGATGCCACATGAACGTGAATGCGGCTATTCCCGCCGCCGCTGCGCCGACGCCACCACGCGCAGCGCGGTCATCATGTCGATGTTGTTGCGGGCCAGCGCATGCGCGGCGGCCCTGGGACTCCGTATGCGCAGCACGGCATCGATGGTGGCGGCCGTGTCGCGGTCGATCCGCCGCTCGCCCAGTGCCCGCTGCGGCACGCCGTGATCCGGTATATACAAGAAGGTCATGCGTTTCCTCCATGGTCCAAGAGGAAATCTTCCCGCATTTGTTTGTTCGATTAATTAAAAAATCTCAAGCGCATCATGACAGCCGAGCATGGTTCAGGATCAGCCATGCCACCGTAATGACCACCATCCCCGTCAGCGTGACGCACGACCAGGTGAAGAACCACGCGGACAGCAGCCCGGCCTGCAGCACTTTCTCGAACAGCACGCCCAGTGCGAAGTCGAAAGCGGTCAGGAAGGACCAGCGGCGCAGGTAGACGGGCAGGTAGCGGCTCATCTTGCGGTTGTGCTGGCGGGCGGCGTGGCGCTCGATGCGGTTGCGGGCGGCGCTGACGTCGCGGAACAGCCAGTCGAAGAAGATGAAGCGGTACAGCAGGCGCCGGAACGGCATGTCCGGTGCCGGATCGTCGGGGGGAGGCTGCGTATGCTGGTCGAGGGTCATGGTCGCACCGTTGTCTGATGGCACGCCGTTTTGGCGGCGTGCGTTCTCCATACTATGTCAGAAGTCGGGGCAGCCACGTTCGCTGACTAACGTAGCGGCTGGCCGTCCGCCCTGTCGGCATAATTTACAGTTCAGCGCGGAAATTTTCCCTACTCCTTTGATTTGTTTTGATTTTTCTTGATTGGCATGATGTTTGCACTCAAGGTAATTGTAAATAAAACAAGGAGCACGGCATGACCATGACACGCATCAGCACTGCGGTGGCTGCATTGGTATTGGGGATGGGGTTCAATGCCCACGCGGCAGTCCTCGGAACGAATGCCAACTATGCCTTCGTCGATGGCGACACGGCGACACGCATCCTGACCATCGGCCAGCACGGCACCGTCCGCGACGTCAATTTCACCGTCACGTTCGCCAAATGCGACGACCCGGGCGTGCAGGGCGGCACCGAGTGCGTCAGCAATACGGGCTCGTTCGAGAACGAAATCTCCTTTAGCCTCACGTCGCCGACGGGCATCGTCGTCGACCTCGTGCGGCCCTACACCTACAGCGACACGGGCAACGGCACCGGCGTCATTTCCGTGATGTTCGACGACGAAGCCACGATGACGGTCGGCGACCCGGCGGTCAACGGCGGCGAGGGCACCCAGGGCTCGTTCAAGCCCGTCGACCTGCTCAGCGCCTTCGACGGCATCGACATGTTCGGCAGCTGGATCCTGACCATCGGCGATACGGGCTTCGGCGATCCGCTCGAGTATTTCAGTTCGGTGCTGGAGATTAACGGGCCTGGCAACGGTCCGGGGCCGGGTCCCGACCCGGACGATCCGGACGATCCGACGGATCCGACCGACCCGACGGATCCGGGGACGGAGCCGCATCCGCTGCCGGAGCCGGGGTCGTTGGCTTTGCTGGGGCTGGGGCTGGCTGGGGTAGGTCTGGCGCGACGCCGTCGCCGCTGAACACAGTCGCAGGCCAAAAAAAAACGTCGTCCCCGCGCAGGCGGGGACCCAATTTTGCCGGCGGTTCGATAACGCAAGCTGAACTTGGGTCCCCGCCTTCGCGGGGACGACGTACTTGATGTTGCGTATTGAAGCGCGCTTACGCTTCCGCCACGCGTTTCGAGATATGCGCCAGCGCTTCGTCGACCTGGTCGATCAGGATCAGCGACAGATCGCCCGGTTGCAAACGTGCCAGCGCCTTGTCGATGGCGACGAACTCGCCCTTGATCTCGTCGATGTGGCTGGTGCGGGTGGCATCGGCCAGGCCCTGGCGCAGCAGCGCGACGACTTCGCCTTCGGTGCGGCCGCGCTGGCACTGGTCTTCGTACAGCAGCACGTCGTCGAAGGCCTTGCCGAGGATGCGGGTCTGGTCGCGGATGTCTTCGTCGCGGCGGTCGCCGGCGCCGGAGATGACCACCGAGCGGCGCTTGGCCGGCATCGATTCGACGGCGTTCACGAGGGCCTGGATCGCGTCCGGGTTGTGGCCGTAGTCGGCGATGACGGTGGCGCCCTTGTAATCGAACACGTTAAAGCGGCCCGGCGCATTGTCGCTCTCGCCCACGAAGGTCTTCAGGCCCAGGCGGATCGCATCCCACGAGATGCCGGTGGCCCAGGCTGCGGCCACGGCGGCCAGCGTGTTCTCGACCTGGAAGCCGACCACGCCGCCGCGGGTGATGGGCACTTCCGTCAGCGCCACGCGCTCTTCGAACGTGCCTTGCACGGCCACCAGGTAGCCGTTGTCGACGTGGACGATGCGGCGGCCGGCGGCGCGGTGCTTCTGCATCAGCGGCAGCGAGCAGTCCTGGGCGAAGTAGGTCACGTCGCCGCGGGTGTTCTCGGCCATCGCCGCCACGATCGGGTCGGCCGCGTTCAGCACGGCCATGCCGCCCGGCGCCACGTTCTGCACGATCACGCGTTTCAGGACCGCGAGGTCTTCCAGCGTGGTGATGTAGTTCAGGCCCAGGTGGTCGCCAGCGCCGATATTGGTCACCACCGCCACCTGGCAGCGGTCGAAGGCCAGGCCTTCGCGCAGCATGCCGCCGCGCGCCGTCTCGAACACGGCGGCGTCGACGTCCGGGTGCATCAGCACGTTGCGGGCGCTGCGCGGACCGCTGCAGTCGCCGCTGTCGATGCGGCGGCCCTGGATGTAGACGCCGTCCGTATTCGTCATGCCGGTGCGCAGGCCGGACGATGCCAGCAGGTGGGCGATCAGGCGCACCGTGGTGGTCTTGCCGTTCGTGCCGGTCACGGCGACGACCGGGATGCGGCCGTCGTCGCCCGGACCGTACAAGGTGTCCATGATCGCTTCGCCGACCGCGCGGCCCTTGCCGAACGACGGCGAGATGTGCATGCGCAGGCCCGGCGCGGCGTTCACTTCGACGATGCCGCCGTTCTGGTCCTCGATCGGCTTGAGCACGCTGTCGCACACCAGGTCGACGCCGCAGATGTCCAGGCCCACCATGTGGGCGGCCGCGATGCAGCGCGCCGCCACGTCCGGGTGGACGTCGTCGGTGACGTCGGTGGCCGAGCCGCCGGTCGACAGGTTGGCGTTGTTGCGCAGCGTGACGCGCTGGCCCTTGGACGGAACGGATTCCGCGTTCAGGCCCTGCTTGGCCAGCGAGGCGAGGGCGATGTCGTCGAAGCGGATCTTGGTCAGCGCGGTGCCGTGGCCGCTGCCGCGGCGCGGGTCCTTGTTGACCTCCTCGACCAGCTGGCGCACCGTGTGCTTGCCGTCGCCGACCACGTGCGGCGGATCGCGGCGCGCGGCGGCGATCAGCTTGTTGCCGATGACGAGCAGGCGGTAGTCGTGGCCCGGCAGGTATTTTTCGACCATGATGTCTTCGCGGAACTCGGAGGCGGCGGCAAAGCCCGCGTCCAGCTGTTCGCGCGTGGTGACGTTGACGGTCACGCCCTTGCCCTGGTTGCCGTCCTTCGGCTTGATGACGACCGGCAGGCCGACTTCGAGGGCGGCCGCCCAGGCGTCGTCGGGGTCGGAGACCGAGCGGCCCAGCGGCACAGGCACGCCGGCCGCGTGCAGCAGCTTCTTGGTCAGTTCCTTGTCCTGCGCGATCGATTCGGCGATGGCGCCGGTGGCGTCGATCTCGGCGGCCTGGATGCGGCGCTGGCGGCTGCCCCAGCCGAATTGCACCATGCTGCCTTCGGTGAGGCGGCGGAACGGGATGCCGCGCGCGACGGCGGCCTGCACGATCGAGCCGGTGGAGGGGCCCAGGCGCACGTCCTCGTCGAGGTCGCGCAGTTGCGTCAGCGCCGCCTCGAGGTCGAACGGCTGGTCGTCGCGCGCGGCGATGCACAGCTGCTCGGCCAGTTTCAGGGCCAGGCGGCCCACGTCTTCCTCTGAGTATTCGACGACGACCTGGTAGATGCCTGGTTCCACGGTGGCGGTGGAGCGGCTGAAGGTCACGGGGCAGCCGGCCTGCGCCTGCAGCGCCAGGGCCGCCACTTCCAGCACCTGGGCCAGCGGGATGGTGTCGTCGTGGCCGGTCGGCTGCAGCGGCCAGATCTCGGGGAACAGGGCGCGCAGGCGCGTCTCGAAGCCGGCCAGGGCGCTGATCGATTCTTCCTCGGGGGCGCAGGAAACGATCGCTTCCACCGACGTGTGGTGGCTCCAGAGATTGGGGCCGCGCAGGGCCCGTACGCGTGATACTTCCATAAACCTATGATCCTTTGTTCGTATCTGTCGGTGCTTGCTTGGTGCTTCGCTCAGTGCTTGGCTTTCTTGGCGGCCGGGTCGAACGTGCGCAGGCCCGAGCAGATCAGGTCCGCCGGCACGTCCAGCGCCCAGCCGGCGCAGGCCGCGGCCAGCACGGCGCCCGGCTGGGCGGCCACGGTGGGCTTGAGCTTGTCCAGGCCCAGCAGGCGGGTTTCGCGCTCGCCGTCGGCCAGCACGATGTGGCCGTCGCGCACGAAGGCGACGCGGCCGCCTTCGGCGCGGTGCGCGGCCAGCACGGAATTGGCCTCGTCCAGCGCGTAGAACAGCACGGCGCCGTCGGAGAGTTCGGCCAGTTCGGCCGTGCGCTCGTCGCCGGCGTTCAGCACGGCGGCGCCGTCGGACAGCACGACGTCGACCTGGCTGCGCACCACGTTGTACAGCGCATCCTCGTCGCGCACGTACAGGTCCTGGACGTCGGCCACGTCGCCCATGTCGGTCACGATGCCGACCAGGCAGCGGTCGTAGGGCAGGCCTTCGCTCAGGATGGAGCGCGCGTTCGATTCGAACACGCCGGCCTGCACGGTGCGGTTGATCAGCACGCGCTGGCCCGCCTCGAAGCGGGTGCCGTCGCGCGCGTCGACCTGGCGGTTGTCCAGGAACAGGCCTTCGCGGTTGGCCACGCCCACGTGCTTGCCGGCGTGGTGCAGCACGGTGCCGACCAGGCGCGCGGCCAGCGCGGCGTCCTCGGTGCCGGTGACGCCCACCAGCGGGATGCGGCCCGTCTCGCCGGCGCCGAACAGGTGCTCGACGATGTCCTTGCCGACATTGCGCGGCTCGCCCGATGCCGGCTTGATGTGGGCCAGCAGGCCCGGGCTGGCGTTGACTTCGATGATGGCGCCACGCTGCACGTCGAGCGGGCGCGAGATGTCCTCGGCTACCAGGTCGATGCCGGCGATGTCCAGGCCCACGACGCGCGCGGCAAGGGCCGCCATATAGGCCACGTCCGGGTGCACGAGGTCGGTGACGTCGTCGGCGACGTTGCCGTTCACCTGGATCAGCACCTTCTGGCCGGCCGGCGGCACGGAGGTCGGGGTCAGGCCCTGGCGCTTGAGCTGCAGCTGGTTTTCCTCGCTCTGGGCGGGCAGCACGGGGCTCAGCGGGAATTCCTCGGCTTCGCCGCGGCGCGGGTCGGTATTGATCTGGATGTCGCACAGCTGGACGACGGTCGAGACGCCGTCGCCCGTCACCCACACGGATTCGCCGCGCGCGGCCGCCACGACCTTCTGGCCGACGACCAGCAGGCGGTGCTCGTTGCCGGTAATGAAGCGCTCGACCAGCACGGAATGGGAATCGCCTTCGTCGGACGCGATCTTGTAGGCGGCGTGGACGTCCGCCTCGGTCATCAGGTTCAGCGAGACGCCGCGGCCGTGGTTGGCGTCGACGGGCTTGATGACGACGGGCAGGCCGATGTCCTGCGCCTCTTCCCACGCCGCTTCCGCACTGCGCACCACGCTGCCTTCCGGCACCGGCACGCCGCAGGAGGCGAGCAGGGTCTTGGTCAGGTCCTTGTCGCTGGCGATGCTTTCGGCGATGGCGCTGGTGCGGTCGGTCTCGGCGGTCCAGATGCGGCGCTGGGCGGCGCCGTGGCCCAGCTGGACCAGGTTGCCGTCGGTCAGGCGCAGCGAGGGAATGCGGCGGTCGGTGGCGGCATCGACGATGTTCGCCGTGGACGGGCCCAGGCAGTAGCGGTCGACCAGTTCGGTCAGCTCGAACACGGTGGCCTTCAGGTCGAACGGCGTGTCGTTGATGGCGGCCATCAGCAGGGCGTGGCCAGCCTTCAGCGCGGCGCGGCCGACGATCTCGTCGCGGGTGCGGAACGCCATCTTGTAGATGCCGCGGTCGGCGGTCGAGCGGGTCTTGCCGAAGCCCGTCTTCATGCCGGCCAGGTTCTGCAGCTCCAGCACGACGTGCTCCAGGATGTGGCCGGCCCAGGTGCCGTCGCGCAGGCGCTCGAGGAAGCCGCCCCGTTCGCCGACGCCGCAGCGGTGTTCAACCAGTCCCGGCAGCCAGGTCGTCAGGCGCTCGTACAGGCCCGGCAGGGCGTTCGAAGGACACTCCTCGAGTTCGCCGAGATCGAGCCAGGCTTCGATGACAGGGCGGTAGGTCCAGATGTTCGGTCCACCCAGGTGGGTAACGCGAAGAATGTCGATGTCTTTCTTATTCGTCATGAATATATCTGGCCGCGCGGCGACCACTCTCTCACCACAACAGCATTTGCCTATGTTCGCGCATCGTGGCACAAATCGCTGAATTGCAGCGTATCTGTGTATATTTCCACAATGCACATGTTGTATACTTGCTGAAAC
The DNA here is from genome assembly GCA_963529995.1 of uncultured Massilia sp. Lineage (GTDB taxonomy): Bacteria > Pseudomonadota > Gammaproteobacteria > Burkholderiales > Burkholderiaceae_D > Telluria. The sequence goes on along the minus strand of CAUSCY010000003.1, from coordinate 141,453 downwards.
GAAGCTTATCGCGCCGAACCATCCGTTGCCAGGCTCGCCTGTTCGATAGAATACCGTAATTACGAAGGCGCTCCGGCACACACGGCTGTCAACCGTAATACCTACCGCCGCGTTCCAACGTACAAGATCTGCCATCCGCAGCCCGACTCCCAACATTATTCAGATGGAAACCATCGCCTTCATCGGCGGAGCTACATGACAAATCAACAACTCGTTCCCTCTGCGCCGCTGGCGGTAGCCGCCAGTTTCCTGCCTGAGCACTGGCAGCCGGACGTCGAGAAAAAGCTTGCGCCAGGGGAAAACGTTCTAACCAGCGTCGAGGTTGACCTCGATTCGAAATTACGTTTCACCAAAGGCCTGATCGTCGTGACGGACCGCCGCCTGCTGGCCCGCGCGCCGGGGGAATCGACCTGGCACGACTGGGCCTACCGCGACGGCCTGGTGCTGCGTCATTACGACCATGCCGGCGTCGGCCACCTCGAACTCGTCGACGAACAGGGCTTGCTGGGCGCCTGGCGCTTCACGCTGGGCCAGAACCTGCAGGCGATCCGCGTCCTCGACCAGTTCCGCGACCAGCTCGAAAGCCACCGCACCGGCATCGCCGTGCAGCCGCCGGAGCAGCATACCTGCCCCAGCTGCAAGGCGCCGCTCGACCCGGACCAGGAAGATTGCCCGATCTGCACCAAGGTGCTGCACACGCCGCCGTCGACCTGGACCCTGTTCCGCCTGTGGCGCTTCGCCCGGCCTTACCAGGGCCAGCTGCTGCTGGGCTTCCTGCTGCTGCTGGCCAGCACCGGCGCCCACCTGATCCCGCCTTACCTGACCATGCCGCTGATGGACAACGTGCTGATCCCGTATCAGAACGGCAAGGAAATCGACACGTCGCTCGTCTACATGTACATGGGAGGCCTGTTCGGCTCGGCCATCCTGGCGTGGGCGCTGGGCTGGGGCCGTACGTACATCCTCGCGCTGGTGTCGGAGCGGATGGGCGCGGACATGCGCTCGGAAACCTATGAACACCTGCTGCGCCTGTCGCTGGAATTCTTTGGCGGCAAGCGCACGGGCGACCTGATGAGCCGCATTGGCAGCGGCTCGGACCGCATCTGCGTGTTCCTGTCGCTGCACCTGCTGGACTTCCTGTCGGACGTCCTCATGATCATCATGACGGGCGTGATCCTGTTCTCCATCAACGCCAAGCTGGCGCTGGTGACGCTGGTGCCGCTGCCGCTCATCGCCTGGATGATCCACATCGTGCGCGACAAGCTGCGCACGGGTTTCGAGAAGATCGACCGCGTCTGGGGCGAAGTGACCAACGTGCTGGCCGATACCATTCCCGGCATCCGCGTGGTGAAGGCCTTCGCCCAGGAAAAGCGCGAAGCCGCCCGGTTCCGCGACGCCAACAAGCACAACCTCGCCGTCAACGACAAGCTGAACAAGGTCTGGTCGCTGTTCTCGCCGACCGTGTCGCTGCTGACGGAACTGGGCCTCTTGATCATCTGGTGCTTCGGCATCTGGCAGATCAGCAAGGGCGAGATCACCGTCGGCACGCTGGCGTCCTTCATCGCCTACAGCGGCCGCTTCTACGTGCGCCTCGATTCGATGAGCCGCATCGTGTCGGTGACGCAGAAGTCGGCATCGGCCGCCAAGCGCATCTTCGACATCCTCGACCACGTGTCGAGCGTCCCGGACCCCGTCAACCCGGTCAAGCTGGACAAGGTCGAGGGCAATATCGCGCTGCGCGAAGTCGGTTTCCGCTACGGCAACCGCGCCGTCAACCGCGGCATCTCGCTCAATATCAAGGCCGGCGAGATGGTCGGCCTGGTCGGCCACTCCGGTTCGGGCAAGAGCACGCTGGTCAACCTGATCTGCCGCTTCTACGACGTGGCCGAAGGCGCGATCCTGCTGGACGGGAAGGACATCCGTTCGTTCGCCGTGGCGGATTACCGCCGCCACATCGGCCTCGTGCTGCAGGAGCCTTTCCTGTTCTTCGGCACGATTGCCGAGAACATCGCCTACGGCAAGCCGGACGCCACGCGCGAAGAGATCATCGCGGCGGCGCGCGCGGCGCACGCCCACGAATTCATCCTGCGCCTGCCGCAGGGCTACGATTCGATGGTGGGCGAGCGCGGCCAGGGCCTGTCCGGCGGCGAGCGCCAGCGCATCTCGATCGCGAGGGCGCTGCTGATCGACCCGCCGATCCTGATCCTCGACGAGGCCACGTCCTCGGTCGACTCGGAAACGGAGAAGGAAATCCAGAAGGCGCTGGACAACCTGGTGCAGGGCCGCACGACGATCGCCATCGCGCACCGCCTGTCGACGCTGCACCGGGCCGACCGCCTGGTCGTGCTCGACCGCGGCCTGGTGGTGGAAGAGGGCAGCCACGACGAGCTGATGGCGCAGCAGGGCGCCTACTACCGCCTGTACGAGGCGCAGGCGCGCAATGTGGACCAGGACCCGGACGGCAAGGAAGACGAATGATGACGAGTATTGTTGAAGCCCCGTTCCAGCTGCGCCGCGACGCGTTCGGCAAGCTGGTGCTCACCAACGCCGCCGGCGAGGAATTCGTCGGCGTGGCGCCCGTGCGCTCCTTCCCCGTGCAGGCGCCCACGCGCGGCATCTCGCTGGTGCGTGACGGCGGCAAGGAAGTCGCCTGGATCGACGACCTGGACGCCATGCCGGCCGACATCCGCGCCCTCGTCACCGAGGAACTCGATGGCCGCGAATTCATGCCCGAGATCCTGTCGATCAAGAGCGTGTCGAGCTTCGCCACGCCCTGTACGTGGCACGTGAAGACGGACCGCGGCGACACCGAGTTCGTCCTGAAAGGCGAGGAAGACATCCGCCGGCTGGGCGCGTTTTCGCTGCTGATCGCGGACAGCCACGGCATCCACTTCCTGATCCGCGACATGTTCGGGGTGGACAAGAACAGCCGGCGGATTCTCGACCGGTTCCTGTAACGAGGTGCTTGCGGTGATGGCGGGCACGTGGTGCCTACCCTGCGCAATGCAACGCAACCGTAGGGTGGGCATCACATGCCCACCGAACCTCAAATCTGCCGCACCATCCACGCGTCGCCATCGCATTCGAGGCGGTGCGTGAGCCCCATCTTCTCCAGGAAGCGCTCGTCATGGGACACCACGACCAGCGCTCCTTCCCACGAAGCCAGCATCGCCTCCAGCGCCTCCACGCCGTGCAGGTCGAGATGATTGGTCGGTTCGTCCAGCATCAGCAACTTCGGCGTCGGCAGTGCCAGCACCGCCAGCAACAGCGCCCCACGCATGCGCTCGCCCCCGCTCAAGGTGCCGCTCGGGCGCAGGATGCGCTCCGGTCCCAATCCGGCGATCGCCAGCATCTGCCGCAGCCGGCCTTCGTCGACGCCGGGCGCCGCCGCGCGCAGCTGCACCAGCAGGCTCGATGCCGGATCGAGCAGCGCCAGGTGCTGGTCCAGCAGCACGCCCGGCACGCCGCGCACCTGTCCCGACGACGGCGCCACCTGCCCGGCGATCGTGCGCAGCAGCGTCGACTTGCCGCAGCCGTTCGGACCGCAGATGGCCAAGCGTGCGGCGCCATGCACGGCCCACTCGAGCGGCCGGCGCGGTCCCCAGGCCGGCACCAGACCGTCCAGCACCAGCGCGGCCTGGCCGGCGGCGATGGAGGTGTCCAGTTGCGGGAAGGACGGCTTGTCCAGGGCGCCGTCGAGCGCCGCGAAGGCATTGCTCACGTCGCGCGCCAGGGCGTCGCGCCGGCGTGCGTGGCGTTCGGCGCGCGCACCGTCGGTCTGCTGCGCGCGTTGGGGCAGGGCGTTGAGCACGATCTTCGGCTGGCCGCCAAGCCTGCCGGCACGCTCGCCCCGCGCAGTGCGTCGCATGGCGCGTTCGGCCTGTTCGCGCATCGCGTCCTCGCCCTGGCGCCGTTCGACGCGGGCCCGTTCCAGGCGCGCGCTGGCCGCGGCCAGCTCGGCCTCGCGCTGCGCCGACACCACGTCCCAGCCGCCGCCGTAGCGCCGCAGGCCGCCCGCATGGACTTCGAGCGTGCGCTCGACGTGGGCCAGCAGTTCGCGGTCGTGCGTGATCAGCAGGAGGCCGCGGCCGGCGCGGCGCCAGGCCTCCATCTGCGCGAGCAGGAAGGCGCGGTGGTCGCGATCGAGATGGTTGCCCGGTTCGTCCAGCACGAGCAGGTCGGCGTCGCTGCAGAATGCGCCGATCAATGCCAGCAGCGTGCGCTGGCCGCCGGACAGGGCGTCCGGCGCCATCGCCTCGGCCAGCCCCGCTTCGCGCAGCATCGCCTGCCAGCGCGCCTCGAGGTCCCAGCGCTCGCCGACCAGGTCGAGGTCGTCATCGCGCGCCTTGCCTGCGGCCAGACGGCGCAGGGCGGCCAGCGGTGGCGCCAGGCCGGCGAGCTCCGCGAGGCACGCTGCCTGCGTCGCCCCCGTCTGCTGCTCGACATGGCGGATGCGGCCCGGCCGCTCGATGCGTCCGCTGGCGGGTGACAGCGCGCCGGCGACGACCCGGCCGAACGTGGACTTGCCGCTGCCGTTGGCACCGATCAGGCCGACCGTCTCCGGTCCGAGCGTTTCGTGCAGGTCGTGGAAAAGGGTGCGCCCGTCGGGCAAATGGATGTCGACCCCGTGCAGGGCCGCAAAGTACGGATGTGCCATGTGTGAATCCTGTCAGCCAATGAAGACGTACCGCTGGAAGGCGGCATTGCGTTCGGTGCCGGCGCAGTGGCGCGGCGGGGCTTACAGGCGCATGGGTGGAATCCTCCGTGATGGGGTGGGCGCATTGTATCAATGAAAACGGGACGAGCGTCAAGCAGCGTTTCGCGTAGAGTAGCGTCTCGCGGACACACCGGAGATCGACCCCTTGCAGCGGCCCACCCACTTCGTCGTCGTCACCATCGGCTCGGCCGGCGACCTGTTTCCCTTCCTCGCGCTGGCGCTGGCCCTGCGCGAGCGCGGGCATCGGATTTCCTTCCTCGCGCCCGAACAGCACGCGCCCTACGTGGTGCCCACGGGACTGCCGTTCACGGGATTGCCGGCCGACGAAGCCGTGCTGCACGACCCCGACCTGTGGCATCCGACGCGCGGCTTCGGCGTCGTCTGGCGCGCGACGCGGCCGGCGATGGCGCGCATCGTTTCGTTCGTGCAGGCGCTGCCCGCCGACGAGCCCTGCGTGCTGCTCGCGCATCCGCTGGCGCTGCCCGAGGCCGACCTGTGCCGCGCGCTGCGTCCCGGTTTGAAGATCGCCGCCGCCTACCTGGCGCCGCAGAACCTGCCGACCGTGCACGATCCGCTGCTCGTCGGGCCGTGGCGCGTGCCGCCATGGGTGCCGCTGGGGGCGCGCCGGGCGCTGTGGCGCTGGGCGATGCGTACCTTCATCGATCCCGTCGCGCTGGCCGACGTGAACGCGGCGCGGTCCGCGCACGGCCTGGCGCCGGCGGCGACGCTGGCCGATGCCGTGTTCCCCGTGCCGGACCTGTCGCTGACGCTGTTCCCGGCCTGGTTCGCGCCCACGCAGCCGGACTGGCCGCAGCCGCTCGCGCGGGGCGATTTTCCACTGTACGACCCGAATCCGGATGCAGCATTATCGCCGGAACTGCAGGCCTTCCTCCAGGCCGGTCCGGCGCCGCTCGCCTTCACCCACGGCACCGGCAATACGCAGTCCGCCGCCTACTTCCGCGCGGCGCACGCAGCCGTCGAGCGGCTCGGGCGGCGCGCGATCTTCCTCACGCCGCACCGCGTCCAGTTGCCGGCCAATTTGCCGCCGACGATCCTGTGGCAGGACTACGTGCCGCTGCGGCGCCTGCTGCCGCACCTGGCGCTGCTCGCCCACCACGGCGGCATCGGCACCACGGCCGAGGCGCTGCGTGCCGGCACGCCGCAGCTCGTGGTGCCGCTGGCGCACGACCAGTTCGACAACGCCATGCGCGTGGCGGCACTCGGTGCCGGCCGCAGCCTGCCGGCCGCGCGGGTGACCCCGCGGCGCCTGGAGCGCGTGTTGCGCTTGCTGCTGGCATCGCCCGCCGCGCCGGCCGTGCGCGATGGCGCCCGGCAGGCTGCGGCGCGCTTTGCGCCGCAGGCATCGCCGGACGGCCTGTGCCGTGCGCTGGAAGAGCTGGCCGTGCCGGTGCCTGCCTGATACCGAGCAGGCGCTCAGCCCGGCAGCGCGGGTTGCGTGGTGACGATGAACTTCCAGTCCGCCATTGCCGCCAGCCTGTGCGGTTCCGCCTCGCTTACGTAGGCCGGACTCTCGACGATGCGTCGCAGCAGCGCCAGGCTTGCATAGCGCACGATGACGATATCGTCCCACGCCTCGTCGCCGGTGCCCACCAGGACGCCGCGCACATTGCCGATCCATGACAGGCCGTAGTCCTCTCCCTCCGCGATCCGGCGAAACGCCGGGGCATACCGCTCGAAATACGCTTCCCGTCCCGAACAGGGCGGCAAGCCGGACGGTGTCTCGTACGCCGCCGTCTCGCGGTAGCGGATCATGTTCACCATATAGACGGGACCCTCGTTGTCCAATGCCTCGTCGGCGGCATCGAACATGCCGTTCTTGTCGCTCAAGCTGCTCATCGCTCGTTCTCCTGGTAGGTAAATGACATGGCATCCGCCCTTGCAACGGTGCTGCATGGCCGGACACAGGCTGATACAATACGTACACCTGTATTTGTATACGAACGTGTCCATCATGCCAAAACCATCGTTGAGAGAAAAAATCGTCGAGTCGGGCGTCAAGACGGTCCACGAGCGCGGATTCGCCGGTGCGGGCGTGCGCGACATCACGGCGGAAGCCGGCGTTCCGCAGGGCTGTTTCACCAACCACTTCCGCTCGAAAGAGGCGTTCGGGGTCGCCGTCGTCGATCTCTACCACGAGCGCACCCAGGCCATCATGCGCGCCACGCTCGGCGACGCGAGCCGTCCGCCGCTGGCGCGGCTGCGCGCCTATTTCGATGCGATCACGGAGTGGCTGGCGGCAGCCGGCTGGCGCTACGGCTGCCTGGTCGGCAACCTGAGCCTGGAAATGCCCGAGCACAGCGAGCTGCTCCGCGTGCACCTGGTCGAGGTCTGCCGCGCGCTCACGGCGTCCTTTGCGGAGACGGTGCGTGCGGGGCAGGCCAGCGGCGACATCCGGCCCGATCTGGATCCCGACGACGTGGCGTCCTTCTTGCTGGCATCGTGGGAGGGGGCCATGATGCGGATGAAGGTCGACCGCAGCCCCGTGCCCATCGAGCAATTCAAGCGCGTGCTGTTCGCGTTGCTGGCTTCCTGAGGGCTGGGGCGCGACACCCTTCGCGAAAACCGGTGAGAATGAACGCCGTGACTGACACGAAAGGATCGACATGCAACGAAGCGCACTGGTGGTTGGCGCCAGCGGCATCGGCGGCCGCTACACCGCCCGCGAACTGCTGGCCCATGGCTGGACCGTGTATGGCCTGGCGCGCCGCCCGCCCACCGATCTGCCTGGCCTGATTCCCGTCCCTGCCGACCTGCTCGACCCGGCCGTGCTGGCGCAGGCCTTCGAGACGGCATTCGGCAATGGCGAGGACGGCCCCACGCACGTGTTCATCACCACCTGGATGCGCCAGGACAGCGAGGCCGAGAACATCCGCGTGAACGCCGGCATGGTGCGTAACCTGCTCAGTGCGCTGGCGCCGCGCAAGTCGCTGCGCCACGTGGCGCTGGTGACGGGCCTGAAGCACTACCTCGGCCCGTTCGAAGCGTATGCCAGTTCCGGCACCTTGCCCGACACGCCGCTGCGCGAATCCCAGCCGCGCCTGCCGCTCGACAATTTTTACTATGCGCAGGAAGACGAAGTGTATGCCGCCGCCAAGCGCGACCGCTTCACCTGGAGCATCCACCGGCCGCACACCGTCATCGGCCTGGCCGTCGGCAATGCGATGAACCTGGGCACCACGCTGGCCGTGTACGCGTCCATCTGCAAGGAAACGGGACGGCCGTTCCAGTTCCCCGGCTCGGAGGCGCAGTGGAACGGCCTGTCGGACGTGACCGATGCGCGCATGCTGGCCAGGCAGTTGCGCTGGGCCGCCGATACCGATGCGGCGAAGGACGAGGCCTTCAACATCACCAACGGCGACTATTTCCGCTGGAGCTGGCTGTGGCGCCGGCTGGCCGCGTGGTTCGGCGTGCAGGCGGCCGGCTATTCCGGCGAGATCCAGCCGCTCGAACAGATCATGGCGAACGACCAGGACACCTGGCGCCAGATCGCCCAGAAGCACGGCCTGCGCGAACCCGCGCTCGACCGCCTCGTGTCGCCCTGGCACACGGACCTGGACCTGGGCCGCCCCATCGAGGTGATGACGGACATGGCCAACAGCCGCCGCCTTGGTTTTACGGCCTGGCAATCGACGGAGGATTCCTTCTTCGACCTGTTCACGGCCTTGCGCGCGGAGCGCCTGATTCCCTGATAGTGCACTACTGTGGACGGGCGCACCGACGGCCCGGCCCGCCTGTGGTCCAATACGGCCTCGTGAACGATGCCGGGGAGGACATATGCGCAGGAAGCAGCAGGAGTCTCAGCAAGATCGTCAGCAGGCGCGATCGACGGGAGCCGGCCTGCCGGGCCATGTGCGCGTGCGCGGCGCGCGCGAACACAATCTCAAGAACGTCGACGTCGACATCCCGCGCGACGCCCTCGTCGTGTTCACCGGCGTCTCGGGTTCCGGCAAGTCCTCGCTGGCGTTCGGCACGTTGTATGCCGAAGCGCAGCGGCGCTACCTGGAATCGGTGTCGCCGTACGCGCGCCGGCTGTTCCACCAGATGCCGGTGCCGGAAGTCGACGACATCGACGGCCTGCCGCCCGCCGTCGCCCTGCAGCAGCAGCGCGGCACGCCGACGGCCAGGTCGTCGGTGGGCAGCGTCAGCACGCTGTCGAATTCGCTGCGCATGCTGTACTCGCGCGCCGGCGACTATCCGCCCGGCCAGGAACTGCTGTACGCGGAATCGTTCTCGCCCAACACGGCCGAAGGGGCCTGCCCGCAATGCTCGGGCCTGGGCCGCGTCTACGAGGCCACCGAGGCATCGATGGTGCCGGACGACAGCCTCACGATCCGCGAGCGCGCTGTCGCGGCCTGGCCGCCGGCCTGGCACGGCCAGAACCTGCGCGACATTCTCGTCACGCTGGGCTACGACGTCGACACGCCCTGGCGCGACCTGCCGAAGAAGGACCGCGACTGGATTTTATATACGGACGACACGCCCACCGTCCCCGTGTACGCGGGCCTGACGCCGGCGGAGACGAAGCGCGCGCTGAAGCGCAAGGACACCCCCAGCTACCAGGGCACGTTCACCGGTGCGCGCCGCTACGTGCTGCAGACGTTCGCGAACACCGAAAGCGCCTCGATGAAGAAGCGCGTGGCGCGCTACATGGTGAGCACCGAATGCCCGCTGTGCCGCGGCAAGCGCCTGCGCCGCGAGGCGCTGTCCGTGACCTTCGCCGGCCTGGACATCACGGAACTGTCGCGCATGCCGCTCGAACGGCTCGCGCAATTGATGAAGCCCTACGTGGCCGGCAAGGCGGGCAAGGACAAGGACGCGCATCCCGAGCAGGTTATCGTGACTCAGCGCATCGCCGCCGACTTGTGCGCGCGCCTCGAGGTGCTGCTGACACTGGGCCTGGGCTATTTGGCGCTGGAGCGCGGCACGCCGACGCTGTCGCCGGGCGAACTGCAGCGCCTGCGCCTGGCCACGCAGGTGCGTTCGAACCTGTTCGGCGTCGTCTACGTGCTGGACGAGCCCTCGGCCGGCCTGCACCCGGCGGACACGGAGGCGCTGCTCGACGCGCTGGCGAGCCTGAAGGCGGGCGGCAATTCGCTGTTCGTCGTCGAGCACGCGCTCGACGTGATCCGCCATGCCGACTGGATCGTCGACGTCGGCCCGCAGGCGGGCGAGGGCGGCGGCCAGGTCCTGTACAGCGGCCCGCCCGAGGGCTTGCGCCGGGTCGACGGTTCGCACACGCGGCGCTACCTGTTCCCCGACCTGCCCGACGCGGCGCCCAGCCAGGCGCGCCCGCCGGACATGCTCCGTACGCCGACCGGCGAGCTGCGCCTGGAAGGCGTCACCCGCAACAACCTCGACCATCTCGACGTGGCGTTCCCGTTGGGCGTCATGACGGCCGTGACGGGGGTGTCCGGCTCCGGCAAGTCGACGCTGGTCAGCCAGGTGCTGGTCGACCTGGTGACGCAGGCGCTGGGCCAGGCCGCACCGGAGGACGAGCCGGAAGGCGACGAGGCCCCCGGCCTGGACGCCGAGGAGCAGGTGCAGACGCTGGGCCGCATCGCCGGCATGGACGGCGTCAAGCGCCTCGTGCGCGTCGACCAGAAGCCGATCGGCCGTACGCCCCGGTCGAACCTGGCGACCTACACGGGCCTGTTCGACCAGGTCCGCAAGCTGTTCGCCGCCACGCCGCAGGCACGCAAGAAGAAATACGATGCGGGCCGCTTCTCGTTCAACGTTGCCAAGGGCCGCTGCCCGCACTGCGCGGGCGAGGGCTTCGTGATGGTCGAGCTCCTGTTCCTGCCCAGCGTGTACGCGCCGTGTCCGACCTGCGAAGGGGCGCGCTACAACCCGGAGACGCTGGCCATCGCGTGGAACGGCCGCAATATCGCCGAGGTGCTGGCGATGACGGTGGACGAGGCGCATGCCTTCTTCGCCGAGGAAGAGAGCGTCGCGCGTCCGCTGCAGGTCTTGCGCGAGGTGGGGCTGGGCTACCTGCGCCTGGGGCAGAGCGCCACCGAACTGTCCGGCGGCGAGGCGCAACGCATCAAGCTGGCGACGGAGCTGCAGCGCGCCGTGCGCGGCGGCGCCCTGTATATATTGGACGAGCCGACCACGGGCCTGCATCCGCTCGATGCCGACCGACTGCTGGCGCAGCTGCAGCGCCTCGTCGATGCGGGCAACACCGTCATCATGGTCGAGCACACGATGCGCGTCGTCGCGGCCTGCGACTGGGTGATCGACATCGGCCCGGGCGCCGGCGAAGCCGGAGGCAAGGTGGTGGTTGCCGGGCCGCCCGAGAAGGTGGCAGGCGCGCGGGGCAGCCGCACGGCGCCTTATCTGAAGGCGGCCCTGGCGCGTTGAGCGGCAGGGAATGGGTGTAAATACTCATTAAAAAAAGTGTTCAAAAGAACGCGCCCGGTTTTACGTTTGCGTTACACTTTGGACATTTTTTTCACATGAGTTTCGAGAAAGCATGACCGGAACGAGTATCGACAGCACCCAATTCCGCCGAATCCTGTCCCGTAACGTCGCGATGCCGCTGGGCATGGGCGTCCTCAGCGCACTCGTCTTCGTCGGCATCATCGCCTACCTGATCAATGTCCTGAGCTGGGTCGAACATTCGGAACACGTGATCGGCCGCGCCAACGAGGTCAGCAAGCTGTCGGCCGACATGGAGACCGGCATGCGCGGCTTCCTGTTGTCCGGCGACGACGATTTCCTGCAGCCCTACCGGAGCGCCAAGACGCAGCTGGACACCGGCCTCAACGACCTGCTCGGACTGGTGAAGGACAATCCGGTACAGGTCGAACGCGTGCAGCGCATCCGCGCGGCCCAGGCCCAGTGGCAGGCGTTCGCCGAGGACGTGATCGCCCGCCGCAACAGGAACGAGACCTTCGTCGACCAGATCAAGAGCGGGCGCGGCAAGACGCTGACGGACGAGGTCCGGCGCCAGTTCAACAATTTCATCCTGGAAGAACAGGGGCTGTTGCAAGAACGCAACCAGTCCTCGCGCGTCGTGATCGCCTGGTCGGTCGCCGCCTTCCTGTTGTTCAGCCTGGTCGTTGCCGGTGCGCTGGCCTTGTTCGGCCGGCGCGAGCTGATGCACCTGTCCAACAGCTACAACGAGACGCTGGAACACGAGGCCGAGCACAATGCCAAGCTGCGCCACCAGGACTGGCTGCGTGCCGGCCAGACCGAGCTGGCCGCCAAGACCATGGGCATCAACGACCTGGAACCGCTGGCCCAGGTCGTGCTCGACTACGTCACGCGCTACCTGAACGGCGCCGTCGCCGCCATGTACGTGCGCAACGACGACGGCGTGCTGCGCCGCATCGGCAGCTACGGTTTTGCCCCGGATGCCGCGCACGCGCAAGTGATCCAGCCGGCCGATTCGCTGGCATCGCAGGCCGCCAACCAGGGCCGCATCATGACCCTGCGCGAAGTGCCTGACGGCTACGTCAAGGTGGTTTCGGCGCTGGGCGAGGCGGCGCCGCGCGAACTGCTGATCGCGCCGATCTCGAATTTCGGCAAGATCAAGGGCATCATCGAGATCGGCTTCCTGCACGGCGTGCGCGAGCGCGACATCGAATTCATGGAAGCGATCGCCCAGGGCGTGGGCGCCGGCGTCGCGTCCGTGCTGTACCGCCAGCGCCTGCAGGCCGCGCTGGAAGAAGCGCAGGCCCTGAACGAGGAACTGCAGGTGCAGCAGGAAGAACTGCGCACCGCCAACGAGGAGCTCGAGGAACAGTCGCGTGCGCTGGAAGAATCGCAGAGCGCGCTGGAAAACCAGCAGGCCGAGCTGGAACAGACCAACGAGCAGTTGTCCGAGCAGGCCGCCCACCTGGATACCAAGAATGCCGCGCTGGTGCTGGCCCAGGACCAGTTGCGCGACCGCGCGCTGGAGCTGGAACGCGCCAGCCGCTACAAGTCCGAGTTCCTGGCGAACATGTCGCATGAACTGAGGACGCCGCTGAACAGCTCGCTGATCCTGGCCAAGCTGCTGGCCGACAATGCTGCCGGCAACCTGAACGAAGAGCAGGTGCGCTTCGCCCAGACCATTTATTCGGCCGGCAACGACTTGCTGAACCTGATCAACGACATCCTCGATATTTCCAAGGTCGAAGCTGGCAAGATGGAACTGGTGCCGGAAGAATTGCCGCTGCGGCGCATGGTCGAGGGCATCTCGCGCGTGTTCGAGCCCTTGGCGCGCCAGAAGGAACTCGTGTTCGAGCTGGACGTCGACGCCAACGTGCCGATCGCGATCCACAGCGACCGCCAGCGCCTGGAGCAGATCCTCAAGAACCTGCTGTCGAACGCGATCAAGTTCACCGACCGGGGCAGTGTGGGCCTGTCCGTCACCGCCACAGCGGATGGCTGGATCCAGTTCTCCGTGCGCGATTCCGGCATCGGCATCCCCCAGGAGCAGCAGGAAAAGATCTTCGATGCCTTCCACCAGGCCGACGGCACCATCAGCCGCCGCTTCGGCGGCACGGGCCTGGGCCTGTCGATCTCGCGCGACCTGACGTCGCTGCTGGGCGGCACGCTGTCCGTCGCCAGCACGCCGGGCGAGGGCAGCACCTTCACGCTGAGCCTGCCGCGCAACGGCGCCGTGGCGGCGACCCCGCCGGCACCGCAGCTGGTGCACGCGGCGCCGCCGGTGCGCCAGCCGGCGCCGGAGCCGGTTGTCATGGACGAAGCGCCCGTGCACAGCTTCGCCGACGACCGCGCCCAGCCGGCCGCGGGCCGGCGCAGCGTACTCGTCATCGAGGACGATCCGGAATTCGCGCGCATCCTGTACGGCCTCGCGCACGACATGGAATTCCGCTGCCTGGTGGCGATGACCGCGCACCAGGGCCTGGAGCTGGCCGCCAGCGAGAGCCCGGACGCGATCCTGCTCGACATCCGCCTGCCGGACGGTTCCGGCCTGTCGGTGCTGCAGCAACTGAAGGACGACCCGTCCACCCGCCACATTCCCGTGCACGTCGTGTCGAGCCAGGACAACGGCGGCGAGGCGCTGCACCTGGGCGCGATCGGCTATGCGCTGAAGCCGACCTCGCGCGAGCAGCTCGAGGACGTGTTCCGCAAGCTCAAGGACAAGTCCTCGCAGAAGATCAAGCGCGTGCTGCTGGTCGAGGACGACGAGCGCCAGCGCGACAGCGTGGTGCAGCTGGTGTCCGACGCCGACGTCGAGATCGCGGCGGTCGGCACGGGTTCGGAAGCCTTGGACCTGCTGCGCACCGAGATCTTCGACTGCATGATCATCGACCTGAAGCTGCCCGACATGCAGGGCAACGAATTGCTCCAGCGTATGTCGATGGAAGAGCTGTGCTCGTTCCCGCCCGTGATTGTGTACACGGGCCGCAACCTGACCCGCGACGAAGAAGCGGAACTGCTGAAGTATTCGCGTTCGATTATCATCAAGGGAGCGCGTTCGCCGGAGCGCCTGCTGGACGAGGTCACGCTGTTCCTGCACAAGGTGGAATCGCAACTGTCGTCGGAGCGCCAGACCATGCTCAAGAGCGTGCGCGGACGCGACCGCGTGTTCGAGGGCCGCACCATCCTGCTGGTCGACGACGACGTGCGCAACGTGTTCGCGCTGACCAGCGCGCTGGAGCAGCGCGGGGCCAAGGTCGAAGTCGGCCGGAATGGATTCGAAGCACTCGCCAAGCTGGATGAGAACGAAGCGATCGACCTGGTGCTGATGGACGTGATGATGCCGGGCATGGACGGCCTCGAAGCCACGCGCCGGATCCGCCAGGACAAGCGCTTCGCGCGCCTGCCGGTCATCGCGATCACCGCCAAGGCAATGAAGGACGACCAGGAACAATGCCTGGCCGCCGGCGCCAATGATTACCTGGCCAAGCCGATCGACCTGGCCCGACTGTACTCGCTGCTGCGGGTATGGATGCCCACACTGGAGCGCATTTGAAGTGAAGCACCAACCGAGCGACACCGAGATCGAACTGCGGATGCTCGTCGAAGCCGTCTATCTGAAGTACAACTACGATTTCCGCGACTATACGGGGGCATCGCAGAAGCGCCGCGTGCTGGCCGCGCTGCGGGCCATGGAGTGCGAGACCATCTCTGACCTGCAGGCCCGCGTGATGCACGACGCGGGCGCGTTCGCCCAGCTGCTGCAGTTCCTGACCATTCCGGTGACGGAGATGTTCCGCGACCCGGAATATTTCCTGGCGATCCGCCAGCAGATCGTGCCGTTCCTGAAGACCTATCCGTCGCTGAAGATCTGGGTGGCGGGCTGCAGCACCGGCGAGGAAGTGTATTCGCTGGCGATCCTGCTGAAGGAAGAGGGGCTGCTCGAGCGCACGCTGATCTATGCGACCGACATCAATCCGGAATCGCTGGATACGGCGCGCCGTGGTGTCATGCCGCTGGACAAGATGCGCAGCTACACGGAGAATTACCAGAAGGCGGGCGGCACGCGCGCCTTTTCCGACTACTACACGGCGGCCTACGGCGGTGCGCTGTTCGACCATGCGCTGGTGGAAAACGTCACGTTCGCCGACCACAGCCTGGCCACCGACAGCGTCTTTGCCGAGACCCATTTCATCAGTTGCCGCAACGTGATGATCTACTTTAACCGGCGCCTGCAGAACCGCGTTCTCGGGCTGTTCCACGAATCGTTGTGCCACCGCGGTTTTCTTGGCCTGGGCAGCAAGGAAAGCATCGACTTTTCCAGCTATGCCCAGCGCTTCGAACCGCTGGCAAGGCGCGAACGACTGTTCCGCAAGGTAGGCCCCTGATGCGCCCCGCAGCCCAGACCCCGCTGCCGCCAGCCGTCGACCGGGCCGCCCTGCAGGCAGCCCTGGAGGGCCGTCGCGTCGAAGCCGTCGTGATCGGCGGCTCGGCCGGCGGCGTCGACGCCCTGATCGCGCTGTTGCCGACCATCCCGGCCGACTACGCGCTGCCCGTGTTCTGCATCCTGCACCTGCCGGGCGACCGCGAGAGCCGCCTGGCCGAACTGTTCGACGAGCGCCTGCCGGTGCCCGTGCGCGAAGCGATGGACAAGGACGAGATCGTCCCCGGCACCGTGTATTTCGCCGGTCCCGGCTACCACCTGTCGGTGGAGCAGGACCGCACCTTCTCGCTCAGCTGCGAGCCGCCCGTGCACTTCGCGCGGCCGGCCATCGACATCCTGATGGAATCGGCCGCCGACGCCTATGGCGCGGGCCTTGCCGGCATCTTGCTGACCGGCGCCAACCACGACGGCGCCGACGGCATGGCCCGCATCCGCGCCTGCGGCGGCTTCACCGTCGTGCAGGACCCGGACGATGCCCAGGTGCCCACCATGCCGCTGGAAGCGATCCGGCGCAGCGCCCCGAACCTGGTCCTGCCGCTCACCGCCATCCAGGCGTTGTTGCCGATGTTGCCGATGTTGGAGAATAGACAATGAGCGCACACGATCCCAGCAAACTCCTGATCGTCGACGACCTGCCGGAAAACCTGCGCGCCCTCGATGCCCTGATCCGCAACGAGCATCGCCTTGTGTTTCAGGCCAGCTCCGGCGAGGAAGCGCTGTCGCTGCTGCTCGAGCACGAATTCGCGCTGGCGATCCTGGACGTGCAGATGCCGGGCATGGACGGGTTCGAGCTGGCCGAGCTGATGCGCGCCACCTCGCGTACCCGCAATATCCCGATCGTGTTCGTGTCCGCCGCCGGGCGCGAACTGAACTATGCCTTCAAGGGCTACGAGACGGGCGCCGTCGACTTCCTGTACAAGCCGCTCGATCCGGATGCCGTGCGCAGCAAGGTCAACGTGTTCGTCACGCTCGACCAGCAGCGGCGCGAGATGCGGCGCCAGATGGAAGCGCTGGAGCAGGCCAGGCGCGAGCAGGAAATCCTGGTGCGCGAACTGAACGATACCCAGGCCGAGCTGCAGCGCTCGCTGCGCATGCGCGACGAATTCATGTCGCTGGTGGCGCACGAACTGCGTACGCCCCTGAACACGCTGTTCCTGGAAACCCAGATGCGCAGCCTGCAGCTCAAGCGCGGCAACCTGCCGGCCTTCAATGCGGAGCAGATGGGCGGCATGATCAAGCGCGACGAGCGCCAGATCAAGGCCATGATCCGCCTGATCGACGACATGCTGGACGTCTCGCGCATGAAGAGCGGCACGCTGTCGATCCGTCCCGGCAAGGTCGAGCTGATGGCGCTGCTGGAACGCGTCATCAGCGACCTGTCGCTGCAGGCGGCCGATGCCGGCTGCACGCTGGTGCTGGAGCAGCATGCGCCCGTGGAAGGCTGGTGGGACGAATTCCGCATCGAGCAGGTGGTGGTCAACCTGATCACCAATGCGCTGCGCTACGGCGGCGGCGGCGAGGTCGAGATCAGCGTGCACGAGGAGGGCTGCAACGCCCGCATCGACGTGCGCGACCACGGCAAGGGCATCGCGCCGGACTTCCTGGAACGCATCTTCGAACCCTACGAGCGCGGCTCCCGCAGCGGCGAACCGAAGGGCCTGGGGCTCGGCCTGTACATCTCGCGCCAGCTCGCCACCTCGCACGGCGGTGCACTGACCGTCGCCAGCGTGCCGGAACAGGGGGCGACGTTCAGCCTGACCCTGCCGTGTACCGAGGTCATCGCGACGGTGGTCGCCTCGGCCTGACCGTCAGATAAGCCGTCATTCCCGCGTAGGCGGGAATCCATGCTGAGTATCTTTAGCCAGCTCAGTATGGATTCCCGCCTGCGCGGGAATGACGGGTTGGCTGGTCATTATCCTGTCATAGCCGCTATCTACGAACGCTTGATAGTTAAAATCAATCACAAAAATCTGATCAATTAATTTCACAAGCAAACGTGCGCGGGTTATAGTGTGCACCTGACGTTTTTTAACCACCCCCCTGAAGAGGAACGAGAACATGTCCATCATCAACAGCACGATCAAGCCGTTCAAAGCAACCGCATACCATGACGGTAAGTTCGTCGATCTGACCGAAGCAGACTTCAAAGGCACCTGGTCGGTCCTGATGTTCTACCCGGCCGACTTCACCTTCGTCTGCCCGACCGAACTGGAAGACCTGGCTGCTTTCCAGCCGGAATTCGCGAAGATGGGCGTGAAAGTGTACGGCGTGTCGACCGACAGCCACTTCGCCCACAAGGCATGGCACGACACTTCGGAAGCCATCAAGAAGGTCAACTACCCGCTGATCGGCGACCCGACCGGCATCCTGGCCCGTAACTTCGAAGTCATGATCGAAGAAGAAGGCATGGCCCTGCGCGGTACCTTCGTGATCAATCCGGAAGGCCAGATCAAGCTGATGGAAGTGCACGACAACGGCATCGGCCGCGACGCATCGGAACTGATGCGCAAGGTCAAGGCTGCCCAGTACGTCGCAGCCCACCCGGGCGAAGTGTGCCCGGCCAAGTGGAGCGAAGGCGCCGAAACCCTGAAGCCGTCGCTGGACCTGGTCGGCAAGATCTAATACGGATCGCCATGCGGGCCGGACCGGCCCGCAGCAGCAAGGCAGTAAATGTACTACCGGTTCGAGCCCGCCTCTTGTGGGCATGGCTCGAGCCACCATCTCTTGATTTGCGCCGCTTGATCCCGCCACGACACTGGCGATCAAACTAGTCGATTTTGCCGCGCCAGATTTACTAATTTGATTGATGCACCTGGGGTGCGTCGGGGCCCCGCTTTGCCCGAAACTTTTAACGATACGACCGAGGAAATGACCATGAGCGTGCTTGACAACGACCTGAAGACCCAACTGGGCGCCTACCTGCAGCGTGTGCAGCAGCCTTTCGAACTGGTCGCTTCGCTGGACGACAGCGAGACCTCCAAGCAGACGCTCGAACTGCTGCAGACGATCCAGAGCCTGCGCGCCGACAAGATCACGCTGCGTACCGACGGCAACGATGCGCGCAAGCCGTCGTTCTCGCTCAAGCGTGCCGGCACCGACATGAACCTGCGCTTCGCCGGACTGCCGCTGGGCCACGAATTCACCTCGCTGGTGCTGGCGCTGCTGTGGACCGGCGGCCACCCGCCGAAGGTCGAGCAGGACGTCATCGACGCCATCAAGGCGCTGGACGGCGAGTACAACTTCGAGATGTACATGTCGCTGACCTGCCATAACTGCCCGGACGTGGTGCAGGCGCTGTCGCTGATGGCGATCCTGAACCCGAAGGTCAAGACGACCGTCATCGAAGGCGGCGCCTACCAGAAGGAAGTCGAGCAGCGCCAGGTGATGGCCGTGCCGATGGTGTTCCTGAACAATGAACTGTTCGGTTCGGGCCGCATGATGATCGAAGAGATCGTCGCCAAGCTCGACACCGGCGCCGGCGCCCGCGATGCCGCCAAGCTGAACGCCAAGGATCCGTACGACGTGCTGATCGTCGGCGGCGGCCCGGCCGGCTCGGCAGCGGCCGTGTACGCGGCCCGCAAGGGTATCCGTACCGGCGTCGCCACCCAGCGCATGGGCGGCCAGGTGAACGACACCATGTCGATCGAGAACTACATCTCGGTCCTGGAAACGGACGGCCCGAAATTCTCGGCCGCGCTGGAAGCCCAGGTGCGCCACTACGGCGTCGATGTGATGACCCAGCAGGAAGCCGCGCAGATCATCCCGCCGTCGGCGCCCGGCGAACTGGTCGAGGTGCGCTTCGCCAACGGCGGCTCGCTCAAGTCGAGCACCGTGATCCTGTCGACCGGTGCGCGCTGGAGGAACGTCAACGTGCCGGGCGAAGAGCAGTACAAGAACGCCGGCGTGAACTACTGCCCGCACTGCGACGGCCCGCTGTATAAAGGCAAGCGCGTCGCCGTGATCGGCGGCGGCAACTCGGGCGTCGAGGCGGCGATCGACCTGGCCGGTATCGTCGAGCACGTGACGCTGCTGGAATTCTCGAGCCAGCTGAAGGCCGACGCGGTGCTGGTCAAGAAGGCGGAAAGCCTGTCCAACGTGACCATCCACGTGAACGCCCAGACCACCGAGATCACCGGTGACGGCAGCAAGGTGAACGGTATCGCGTTCAAGGACCGCCTGACGGGCGAGGAACACCATGTGCCGCTGGCCGGCGTGTTCGTGCAGATCGGCCTGGTGCCGAACACCGAGTTCCTGAAAGGGACCGTGGAACTGTCGCGCTTCGGCGAGATCATTGTCGATGCCCACGGCCGCACCAATATCCCGGGCGTGTTCGCCGCGGGCGACTCGACCACGACGCCGTTCAAGCAGATCGTGATCGCGGCGGGCGAGGGTGCCAAGGCATCGCTGTCGGCCTTCGATTACCTGATCCGCATGCCGGTGGCCGTCGAGTCGGCGTAAGAAACGACAAGGTCCGGCGCGCACGGCGTGCCGGACCTTCGATGTACAGGGCAGCGTCTTCCGCAAGGAGACGCTGCTTTTTTTATGTCCGGCGTTGGCCGCTCGGGGAGGATGGGCGCGCGCTGCGCACGTCGTTGCGGCGCTGGCTGCCGCAGCGCCGCTCGCGTCCCGTGCGCAGCAGCACCGGATGGGCGCCCGTGCCGTCCAGGCCGAATTCGATGGCATGGCGCAGCGCACGTACCGTGACGGGCTTGTTGATCGTGCCGCTGAATTGGCGGTACTGCGGCGGCAGCGGGCCGTCCGACGGCACCAGCAAGATGGTGGGCGCCCACGGCGCTAGGCGGTTCAATTCCCCGGACAGGCTGCGGCGGTCGCCGTCGCCATGGGTCTGGGTCGTCAGGATGACGTCGAAGCGCAGCGCGCGCGTGGCGTTCAGCGCGGCCGCGGCGCTGTCGGTTTCGGCCACCGTATAGCCGAGCGACTTGAGCAGCGCGGCACTGTGGCGGCGCGCGTCGACGTCTTCATCGTTGAGCAGGGCGTACTTCATGGTCGAGTCCTCCTGCTGGGTATTCGTACTCCCATATGCATGGTTTCATTGTTTAATTTATGACAACGGCGTTATAACAAGGGCGCCAGCCAGCGGCTGTACGGACGCGCACGCTTGAACACGCCTCGGCGCGGCCTCCGCCGCACGGTGGTAAACTACCGTCGGTCGACGCGATCAATGGAAGAACAGCGACGGCACACCGCCCAGTGCATCCGTATTGCACAGCAGCCAGGTGGCTGCGCTGGTCACGCCGACGTGCAAGGCCGTCCAGGCTGCAGGAAAGATGCGGGTCATGATGGCCTCCGAGTAGTCGCCGTTTGCGTTGATGTTGGTACCATCTTAAAGTGTGTGCCTTCAGGAAACTATCGGCTGGAATTCCGTGACCTTGTAGGAGGAGACCTCGTCGAGCTGTCTGATCAGCAGTGGCGACTCATGGTTAGCTTCCTACGGTGGGTGTAGGTTGCGTCCTATAGCGTGCTCTGGTGCTCAGGCTTACAGTGGGATCATCATGACGACCCACGACCCCAAACTCCTCCATAAAGGCGTACTTGCGGTACGCCGCAACACCATCCGCCGCCTGCTGCATACTGTGTTCGGCATCGAACACCTGCGCGACGGCCAGCAACGCGTGATCGACAGCGTCCTCGACGGCAAGGACACGCTGGCCATCATGCCTACCGGCAGCGGTAAATCGCTGTGCTACCAGATTCCCGCCCGCGTTCTCGGAGGCATGACGATCGTCGTCTCTCCCTTGATCTCCCTCATGCAGGATCAGCTCGCCAAGCTCGAGGAGCTGGGCGTGCGCGCCGTGCAGGTCAACAGCAGCCTGGGCGCGGAGGAGGAGCGCGCCAGCCTGGCCGCCATCGCCGAGGAACGCTGCGAGATCGTGTTCTGCACGCCGGAGCGCCTGTCCCAGCCCGAATTCGTCGCGCTGCTGAAGGGCGTGAAGGTGGCGCTGGTGGCTGTCGACGAAGCGCACTGCATCTCGCAGTGGGGCCACGACTTCCGCCCGGCCTACCTGGAGATGGCCGGCGCCATCGAGGCGATCGGCCGGCCGCCCGTGCTGGCGCTGACGGCGACGGCGACCGAGGACGTCATCGACGACATCGGGCGGCAGCTGAATCGGGCGCGCATGCACGTGGTCAACACGGGCGTGTACCGTCCCAACCTGCGCTACGGCGTGGTGCAGGTGACGAACCCCGAGGAAAAGCTGCAGCAGGCGCTGCGCCTCGTGCGCGAGACGGCGGGCGTGGGCATCGTGTACGCCGCCACCGTCAAGGCGGCCGAGGAGTTTTACGCCTTGCTGGAAGAGGCGGGCGAATCGGCCGCGCTGTACCACGGCAAGCTGCCTTCCGCCGAGCGCAAGGCCAGCCAGGAAGCGTTCATGCGCGACGAACGGCGCGTGATGGTGGCGACCAATGCCTTCGGCATGGGCATCGACAAGCCGGACACGCGCTTCGTGATCCACCTGCAGATACCGGCCAACCTGGAAGCCTATTACCAGGAGTCGGGCCGCGCCGGCCGCGACGGCCAGGACGCCGATTGCACGCTGCTGTTCCTGCAGGACGACAAGCGCGTGCAGCAGTTCTTCCTCGTCAAGCACTATCCGTCGGCGGACGAGATCCGCGCCGTCTACCAGGCCGTCTGCGCCGTCGCCGAGAAGGGCGATGCGACTCCGGCGCGCGTCGAGGAGGCGGCCGACGACCTCGCCGGGCCGCACCTGAAGGTCTGCCTGAAGCTGCTCAAGGATGCGCGCCTGCTGCGCCAGAACCGCAAGCTGTGCTGGCTGCTGACCAGCCATCCGCCCGAGGACAAGCTGTTCGCCGCGATGGCCGAGATCTACCGCCGCAAGCAGGAGCGCGACAAGGAAGCGCTGGAACAGATGGTGTCGTATGCCGTCAGCGGCTTCTGCCGCTGGAAGCTGCTGCTCGACTACTTCGGCGACGAGGTCGAGGGCTTCGAGAAGTGCTGCCGCTGCGACAACTGCGTGAATCCCCCGGCGGCCGTGCTGACGGAGGATATCGAGATCCGCGACGACGAGTTCGACCGCGAGCCGGACCACGAGCACGAGGCGCCGGCACCCGCGTTCGAGGCTGGCGCATCCGTCAAGGTGGCCAAGTACGGCGCCGGTACCGTGCTGTCCTGCGTGGGCGACCAAGTGACGATCGCCTTCCCGGACGGCGAGCAGCGTTCCTTCCTCGCCGGTTTCGTGAAGCCGGCCAGGAAGCGCAAGGCCAAGGTGGAAGGAGCCGCATGAGCGACATGGTCGTCGTCCGCAAGGAGGGGCTCTACTGCGTCCCCGGCGATTTCTACATCGACCCGTGGAAGCCGGTGGACCGCGCCGTCATCACCCATGCGCACGGCGACCATGCGCGCTGGGGCCACCGGCACTACCTGTCCTCGCAACAAAGCGTGAACATCCTGAAGTCGCGCCTGGGCGCCGACATCAACATCGACGGCCTGGCATACGGCGAGCGCATCGTGCACAACGGCGTGGCGATCTCGCTGCATCCGGCCGGGCACGTGCTCGGTTCCGCCCAGGTGCGCATGGAACACGAGGGCGAGGTCTGGGTCGCGTCGGGCGACTACAAGGTCGAGCCGGATGCGACCTGCGCGCCGTTCGAGCCCGTGCGCTGCCACAGCTTCATCACCGAGTCGACCTTCGGCCTGCCGATCTACCGCTGGGATCCGCAGCAGGACGTGTTCGACGAGATCAACCGCTGGTGGCGCCGCAACGCCGACGAGGGCCGTACCAGCGTGCTGTATGCCTATGCCTTCGGCAAGGCCCAGCGCCTGCTGTCGGGCCTGGACCCGTCCATCGGGCCCATCGTCTGCCACGGCGCCGTCGAGCCGCTGAACCGCGTCTACCGCGAAGGCGGCGTGGTGCTGCCGCACACGCAGCTCGTCAGCGAGACGGACAAGGCGGACTTGAAACGGGCGCTGGTACTGGCGCCGCCGTCGGCCTCCGGCTCGACCTGGACGCGCCGCTTCGGCGATTACAGCGATGCCTTCGCCAGCGGCTGGATGCTGCTGCGCGGCGCGCGGCGGCGGCGCGGCGTCGACCGCGGCTTCGTGCTGTCCGACCACGCCGACTGGCCCGGCCTGCTGGAAGCGATCGCCGCGACGGGCGCCCACCAGGTCGTCGTCACGCACGGCTCGATTCCCGTGATGGTGCGCTGGCTGTGCCAGATCGGCCTCGATGCGAAAGCCTTCGACACCGAGTACGGCGAAGAGGACGACGAAGCCGTCGCCGCGGATGCCAATGCGCCGTCGGAAGCGCAGCCCGGGGAGGAGCAAGAGCAGCAGCGACAGCGGGAAGGGACGCCCGATGCGTGAATTCGCCCGCCTGTACGCCGAACTCGACGAAACCACCGCCACCAACCGCAAGCTCGAAGCGCTGCAGAATTATTTCAGCCACGCCGCCCCGGAAAACGCCGCCTGGGCCGTGTACTTCCTTGCCGGCGGCAAGCCGCGCCAGGCCGTGCCCAGCAAGCTGCTGCGCCAGTACGCGATCGAGTACGCGGGCCTGGACGAGTGGCTGTTCGACGAATCCTATGCCGCCGTCGGCGACACGGCCGAGACCATCGCCCACATCCTGCCCGCACCCAAGCGCCACAGCGACATCGGCCTGGCCGTCTGGATGGAAGAGCGCATCGGCCCCTTGCGCGGCGCCGATCCGGGCACGATCCGCGCGGCCTTGTTCGAATACTGGGACGAGCTGACCTGGCGCGAGCGCTTCCTGTTCGTCAAATTGATCGGCGGGGGTTTCCGCGTCGGCGTCTCGAAGCTGCTGGTGACGCGCGCGCTGGCGGCGATTGCCGCCGTCGACGCCAAGCTGATCGCCCAGCGCCTGATGGGCTGGACCGACGGCCGCGTCAAGCCGACGGCGGCCGGCTTCCTGCAACTGATCGCCGCCCAGTCCGACGACGAGTACAAGCAGCGCGGCGGCCATCCGTATCCTTTCTTCCTGGCGCACCAGTTGAACGCCGATCCAAGCACGCTGGGCGACATGGGGAACTGGCAGGTCGAGTGGAAGTACGACGGCATCCGCGCCCAGCTCGTGCGCCGCGGCGGCCAGAGCTTCCTGTGGTCGCGCGGAGAAGACCTGATCACGGAACGCTTTCCGGAACTGGCGGCGCTGTCGCTGCCGGAAGGGACCGTGGTCGACGGCGAAGTGCTGGTGTGGGCGGGTGATGCGCCGGCGCCGTTCGCCGACCTGCAGAAGCGCATCGGCCGCAAGACCTTGTCGGCCAAGCTGCTGGCCGAGCTGCCCGCCGTCCTGCTGGCCTACGACTTGCTGGAACTGGACGGCGTCGACCTGCGCGGCCTGCCGCAGCACGAGCGCCGCGCGCTGCTGGAAACCCTGGTGACGGGCGCGGCCCAGCCGCAATTGCGGATCTCGCCGCTGGTGTCCGCCGACAGCTGGGAAGACCTGGGCAAGCTGCGCGCCGAATCGCGTGCGCGCGGCGTGGAGGGCATGATGCTCAAGGCGCGCGATGCCCAGTACGGCGTGGGCCGCACCAAGGACGTGGGCACCTGGTGGAAATGGAAGATCGATCCGTATGCCGTCGACGCGGTGCTGATCTACGCCCAGGCCGGCAGCGGGCGGCGCGCCTCGCTGTACACGGACTATACGTTCGCCGTGTGGGACGGCGAGGGAGAAGAGCGCAAGCTGGTCCCGTTCGCGAAAGCCTATTCGGGCCTGACCGATGCCGAGATCCGCCAGGTCGACAATGCGATCCGCAAGACGACGGTCGAGAAATTCGGGCCCGTGCGCTCGGTGAAGCCGACGATGGTGTTCGAGATCGGCTTCGAAGGCATCGCGCTGTCCACGCGCCACAAGGCCGGCATCGCCGTGCGCTTCCCGCGCATCCTGCGCCGAAGGGACGACAAGCCGGTCGAGGAAGCGGATACGCTCGATACGCTCAAGGGCTTGCTGGACGCGGCCACGCCGGGAGTAGACGCCGAGGTGGCTACGTGACGAAGTCGCAGGCGGAAAGCGCCGTCGACGCCTGGTTCGCGGGCCGCGGCTGGAAGGTGTTCCCGTTCCAGCGCGCCGTGTGGAAGGCCGCGCTGGCTGGCCGGTCCGGGCTGCTGCATGCGAATACTGGAGCAGGCAAGACCTATGCCGTGTGGTTCGCGGCGTTGCTGCGCGGCGCCAACCGGTCGAAACGCCAGTCCAGCGGCCTGCGCGTGCTGTGGCTCACGCCGATGCGCGCGCTGGCGGCCGATACCCAGCGTTCGCTCGAGGTGTCCACGGCCGAACTGGGTGCGGCGCATCCCGACATCTTCGGCAGCTGGAGCATCGGCGCGCGCACGGGCGACACCGTATCGGCCGAGCGCGCGCGCCAGTCGAAGTCGCTGCCGGGCGCCCTCGTCACGACGCCGGAAAGCCTGTCGCTGCTGCTCTCGCATGCGGGCGCGCGCGACCAGTTCAAGCACCTCGACATGGTGATCGTCGACGAATGGCACGAACTGCTCGGCAGCAAGCGCGGCGTGCAGGTGCAGCTGGCGCTGGCGCGGCTGCGGCGCTGGAACCCAGGCCTCGTCGTATGGGGTCTGTCGGCGACGATGGGCAACCTGGACGAGGCGCGCGGCGTGCTGCTCGGCATGGGTAGCGCGGACGAGGGCGTGCTGGTCGAGGGCGACCTCAAGAAGCAGATCGTCATCGACACGCTGGTGCCGCAGAATCCTTCCCGCTTTCCCTGGGCCGGCCACCTGGGCCTGTCCATGATGCAGCCCGTGGTCGACGAGATCGACCAGCACGGTTCGACGCTCGTCTTCGCCAACACGCGCCCGCAGGCGGAGCTGTGGTACCAGAACCTGATCGAGGCGCGCCCCGACTGGGCCGGCGTGGTGGCGCTGCACCACGGTTCGCTCGACCGCGAGGTGCGCGAATGGGTCGAGAATGGCCTCAAGCGCGGCGAACTGAAGGCCGTCGTGTGCACGGCCAGCCTGGACCTGGGCGTCGACTTCCTGCCCGTCGAGCGCGTGCTGCAGATCGGCAGCGCCAAGGGCATCGCCCGCATCCTGCAACGCGCGGGACGCAGCGGCCACGCGCCGGGACGGGTGTCGCGCGTCACGCTGGTGCCGACCCACAGCCTGGAACTGCTGGAAGCGGCGGCCGTCAAGCGCGCCGTGGCCACGCACCGCATCGAGGCGCGCCGGCCGCCGAACAAGCCGTTCGACGTGCTCGTGCAGCACCTGGTGACGATCGCGCTGGGCGGCGGTTTCCGCGACGAGGAGCTGTACGAGGAAGTCACCAGCACCTGGTCCTACCGCGAACTCACGCGCGAGGAATGGCAGTGGGCGCTGGACTTCGTCGCGCGCGGCGGCCAGAGCCTGACGACCTATCCGGAGTACCGGCGCGTGCTGCCCGACGAGGCGGGCGTGCACCGCGTGCCCGATGCGACGATCGGACGGCGCCACCGCATGAGCATCGGCACCATCGTGTCGGATGCGCAGATGAAGGTGCAGTACGTGACCGGCGGCCGCATCGGCACCGTCGAGGAATCGTTCATCGGCAGGATGAAGCCGGGCGACCGGTTTCTCTTTTCGGGCCGGATCCTGGAACTGGTGCGCGTGCACGAGATGACGGCGTTCGTGAAACGCTCGGAATCGAGCAGGGGCGCCGTCAGCCGCTGGAGCGGGGCCAAGCTGCCGCTCAGCGCCGAGCTGGCGCATGCGGCGCGCGAGGAGCTGAAGCTGGCCAGCCAGGGCATTTACGACGGCCCCGAAATGCGCGCGCTGGTGCCGCTGTTCGAGATCCAGGAACGCTGGTCGGCGCTGCCCACCAGCGAGGTACTGGTGGTCGAAAGCATGAAGAGCCGCGAAGGCTGGCATCTGTTCGCGTATCCGTTCGCGGGGCGCTCCGTGCACACGGGACTGGCGTCGCTGCTGGCCTACCGGGTGGGACGTGTGATGCCCAGCACCTTCTCGGTCGCCGTCAACGACTACGGCTTCGAGCTGCTGGCGCCGGAACCGGTCGACTGGGCCGCCGCCTTCGATGCTCAGACGGGGGAGGGCGTCGGCCTGTTCGATACGGACCACCTGCTCGAGGACGTGCTGGATAGCCTGAACGCGACCCAGCTGTCGCAGCAGCGCTTCCGCGAAGTGGCCCGCATCGCCGGCCTGATCTTCCAGGGCTATCCCGGCCAGCACAAGTCGATGCGCCAGGTGCAGGCCTCGTCCTCGCTGTTCTTCGAAGTCTTCCGCAAGCACGACAGCGGCAACCTGCTGCTGACGCAGGCCGAGCGCGAGGTGCTGGAGCAGGAACTGGAACTGACGCGCCTGCGCGATACGCTGGTCGAGCTGCACGGTCGCCGCATCGCGTTTCGCGAGGTGAAGCGCGCGACGCCGTTCGGCTTTCCGCTGATGGTCGCGCGCTTCCGCGAAAAGGTCAGCACCGAGAAGTTGAACGACCGCGTGGCGCGCATGCTGCGCGAACTCGAGAAGGCGGCGGCGGCGTGAACATCGCAGGCGCCCTTCCGCTCGAGCTGGCCGGCGAACAGGTGTGGTTGCTGCCGCAGAAGGCCTTGTACTGGCCGCGCCTGGCGCTGCTGGCGATCGCCGACATCCACTTCGGCAAGGCGGCCGCGTTCCGCTCCTTCGGCATTCCTGTCCCGCACGGCACGACCAACGAAAACCTGGCCGGCCTGGATGCGCTGGTCGAGGCGACGGGGGCCACGCACGTGCTGTTCCTCGGCGACTTTTTGCATGCGCGCGCATCGCATGCGGCCGCCACGCAGGCGGCCATGCTGGCCTGGCGCCTGCGCCGCCGCGACCTCGTGCTGACGCTCGTGCGCGGCAACCACGACAAGCACGCGGGCGACCCGGCGGCGAGCCTGGCCATCGACCTCGTCGACGAACCGTACACGCTGGGGCCGTTCTCGTTCTGCCACCATCCCGAGCTCGAGGACAGCGCGCCCGGCTACGTGCTGGCGGGCCACGTGCATCCCGCCTACGTGCTGGCCACGCGCTTCGACGCGCTGCGCCTGCCGTGCTTTGTCGTCGGTCCGCGGCGCATGATCCTGCCCTCGTTCGGCGCGTTCACGGGCGGGCACGCGGTGCGTCCGGAAAACGGCGAACGGATCTACGTCACGTCGGGCGATGCCGTCCATCCCGTGCAGCCGCCGCATCCGGCGCGTTAGCGTACGTTAGCGAGCGCACCGAGCCCTGCAATACAGCGGCGTAAGCTGGCTATATCGACAATCCGATTTTCCGGAGGACATCATGGCAAACGCCCGCCAGACCCTCGCCGCGGCCGTCGTGGCCGCGCTACCGCTGCTCGCAGTGAGCGTTCCCGCCCAGGTACAGGCGCAGGAGCATCCGCGCGCCAACACGCTCGGCCCGCGCATCGACGGTTTCAATGTCGACGAAGTGCGCCGGCTCGATCCGGGCACCGAGCTGAACTTCGAGCTGTACGGCAGCCCGGGCGGCGCGGCCACGCTGCGCATCGACGGCGCCACCCGCAACCTGCACATGAACGAGACCCGGCCCGGCACCTACCAGGGCACGTACACGATCGGCGTGCACGACCGCATCCGTCCGGACAGTGCCGTGACCGCCAACCTGCGCGTGAACCGGCTGACGGCGACCCAGGTACTGGCCGAGTCCATCGTGCGCGGCCCCGGCGCGCGGCCGGAGCGCAGCGGCGGCAGCGGCGGCAACGGCGGCGGCGAACTGGCGCAGGTGCCGCACGTGCGTACCTTCGACGTGGAGGCGAACGACAACCTCGGTCCCGGCAACGAGCTGAAATTCACGGTGCGCGGCACGCCGGGCGCCAAGGTCGACGTGCAGATCGCCGGCACGCGCGGCATCTTCTACCTGCCGGAAGTGCGTCCAGGCGAGTACAGCGGCCTGTACACGATCCGCCGCGACGACCGCATCATGCCGGACGCGACCGTGACGGCCACCATCCGTGCCAATGGCCGCTACACGACGGCCATGCTGGGCCGGCCGCTGCTGGCGGGTGGACCCGGGCCGCGCGACCTGGCCGTGTCCACCTCGCCCGTGCGCAGCGGATACGATGGCCGTGACGAAAGGCAACAGCCGGTGGCGCGCTACTGCACCAATTGCGGCACGGTGGAAGCCGTCAACGTCGTCGACACCGGCAGCAACGGCACGCTGGGTACCGTCGGCGCCGTCGTCGGCGGCCTGATCGGCAACCAGGTGGGCAGCGGCACGGGGCGCACGGCGGCCACGGCGGCCGGCGCCGTCGGCGGTGCGCTCGCCGGACGCAGCATCGAGCGCAATGCGCGGAGCGGCCAGCGTTTCGATGTCGTCGTGCGCTACGAAAATGGCGCGACGCAGACGGTACCGTTCGATAACGACCCGGGATTTCGCGTGGGCGACCGCGTCAAGGTCAGCGATGGGGTGGTGACGCGCGATTGAGGTAGGACTGGAACCGCGGGGACTGGAGCGGCGGGGACCGGAACGGCGGGGACCGGAACGGCGGCGCGCGGCGCAGGTGGTGGGCGAGCGGGGACTTGCTCAGTTAAAAGGGAGCAGCGGAAAGGTCGATTGAAGCACGAGCGAGTCGGCGGGTCCTCCCGGCCCGGACTCGACGGCGGCGGCGTTCAAGCCGTCGCCAGCACCTGGCCATCGCCGGAATCGGCGTCTGCCTTGTGCTTCGCGTTCTGCTTGGCGCGCGAGCGCGACGGCGGCAGGCGGCGCAGCGTCTTCAATGCGTCGGGATCCTTGATGCCGATGGTGCGCTGGTCGACCGTGATCAGGCCGATCTCATTGAAGGCGGACAGCGTGCGGCTGACGGTTTCCAGCGTCAGGCCGAGGTAGCTGCCGATTTCATGGCGCGTCATGCGCAGGTTGAACAGCTTGCTCGAATACCCCATGGCGGCGAAGCGTTCGGCCAGCGAGATCAGGAAGCGGGCCACGCGGGCCTCGGCCGACAGTGCGCCGAGCATGCCGATCATCGCCTGCTCGCGCACCAGCTCGCGGCTCATGACGCCGTACATCAGGTTCTCGAGTTCCGCATGCACGCGACCGAGGGCGGTCAGCTTCTTGAACGGCACCAGGATCAGGTCGCAATCCGACAGGGCCACCGCTTCCGACGCGTAATGCCGGGTGTGGATGCCGTCGACGCCGAGCATGTCGCCCTTCATGGGAAAGCTCAGCACCTGCTCGTTGCCGAATTCATCGATCAGCACGGTCTTGAGAAAGCCGGAGTTGACGATGTAGAGGGTGTCGAAGGCCTGGCCGATGGTGTGGACGCGCTGCCCTGTCTTGAACTGCACATGCTGGAACAGCAATTCCTCCGTGTTCATCGAGACGGCGGCCGGGATGTGCAGCAGGTCGCAGACCTCTTTCAGGTTGGACCACAGACGCCCCTGGCGCTGGCGTCCGGCTTCCATTTGCGACGAGTGCAGGGTCGATGGGGCGGCGTTGCGTTGTTCTGAAGTTAGCTGGGACTGCATACTCATCTCCAGGTTTAGGAATCAAGGTTTCTTGCGATCTGCCCGGTCCGGCGTGGATGTCTGGACACGGATATAGACCGCGAGCAAGTCGAAACGCTGAAACCAGTATGCCAACACGAGTCCGGCATTCATATCAGCAACGGCTGAATGTGTAGGTAGGAGAGAGCGTCAGTTTGTAGGAGTTTTCTTACCTCGGGCGCTGTCGTACCACGGGCGCCAGAGGGAGACGCCCGCGCCGCACTGGTAGGAATATTTCCATTCCCGACCGGCGCCTGGGCGGGGGAGGGCACGGACAGTGTGGCGCGAATGTCAAATACTGTTTCGCGGAGACTGGGGCTCAGGCCTTCATGGGCGCCAGCAGGCGGTGCGCCACGGCGTACTGGACCATCTCGGACAGCGAGGTCATGCCCATCTTCTGCATGATGCGCGTCTTGTGGGTGCTGACCGTCTTGACCGACAGGTGCAGGTTGTTGGCGATCTCGGTGATCGACTTGCCGCCCACCAGCAGCGAGAACACTTCGAATTCGCGGTCCGAGAGCTGTTTGTGCAGCAGCTGTTCGTTGGGCGCCATGATGTTCAGCGCCAGTTGTTCGGCCACTTCGGTACTGATATAGGGACGGCCGGACGCGACCTTGCGGATGGCGCCGACGAGCTGGGTGCCGGCGCTTTCCTTGGTGAGATAGCCCTGGGCGCCGGCGCGGATGGCGCGCACGGCATATTGTTCTTCCTCGTGCATCGTCAGGATCAGGACGGCCAGCTTGGGCGCTTCGCTGCGTACCTGGCGGATCAGGTCGACGCCGCTGCGTCCCGGCATGGACAGGTCCAGCAGCAACAGGTCGAAGCCGCCCTGGCGGACGAGCGTCAGCACCTCGAAGCCGTTGATGGCTTCGCCGACGATCTCGATATCGAGCGCACCGTCGAGGATGCGCTTCAGGCCCTCGCGCATGATCGTGTGATCGTCAGCGATGACTATGCGAATCATAAAGGTTTCCCCAGCATGGAATCTTGAAAGCGCAGCATGGAAGCTATCACATCAGCAACATGTTAGTTGCACTTTTTTGTGCAAAATTAGTAATGCCGGCAGTGTTTAGTTCGCCGGTTCGTGGATCAGCCGATGTACCAGCACGGGTGTGCTCGTCTGTGCCAGCACCTTGTTGGTTACACTACCCAGTAGCAACTGGCCCCAGCCGCTGCGGCCGTGCGAGCCCATGAAGATCAGGTCGCAGTGTTGCTGCTGCGCGACGTCGACGATCTTGAGGGCGGCAGCGTCGGAAAATGCCGTCATGCAGGCGTGGCGCAGGCCGGCGCGCTCGGCCGCACGCATGATCGAGCCCATGTATTCCTCGCCCGTGCGGCGCATCCGCTCGATATATTCCTCCTCGCTGGGGTAGGAAGGCGGTACGATCTCCACGTAGACGGGATACTGGTATTCCGGCGCCACGAACAGGGCCAGTACCTCGGCACCCATCTGCTGTGCGAACTTCACGCCCGCGCAGGCGGTGTGCTGGGATACGGCGGACCCGTCGGTGGTAATCAGAATCTTCTGGTACATGGTGAGTCCTCCCCCACAACACGTTACGATGTCATTGTAGTCCGCCATGCACCGTACACCGGACGTAAATGCTTGATTTTTCTCAGCGTTGTGTTCGCTTGTCGGCAGGAAAACACCGGAAGCCGCAAATGGGCTCGCGATAACAAAATACAACACTTGCTTTGCGAAAATATTCAGAAAACGCTGTAAATAATTGTTTCAAGACCACATTTACCGCGTTATCGACAACGAGTGCCTCCCAGAAGATTTACCTACGGCAACCACACTGCTACACTCTTCGAAAATCCGTACCGTCAGCGTATTGACGGCAGCAACACCTTACAAGGGAATCCCGACACCGGCCCGCCATGAGCGCTGCAGCCGGCATGCACGGTTCCCGACAGATCATCGCGACATTTACATTATGGAGAAGTAGGGATTATGACCGACGCCGCTGACGATTTCGACGCATTATTCGAGGAAGTGGCAGCGCAACGAGCCTCGGCTCCCGCTCCCGCACCGGCGCCAGAACCCGCCACAGGCGGCGAGAGTGGCGACAGTGACGACCTCGAAGCCCTGTTCGACCAGGTAGCGACCGCCTCGACCCCGGCCCCGGCTCCGGCGGCCGCACCGGCCGCAGCATCCGCAGCGCCCGCCGACGTCGCCGACGACGAGCAGGGCAAGGGCATGTACGAGCGCCTGGGCGCCATCGTACGCGTCATGCACGACTCGCTGCGCGAACTGGGCTACGACAAGGCGCTGACCGAGGCCTCGTCGCAGATCGTGGACGCCCAGGACCGCCTGGAATACGTTGCCTCGCTGACCGAACAAGCCGCCAACAAGGTGCTGAACACGCTGGACGACGGCATGCCGGCCCAGGACCTGCTGTCCAAGCAGGCCAAGGAAATGGAAACCCGCTGGGGCGACCTGTTCGCGGGCAAGCTCTCGATCGAGCAGTTCAAGTCGCTGGCCGGCGACTCCAAGCAGTTCGCCCAGCTGGTGTCGGAAGCGACCGAGGCGGAAAAGGCGCGCCTGCTGGAAATCATGATGGCCCAGGACTTCCAGGACATCACCGGCCAGCTGATCAAGAAGGTCGTGATCATCACCAAGACGGTCGAGAACGAACTTGCCCAGCTGCTGCGCGACAGCGCACCGGCCGACGTCAAGGAAAAGCTGGCGCAGAAACAGGCCGCACAGGAACAGGAACAGCCTGCGCAATTGATGTCGGGTCCCTCGGTGCCGACCGTGGCGCTGGACCAGGACAGTGTCGATGACCTTCTCGCCGATCTGGGGTTCTAATGGATGAAATGCTCAAGGATTTCGTTGTCGAAGCCTTGGATCTTTCCACGAATGTGGAAGAGCACCTGCTGCGCCTCGAACGCGATCCGGATAACAAGGAAACGCTGAATGCCGTGTTCCGCTCCTTCCACACCATCAAGGGTGGAGCGGGCTTCATGGGCTTGCCGGCGCTGGTCGCCGCCTGCCACCTGACGGAAAACCTGTTCGACGCGCTGCGTACCGGCGCGGCCCCGGTCACGCCGTCGGCGATCGAGGCTTCTCTGGTCGCATCCGGCTTCGTCGCCGACCAGTTGAACGACCTGAATAACGGCGCCACGCCGGACCAGCTGGCATCGATGCCGGAAGAGCTGGAGCGCATGCTCAAGGATGCGATCGCGGGCAACGATGCCGCGCCGGCCGCCGCCGCCGCCGCCGCACCTGCCGCTGTCGCTGCTGCTGCCGCACCAGCACCGGTCGCCGCCGCACCGGTGGCTGCCGCCGCGGCGCCGGTGTCGGCCGACGGCATCGACTGGGAAGGCATGTACATGGCGGTCGTCCCGCCGGGCACCTATACCCCGGCCGCGGCATCCGCACCCGTCGCTGCGCCGGTCGAGCAGGCCGCTGCGCCCGCTGTCGTTGCTGCTTCCGCTTCTGCTCCTGCTTCTGCTTCTGCCGCGGTCGCCGAGCACGCCCCGGCCAAGCCGGGCTGGGACGGCACCGAGCGCCGCAACGAGAACAAGCCCGCGCAGAGCGCCCCGGCCAAGGACGAAAGCATCCGTATCGATGCCGTCAAGCTGGACGCGCTGCTGGAAGTGGCCGGCGAATCCGTGCAGGCCGCCAACCAGGCCGCCGTGCTGCTGGAACGCCTGTCGCAGTTCAAGTTCGAAGGCCAGGCCGCCACGCTGATGGCGACCCTGACCGAGACGCTGGAACGCGCTTCGCGCTACTCGGCCGAACTGCAGCGTGCCACGCTGGCGACCCGCATGCAGCCGGTCGGCCGCCTGTTCCAGAAATTTCCGCGCCTCGTGCGCGAACTGGCCAAGGACCTGGGCAAGGACGTCGAGCTGACCATCGAAGGCGCCGAGACCGAAGTCGACCGCGTCGTCGTGGACAGCCTGTACGACCCGCTCGTGCACATGCTGCGCAATGCGCTGGACCACGGCGTCGAGTCGCCGCAGGACCGCGTCGCCTCCGGCAAGCCGGCCAAGGCCTTCATCATGCTGAAAGCCTGGCAGGAAGCCAACAGCGTCATGATCGTGCTGCAGGACGACGGCCGTGGCATGGACCCGGTCAAGCTGCGCCAGAAGGCGATGGAAAAAGGCCTGATTTCCGAGCACCAGGCGGCCAGCGACGACGAAGCGTACCAGCTGGTGTTCCTGCCGGGCTTCTCGACCAAGGAAGTGGCGTCGTCGGTGTCGGGCCGCGGCGTGGGCATGGACGTGGTCAAGACCGCCGTCGAGAAGAACCGCGGCGCGATCCGCATCGATTCCAGGCTCGGCTCCGGCACGAAATTCTCGATCCGCCTGCCGATCGAACTGTCGATCGTGCCGACCATGCTGGTGTCCACTTCGGGCGCCCAGCTGGCCCTGCCGATGGCCGTCGTCGAGCGCGTGGTCGAGCTGCCGGAGAACTTCATGCAGGTCGGCGGCGCCCCGGTGCTGAAGGACCAGGGCCGTCCGCTGCCGGTGCGTTCGCTGGCGCTGTCGCTCGGCTACGAGGAGTGCACCGAGCGCGTCGGCATCGTCATCAACGCGCCGCAGCCGTACATCATCGCCGTGGAAGCGGTCGATGGTACCGCCGACCTCGTGATCAAGCCGATGACGGCGCTGCACGTCGACGGCATCACCGGCACGGCCCGCTCGGCCGAGGGTTCGCTGGTGCTGGTGGTCGGCCTGTCCTTCCTCATGGACGGCTGCCGCAACGCGGTGCGTCTCGCCGCCTAAAGCGCACCATCACGTGGCAGGCAACGCCTGCCACGTTGCTGCAACAAAACCATGAAAAGCCCGCGCATATCCTGCGCGGGCTTTTTTCTTGTACGTTCATGCATGGCGGTCGAATAATGTTCGGAAGGATTTGCCGTAATTGGAATAATCGTGCTCGCAGCCATCTTCTTCCGCATTGCACAACTATGGCATAATCAAAGACCAAGCCCGCATGTAGCGGTCGTTCCACTGGACTTACCATGTTAAAAACGCTCTACGACAAACTCTGGGATTCGCATGTCGTGCGTGCCGATGCTGATGGCACCACCGTGCTGTATATCGACCGTCACCTGGTCCATGAAGTGACCAGCCCGCAAGCCTTCGAAGGCCTGCGCGTGGCGGGCCGCCCGCTATGGCGCACGTCCGCCAACCTTGCCGTAGCAGACCACAACGTCCCGACCACCGACCGTTCGCACGGCATCGCCGACCCAACCTCGCGCCTGCAGGTCGAGACGCTGGACGCCAACACCAAGGCATTCGGCCTGACGTACTTCGACATGAACGACAAGCGCCAGGGCATCGTCCACGTGATCGGCCCCGAGCAGGGCGCCACGCTGCCCGGCATGACCGTCGTGTGCGGCGACTCGCACACCTCGACCCACGGCGCCTTCGGCTGCCTGGCGCACGGTATCGGCACGTCGGAAGTCGAACACGTGCTGGCTACGCAGACGCTGTTGGCCAAGAAATCGAAATCGATGCTGGTGCAAGTCGACGGCCAGCTGCCGGCCGGCGTCACCGCCAAGGACATCGTGCTGGCCGTGATCGGCAAGATCGGCACCGCCGGCGGCACCGGCTACGCAATCGAGTTCGCCGGCTCGGCCATCCGTTCGCTGTCGATGGAAGGCCGCATGACGGTCTGTAACATGGCGATCGAGGCGGGCGCGCGCGCCGGCATGGTCGCCGTCGACGACACCACGATCGACTACGTGAAGGGCCGTCCGTTCGCGCCGGCCGGTCCGCACTGGGACAATGCCGTGTCGTACTGGCGCACGCTGCATTCGGACCAGGGCGCCAGGTTCGACATGGTCGTGCTGCTCAATGCGGCCGAGATCCGCCCGCAGGTGACCTGGGGCACCTCGCCCGAGCAGGTGACGACGATCGACGGCCGCGTGCCCGATCCCGACCACGAGAAGGACCCGGTCAAGCGCGACGCGATGGAAAAGGCGCTCGTCTACATGGACCTGAAGCCCAACACCGCGATGGAAGACATCCGCATCGACAAGGTGTTCATCGGTTCCTGCACCAACTCGCGCATCGAGGACCTGCGCGCCGCCGCCGCCGTCGTGCGCGGCCGCCAGCGCGCCTCGAACGTGAAGCTGGCGATGGTGGTGCCCGGCTCCGGCCTCGTCAAGGAACAGGCGGAGCGCGAAGGCCTGGACAAGGTCTTCAAGGCTGCCGGCTTCGAATGGCGCGAGCCGGGCTGCTCGATGTGCCTGGCGATGAACGCCGACCGCCTCGATCCGGGCGAGCGCTGCGCCTCGACCTCGAACCGCAACTTCGAGGGACGCCAGGGGCAGGGCGGCCGCACCCACCTGGTGTCGCCGGCAATGGCGGCGGCGGCGGGCATCGCCGGCCACTTCGTGGACGTGCGCAGTCTCTGATTAAAAGAATGTTAGGTAGGAAAAGCATGAAGAAAGTCATCACCCTCGCACTCATCGCCTTCGTGGTCAGCGGCTGCAACACCATTTCCGGCATGGGCCGCGACGTGCAGAAGGTCGGCCAGGTCATTACCGGCGCCGGCGGCAAATAAACGGTTTCCATCATGGACAAATTCACCGTACACGAAGGCCTGGTGGCGCCGCTGGACCGCGCCAACGTCGATACCGACGCCATCATCCCGAAGCAGTTCCTCAAGTCGATCCGCCGTACCGGCTTCGGCCCCAACCTGTTCGACGAATGGCGCTACCTGGACCATGGCGAACCGGGCATGGACAACAGCAAGCGTCCCGTCAATCCGGACTTCGTGCTGAACCAGCCGCGCTACCAGGGCGCATCGATCCTGCTGGCGCGCAAGAACTTCGGCTGCGGTTCCTCGCGCGAGCACGCGCCGTGGGCGCTGCAGCAGTTCGGCTTCCGCGCCATCGTCGCGCCGAGCTTCGCCGACATCTTCTTCAACAACTGCTTCAAGGGCGGCCTGCTGCCCATCGTCCTGTCGGAAAGCCAGGTCGATCAGCTGTTTAATGAGGTAAAAGCATTTGCGGGCTACAAGCTGGTGGTGGACCTGGAGCGCCAGACCATCGGCACCGCGAGCGGCAGCCTGACGTTCGAATTCCAGATCGACGCGTTCCGCAAGTACTGCCTGCTCAACGGCCTGGACGACATCGGGCTGACGCTGCGCCATGCCGACGAGATCCGCGCCTTCGAGGAACGCCACCTGCGCAGCCAGCCCTGGCTCGCCAACACCATTTAAAAGAGCAAGAGCATGAAGATTGCGATCCTGCCGGGCGACGGCATCGGCCCGGAAATCACGGCGCAAGCCGTCAAGGTCTTGAACGCGCTGGACGAGCGGTTCGAGCTGGAGAGCGCCGACGTCGGCGGCGCCGGCTATGCCGCCCACGGCCACCCGCTGCCGCCGGCCACGCTGGCGCTGGCGAAAGCCGCGGACGCCGTGCTGTTCGGCGCCGTCGGCGACTACCAGTACGACAATCTCGAACGCGCGCTGCGTCCGGAACAGGCGATTCTCGGCCTGCGCAAGGAGCTGGGCCTGTTCGCCAACCTGCGTCCCGCGATCCTGTATCCGGAACTGGCCGGCGCCTCGACGCTGAAGCCGGAGGTGGTGTCGGGCCTGGACATCCTGCTCATCCGCGAACTGACGGGCGACATCTATTTCGGCAAGCCGCGCGGCGTGCGCGAATGCCCGGACGGTCCGTTCGCAGGCCAGCGCGAAGGCTTCGACACGATGCGCTATGCCGAAGGCGAGATCCGCCGCATCGCCCACGTGGCGTTCCAGGCGGCGCGCAAACGCGACAAGCGCGTGACCAGCGTCGACAAGGCCAACGTGCTGGAGACGTTCCAGTTCTGGCGCGACATCGTCAC
The DNA here is from genome assembly GCA_963529995.1 of uncultured Massilia sp. Lineage (GTDB taxonomy): Bacteria > Pseudomonadota > Gammaproteobacteria > Burkholderiales > Burkholderiaceae_D > Telluria. The sequence continues at coordinate 102,634 of CAUSCY010000003.1, read as the reverse complement.
CGACGTGCACAAGGACTATCCGGACGTCGAGCTCGAACACATGTACGTCGACAATGCCGCGATGCAGCTGGTGCGCGCGCCGAAGAAATTCGACGTGATCGTGACGGGCAATATGTTCGGCGATATCCTGTCCGATGCGGCGGCAATGCTGACCGGTTCGATCGGCATGCTGCCGTCGGCCTCGCTCGACGCGAACAACAAGGGCCTGTACGAGCCGTCGCACGGTTCGGCGCCGGACATCGCGGGCAAGGGCGTCGCCAATCCGCTCGCGACGATCCTGTCGGCCGCGATGATGCTGCGCTTCTCGCTCGGCAAGACGGAACAGGCGGACCGCATCGAGAACGCCGTGAAGGCCGTGCTGGCCCAGGGCCTGCGCACGCCGGACATCTTCGAAGAAGGCACGACGCGCGTCGGCACCGAACAGATGGGCGATGCCGTCGTCAACGCATTGGCAAAATGAAGCGTTGATGGTCGGTCATGGTGGGCATGTGATGCCCACCCTACGCAACAATGGTGGGGTGTGCCATAGACCGTACGCCGTAGGGTGGGCACCCCGTGCCCACCATTGCAAGCAATGACATTACGATAAACCCAAGGAAAAGAGATGAAACTAGTAGGTCTGGTTGGTTGGCGCGGCATGGTAGGTTCGGTCCTGATGCAGCGCATGCAGGACGAGGGCGATTTCGCCCACATCGAGCCGGTGTTCTTCACCACGTCGAATCCGGGCGGCGACGCGCCGAAGATGGCGAAGAACGAGACCAAGCTGAAAAGCGCCACCGACATCGCCGAACTGTCCAAGTGCGAGATCATCATCTCCTGCCAGGGCGGCGACTACACGACCGAGGTGTATCCGGCACTGCGCGCGGCCGGCTGGAACGGCTACTGGATCGACGCCGCGTCGACGCTGCGCATGAACGACGACGCCGTCATCGTGCTCGACCCGGTCAACAGCGACGTGATCAAGAACGCGCTCACCAGCGGCGTGAAGAACTACATCGGCGGCAACTGCACCGTGTCGTGCATGCTGATGGGCCTGGGCGGCCTGTTCAAGCACGACCTGGTCGACTGGATGACCTCGATGACCTACCAGGCCGCATCGGGCGGCGGCGCCCAGCACATGCGCGAGCTGCTGACCCAGTTCGGCACCATCAACGCGGCCGTCAAGCCGCTGCTGGATAACCCGGCATCGGCCATCCTCGACATCGACCGCGGCGTGCTGGCCACCCAGCACGGCCTGTCCGCTGAAGAGACCAAGCAGTTCGGCGCGCCGCTGGCCGGCAACCTGATTCCCTGGATCGACAAGGACCTGGGCAACGGCCAGTCGAAGGAAGAGTGGAAGGGCGGCGCCGAGACAAACAAGATCCTGGGCCGCCACGGTTCGGGTTCGGTGATCCCGGTCGACGGCCTGTGCGTGCGCATCGGCGCGATGCGCTGCCATTCGCAGGCGCTGACCATCAAGCTCAAGAAGGACGTGCCGCTGGACGAGATCAACGACATCATCGCGAACGACAACCAGTGGGTGAAGTTCGTGCCGAACACGCGCGAAGCGTCGGTGCGCGACCTGACCCCGGCGGCCGTCACCGGCACCCTGACCATTCCGGTCGGCCGCGTGCGCAAGATGTCGATGGGCCCGGAATACATCTCGGCCTTCACCGTCGGCGACCAGCTGCTGTGGGGCGCTGCCGAGCCGCTGCGCCGCATGCTGCGCATCGTGCTGGACAAGTAAGCGCGCACTACCATCGTCGTCCCTGCCCAGGTTCCCGCCTGTGCAGGGACGCCGCTTTTTGGGGGCATGTCGAAGTGCTACCATAGCGACGAAAAAACATCATTTCGCTGAACGTGCCGTCTACGGAACTGATCCATCCCCGGTGTTTCCCCCTGTAGAACTTGCATGCCACAGTGCATGATGATATGTTGCCGAGACCTCCGGGCTGCCTCGGCCCCCGTCAACTCACTCAGTCCCGAATCTATGCCTGTCACTCACCGCCTCCCGATGAAGTCGTCCGCGTTGAAGAAGCTCACCGCGGCGGTTGCCAGTGCGCTCGTCCTGACGTCGGCGGCCCATGCGGCCGGCCTCGGCAAGCTCACCGTGCTGTCCGCCCTCGGTCAGCCGCTGCGTGCCGAGATCGAGTTGACGTCGGTGTCGCCGGAAGAGGCGTCGGGTCTGGTGGCCAAGCTGGCGTCGCCCGATGCGTTCCGCAGCGCGAACATCGAATTCAATCCGGCCTTGCTGTCGCTGCGCTTCGCCGTCGAGCAGCGCGGCGGGCGCCAGTTCATCCGCGTCAGCTCGACCCAGCCGCTGAACGAGCCCTTCGTCGACATGCTGCTGGAGCTGACCTGGAATAACGGCCGCCTGGTGCGCGAGTACACCTTCCTGCTCGACCCGGCCGAACTGCGCGCGACCCAGCCGGCCCAGGTGACGGCGAACGAGGCACGCCCGCGCACGCAGGCCGCGCCAGCCACCGCCGCCACGCCGGCACCCGCACCCGCGGCGCCTGCCGAACGCCCGAGCCGTCCGGCACGCCAGAGCGCCGCGGCGCCGGCGCGCGCCGACGGCCAGGCCGGCGAATACCGCGTCAAGCGCGGCGACACGCTGAGCGGCATCGCGACCGAGCTGAAGCCGGGCGACGTCTCGCTCGACATGATGCTGGTGGCGCTGTACCGCGCCAATCCGGACGCCTTCATCGGCAACAATATGAACCGCCTCAAATCGGGCCGCATCCTCGCCGTGCCCGAGCCCGACGCGGTGCGCGCGAGCAGCCCGTCCGAGGCGCGCGGCGTGGTGGTGGCCCATGCGGCCGACTTCAACGCCTACCGCAACAAGCTGGCCGGCCAGGTCGGCGCGTCGGAAGCCGTCAAGGCGCCGCCGGCGAGCCAGAGCGCGGGCGGCCGCGTCACGGCCAAGGTCGAGGAACGCCCGACCGCCGCCAACGAATCGCAGGACCAGCTGCGCCTGTCCAAGGCCGGCGCGGACGCCCCGGCAGGCAAGGGCGCGACGGGCGCGACCGAAGACCGCATCGCCAAGGAGAAGGAACTGTCCGAGGCGCAGAAGCGTGTCAAGGAACTCGAGCGCAACGTGGGCGACCTGGAAAAGCTGGCGACCGTGAAGAACAAGACCGGCGCCGAGGCGGAGCAGAATGCCGCCAAACCTGCCCAGTCGGCCGCTCAGTCACCCGATGCAGTGCTGGCTAAGACCGAGCCGGCGCCCGCTGCCGCGCCGAAGAAGCTCCCGCCGATCAAGCCCGCCGCCAAGCCGGCACCGTCGGAGCCGGGCCTGTTCGACTTCATCATGGACAACCTGGCGCTGGTCGGCGGCGGCGCGGCCGCGCTGCTGCTGGGCGGCCTCCTGATCGCCCAGCGCCGCAAGAAGAAGGAAGACAAGGCCAAGGCGGTCAGCGACACGTCGGTGCTGGGCATGCCGCCGGAGCCGTCGAACTCGCTGTTCGCCGAGAGCGGCGGACAGAGCGTGGACACCAACAACAGCGTGTTCAATTCCAGCTTCGCGCCGTCCGCCAGCCAGCTCGACACCAACGAGGTCGACCCGGTGGCGGAAGCCGACGTCTACATCGCCTATGGCCGCGATGCCCAGGCCGAGGAAATCCTGAAAGAAGCGCTGCGCACCCATCCGGAACGCATGCCGGTGCGCCTGAAGCTGCTCGAGATCTATGCCGCGCGCAAGGACACGCGCGCCTTCGAGGCGCAGGCCAGCGAACTGTACGGCCTGACGCGCGGCCATGGCGACGAATGGGCGCAAGCCGCGGCGCTGGGCCTGTCGATCGATCCGCTCAACCCGCTGTATGCGAACAGCGCCGCGCCTGGCGGCCCGGTGCCGAGCAGCGAGGAGCTGGGCCAGCAGGCGCTGCTCTCGAAGGCGCTGGACGACGCCTACGGTGTCCCCGCCACCGCCGTCCCGGAAGAGCCGCCCGCGCGCGCGCCGATGAGCTTCGACGAGCATTTCGCCGATGCGATGGCGACCGCCCAGCCGGCGCCGGAACCGGTGGGCAATGCGCCAATGAATCAGCAAGCCAAACAGCAGGCCGAGGACGACAATGCGCTCGACTTCGATCTGGGCGGCCTGTCCTTCGAGCCGGCGACGCCGCCAGTGCCGGAGCACAAGATCGACCCCAACGACCTCGATTTCGACATGAGCGACTTCGAACCGGCCGCGCCGGCCCAGGCGCAGGCGAGCGCGCCGGCCGACAAGGCCCCGGCCGAGGATCCGCTCGACTTCAGCTTCGACATGGACTTCGACGCGCCGCGCAGCGAAGACCAGGCCATGGCCCAGCCGGCACCGGACGCCGCGGCGGCCGCACGCCAGGACATCGACATGGCCGACCTGGCACGCGAGTTCGACCTGCCGGACCTGCCCACGGCATCGTCCACCGAGCCGCGTATCGAGCCGTCCAACGAGGAACGCCCGGCCGCGCCCGAGCAGGCCGCCGCCGCCAAGGAACTGGACGACCCGCTGTTTGACCTGGACACGATGGACTTCGGCCTGGAAGAGCCGCCGGCCAAGGCCCAGCCGGCGCCGCATCTGGACACGGCGCTGGACACGGCCCTGAACACGAATCTGGATGCGCCGCTGGAATTCGACCGGGCAGAAGAGCCGGCCCCGGCCCCGACGCTGGCCTCGAACCCGACGCCGGCGCTGGACGACCCGCTGTTCGACCTGTCGCACCTGCCGAACGAGCATCCGGAATCGCTGCCGACCGCGACCCCGGCGCCGGCCGCTGCCGGCTACGCGGAAAGCGACAAGGTCGAGCCGAACGTCGACCTGTCCACGCTGGACCTGGACCTGCCGGCCGACGGCACGCTGCCGCTGCCGGAAGTGCACAACCTGTCGGGTGGCGAAGCCGGCGATGGCGCGCTGTCGGCCATGCACATGGAAATGGAAACCAAGCTGGACCTGGCCATCGCCTACCAGGAAATCGGCGACAAGGAAGGCGCGCGCGAGCTGCTCGAGGAAGTCATCCGCGGCGGCAGCGATGAACAAGTGAGCCGCGCGAACGCATTGCGCACCTCGCTGGCATGAGGCATCGGATTTGACACGTATTGCAATGGGTGTCCAGTATGTGGGCACCGCCTGGAACGGATACCAGAAACAACCCTCGCGCGACACGGTCCAGGACCAGCTCGAGATCGCGCTCGAAAAATTCGCCTGCGTGCCCCTGCACACGACCTGCGCCGGCCGCACCGACGCCGGCGTGCATGCGATCGAGCAGGTGATCCACTTCGACACGGACCTCGAACGCGCGCCGCAATCCTGGGTGCGCGGCACCAACGCCTTCCTGCCCGATTCGATCGTCGTGCGCTGGGCCCATGCGCTGGCGCCGGCCCCGGAACGCGAACAATTCCACGCACGCTTCTCGGCGCGCTCGCGCACCTACCACTACGTGCTGTACAACCACGCGAACCCGTCGGCGCTGCTGGCCGGGCGTGCCGGCTGGGTATTCCGCCCGCTCGACGTCGAGCGCATGCAGGAAGCGGCCGCGCACCTGATCGGCACGCACGATTTCACGAGCTTCCGCGCCTCCGGCTGCCAGGCGAATTCCCCCATCAAGGACATGCAGCAGGTGAAGATCGAACGGATGGGCGACATCATCGTGTTCACCGTGCGCGCATCGGCGTTCCTGCACCATATGGTGCGCAACATCGTCGGCTCGCTGATCTATGTCGGTACCGGGCGTAACGAGCCGGGCTGGATGGCCGAGGTGCTGGCCGCGCGCTCGCGCGACGCGGCGGCGCCGACCTTCATGCCGGACGGGCTGTACCTCGCCGCGATCGACTATGATGCGAAGTGGGGGCTGCCGCAGGAGCCGGCGCCGCCGCTGCCCTGGTTGTAAGGCATGGTGGGCATGTGATGCCCACCCTACGGTGTCACCTGCTCGTAGGGTGGGCATCACATGCCCACCAAACGCATGCGGTCCGCCAACCTAACGGTGTTAGAAAAATGAATCGTACCCGTATCAAGATCTGCGGCATCACCCGCGAACAGGACCTCCACGCTGCCGTCACCGCAGGCGCCGATGCGCTCGGCTTCGTGTTCTATCCGAAGAGCCCGCGCTACGTCGCGCCCCAGCGTTTCGCCGAACTGGCCCGCCACCTGCCGCCCTTCGTGAGCGCGACCGCGCTGTTCGTCAACGCCACCGTCGAGGAGGTGCGGGCGGTGCTGGACGCCGGTCCCGTCGCGTTGCTGCAGTTCCACGGCGACGAGACGCCGGAACAGTGCGCCGCCATCGCCGCGGCCGTGCAGCGCCCGTTCGTGCCGGCATATCGGGTAAAACCTGACACGACGGCCGCCGATTTGATAGAATCGGAAGCTCAATACCGCGCCGCTTCTCCCTGGTTCTCGGGCCTGCTGCTCGACACCTGGGTCGATGCCTACGGCGGCGCAGGAAAGGTCTTCGATTGGTCTCTTATTCCAAAAGAGCTCGCGCCTCGGGTCGTTTTGAGTGGTGGCTTGAGCGTACACAACGTGACTGGCGCGGTAGCGCTGGTACGCCCCTTCGCGGTCGACATCAGTAGCGGTGTCGAGGCGAGCAAGGGGATTAAGGATGCCCGCCTGATCGACGCGTTCGTCGATGCGGTGCGGGCCGCCGACATCACGTTTGAAAGCCGAGCACACCATGAACACCAAACCGAACACCAGCGCTGACGCGCTGTTCAAGACTTCCGACTACCAATTGCCGGACCCGTCCGGCCACTTCGGCCCCTACGGCGGCAGCTTCGTCGCCGAGACCCTCAGCCATGCGCTGGCCGAACTGAACGAAGCGTATGCGCGCTACAGCCAGGATCCCGAATTCCTGGAAGAGTTCCGCTACGAACTGGCCCACTTCGTCGGCCGTCCTTCTCCCGTCTACCACGCCAAGCGCTGGTCGCAGCAGGGCGCCTCGGGCAGCCTCGGCGCGCAGATCTACTTCAAGCGCGAGGACCTGAACCACACGGGCGCGCACAAGATCAACAACGTGATCGGCCAGGCGCTGCTGGCGCGCCGCATGGGCAAGCCGCGCATCATCGCCGAGACGGGCGCCGGCCAGCACGGCGTCGCCACCGCGACCATCTGCGCGCGCTTCGGCCTGGAATGCGTGATCTACATGGGGGCCGAGGACGTCAAGCGCCAGGCCCAGAACGTCTACCGCATGAAGCTGCTGGGCGCGACCGTCGTCCCCGTCGAATCGGGCTCGAAGACGCTGAAGGACGCGCTCAACGAGGCGATGCGCGACTGGGTCACGAACATCGAGAACACCTTCTACATCATCGGCACCGTGGCGGGCCCGCACCCGTATCCGATGATGGTGCGCGACTTCCAGTCCGTCATCGGCGAGGAATGCCGCGTGCAGATGCCCGCCATGACGGGCCGCCAGCCGGACTATGTGGTCGCCTGCATCGGCGGCGGCTCTAACGCGATGGGCATCTTCTACCCGTACATCGACGAGCCGGGCGTCAAGCTGGTGGGCGTCGAGGCGGCGGGCGAGGGCCTGGATTCGGGCAAGCACGCGGCCTCGCTGACGGCCGGCTTCCCCGGCGTCCTGCACGGCAACCGCACCTACCTGCTGCAGGACGACAACGGCCAGATCATCGAGACGCATTCCGTCTCGGCGGGCCTGGACTATCCGGGCGTGGGCCCCGAGCACGCCTGGCTGAAGGACAGCAAAAGGGCCGAGTACGTGTCGATCACGGACGACGAGGCGCTGCGGGCCTTCCACGACTGCTGCCGCATCGAAGGCATCATCCCGGCGCTGGAATCCTCGCACGCGATCGCCTACGCGGCCAAGCTGGCGCCGACGCTGCCGGCCGACCAGATCATCCTGGTCAATTTGTCGGGTCGCGGGGACAAGGACATGCACACCGTGGCGCAACGGGCCGGACTCGACTTCGGTTGATCCGCGCTCCGTCTCCCACAACTTAAAAAAGGAAAAAGCATGTCCCGCATCGCACAGACTTTCGACGCCCTGAAGGAACAGGGCAAGACCGGCCTCGTCACCTTCATCACCGCCGGCGACCCTGGCCCGGAACTGACCGTTTCGCTGCTGCACGCCCTCGTCGAGGGCGGCGCCGACGTCCTCGAACTCGGCATCCCGTTCTCCGACCCGATGGCCGAAGGCCCCGTCATTCAGCGCGCCTGCGAACGCGCGCTGGTCTTCGGCGTCGGCATGAAGGACGTCCTCGGCTACGTGCGCCAGTTCCGCGAAAAGAACCAGCACACCCCCATCGTCCTGATGGGCTACGCCAACCCGATCGAGCGCATGGGCCCGTCGGAATTCATCCGCCAGGCGAAAGAGGCGGGCGCCGACGGCGCCATCGTCGTCGACTACCCGCCGGAAGAGTGCGAGGAGTTCGCGGCCGAGATGAAGGAGAACGACCTCGACCTGATCTTCCTGCTGGCGCCGACCTCGACGACGCAGCGCATCCAGCAGGTGGCGCGCCACGGCAGCGGCTTCTCCTACTACGTCTCGCTGAAAGGCGTGACGGGCGCCGGCGGCATCGACACGGCCGACGTGGCACGCCGCGTGGCCGCCATCCGCGAACACGTCAAGCTGCCCATCGGCGTGGGCTTCGGCATCCGCGATGCGGCCACGGCCAAATCGGTGGCGCAAGTCGCCGACGCCGTCGTCATCGGCAGCCGCATCATCCAGGAACTGGAGAACACGCCGAAGGAGCAGGGGCCGGCGGCGGTGCGCGCCTTTGTGGCGGGTATCCGGGAAGCGCTGGACGCGCGCTGACGCGTTTCCCTTGCCATCCCCGCTTGCGGGGATGGTGTTTCGGGGAGAGCACTAACATGAACAAACGCCTGACCTTCTGGTCCGCCGACCCGGACGACGACAGCCTCGTGCGCGCCGTCCTCGCCGGCCGCAAGACCGTGACCGCCGACCTCGTCGAGGATTATTACCGCGGCTACGGCGCGCTGGGCGAGGGCGGCTATGCGGCCGGCGAGCTGATCGATATTCTCGACCCGCGCGGCCGGCGGCGCGGCACGATCCGCGCCACGCAGGTCGAGGTCATCCGCTTCGGCGCCATTCCGGAAGCGGTCTGGCGCGGCGAAGGCTTCGACAGCGCCCGTGCTTTCCAGGAATGCCACATCGCCTGCATGCCGCACTACAGGCTGCATGACGACGTCGAATTCATCGCTCTCCACTTCGAACTCGTCGAGCCCGCGCCTGTCGAACCCATGTGAAACCCGCTTGCTGAGCGGTTTTGCAAGCTTGCCGAACAGGCAATTGAATCCGCCTGGAAATTAGAGCAAGCATTCGACAAGAGCATTCCGACCGGCTACACTACCGCCAAATTCAGATTTGCCGCAAAGGAGAACACATGAGTTGGTTGGAAAAACTGCTGCCCCCACGGATCCAGCGCTCCGATGCCGCCAAAAAACAGACCATGCCCGAGGGCCTGTGGGTCAAGTGCCCGTCGTGCGAGTCGGTCCTGTACCGCACGGACCTCGAGTCGAACCTGCACGTCTGCCCGAAATGCAGCCACCACATGCGCATCCGCGCGCGCGACCGCCTGGACGCGCTGCTGGACGAAGGCGGCCGCTACGAGATCGGCCAGGACGCGCTGCCGGTCGACACGCTCAAGTTCAAAGATAGCAAGAAATATCCTGACCGCCTGAAGTCGGCCATGGATGCCACCGGCGAAACCGATGCGCTGATCGTGCAGGGCGGTTCGATCATGAGCCTGCCTGTCGTCGTCGCCTGCTTCGAATTCGAATTCATGGGCGGTTCGATGGGTTCCGTCGTCGGCGAGCGTTTCGCCCGCGGCGCCCAGGTCGCCCTGGAGCAGAAAGTGCCGTTCATCTGCATCACCGCCACTGGCGGCGCGCGCATGCAGGAAGGCCTGCTGTCGCTGATGCAGATGGCCAAGACCACCGCGATGCTGACCAAGCTGGCCGAGAAAAAACTGCCGTTCATCAGCGTGCTGACCGATCCGACCATGGGCGGCGTGTCCGCCTCGTTCGCCTTCATGGGCGACGTCGTGATGGCCGAGCCGAAAGCGCTGATCGGCTTTGCCGGCCCGCGCGTGATCGAGAACACCGTGCGCGAAAAGCTGCCGGAAGGCTTCCAGCGCGCCGAGTTCCTGGTACAGAAGGGCGCCATCGACATGATCGTCGACCGCCGCAAGATGCGCGAGGAAATCGCGCGCCTGCTGGCGCTGCTGCAAAACCAGCCGGCCGACGTCATCGCCTGATCGTACGACCCGACGCGGCCGGCGCCTTGCAAGAGGTGCCGGCCGTTCGCGCTTGTTCAGGCATCCTCAGGCACCATCCGGATATCCCATGCAAAACCTCCCCACCACCTTGCCCGACTGGCTGGCCCTGCTCGAGTCGCGCCACGCCGAAACCCATATCGACATGGGACTGGACCGCGTGCGCACCGTCAAGGAACGCATGCAGCTGGCGTTCTCCTGCCCCGTCATCATGGTCGCCGGCACCAACGGCAAGGGTTCCACCTGCGCGATGCTGGAATCGATGCTGCTGCATGGCGGCTACCGCGTCGGCCTGTACATCAAGCCGCACTTCCTCGACTTCAACGAGCGCGCCCGCCTGAACGGCGAGATGGCGTCCGACGCGGCCCTGATCGCCGCGTTCAACGATGTGGAAGCCCATCGCGGCGAGATCGACCTGACCTATTTCGAGTTCACGACGCTGGCGATCATGCGCCTGCTGTCGACGTCCGAAATCGACGTCGCGATCCTGGAAGTGGGCCTGGGCGGCCGCCTGGATGCGGTGAACGTGATCGATGCCGACGTGTCCATCGTCACCAGCATCGACATCGACCACAAGGACTATCTGGGGGACACGCGCGAGGAGATCGGCTTCGAGAAGGCCGGCATCTTCCGTCCCGGCCGGCCGGCGATCTGCAGCGATCCGCAGCCGCCGCAATCGCTGATCGACCATGCGGAAAAGATCGGCGCGGACCTGTGGCTGATCGGCCGCGACTTCAACTTCCAGGGCGACAAGCAGCAGTGGGCCTACGGCGGCCGCGGCCAGCGCCGCAACTCGCTGGCCTACCCGGCGTTGCGCGGCGCCAACCAGCTGCTCAACGCGTCCGCTGCGCTGGCCGCGCTGGAAGCGCTGCGCCTGCAGCTGCCCGTCGGCGCCCAGGAAGTGCGCACGGGCCTGGCCCTCGTCGAACTGCCGGGCCGCTTCCAGGTGCTGGCGGGCCGTCCGACCACGATCCTGGACGTCGCCCACAATCCGCACGCCGCCGCGACGCTGGCCCAGAACCTGGGCAATATGGGCTACCACCGCTTCACCTATGCGGTGTTCGGCATCATGCAGGACAAGGATATCGAGGCCGTGGTGTCGCACATGGCGCCGTACGTCGACCACTGGTGCGTGGCGGCGCTGCCGTCGCCGCGCTCGGCCGACGTCGAGGAACTGGCCGCGCTGCTGGAGACGAAGAAGCCGGCCGGCGCCAAGCCGGACGAATTCTCGGTGACGACCTTCGCCGATCCCGCCGCGGCGTTCGCAGATGCAACTAGCCGGGCCGGACAGGATGATAGAATAGTGGTCTTTGGATCGTTCTATACCGTGGCCGGCGTCATGGCGGCCCGTAAAAATTCCCTTCATTGACCTGAGATCGCATGGGCTTGTTCTCCCGTAAAAACAAGCAGGACCGCCTTGCCGAAGACAGCGGCCGCTTCTACAGCAAGGACGACGATGCCGCTGCCGGCGCGCGTGCCCGCGCCAAGCGCGCCAGCAATGCGGGCGGCGGTGCCTCCCGCCGTCCCGGCAACGATCCGCTGCTGCCGGAGAAGAAGCGCGCACGCCGCCGCCTCGTCGGCGCCATCGCGCTGGCGCTGGCCGCCGCCGTAGGCCTGCCGATGCTGCTCGATTCCGAGCCCAAGCCGCTGGCCGGCGACATCGCGATCCAGATCCCGCCGAAGGACAAGGCGGCGCCGCTGCCGGTGCCGCGCGCCGACAAGGGCGTCGCAGCCGAGGACAGCGTCGACCAGGGCGAGGAGATCGTCCCGGCCGAGGGCGCCAAGCCGGCCGACAAGCCGGCCGCCGTCGCTGCCGCTCCGAGGGCCGAAGCCGCGAAGCCGGAAGCGCCGAGAGCCGAACCTAAGCCGGAACCGACAGTGGACACCCGCGCGGCCGAGCGCGAACGTCTCGACCGCGAGCGCGCCGAGAAGGAGCGCATCGCGCACGAACGCGCCGAGCGCGAACGGGCGGACCGCGAACGTGCCGAGCGCGCAGCCAAGGCCGAACACGAACGCGCCGAGAAGCTGGCGAAGCAGAAGGCGGCCGAGGAAAAAGCCGCCAAGCCCGCGGCCAAGCCCGAAGGCGACAGCGCCCGCGCCATGGCGATCCTGGAAGGCAAGCCGGCCGACAAGGCGGCCGAGAAGGACAAGTCCGAAGCCGCCGCCCAGCGCGTCGTCGTGCAGGTGATCGCCACCGCCAGCGCCGACAAGGCCGCCGAGGTGCAGGGCAAGCTGCGCGAGGCCGGCATCAGCTCGTACACGCAGAAGACGAGCACGTCGTCGGGTGAACTGATCCGTGTACGCGTCGGCCCGTTCAGCCGCGACGAGGCGGAAAAAGTCCGCGCCAAGCTGGGCCGTCTGGGCATGTCCGGCGCCATTACCCCGGTCTGATGCCGGACCAGCCAAGCCGAACGCAGAGCGCCGTGACGATCTTCGACTACATCGTCCTGTTCATCCTCGTCGCCTCGGTCGTCATCAGCACGATGCGCGGCCTGGTCAAGGAAATCCTGTCGCTGGTGGGGTGGGTGGCCGCCTTCATCGTCGCCAATGCCTTCGGCGCGAAGCTCGCGCCCATGCTACCATCCGTGATTCCGGGCGAGGCCTTGCGCCTGATCGTTGCCTTCATTGCACTGTTCCTCGGCGTGCGCATATTGATGGGCCTGCTGTCGCTGGCCATCGGCGCCCTGATCGAGGCAACCGGCCTGTCGCTCGCGGACCGTGGCCTGGGTGGCCTGTTCGGACTGGGCCGGGGCATTGTAATCGTGTTGGCCGGCGTCATATTGTGTGGGATGACATCGATTCCCCAGCAGGATTTCTGGAAAAACGCGCTGCTCTCTCCCATGGCGGAAACGGGGGCACGCACGGTCAAGCCTTTCTTGCCTGCTGCCTTCGCGCAGCACGTGCAGTATTAGCTGTATCGCTTTAGCAATTCCTTTGTCTAGTTTAGGAGCACACCATGTGTGGCATCGTCGGCGTCGTCTCGCAAGCCCCCGTCAACCAGCTGTTATATGATGCTTTGTTGCTGTTGCAACATCGCGGTCAGGATGCGGCGGGCATTGCAACCAATCACAGCAGCATGTTCTCGATGTACAAGGCCAACGGCCTGGTGCGCGACGTGTTCCGCACCCGTAACATGCGTTCGCTGATGGGCAATTCCGGCATCGGCCACTGCCGCTATCCGACCGCCGGCTCGTCCAGCGAAGAAGAAGCGCAGCCGTTCTACGTGAACGCCCCGTTCGGCATCACGCTGGCCCACAATGGCAACCTGACCAACCAGGAACAGCTGAAGGACGAGCTGTTCCGCATCGACCGTCGCCACGTCAACACGGGTTCCGACTCCGAAGTGCTGCTGAACGTGCTGGCCCACGAGATCCAGACCGCCGCCGACGGCTATTCGCTGGATGCCGAAGCCGTGTTCAAGGCCGTCACCAACGTGCACCGCCGCGTGCGCGGCGCCTACGCCGTCATCGCCCAGATCGCCGGCCATGGCCTGCTGGCCTTCCGCGATCCGTTCGGCATCCGTCCGCTGTGCCTGGGCATCAACGAGACCCCGAACGGCGCCGAATACCTGGTCGCCAGCGAGTCCGTGGCGCTGGAAGGCCTGGGCTTCCGCTTCGTGCGCGACATCGCGCCGGGCGAGGCGATCTGGGTCGATAGCGAGAGCCGCCTGCACAGCCGCCAGTGCGCCGAGAATCCGTCGCTGAACCCGTGCGCCTTCGAGTACGTGTACCTGGCCCGTCCGGACTCCGTCATCGACGGCGCCTCCGTGTACGCCACCCGCCTCAAGATGGGCGAATACCTGGCCGACAAGATCCGCAAGGAGATCCCGGTCGAGGAAATCGACGTCGTCATGCCGATTCCCGACTCGTCGCGCCCGGCCGCCATCCAGCTGGCGCTGAAGCTCGGCGTCGAATACCGCGAAGGCTTCATCAAGAACCGCTACGTCGGCCGTACCTTCATCATGCCGGGCCAGGCGATGCGCAAGAAATCGGTGCGCCAGAAGCTGAACGCGATCCCGTCCGAGTTCAAGGGCAAGAACGTGCTGCTGGTCGACGACTCGATCGTGCGCGGCACCACCAGCCGCGAGATCGTGCAGATGGCGCGCGAATCGGGCGCCAATAAAGTGTTCTTCGCCTCGGCGGCGCCGCCGGTGCTGTACCCGAACGTGTACGGCATCGACATGCCGACCCGCGACGAGCTGATCGCCCACGGCCGCACCGTCGAGGAAGTCTGCCGCGAGATCACCGCGGACCGCCTGGTCTACCAGGACCTGGACGCGCTGAAGAAGTCGATCATGGACGTCAATCCGGCGCTGACCAGCGTCGAGGCCTCGTGCTTCGACGGCGTCTACATCACGGGCGACATCACCCCGGCCTACCTGGACAAGCTGGAGAACCACCGCCACCAGTCCTCCGGTAAATCGTCGGACGACATCGTGCGCACGCAGCTGAACCTGAATCCAGCCGTCGCCGCCGAATAAGTTCCTGGGCGCCGCTGGCGCCCTTTTCATTTTGTAGCATCCAGAACATGAGCACCAAACAAAACGGTTTCACGACCACGATCCTGCACAACGACCGTCGCAAGTCGATCGAACAGAACTCGCTGCACAAGCCCATCCACACCTCGGTCGCCTTCGGCTACACGGACGCGCGCCAGCTCGCTTCCGTCTTCCAGGGCAAGGAGCCGGGCTTCCGCTACGGCCGCCAGGGCAATCCGACCGTGTCGGCGCTGGAAGACAAGATCAGCAAGATGGAAGACGGCGTCGCCACGCTGTGCTTCGCCACGGGCATGGCGGCGATCGGCGCGCTGGCGCAGGCGCTGCTGCGCGACGGCGACCACGTCGTCTCCTCGTCCTTCCTGTTCGGGAATACGAACAGCCTGTGGAACACGGTGGCGGGGCAGGGCACTGAAGTGTCCTTCGTCGATGCGACCGACGTCGCCAACGTCGAAGCGGCCCTGAAGCCGAACACGCGCCTCGTGTTCGTCGAGACTATCGCCAATCCGCGCACGCAGATTGCCGACCTGGCCCGCATCGGCGAACTGTGCCGCGCGCGCGGCATCCTGTACGTGGTCGACAACACGATGACCACGCCCTGGCTGTTCCGCCCGAAGGCGGTGGGGGCGGGCCTCGTCGTCAATTCGCTCACCAAGTCGATCGGCGGCCACGGCATGGCGCTGGGCGGCGCGCTGACCGACACGGGCCTGTTCGACTGGAGCACCTACCCGAACATCGCCGACAACTTCCGCAAGCAGGCGCCGGCAGCCCAGGGGATGGCCCAGCTGCGTGCCAAGGCGCTGCGCGACTTCGGCGCGTCGCTGGCGCCGGAAGCGGCCCACCACATCGCCGTGGGCGCGGAAACGCTCGCATTGCGCATGGAACGCACCTGCGCCAATGCGCTGGCGCTGGCACGGATGCTGGAAGCGGATCCGCGCGTGGCGGCCGTGCACTACCCGGGCCTGCCGTCGCATCCGCAGCACGCGCTGGCGAGTACGCTGTTCCGCGCCTACGGCTCGCTGTTCTCGTTCGAGCTGAAGGATGGCATCGACTGCTTCGACTACCTGAACCGCCTGAAGGTGGCGATCCCCGCCAGCAACCTGGGCGACACGCGCACGCTGGTGATCCCCGTCGCGCACACGATCTTCTTCGAGATGGGCGCCGAGCGCCGCGCCAGCATGGGCATCGCGGAGTCGCTGATCCGCGTGTCGGTGGGCATCGAGGATCCGGAAGACTTGCTGGCCGACTTCGGCGAGGCGCTGGACGCCTGAAGCCGGGCGTAAAGCGGTGTAAAGAGGGAAGGGCGACGGCTCTTCCGTGGTTGGCGCAGGACGATGCCGGGGTTATGATCTCGGCACCGTCATTTCTCCCAGAAAACGAGATGAAAACCTTCCTGTTCTGCGCTGCGCTCCTGTGCAGCAGTGCCGCCCTCGCCGACGAACTGGCCGACGCGGACGCCCTGTTCGCCAAGAAAGCCTATCCCGAAGCCCTCCAGAAATACACGAAGCTGGCCAATGCCGGCAACGTGACGGCCCAGCAGCACCTGGGCGAGATGTATTTCTATGGCGAGGCGGGCACCGTCGACATGGACAAGGCGACCGAATGGTTCGCCAAGGCGGCGTCGCGCGGCAATGCCGTGGCGGCGGCATCGCTCGAGCTGATCAAGCAGCGCAAGGCGCGCCGCGCCGACATCGACTACTGGGTCGTGAAGTACGATGGCGCCGACCTGCGCACGGGCGATTACCGCTGCCCGGCGCCGCGCTTCCCGGCCATGTCCAAGGTCAACGAGGAAATCGACCGCTACAGCGCGCGCATGAAGGCCTGGCAGGATTGCCACAACCGCTTCGTGACCTACCTGAACGGCGAAATGCCGCTGACCAAGCGCATCCCGGACGACATCGCCAAGCTGCTGACGAAGGACGAGATGGACCGCGCCACGGCGCACATGAAGGAAGTGGGCGAGCGTGTGTCGGAAGACACGCAAGTCAGCGGGAAGATGATCGTGGCCGATTTCACGGCGTGGCGCAATGCCACCGAGGCCTATGTGGCCGAGCACAACGAGATGGTCAAGAACGCGCCGCCGCCGGAGGCGAAGAACTGACCCGGCGGCTGTCTGCCTGACGCAAGCCGTCGGCAGAAAAACCGTCGCCCCGACGCAGGCCGGGGCCCAATTTCTTTGCGCTGTAGAAACGCGTCAGACTTGGGCCCCGGCCTGCGCCGGGGCGACGTGGGATGCCGCAGGAAGCCTGCGGCAGACGATCAGTGCCAGGACCGCATCAAGCCGACCGCCAGGCCTTCCAGCGCGAACTCGTCGTTGCGCGGATCGACGGTGATGATCGAAAAGTCCGGGTTTTCCGGCAGCAGCTCGATGGTGCTGCCCGTCTTGCGGTAGCGCTTGACGGTGACTTCCTCGCCGATGCGGGCGACCACGATCTGGCCGTTCTTGGCGCTGTCGACCTTCTTGACGGCCAGGTAGTCGCCGTCGCAGATGCCGGCATCGCGCATCGACCAGCCCTTGACCTTCAGCAGGAAGTCCGGCTTGGCCGAGAACATCGCCGGGTCGACGGAGTAGGTCGCCTCGACGTGTTCCTGGGCCAGGATCGGCGAACCGGCGGCCACGCGACCCACCAGCGGCAGCGACATCAGCGACGGTGGGATGAAGGGGATCGCCATGCCGGGCGCCTCGGCCTTGGCCGATGCGGCGGCCGGCGCGGCGGCGCCGACGAGGCGGATGCCGCGCGAGGTGCCGGGCGAGATTTCGATGGCGCCCTTGCGCGCCAGGGCTTGCAGGTGTTCTTCGGCCGCGTTGGCCGAGCGGAAGCCAAGCTCCTGGGCGATTTCGGCGCGGGTCGGCGGGAAACCGGTATTGTCGATCGCTTCCTTGATCAGGTTGAGGATCTGTTCTTGCCGTGCGGTGAGCTTAAGCATGGGTATGTTTGGTTGGTGCCGGTATGAGATCAGACTGTATTTTTGTACAGTATTGCGCCGGGCGCAAGGGGGAAACGCACTTTTTTTGAGCATGCGCCGCAGCGCGCCCCATGCGGGCCGGATGAGAAGGGCGACAAAGCGATTGAGGTCTTGACGTTTTTGCGGTTATAATGTTGGGCTTTCCCCTTCCCACACTCGTCTTGACGCCGAGGTGGGCATTTGTTTAAACGTCCTTAAGGAGTGTTTCATGCGTCATTATGAAATCGTGTTTATCGTCCACCCGGACCAGAGCGAACAGGTCCCGGCGATGATCGAACGCTACAAGACCACGGTCACCTCGCGCGGCGGCAACATCCACCGCGTCGAAGATTGGGGCCGTCGTCAAATGGCTTACCAGATCCAGAAGCTGCCGAAGGCACACTACATCTGCATGAACATCGAGTGCGACAACGAGACCCTGGTCGAGCTGGAAACCGCATTCAAGTTCAATGATGCCGTGCTGCGTCACCTGACCGTGAAGATGAAGAAGGCCGAGACCGCACCGTCGCCGATGATGAAGTCGGTCCAGCGCGAAGACGCAGCCAAGAGCCACCGCGCCGAGCAAGCTGCCGCTCCGGCCGCCGCCGCCTAAGTCGCGCGGGAGCACCACCCTGCAGTGAACGAGCTGTCGCTGGTCGCAAGCATCCTGGAACGCGACATCCTGCGCTATACCCCGGCAGGCATTCCCATCGTCGGCGGACTGTTGCAACACGGTTCGACCCAGACCGAAGCGCGGATTGCCCGGCAAGTCGAGTTCGAGATTCCCGCGCTGGCCGCGGGCGAGATCTCCGGACGATTCGCCAATGCCGAACTGGGCGCGATGTACCGCTTCACGGGATTCCTGGCCAGGAAAAGCCGTCACAGCAAGACGCTGGTGTTTCACATCATTGATTTCAGTGCCGCCTAATTCATCGGCACGTTTTTAGATACAGGAGCCAAAAATGGCATTCGGTAAAAAGTTCGACAAAAACAAAGCTAAAGAAAAACTGAAGCGCAAACAGCAGAACCCGCTGTTCAAGCGCAAGAAATTCTGCCGCTTCACCGCCGCTGGCGTGGAACAGGTTGACTACAAGGACGTCGACACCCTGAAGGACTTCGTCCAGGAAAACGGCAAGATCATGCCGGCTCGCCTGACCGGCACCAAGGCGCACTACCAGCGTCAAGTGGACACCGCCATCAAGCGTGCCCGTTACCTGGCCCTGCTGCCGTACACCGACCTGCACAACGCTTAATTGCGGTCCGTGTAGCTAGAGAACCTGGAGAATAATATGCAAGTCATCCTGCTGGAAAAAGTCGTCAACGTCGGCAACCTGGGCGACGTCGTCAAGGTCAAGGACGGTTACGCACGTAACTTCCTGATCCCGCAAAAAATGGCCCGCCGCGCTACCCAAGCCGCCGTCGCCGAATTCGAAGTCAAGCGCGCCGAACTGGAAAAGGCAGCTGCCGAGAAGCTGGCAGCCGCTCAAGGCCAGGGCGACAAGCTGAACGGCATGACCATCACCATCGCCCAGAAAGCCGGCGTGGATGGCCGTCTGTTCGGTTCGGTGACCAACTTCGACATCGCTGAAGCCCTGAGCAAGCAAGGTTTCGCCGTCGAAAAGGCGCAAGTGCGCCTGCCGACCGGCCCGCTGAAGACCACCGGCGAGCACCCGGTTGCCGTCGCTCTGCACACCGACGTCGTCGTCGATGTGACCATCGCCGTGGTTGGCGAAGCAGCGTAAATTATTCTTTTCGAGAATGAATGAAAAGCCGGGTTCGCCCGGCTTTTTCTTTTTTACAACACGTAAAAACCTTCTAAAACTCACCAATCATTTCAGCGGCCGATAGGGAACGGGTATAATGCCCGCCATGAACTCCCCAGCAGACCCGCAGATCGAGTCGCTCCGCATTCCCCCGCATTCCATCGAAGCAGAACAGTCCGTCATCGGCGGCCTGCTGCGCGATAATGCGGCGTGGGACCGCATTGCCGACTTCATGCATGCGGAAGACTTCTACCGCTATGACCACCGGATCATCTTCGAACAGATGGTCCGCCTGATCAATGCCGGCAAGCCCGCCGACGTGATCACGGTCTACGAATCGCTCGTCCAGCTCGGCAAGGCCGAGGAAGTGGGCGGCCTGCAGTACCTCAACGCGATGGCGCAGAACACGCCGTCCGCCGCCAATATTCGCCGCTATGCCGAGATCGTGCGCGATCGCGGCGTGCTGCGCCAGCTGATCACCGTCGCCGACGAAGTGTCGGGCAAGGCCTTCAATCCGCAAGGCGCCGAGGTCAAGCAGATTCTCGACGAAGCGGAATCGCGCATCTTCGCCATTGCCGAGCAGGGCGCCCGCGGCGCCCAGGGCTGGCTGCCCGTGCAGCCGCTGTTGACCCAGGTGGTCGAGCGCATCGACGAACTGTACAGCCGCGACAACCAGGGCGAGGTCACCGGCGTGCCGACCGGCTTCATCGACCTGGACAAGATGACGTCCGGCCTGCAGGCGGGCGACCTGGTGATCGTCGCCGGCCGTCCGTCGATGGGCAAGACGGCGTTCTCGGTGAACATCGGCGAAAACGTCGCCGTCGATGCCGGGCTGCCCGTCGCGATCTTCTCGATGGAGATGGGCGGCGTGCAGCTGGCCATGCGTATGCTGGGCTCGATCGGCCAGCTCGACCAGCACCGCCTGCGTACCGGCAAGCTGACCGACGAGGACTGGCCGCGCCTGACGCATGCGATCCAGAAGATGAACGACGCCCAGATCTTCATCGACGAGACGCCGGCGCTGAACCCGATCGAGATGCGCGCCCGTGCGCGCCGCCTGGCACGCCAGTGCGGCAAGCTCGGCCTCATCATCGTCGACTACCTGCAGCTGATGCAGGGTTCCAAGCCGGGCGACAACCGCGCGTCCGAGATCTCGGAGATCTCGCGAAGCCTGAAGGGCCTGGCCAAGGAACTCGGCTGCCCCGTGATCGCGCTGTCCCAGTTGAACCGCTCGCTGGAACAACGCCCCAACAAACGCCCGGTGATGTCGGACTTGCGCGAATCGGGCGCTATCGAGCAGGATGCGGACGTCATCATCTTCCTGTATCGTGACGAAGTTTACAACCCGGACTCTCCCGACAAAGGCACCGCCGAGATCATCATCGGCAAGCAGCGTAACGGCCCCATCGGGGCCATTCGCCTGACCTGGATGGGTATGTACACCAAGTTCGGCAACTACAGCGGTAACCTCGCTATTTACCAAGGCGATTAATACCGATAACGACCGCGGCGAGGTCAAGAGCCCGACGCCGCGGCCTTTCCAAGAAGTCCCAAGAGATCTACAACGGAGAACTAAATGTTTGGACGCCTCATGCCCACGGAGGGCAAGTTTTTTGATTTGTTCAACCAGCACGCCGCGCTGTGCGTGAAGGGTGCACACGAAATGGTTGGCCTGATGACCAACTTCGATGACCTGGAAAACCGCACCCACGCCGTGGAGAGCATCGAAAAACAGGCGGACAAGATCACGTACGCCACCGTCGACCTGCTGCACAAGACCTTCATCACCCCGCTCGACCGCGACGACATCCACAAGCTGATCACGCGCATGGACGACATCCTGGACATGATGGAAGACGCCGCGCAGACGATCTCGCTGTACGACCTGCAGGCCGTGACCCCGGAAGCGAAGCGCCTGGCCGAGCTGTGCCTGGCGTGCTGCGAAAAGGTCCAGCAGGCCGTCGGCATGCTGCATAACATGGACAACGCCCAGAAGATGGTCGCCATCTGCGAAGAGATCGACCGCCTGGAATCGGACGCCGACCACGTGATGCGCGCCGCCATGTCCAAGCTGTTCCGCGACGAGCCGGACGTGCGCAACCTGATCAAGATGAAGGCCATCTACGAGATCCTCGAGACCGTCACCGACCGCTGCGAAGACGTTGCCAACATCATCGAAGGCATCATCGTCGAGAACGCCTAAGACATAAGAATAACAATAACGATGGATTCTCTTCACATCAGCATCTATGTGCTGGGCCTGCTCGTCCTTTTAGCGCTGGTCTTCGACTTCATGAACGGCTTCCACGATGCCGCCAACGCAATCGCGACGGTGGTATCGACGGGAGTGCTGAAACCCCAGACCGCGGTCGCCATGTCCGCCGTCTTCAACTTCGTCGCCATCTTCACCGTCGGCCTGCACGTGGCCGCGACGGTGGGCAAGGGCACCGTCGATCCGCACATCGTCGACCACTACGTGGTGTTCGGCGCGCTGGTCGGCGCCATCATCTGGAACATCATCACCTGGTACTACGGCATCCCGTCCTCGTCCTCGCACGCGCTGATCGGCGGCCTGGTGGGCGCGGCCGTGGCCAAGGGCGGCACCGGCGCGCTGGTCGGCGGCGGCCTGATGAAAACCGTCATGTGGATCATCCTGTCGCCGCTGCTGGGCTTCGTGCTCGGTTCGATCGTGATGCTGGCCGTGTCCTGGATCTTCGTGCGCACCCCGCCGCGCAAGGTCGACACCTGGTTCCGCCGCCTGCAGCTGGTCTCGGCCGCGGCCTACAGCCTGGGCCACGGCGGCAACGACGCGCAAAAGACGATCGGCATCATCTGGATGCTGCTGATCGTGGCCGGCGTGTCGCAGGCCAGCGATACGGCGCCGCCGCTGTGGGTGATCATCTCCTGCTACACGGCGATCTCGATGGGCACGCTGTTCGGCGGCTGGCGCATCGTCAAGACCATGGGCCAGAAGATCACCAAGTTGAAACCGGTCGGCGGCTTCTGCGCCGAGTCGGGTGGCGCGATCACGCTGTTCCTGGCCAGCGCCATCGGCGTGCCGGTCTCGACCACCCACACCATCACCGGCGCGATCGTCGGCGTGGGTTCGGCGCAGAAGGCGTCGGCCGTGCGCTGGGGCGTGGCGGGCAATATCGTGTGGGCGTGGATCTTCACCATCCCGGCGTCGGCCTTCATGGCGGCGATCGCATGGTGGATCGGGACCCACATCCTGTAAGCGCAGGTACGCAATAAAGCAAAAGGCCGGGATCGTTCCCGGCCTTTTTTTTCGGCTTGAGCCGTCGATCCTGCTAGTACGAGTTGTTGGTGCCTGCATTCATGATGCGCGCGTTTTCCATGTCCTGCTTGTCGGCTTCGCTGGAATTGTTCGGGCGGCTCTTGTTCTTCTGCGGGAACAGGCTGCCCAGCGCGCGCTCGCCGCGATCGGCGGACGCCTGGTGGTTGCCGGCCGCATTGTCGGTGGCGGGGCTTGCGCAGGCGGACAGCAGGACGATGCCGGCAAGGACGGCCAGAGTGATACCTTTCATTGCTACTTCTCCCAAGGGTTGGACTGCATTCGACAAAGTCGCATACGAATATAAGGCAAACAATCGTCAACTTTTGTCACCAATTGTCTCATCGGGGCAAATTTCGGCGTCCCCGACAACAGCCCTGCCCAACGGAGGTTGAAAAAAAGCCTGCGCTCCTTGCGGGGCGCAGGCTTTTGCGGCAAACAGCCGTTCCGGTATTTACAGCACGTCGCTCGCGTGGTCGGCCAGGCGCGAACGCTCGCCGCGCGCCAGCGTCACGTGGCCGCCGTGGCTCCAGCCCTTGAAGCGGTCGACGACATAGGTCAGGCCGCTCGAACCTTCGGTCAGGTACGGCGTGTCGATCTGCGCGATATTGCCCAGGCACAGGATCTTGGTGCCGGGACCGGCGCGCGTGACGAGGGTCTTCATCTGCTTGGGCGTCAGGTTCTGCGCTTCGTCGATGATCAGGAACTTGTTGACGAAGGTGCGGCCGCGCATGAAGTTCAGCGACTTGATCTTGATGCGCGAGCGGATCAGGTCCTGGGTCGCGGCGCGGCCCCAGTCGCCGGCGTCGCCGTCGGACTTCATCAGCACCTCGAGGTTGTCGTCGAAGGCGCCCATCCAGGGCGACATCTTTTCTTCCTCGGTACCGGGCAGGAAGCCGATGTCCTCGCCGACCGGCACCGTCACGCGGGTGACGATGATCTCGTTGTACTGCTTGGTCTCGAGCACCTGCGCCAGGCCGGCTGCCAGCGCCAGGAGGGTCTTGCCGGTACCGGCCTGGCCCAGCAGGCTGACGAAGTCGATCTCCGGGTTCATCAGCAGGTTCAGCGCGAAGTTCTGCTCGCGGTTGCGCGCCGTGATGCCCCAGACATTGTTCTTGTTGCTGGAGTAGTCGCGCAGCGTCTGCAGCACGGCGGTCTTGCCGTTGATCTGGCGCACCTGGCCGTAGAACGGCGCTTCGCCGCCTTTGCCTTCCAGGTAGACGAACTGGTTCACCATCAGCGAGGGGATGAACGGGCCGGTGACGCGGTACCAGGTCGACGAATAGCCGCCCTTGATCTCCTGCCACGATTCCATGCCCTTGCCGTGGCGGGTCCAGAAATCGTCCGGCAGCTGCACGATGCCCGAGTACAGCAGGTCGGTATCCTCGAGCACGTGGTCGTTGAAGTAATCCTCGGCGGCCAGGCCCATCGCGCGCGCCTTGATGCGCATATTGATGTCCTTCGACACCAGCACGATGGCGCGGCGTTCCTGGTCGGTCTCCAGCGCACGCACGACGCCCAGGATCTGGTTGTCGGCCTTGCCCGAGGGCAGGCCCTCCGGCAGCGCGGCGGCGTTCAGGCGGGTCTGGAAGTACAGGCGGCCCTTGGCGTCCTTGTTGCCCAGCTTGGCCAGCGGGATGCCCGTCTCGATCGCATCGTCTTCCGTGTTGGCGATCAGGGCGTCCAGCGTGCGCGACACCTGGCGCGCATTGCGCGCGACTTCCGACATGCCCTTCTTGTGGTTGTCGAGCTCTTCCAGCGTCATCATCGGCAGGTAGACGTCGTGTTCCTCGAAGCGGAACAGCGAGGTCGGGTCATGCATCAGCACGTTGGTGTCGAGCACGAACATCTTGGTCGCGCCCGCGCTGTCGGCCTTGCGGCTGGCCGGCGACTTGACGTTGACCTCGACGGGCTTGTGCTTGGCCGGGTGCGGGGCATTGATGTCGGTATCGCGCAGCTTGGCCTCGACGCCATCCTTGGCCTGCTTGGCGGGCTTGGCCGGTTTTTCGGCGCGGATGGGGTCTGCCGCCGGTGCGGCGACGGGCGTGGCCTCGCGCGCCGGCGCCTCGGCCAGCAGGGCGGCCTTCGACTTGCGTGCGCGGGTGGTCTTGGCAGCAGGCACGGCGGCACCGCTGATCAGGTCCTCGACCGGGTCGTTCTCCGCCTTCGCGGATGCGCGGACAGGCGATTTGCCGGGTTCGGCACGGGGGTAATCCTTGGTCAGCAGGATGGTTGCCGGCTTGGTTGGTATTTTTGGCAGTGGCATCAGGTTCTCAATCTAGAAAAGGTCGGAAAAAGCTCCGCGCAGCGCACACGCGCCGCCGGGCGAACAGATGCAACTATGGGAAGAGCTGCGAGGCGCCGGCCGGCCATGGGAGGGAAAGGGCCGGCAGCCAGATTGGAATTGACGCGAGGAGGTGCAACTATGACTCAAAATAGGCGAATGCTCGGTAACAGGTTAGCTAACCGGAGCCATCCTTCATAGAGGAGAACACGCGCCAAGTGATTCGACCTCAGGGCTGGCTCTGCAGATATTCCAGCACTTCTTTTACGTGATCATTGACTTTCACGCCACGCCATTCTTTCACCACTTTGCCGTCAGCGTCAATGACAAACGTACTGCGCTCTACCCCGCGCACTTTCTTGCCATACATGTTTTTCATCTTCATGACGGCGAACTGGTTGCAGACCAGTTCTTCGGGATCGGAGATCAGCTCGAACGGCAGCGCCAGCTTGGCCTTGAAGTTCTCGTGGGAGCGCAGCGAATCCCGGCTGATGCCGAACACGGCCGCGCCCAGGCGAGCGAAGTCTTCGTGGTGGTCGCGGAAGGCCATGGATTCCGTCGTGCAGCCGGGCGTGTTGTCCTTCGGGTAGAAGTACAGCACCGTGTACTTGGCGGGGCGCCCGTCCAGCTCGAAGGTCTGGCCGCTTGTCATGGCGGCGCTGAAGTTGTCCAGCTTGGCATTGAGCGCTGGTGGAACGGGTACTGCAGCAGTGTCTGCTGCCGGTGCTGCGTTTGGGCTGTCGGCCACGGGTTTCTCCTGAAGGAACCGGTTTTATTTTAGCGATGCGTATCGAGCACGATCAGTTCGCCTGACCGGCCGGGCACCTGGCCCCACTGCAGGTCATGCTGCGGCAGCGGGACACCCTTGATCTTCTCATGATAGTCGGCCATCGAGCCAAGCCGGTAGCCCTGGGCTTTCCAACCTGACAATAGCCGCTCGAATATGGGGGCAAGTTTCTGTCCTTCAAGCTCCGCGTGCAAGGTATACACGTGGTCACGGCGCTCGGCCGTCAGCGCCAGGATGTGGTCGGCGATATTGTCCTCGTCCAGCACGCGCCCGCCGATCTCGCGGCCCAGCAATTCGTCCAGCGTCGGCAGCGTGGTCGGCATCTGGATGCAGGACAGGCCGGTCAGGCGGTAGGGGCCGGCCTGCGGATCGACGAGGGAGCCGTCGTCGCGCAGCAGGGCGCGGCCATCCGAGGCATAGCGGTAGCCGGCGGCGTCGTGGCGCGCGAAGGCGGCGCCGTTCATCTGCCAGCCGGCCGCGCCGTGCGTGTGCGGCGCCTGGCCGAACACCTCGCGATAGCGCCGTTCGCTGCGTTCCAGCATGTTCGTCGTCCAGGCGGCATCGCGCGTGCGCACGGCGTCCTGCCACAGCACGTGGTCCCAGGTGTGGATGCCGCATTCGAAGCCGGCGGCCTGCACGGCGCGCATCTCGGCGGCGGCCTGCACGCCGATGTCGGGGCCGGGCAGCAGCACGCCGTACATCAGCGTCCTGATGCCGTAATGCTCGACCACCGAGGTGCGCGAGACCTTGCTGAAGAAGCCGGGCCGCAGCGCGCGCTTCATCGCCCGTCCCGTGTGGTCCGGACCGAGGGAGAACAGGAAGGTCGCGCCGGCGCCGTGGCGCGCGAGCGTGCGCGCCAGGTTCGGTACGCCTTCGCGCGTGCCGCGGTAGGTGTCGACGTCGATCTTGAGGACGATGAGCGGCGCCACGGGCTTACCCTTTCGCCTGCGCGAGCTGCTGCTGCAGTTCGCTCGCCGGGATGCGCAGGCCGTCGGCCAGCAGGCCGTGGATGGCGATGGTATGGCCATCGCCGCAGACGCCCACGATGGCGCCGTCCACGACCGCCAGGCCGGGAAGCGCACCGGCGGGGGCGGGGCCGCCCAGGCGCGCCCGCTCGATGGTGTAGCGGCGCGGGCCGACATCGGTAAAGGCGCCGGGGTAGGGCGGGGCGACGGCGCGGTGCAGGTTGTAGACGTCCTGCGCGGGTTTGCTCCAGTCGATGCGGCCGTCTTCCGGCTTGCGCCCGCCGAAGTAGCCGCCGCGCGTGAGGTCGTTGGGCGTGCGCGGCGCGCTGCCGTCCAGCAGCGCCGGCAGCACGCGGTACAGCGCCAGCTCGGCCGCCACGGTGACCTTGCCGAACACTTCGAACGCGGTGTCGTCGGGCAGGATCGGCACCATCTGCTGGGCGACGATGCTGCCGGCGTCCGGCTTGACCGTCATCTCGTGCAGCGAGGCGCCCGTCTCGCGTTCGCCGTGCAGCACGGCCCAGTTCACGGCCGCGCGGCCGCGGTAGGCCGGCAGCAGCGAGCCGTGCATATTGTAGGCCGGGGCCACGTCCAGGATCGCCTGGGGCAGCATGTGGCGGTAGTAGAAGCTGAACATCAGGTGCGGCTGCGCGGCGTTCACGCGCGCCAGCAGCGCGGGCGACTTCGGGTCGTCCGGCGTGATGAAGGGAATCCGCTGCGTCTCGCACAGCGACTGGACGGATTCGAACCAGATGTTCTCAAGGGCGCTGTCCTCGTGGGTGACGACGAGCGCGACGTCGACGCCGCCGGCCAGCAGTACTTTCAGGCAGCGCACGCCCACGTTGTGGTAGGCGAAGACGACGGCGCGTTTGCTGGGTTGGTTCATTGCGATAGTGTCGAATACATGTCACATCAAAACACCGTCATCCCCGCGTAGGCGGGGATCCATGCTGAGGCAACTTCGGACGCTCAGCATGGGTTCCCGCCTGCGCGGGAACGACGGACCTATTGGCCGATCGCGCTCAACGCGCCACTTCGCGCTTCTCTACAGCGTCGTCGTCGACCTTATCGTCCGGCACGCCCTGCAGAATCGTCGCCACCACGTAGCGCGGCCGAGCCCGTACCTGCTGGTAGATGCGGCCCACGTACTCGCCGACGAGCCCGATGCCGAACAGGATGACGCCCATGAAGAAGAACGCGATCGCGAACAGCGTGAACACGCCTTCCGCCTCGGCGCCCAGCACGAAGCGGCGCACCAGCAGCAGCAGGACGAGGAGGGCCGACAGCAGCGACATCGCCATGCCCAGCAGCGAGAAGAACTGCAGCGGCACGAGCGAGAAGCCCGTCATCAGGTCGAAGTTCAGGCGGATCAGGCTGTACAGCGAATACTTCGATTCGCCGGCCGCCCGCTCCTCGTGCTCGACGACGATCTCGGTCGGCTTGCGCGCGAACTTATAGGCGAGCGCCGGCACGAAGGTGTTCACTTCGCCGCACTGGTTGACCAGGTCGATCACGTTGCGGCCGTAGGCGCGCAGCATATTGCCCTGGTCCGTGATGTGGATGTTGGTGATGCGCTCGCGCAGGCGGTTCATGGCCTTCGATGCGACCGTGCGCCATGCCGAGTCCTGGCGCTTGCGGCGGATCGAGCCCACGTAGTCGTAGCCCTCGCGCATCTTGGCGACCAGCTTGTGGATTTCCTCCGGTGGATTCTGCAGGTCGGCGTCGAGCGTGATCACGATGCTGCCGCGGGTCTGCTCGAAGCCGGCCAGGATCGCCATGTGCTGGCCGTAGTTGCCGTTGAAGAGCACGACGCGCGTCACCTCCGGGCGGCGGCGGTACTGCTCGGCCAGGATGGAGACGGAGTCGTCGCGGCTGCCGTCGTTGACGAACACGACCTCGTAGGCCAGGCCCAGCGCATCCAGTGCCGGGTACAGGCGCGCGAACAGGTTCGGCAGGCCCGCCTGCTCGTTGTAGACGGGGATGACGACGGACACTTCCGGCTTGATGGTCGAATGGGTCATGGTCGAATGCGTCATTTGACCAGCACCTTCTTGACGGCCGCGACCACGCGCTCGACGTCGGCCAGGGTCATTGCATTGAACATCGGCAGCGTGACGGTCAGGCGGCCGATGCGCTCGGCGACGGGGAACTGGCCTTCCGTGAAGCCGCGCGCGCGGTACAGCGTGAACAAATGGATCGGCGCATAGTGATAGCCGGTGCCGATATGGAATTCCTGCTGCAGGCGCGTCATGAAGGCGGCGCGCGTGCCGGGACCCTCGTCCGGCAGGATGATCTGGAACAGGTGCCAGTTCGAGCTGCCGAAGGCCTGCACCGGCAGCTCGGCCCCGCTGTCCGCCTCGAAGTCCGGGCCGAAGCAGTCGAAGTAATGGCGCGCCAGCGCGGCGCGGTGGGCGGTGACCCGGTCCAGGCCCTTCATCTGGCCCAGGCCGATGGCGGCCATGATGTCGCTCATATTGTATTTGCCGCCCAGGACGTCGACGTCGATGCCGTCCACGCCGCTGCGCGTCACGCCCTGCAGGCGGTACTTCTCGGCCAGGCGCGCTTCCTCGAGATTGTTCAGCACCAGGCAGCCGCCTTCGCCCGTCGTGATGTTCTTGTTGGCCTGGAAGCTGAACGAGGCGAAGTCGCCGAAGGAACCGATCCTTTTGCCGTTCCAGGTCGAGCCCAGCGCCTGGGCCGCATCCTCGACCACGCGCAGCTTGTACTTCGCCGCGATGGCGTACTGGCGGTCCATGTCCACGGGCAGGCCGGACAGGTAGACGGGGATCAGCGCGCGCGTGCGCGGCGTGATCGCCGCTTCCAGCTTGTCGAGGTCGATGTTGCGGGTGACGGGGTCGATGTCCGCGAACACCGGCGTGGCGCCCGTCTCGAGGATGACGTTGGCGGTGGCCGGCCACGAGACGGGCGTCGTGATCACTTCGTCGCCCGGCCCCACGCCGGCGATGCGCAGCGCGATCTCCATCGTGCAGGTGCCGGAATTGAAGGTGCGCACGGGACGGCCGCCGAAGTAGTCGGACAGCAGCGCCTCGAAGGCAGCGTTCTTCGGTCCGGTCGTGATCCAGCCGGAACGCAGCACGTCGCTGACGGCGGCGATCGTGTCTTCGTCGATCGTGGGCCGCGAGAAGGGGAGGAAGGGCAGCTCGGTGCTCATGGGTACTCGTGGGATAACGGTTGCGAAAATGGTAGCAGCGCGCCGCTCAGGTGCGGGCGAGCAGGATCACGCCCAGCATGATCAGGCCGATCGCCAGCAGGCGCTGGGGCGGAATCACTTCGCCCAGGAACATCCAGGCGCCCAGTGCCGACACCACATAGCCGAGCGACAGCATCGGATAGGCAATGGTGACGTCGGTGCGCGACAGCCCGATGATCCACACGACCAGCGACACGCCGTAGCAGGCGAGGCCGGCCAGGATCGGCCACTGGGTCACGACCTGCAGGAACGTCGGCAGCGCGTTCTGCGCGGTCAGGTGGATCGCGCCGCCCATGGCATTGGTGCCGGCCTTGAGGAACAGCTGGGCGCAGGCGTTGAGCAGCACGCCGGACAGGATGAAGGCAAAGGTGGTCAGGTTCATGGGATGGAAAAACTCAGTGGTTCACTCAGTAGTTCACGATGACGCTGCGCCGCGCATCGCCGCCGACGACGCGCAGCGGCACGCCATCGCGGCGCAGCGCCGGCACGAATTCCGGCCGGACGATGGCGACGTTGCGCCGCCCGGCCGCCGCATCGCTGCGCCAGCGCGCGGCGAAGGCGGCAATCGACGGGATCCAGCGCTGCGGCTCCTGCTTCAGGCCGAAGGCGAATTCGTCCTCGAACGCGACCAGGGTCACGGTGCGGTTCAGGTAGAAGGTGAGCGACTGCTCGTACAGGCCGACCGAATACACGGGCACCGACGGATCGGTGGCGCCGGCCGCGCGCAGCGCCGGCAGCAGGTCGAGGCCGGCACGCGCGCGGCCGACGGGCTCGAAACCGGCCATCATCGCCTGCGTGGCGGCGAACCCTGCCAGCGCGAGCACCAGCACGGACAGGTCGCTCAGCAGCTGGCGCGCGTACAGCATGGCCAGCAGGCCGCCGACCAGCAGCACGATGCCGGCCGCCAGCACCCACGGCTGGAACGCCTCGTACAGCGCCGCCTCGCCGGGCCGGCGCGCCAGACGCTCCATGAAGGGCACGCCCGCCACGAAGGCCGCGCCCAGCAGGGCCGTCGAGCCGGCGGCCAGCATGCGGCCGCGCCGCGGTCCTTCGTCGAGCCGGTGCGCAACGAGCAGGGCCACGGCCGGGAACACGGGCAGGATGTAGGCGGGCAGCTTCGAATTCGAGACGCTGAAGAACAGCAGGATGAACACGGCCCAGACCAGCAGCAGCAGGCGCGGGCGGAAGGATCGTGCCGGCCCTTTATCTGCCCCATCACCGGTGGCCGCGCCTGCCAGGCTTTGCGCCAGCACGCCCAGCCAGGGCATGCTGCCGGCGGCCAGCAGCGGCAGGAAGAACCACCAAGGTTCCTCGCGGTTATGTTCCTTCAACAGGAAACGCCCGAAATGCTCGTGCACGAAGAAGAAGTACGGCTGTTCCGGGTTCCGCAGCCCGACCAGCACGAACCACGGCGCCGTGATCAGGACGAACAGCAGCAGGCCCTTGCCCAGGTGCAGGCGGGTCCAGATGCGCAGGTCGCGCGCGATGAGGGAATACAGCACCAGCACGGCGCCCGGCAGCACGATGCCGACCAGGCCCTTGGACAGCACGGCCAGTGCCATGCCGGCCCAGCAGGCCAGCATCCAGTTGCGCCGCTCGGCCTCGCTCGCGCCGTCGCGCTGGGCCACCAGCAGGGCGCACAGGGACAGGGCCATGGCGGCGGACAGGCTCATGTCGAGCGAGTTGGCCTGGCTGCCGACGACCCAGAACACGGAGGAGCCCAGCACCAGGGCGGCGTAGAAGCCGGTGCGCGCGCCGAACACGCGCGTGCCGGCGATGCCGGTCAGGACGATGCCGGCCAGGCCGCACAAGCCCGTCCACAGCCGCGCCTGCCATTCGCCCAGCCCGAACATGGAAAAGGTGAGGGCGTTCATCCAGGTCTGCAGCGGCGGCTTTTCGAAGTACTTGATGCCGTTCAGGCGCGTCGTGATCCAGTCGCCGCTGGCGAACATCTCGCGCGCCATCTCGGCATACCGGCCTTCGTCGGCGGGAACCAGGGTGCGCACGCTGAGCACGGCCAGAAGCGCGGCGGCCACGCCCAGCAGCAGGGCCCAGCGCAGCGCCGCGTTCCGGTGCAGGTCGTTCATTCGGGGGCCTTCGCGCCCTCGATGATCAGTGCCAGGGTGGCCTTGCGGCCTTCGCCCATCAGGATGTTGTAGGTGCGGCAGGCCGCGTGGCTGTCCATCGATTCGACGCCGACGCGCTGGCCCGACAGGCTCGCCACCAGCTTCGGATGGACGAAGCGCTGGCGCTCGCCGGTGCCGAGGATGACGACGTCCGGCTTGTCGGCGGCGATGGTCTCGAAGTGGGCCGGCGTCAGATCGTCGAAGCTGGCCACGTTCCAGGCACGCGGCGCCACCTCGGGCATGACCACAACGCTGTAGTCGTAGCGCTTGGCATTGATCTCGACGCCGGACTGGTCGTAGCCCGTGACGGTCTGGTATTTTTCGGTGCTGCTGGTATGGAGCTTCATAGGAGAACCGGTAGCGGAAGCGGATGCGGATTCGCAGATGCGGGGGGACATTTTAACCTGCGAATTTAATTTTCTGGATTACATTAAAGTTATGTTGGGTTGCTTAATATGGCAGCTTTCGGCAGAATGGAATTTCTTTTTCGCATTGCAACAAATGCGACGCGCGCCGCAGCGAACCGCGGGCTGATTGAACAAGGTGATATTGTGCGACCGATTTTGAAGTCCAATAAGCTGGATGATGTCTGTTACGAGATCCGCGGCCCGGCCCTGCAGATCGCGCGCCAGATGGAGGACGACGGCCACAAGATCATCAAGCTGAACATCGGCAACCTGGCCGTGTTCGGCTTCGACCCGCCGGACGAGATCGTGCAGGACATGATCCGCAACATGTCCGGCGCGGCGGGCTATACGGACTCGAAGGGCATGTTCGCGCCGCGCAAGGCCGTCATGCACTACACCCAGGGCAAGAACATCCGGGATGTCGGCATCGACGACATCTACCTGGGCAACGGCGCCTCCGAACTGATCGTGATGGCCATGCAGGGCTTGCTGAACAGCGGCGACGAAGTGCTGGTGCCGGCCCCCGACTACCCGCTGTGGACCGCGGCCGTGAGCCTGGCCGGCGGCAATCCCGTGCACTACGTCTGCGACGAAGAGGCGGGCTGGATGCCGGACATCGACGACATGCGCAAGAAGATCACGCCGAACACGCGCGCGATCGTCGTCATCAACCCGAACAACCCGACCGGCGCGCTGTACTCGCGCGAGGTGCTGCTGGAGATCATCGAGCTGGCGCGCCAGCACCAGCTGATCGTCTACGCCGACGAGATCTACGACAAGACCCTGTACGACGGCGCCGAACACGTCTCGATGGCCTCGCTGGCCGACGACGTGCTGTTCGTCACGCTGAACGGCCTGTCGAAGAACTACCGCTCTTGCGGCTACCGCGCCGGCTGGATGGTGGTGTCGGGCGAGAAGCGCCATGCGAAGGACTATATCGAGGGCCTGAACATGCTGGCCTCGATGCGCCTGTGCGCCAACGCGCCGGGCCAGTTCGCGATCCAGACGGCGCTGGGCGGCTACCAGAGCATCGCCGACCTGGTGGCGCCGGGCGGCCGCCTGACACGCCAGCGCGACCTGGCCCACAAACTCCTGACCGATATTCCGGGTGTGACCTGCGTCAAGCCAAAAGCGGCGCTGTACATGTTCCCGCGCCTCGACCCGAAGATCTATCCGATCGCGGACGACCAGCAATTTATCTGCGAGCTGCTGTCCGAGGAAAAAGTCCTGCTGGTGCAAGGCACCGGCTTCAACTGGAAATCGCCGGACCATTTCCGTCTGGTGTTCCTCCCCAATTCCGACGACCTGACCGACGCGTGCGGCCGCATCGCCCGCTTCCTCGACGGTTACCGGCGCCGCTACGCGCGCTGAAACACGATAAGTCATCTATGAAACCCATCCAAGTCGGCCTGCTTGGCATCGGCACCGTCGGTGCCGGCACCTTCCAGGTCCTCCAACGCAACCAGGAAGAAATCCGCCGCCGCGCCGGTCGCGGCATCGAGGTGGCCAAGGTCGCCGCCCGCAAACCGGAACGCGCCCGCGCCATCGTCGGCGATGCCTGCTCCATCGTCAGCGATCCGTTCGACGTGGTGAACGATCCCGCGATCGACATCGTCGTCGAACTGATCGGCGGCTACGAGCCGTCCCGCGAACTCGTGCTGCGCGCCATCGCCAACGGCAAGCACGTCGTCACCGCCAACAAGGCGCTGCTGGCGCTGCACGGCAACGAGATCTTCGCCGCCGCCCACGAAAAGGGGGTGATGGTGGCCTTCGAGGCCGCCGTCGCCGGCGGCGTCCCGATCATCAAGGCGCTGCGCGAGGGCCTCTCGGCCAACCGCATCGAATCGGTGGCCGGCATCATCAACGGCACCACCAACTTCATCCTGTCCGAGATGCGCGACAAGGGCCTGGACTTCGCCACCGTGCTCAAGCAGGCGCAGGAACTCGGCTATGCCGAAGCCGACCCGACCTTCGACATCGAAGGTGTCGATGCCGCGCACAAGCTGACCATCATGGCCGCGATCGCCTTCGGCATCCCGATGCAGTTCGACAGCGCCTACGTCGAGGGCATCAGCAAGCTGCAGGCCGTCGACATCCGCTACGCCGAGGAACTGGGCTATCGCATCAAGCTGCTGGGCATTACCCGCCGCACCGTCGTCGACGAGGCCGAGGGCATCGAGCTACGCGTGCACCCGACCCTGATCCCGACCGCGCGCCTGATCGCCAACGTCGAAGGGCCGATGAACGCCGTGCTGGTGCAGGCGGACGCCGTCGGCACCTCGATGTACTACGGCAAGGGCGCCGGCGCCGAGCCGACCGCGTCGGCCGTCATCGCCGACCTGATCGACGTCACGCGCCTGGCGACCGTCGACCCGTACTCGCGCGTGCCGCACCTGGCGTTCCACCCGACCGAGCTGGCCGACGTGCCGGTCCGTCCGATGGCGGAGATCCGCACCAGCTACTACCTGCGCGTGACCGTGCAGGACCAGCTGGGCGTGATGGCCGACCTGACCCGCATCCTGGCCGACGCCGGCATCTCGATCGACGCCGTGCTACAGAAGGAGCCGGGCGAAAAGACCCGCACCGACATCGTCATCATCACGCACCAGACGCGCGAGAAGAACGTCGACGCGGCCATCGCCAGGATCGAGCAGTTGCCGACCACGGTGGGCACGGTGGTGCGCATCCGCCTGGAAAGCCTGGGCTGAACGAAGCACGTTCTGCAAAGCCGGCATCCGCGAGGATGACCGGCTTTTTTCATGCCTGGGTTCGGCGTGGGGGCGGCCTGCGGAAGCACAGCGGATAGTCGTCCGCGAACTCGTCCACGACCTGGCGTGGTGCGCCATCCGTGCCGTCGATCCGGGCGATGGTGAGCGCGCGCAGTTCGCGCTCGATCTGGTCGTACAACGCATCGTGGGCGTTGGACTGCGAGAGGAGGTGGTCGGTAGGATTCATGCGCGCATTCTACTCGCGCTGCAGTGCACCATAAGCGTGTCGGCCGGCATGTTTGAGCTGCTTCAAACGTTTCCGGCGTTGCGGCGGCAAGTGCTTGTCTAGGCGCAATATGCCAAAAGATCTTTATCTTGCCAGGTGCCGGAGAGCGATACCGGATGGACAGCGTGGAGGTTCTCGTTACTTGTGGTATCGATTTGTGCTACCCAGTTTGACGACAAGCAATACTGGATTTTCAAGGCCAACGTTGTACTGTAGATTACGCATCTCGTTCACGATCTGCCATTCTCATGAGCACTACGCCGCACACCAGCCAGTTCGCCTTGCTCGCTCAACGCCGCTTCGGCCCCTTCTTCTGGACCCAGTTCCTGGGCGCCTTCAACGACAACCTGTTCAAGACGGCGCTGCTGACGGTGCTGACCTTCGATGCCGCGTCCTGGACCACCATGTCGCCGGCGCTGCTGAACAACCTGGTGCCGGGCCTGTTCATCCTGCCCTACGTGCTGTTCTCGGCCACCGCCGGCCAGATCGCGGACAAGGTGGAGAAGGGCAGGCTGGCGCGCTTCGTCAAGCTGCTCGAGGTCGGCATCATGGCCATCGCCGCACTGGGCTGGCTGACGCACACGCTGTGGCTCCTGATCGCGGCGGTGGCGGGCATGGGCCTGCATTCGACGCTGTTCGGGCCCGTCAAGTATGCCTACCTGCCGCAACACCTGCGCAGCGACGAGCTGGTCGGCGGCAACGGCGTGATCGAGATGGGCACCTTCGTCGGCATCCTGCTGGGCGAGGTGGTCGGCGCGCTGCTCGCGAGCCACGGCCATCTGGGCGCCGAACTGGTCGCGTTCGGCACGCTGGGCGTGGCGGCGCTGGGGGTTGCGTCGAGCTGGCGCATCCCCGTATCGCCGGCGCCCGTGCCGGACCTCAAGATCAGCGCCAACTTCGTCGCCGAATCCGTGCGCAACATCGCGTTCTCGCGCAAGAACCGCACCGTGTTCCTGTCGATGCTGGGCAATTCCTGGTTCTGGTTCTACGGCGCGCTGCTGCTGGCGCAATTCCCGCTGTATGCGAAGGATTACCTGCACGGCGACCACAGCGTGTTCGTGCTGCTGCTGACCATCTTTTCGCTGGGCATCGGCACCGGCTCCCTGCTGTGCGACAAGCTGTCGGGCGGCAAGGTCGAGATCGGCCTGGTGCCGTTCGGCGCGATCGGCCTGTCGCTGTTCGGCATCGACCTGTATTTCGCCAGCCTGGGCTACGTGAACACGGCCCCCGTCGATGCGCTCGCGCTGGTCGTGCAGCAGGGCAGCTGGCGCATCCTGGCCGACCTGCTGCTGCTGGGCATGTTCGGCGGCTTCTTCATCGTGCCGTTGTTCGCCCTGATCCAGACGCGCTGCGACCCGCATCACGTGTCGCGCACCATCGCCGGCATGAACATCCTGAACGCGCTGTTCATGGTGGCGGCCGCCGGCGTGGCGATCCTGCTGGTGAAGCAAGGGTTCACGATCCCGGAAATGTTCCTGACCACGGCGCTGCTGAACGCCGTCGTCGCCATCTACATCTTCTCGCTGGTGCCGGAATTCCTGATGCGTTTCCTGGCCTGGCTGCTGATCCACACGATCCACCGCGTCTCGACCGTGGACGCGGCGCGCATCCCGCGCGAGGGCGCGGCCGTGCTGGTCTGCAACCACGTCAGCTACGTCGACGCCATCGTCATCATGGCCGCCAGCCCGCGCCCGATCCGTTTCGTGATGGATCACCGCATCTTCAAGACGCCGCTGCTGGGCTTCATCTTCCGCACGGCGAAAGCGATCCCGATCGCACCGGCCAAGGAAGACCCATGGCTGATGGAGAAGGCCTTCGTCGACATCGCCCAGGCGCTGCACGAAGGCGACCTGGTCTGCATCTTCCCGGAAGGTAAGCTGACCCGCACGGGCGACATGAACGAGTTCCGCGGCGGCGTCAGCAAGATCGTCGAGCGCAGCAAGGTGCCGGTGATCCCGATGGCCTTGCGCGGCCTGTGGGGCAGCGTGTTCTCGCGCGACCCGGCCAATGTGTTCGAACGGACGTTCGCGCGCGGCTGGCGCTCGCGGCTGGCGCTGGCCGTGGGCGTGCCGGTGCCGCCGCAGGACGTTACGCCGGAGGGCTTGTACGAGCAGGTGCTGGCGTTGCGTGGGAGCTGGAAATAAGCTGCATCAATCTTGCCTGTGCCAAAAGCTTAACCTTTGCGCGCGGCTTTGATATAATTGTGGCCCGAGTCGGGGCGTAGCGCAGCCCGGTAGCGTACCTGCATGGGGTGCAGGTGGTCGGAGGTTCGAATCCTCTCGCCCCGACCAATAGAATCAAGAGCTTACAGCGCAGGCTGTACAGATCAACAGCACTGTATATTATCGCCGCGATAATATCAGGTGCGTGAAGAAGGGTCACTCGCAGTTGCAGGTGGCCCTTTTTTCATGGGTTCGCGAAAGTCATCAATGACCGAAAAGCAGATACCTCGCCTTGCAATCCATACGCCTGTTGACCTGTTCGACAAGTTGAAATGGGAACTGAACCGCCTTCAGAATGGATGGGGAATCTACGATTCATTCAACTTTATCGTAACCGCGCATCACCTCTACTATGACTGGATTGATGAGGGAAAGGCTGCGTCGGCAGAACAGGTTGAGCGCAAGAATGCGCTTCCTCAAGACGCCAAGGATGTGTTCCAGGCCATAGTCGACGTTTCGAATAGCTGCAAGCACTGGCACTTAACGAATCCCGGTTCGCTGAAGCGACAGGTTGTCTTGGAGGTGGCCGAGCCCAGCATTGCGAGTTTGGACGCGTACGTTTGGGGACCAATGGTCTACTTCGATTTCAAAGGACACTACGTCAGCATGTCAGAAATGTCTGCATTGGTGATGACCTACTTGGAGTGGATAATCAACGGTGGCGATGATGCCGTGCTGGACGAAATGTCCAGCGCGCTAAAAGGAATGAAGGTCGAATAGGCCCCTTGATATCGCTGTTCGCGTTTAAGCTGACCCCAGCCGCACAGACCACTCCTGCACGTACGCCGGCCCGCCTTCGCCTTGCGGCCGCTCCTCACCCTTGAATAGCATGCCGTCGCCGTGCATGGTGACGAGCCGCGCATCGTAGAGCGTCGGGAAGAGGCTCTGGCCCACCTGTGAAGTGGGGTCAGTCACCTCCAGGATGTAGCTCATGGCCAGGCCGACCAACTTGAGCTCGCCCTCAACGAAAGGGGCCTGGGCGATCTCGCGATCGTTCATGCGCCTGCCGCGCTCGCGAAGCCGTTTCACTTTGCCGTACATGTTGATCCCACGAAATACTGTATTAAAGTACAGTATAGCGGATGATCGATCGTAACTAGTCGGCTGTAACTGTTGGGTATGATTTCCAACATGAGCAGCCGATCTAACACCGAATTCACGGCTGTCGTCGACGCCGCGCTTGTCCTGCTGGAGGAACGCGGACCTCAAGTGGCCGCGTACTTCCTGGAAGCGCGCGGCGCCAGTTTCGCCCTTATTTGCCGGGTACTGCTGGGGGAGCAGGCGCGCCGTCGACAGGAAGCGACGACCGCGGCGCCGGCAGCACCTTCACTACCTGACCGTCCCGCGTCTGCATGACGAGCTGCTGCTCGCGCGCCGTGATGACGTGGAAGTCGAGGATGGCCATCAGCCCACCCCTTTGACCTTCTCGACCGTGCGCAGGCCGCCCAGGCCGAGCATGCCCAGCAGGATAGTGCTCATCTCGGTGAAGTCGAACACCGGCAGCGTGATCGGGTGGCCGACCCACTGCGACAGCACGAACGCGGCCGGGCCCGCGATGAACTTGAACGCGAAGGCCGCGGCGCAGATCCAGCCGACGGCCGGGCGCCAGCCAGCGACGAAGAGCGATGTGCTGGCGGCCTCCACCTTGTTCACTTCGATCTGGCCGGTGGCCAGCTGCACGTCGGCATTCAGCTGCGCCAGCTCGCCGGACTGGGCCAGGCGCATTACTTCCAGCTTCGCGTCGGCCGCCGCCTTCGGATCAGGGAACAGGCGGTCCATCAAGTTGCCCAGCATCGGGATCAGGGTCGGCCACATTATTCGTTCGCTCCTACGGTGAGGGTGGCCAGCGCCCATGCGCCGGCCCAGGTTTCGGGGTGGGGTTTGCCCGGGCGCCAGGCGGCGGTGTATTGGGCCCAGCCGTCGGCGGCCGTCGTCGGCAGCTTGTACGGCAGCGTGTAGATCAGCAGGCGCGCCGCGATCGCCGCGACGATGTCCTGGTAGCGCATCGCCTCCCACAGCCCCTGCGGCGTCGGCTCGACGTTGAAGTCGACGCACGCGGCGCGCATGGTCGGCACGGCCAGGTGGTGCGTCAGCACGCCCTTGCACGCGCCACCGGCCTCGAACTGCCAGAACGATGCGGCGGGGCCGTTCTCGGCGCCGCCGGCGACTACTTGGCGGCGATGCGCGAGACCCGATTCCTGCAGCGCGATGGCCAGCACGAAGCGGCGCGCGTCGACGGTGTCGGGAATGCCACAGCGCGCCAGCTCGGCCAGGGCCGGCACGATGGCCAGCGTCAGCAATCGGATCGGGCTCATTTCGTCACCGTGACCTTGAAGGCCTGCCAGAAGGCCAGGCTCAGCCACCCGAGGCCGGCCAGCACGCCGGCGCCGACCATCTTCGTCAGCGCCTCGCGCACCAGCTTGTTGCGCAGCTCACGCCACTCGATCACCGACTCGTGGTATCGGCGGTGGCCGTCGACGTCGTCAGCCGGGAACGCGGACAGCAGGCGGGTCGTGGACGCGTCGAGCTGGGTCACCTTCGCGTTGATGGCGTCGCCGTTGGCCATCAGCTCGAGCTGGCCGTCGCGCAGCTCGGTGAGGATCTGCACCAGGGCGTGGCCGCCGAGGCGCGCCGCTTCTTGTTGCCACAGTTGGTTCATTGGGTGCTTTCTGCCGCTACGGGCGTAAAAAAACCCGCCATGGCGGGTTGGGTGAGGAAGGTTAGGGCCGCATGGAGCGTCCCGGGGTCGAAGCGCCCGGGATCCGGGATGCCCAGCGCGGCGGAGATGGCTTCGGAGCAGAACCATTTCCTTTCGCTGCCGCCCAGCGGCGACAGCACGAAATGCACGTTGCCCAGATAGTCGTAGGCGGCGCCCTCGTGGTCGTTGAACCACTTCCAGGCGGCCAGGGCCAGATGGTCCGGCAAATCGACGAAGTCCCATTTCCCCGACTCGAACTCGATCGATTTCACGCGCACGCCACCGTCCATGGCCGACGACGACGCGGCCAGGCCGTCGCCGAACACCAGCTCGACGTGCGAGTACTGGCTGCGCGTCCACCAGCGCACGATGCGGTTGTAGACGCCCGGCAGGCCGGGATGGGTCGCTTTGTAGAAGGCTACTCGTAGGGTCATCGTGTCACCATTCGATTGCGGCGATCTCTTCCAGCGTGCTGGCCTTGGCCAGCTGCGCCTTCAGTTCCTGCGCGTGGTTGAAATTCTCGGTGCCCTGGGCAGTCATCGAGTCGTACATGGCCTTGAAGGCGTCGACGTCGGCCAGCGGGATCATCGTGTTGTCGACCGCCTTCCAGCCGCCCGGGAAGCCGTCTGGGAAGGCGCCGCGCAGCGCGATGTTGTTGGCGACGCCGTCGATGTCCGACCGCGACAGCGCGTCGCATGCGATCAGCTTGCCGGCGTGCGGAAAAGTCGACAGGTTTGCAGCGGCGCGCCAGTCGTTAATCTGCTGGCGTTTCTCAGCGCGCAAGCTTTCGACGTCGGGCGCCATCTCGGCGATTTCTTCCGGCGTCATGTCGCGCACGACCATCACGCCGTCAATGTACTCAGCTTTTTTCATGTCAGCCCTTCCGATGGCCGTAGATGCGGATCACTCCGCCAGCGGTGAACAGCCCGGCGGACATGCGGAAACCGCTTAAGACACCGTTGTTATTGAAGTGGCCTTCCCGCGATATGTAAGTAGGGGTCCCGCTTGTCGTTCCCCGCAACCCAATGCTCTTATAGACGTTAGGCAGTGACGCCGCTCTCACCTCCATAGTGGCTGTCAGGGCGCCAGACGCGCCCCCGCCCATTAAGCTCATATTGCTGGATTGAGACTGCGACGCCCCGTCTTGACTGAATGAGTAGTAATGCGTCGCCGTGTCCAAGACACCCCCGACAGCAAATTGAATCGTGATTGCAGCTGTTGCCGACAGCCCTTCAAATTCGATCGTGTACTTCGCAAAGAGATTGCTGTCGAACACATTTAAGAAATCGATCTGTGAGAGACCAGAGGGCACGGTGTATGCGGGAGCGACCAAGACCATAGCGCTCAAGGCGGTCCCCACATCGCCATTACGCTGGAAGAACAGCAGCACACCATCGCCGGCAGCGAACGGGCTGGCGGAGCTGCCGCCCGTGTTCACGACCGTCAGATTGCGGTAGCCGCTGGGCGCCGTGCGCGACATCACATCGAAGGTCAGCCACTTCGACGGGTCTCCCATCTTCACCAGGCGAATCGAGCCCTTCACGTCGCTCGTTGACGCGTCAAACTTGTCGAGGATGCCGGACACGTCCGAGACGCCGGCCATGACGTCGAGACGCATGACCGTCGCCGCGCTCTGCGTCGCGCTCGACAGCCGCAGCTTGCCGGCGCCCGGGTCGGCGTCCGTCGTAGCAGCATCGAATACGTACGGCAGCGCGTAGGCGCCGCCGGCGAGCGACGCATTGAATTGGCCGAGCGCGTCGTTG
Organism: uncultured Massilia sp.; assembly: GCA_963529995.1. Classification (GTDB taxonomy): domain Bacteria; phylum Pseudomonadota; class Gammaproteobacteria; order Burkholderiales; family Burkholderiaceae_D; genus Telluria. The sequence goes on along the minus strand of CAUSCY010000003.1, from coordinate 60,478 downwards.
AACTGAGCAACCATCGCTTTCTGGGCCAGCACGTAGGCGGCCGCTTTCAAGTTGAAATCGGTGGGGTTATCGGTAGCCGGGTCAGGCGCTGCCGGCAGTTCTGGAATTGGCATGTGTGTTCCTTTTTTAATGAAGCCGCTGACGTTCAGCCAACCAGGCCGCGCCATTCAACTGGCATGGTCTTGCCGTCGATCGACAGTGGCACTTCCCACTGCCCGAGATACCCATAGGAGATTGTCATTGCCCAATTCGTCGAGGCAATTGCAACCATCTCCGTGTCCATCGCCGATCGCATAAACCGGTACACCTCGTCCTCGTAGCCGCGGGGAATAGCGACATCGAAGTTCATCTTCTTGGCGTTGTCGCGTTTTACGAGCGTGACGTTCCCGAACTTGTCCGTGTTGGAACCAGAAAAGCTCAAGGCGCCGGCCGTCAATCCCCACTGGGTCTTGCCGATGAACTTCGACCTGCCAACAAAGCAGCAGCCGATCGCCGCTTGATTGCCCGGGCTATTTACCGTGACCGTAAGGGTCGATCCAATGTAGGGAGGGATATCGTCGAACACGATGTCGCCGATCCAAAGCGGCTCTTGGTAGAAGAAGTCGTACCAGCTCAGCACATCGTGCGAGACCAGTGATCGGGTGCGCGAATACCCGCTGTCGGACTGGGCCACCGTTACCGATGCCCCTGACACATTCAGCAGCGTGAGCGTGTTATGCAGCTCGTTCGGCGTGATCGAGACCGTCACGGCGCTGGGCGCCGTGGTCTGGCTGTTCACCGCCTTGTCGAACATCTTCCAGCGGTTCGTGGCGCCCAGCGGCAGCCAGCCCGTGGTATCGGCCAGCGCCTTGCCAGTATTGCTGGCCACGATGGACTGGTACAGCTGATGATTGACCAGGTCGGAGACGATGGCATCCTTCGCGTACGTGGTGCCGCTGGAGTAGGCCGCATAGACCCGCCCCAGCAGCTTCCACCAGGTCGGCGAGGTGCCGGGCGCCTGCCCGACATTTCCCGCCTGCAGTGACTGGTAGACGTCCTGCGCCGTGCCGGCCGTGACGCCGCGAATGTCCCCGACGGCGTAGGTGGTGCCGGCCGCATATTCCGTCACCACCGCCTCCGGCACGCTGCTGCTCACCAACTTGGCGTCGGTGATCTGGATCGGCTTGATCAGTCGGAAATCTGCCGACCCCATTACACCTGCTCCTTCGTACGCATTGCATTTCCCCCTTCGGTTACGACGTCCATCGTGTCGGCCGAGCGGCGGGTGTTGCGCTGGATCTGGTCCAGTGCCACGCCCTGCTGCTCGATCGTTACTCGCTGGCGTTCGACGGTGGCCGTCAGGCGGTCCACGGCATCGGCCAGCACCGCGCCGTTGTCGGATGGGTTGCGCAGTGCGTCCATCAGCGACTGGGTGCTGTGGATGCGCGACGCGCCCGTGACCTCGATCTCGGGCCCGACCTCGCCGACCAGACGCACGCCGCCGGCAAAGTCGCCGCCGTTGGCGTAGCCCGGAACCTTGGCCTTGAACTCGTCCGATTTCTTGATCGACGCGGCGATGTCCGACAGCGACGCGCCACTCGATCCAAAGAACGACAGGCCGGCATCGTCTGCCGGGCGGCCCAGCAGATCCTGGTACAGCTTCTGGATCGCCGCGCGGTTCTTCGCTTCGGCCGAACCCGTGATTGCTCCCACGATGTCCGACGTCGACGTGCCGGCCGCCGCCTGCCCCTGCCAGAACTGCATGCCGGCGGCGTCCGGCGCGCGGCCGAGCGCCGTCTGGTAGGCCTTGTTGATGTCCGCTGTCGCGGCCACCACGGGGTTCTGCTGGGCTGCGCGGATGGCAGCGGCCAGCCCACCGATGGCCTGGTCGATCGACAGCAGCGTGGTCGACTGGCCTTTCAGCTCGTCGAGCTGGTCCTGCGCATGCGTCAAGATTCCATCCAGCGATTCCAGTTGCGCTTTCGCCTTCTCCAGGGCCTGCTGCTCGACCGTCAGCTGGTTGTCCGTGATGCCGGCCAGCGAGCCGATGTCGTTCTGCGTCGTGTACAGGTCGCGCAGGTAGTCGGTGTAGCTGCTGAACTGGTCCGACGCATCCTGTTGGACCGCCGAGAGGGCATCCTTCAGGCTGTCCGCATCTGGCAGCGCGCCGCCGGCACGCGCGGCAGCGACCGCAGCGCGGATCTGCGCCTGGCCGTCCGCGCGCGCCGTCACCAGCTGCTCAGGCGACCGCATACTGTTGAGCGTGCTGCTCAGCGACGAAGCCAGCGACTGTAGCCTCGTCACCGACGCCGTGTGGACGTCGATGCTGGCCTGCACCGCTTGCTTCTCCCGATCCACCACCTTTTGCAGAACCGAGAAGGCGCTGTCGACGCCGCCAAGCAACGTGCTGGCGTCCGCCTGGACCTGTTCGACCGCCTTGGCGGCGGCCTGCAGGTCCCACAGCTGCTGGGTCGCGGCGCGCAGCGCCGGGTCCGTCTCCGCCAGCGCGGCAGCGTGTTGCTGCTGCAGCACTGCGGCGGCGGCCGCCTTGTCGCCGGTCAGTTCGTAGATCTGGGCCTGCAGCTCGAGCAGCGAGTTCTGCGTCTCCACCGCGCTTTTCGCTGCCTGCGCCGCCGGATACAGCTGGTTGATGGCGCCGGCAACGCCCAGCAGCGCAGCGACCGCAGGCGCGCCCGCGGTGCCCAGCGCGAGCTGGGCCTCGACCTGGGCGCGGTATTCCTCCCGTGTCGCCGGCATCGCCACGCCTACTTTCTGCAGCGCGTCGGCGACCTGGCCGGCCAGCACCTTCGTCTTCTCGCTTTCGCTGTAGAACGCGTCGTAGTACGCGCTGGCGTTTGCGGCCAGCGCGTCAATGCCGCCGGCAGCCGAGAGCAGGGCGGACGTGGCTTCGTCGCTCAGCTTGCCGAAGCCGACCAGGCGCTCGCCCATGACTGCCAGCGCCTTCTCGGTCGAGTTGATCGCGTCGACGGCCTTGGCCAGGTCCTCGAGCGCCGGCGCGTCACCGAGGCTATCGAGCATCTTCTGCGCCCACGACGGGAGACCGATCTGGTCCAGTGCCGCGCGCGTCGATTTGCTGATCGCGTCCAGGTACTGCTGCTGGCCCTGGGCGCCGTCAGCGAACACGGATGGCGCCCACTTCGAGTTCGCGTCACCCCACTGCGACACCATGCCGTTGAGGTTGCTGATGATCAGCGCGCCCCAGGCACCATCCTTGCTGCTGTCGTCCGCGAATGCGGTCGCCGCCGTGTAGCCGGCCGTCTTCCCGAACGTGGACGCCGTCGAATCCAGGATGGCCACCACGCTCGAGGCCAGTTTCGACGTCAGCTCTTGCGCAGCTGCCGACGTGTCGATTTTTTGCAGACCGAGCGTACCTGCGTCGATGGACTGGGCCCCGGTCGCCGATGCACTGGCCGCGCCGCCAGTGTGCGGCGTGCCCGAGTGGTCCAGCTTGTTCACCAGCGCTACGATGCCCGCGACACCCAGGCCGATAGGGCCCAGCGCGCCCGCGATAGTCCCCATGCCAGCAGCGATGCTCGCACTCGTTCCAGCGCCGATGGCTGCAATGCCGCCTGATACGGCGCCGGAAATGCCAGCCAATCCGCTAGTCATGAGCGCGCCGAACCCGGCTTGAAGGCCAAGCCCGCCGGCGCCAAGTAGGCCGACTCCCGATGTGATAGACCCCAGCGCGCCGAGGCCACTCAGGGCGCCACCGGCGCTACTGCCGCCGCCGGTGGCCGCCGCCGCAACACCAGCCACGCCACCGCCTGTCACCGCTGCGCCGATGTTGATGATCCACTGCTTCACCGTCATCTGGTACAGCAGGTCCAGCAACCCGTTCTTCAGCGTGTCGCGCAGGCGATCGAAGGCCGACTTCCCGCTGTCGAAGATGCTGACGAACGTGTCGTGCGCGGTCTGCTCGATCGAGGACCAGATTTCTTTCTGGCGCACCAGCTCATCCTTCTGGATGGTCTGGTTCGCCTGCTTGCGCAGCTCGTCCGCCTGCTTGCGACGTGCATCAGCGACCTCGTCCAGTATCGATAGCTCCGACGCCGCCGCATCCAGGGCGGCAGCGCGGTCGCGCAGCCGGGCGGCCGTCAATTCGGCGATCTGCTTGGCCGTCAGGCCCAGGGCGTCAATTTCGTCCTGCTGGTCACGGGTGCGATCCTGCTGCGCCTTCGTTTCGGCCTGGGCCGCCTCGATCAGCTCGGCGCTGTTGCCAACGGCTTCCCGGTACCGCTTTTGGTCCAGCTCGAACAGGTCGTTGCCGCGCTTGAGCTCGCGGGCGTCGATGTCCTTGTCGAGCTGCGCGCGCTGGTCCCGGAGTCCGCCCACCTTTTCCTCGTTGCCGATTTTCTGGGCTTGCAATTTGATCTGCTGCTCCAGCGCTGCTTTGTCGGCGCGCATTTTTCCCAGGTCGGCGTCGGCGCCCTTGTTGATGGCGTCCTCGTCGTTTAATTGCCCTGTGCGCTTGAGAAAATCGATCTGCTGCTGCGCCTGCTGGTTGTCGTAGTTGCGTGCCGCCGCCTGCCGCTGCAGTGCCGCCGTTTGCAGGTCGATCTGCTTCACAGCGTCCTTGTACGCGGTCGAGTTTTCCCGCGCCTCCTTATTGATCTTCGCCGCGTACTTGCCGTACTCGGCCTGGCTGATCGCGCCAGCATCGAGCGCGGCCTTCAGCTTCGTCAGCTCGCCGGCCGTCTGCGCGTTCACGCCGTTCAGCCGGTTCTCGATCTCCAGGATGTCCTGCTTGGCCTTCGCGCGCTTCTGTTCGGCGGTCAACACGATCTGATGCTGCCCCAGCTCGGTATTGGCGACCTTCTTCGTCGTCATTTCGTACTGCATCAGCTCGACGATGTTGTTGTCGATTTCGTCGGTTGCCGCCTTGTGGGCGGCCGTCATGCTGGCCGTGCGGTCTGCGAACGTTCCTTGCGCGGCGGCGGCGCTGCGCAGCTGGTCTGCATAGGCAGCCACTTCCTTCGACGTCTCCTTGGCGCCAACCAGGTTCAGGCCCGAGGCCACGCCGGACAGGAAACCCGCGAACGACGCCTTCATCGTCGACACGGTTTTATCCCACGCGAAGCCGATGGCCTCCCAGGTCATTTGGGCGCCGTATTTGACGTTTTCCCAGCCCTTCAGCATGACGCCGACGAAGGTCAGGCCAGCCAGGCGTGCCTCGACGAAGTTTTCGCTCAGGTAGGACCCGATTTCCCAGCCCGCAAAGGCGGCAAACAGCAGGCCGCCGGCCAGCTTCAACTTGCTCAGGGAGCCTGCGGCCAGCTGCGCCGATACAGACACGCCATTCAGGCTGATCGAGAGCAGCCCACCCACACCCACGCCGCTGGCCATCGCCATATTTACCAGCGCGAGTTGCAGCTGCATCGCACCGATGGCGGTCGCGGCCGCGCCGAAAATAGCGGGCGCAGCGATGAACACCGCGACATAGGCAGCGCCGATTTTCGCACCGGTGGTGAGGGCGCCAGTCAGCTTGCCGACGGAGTCGCCCAGACTGCCGAGGGCGTCAGAAAGCTGTGACACTGCGCCACGCAATGCGTCACCAATGCCCGACTGCGACACCTTCAGCACGAGTCCATTCCAGGAATCGCCCAGGTTGCTGATCGCACCGTCGAGCGTATCTGCACGGCGGTCCATGGCGCCAGCGAAATCGACGTCGCCGAGCTTGCGCAGATAGCCCTGGATCTCGTTCGCGTTGTTGCCAATGGTCGAGGTCATCCCCTGGAACGTCAGGGACACCTTGTCGCCGTTCTGCTTGGCGGTGATGCCGAATTCTTTCAGGCGCTCGAATTCGCCAGTGGCGGCGTCAGCGACCGCCTCGATCATCTGGTTCAGGCCCTTGCCCATGGCGGCAGCCGTATTGCCGTACGAGCGCAGGGCCTTCTCGGACGGATCCAGGCCCAGATTGCGCATCTTGATGAAGGCCTCGGTGGCCTCGGCCACGCTGTACGGCGTCGTCGCGGCGAAGGCCTGCAGCGCCTTGAAGGCGCCGGCCGCGTTCGCGGTCGACCCCGTGGCCGTGATCAGCGAGGCGTTCAGCTTGTCGAATTCGCGCTGCGCATCGACCACCTGGTGCGCCAGCGCGCCCAGCGAGAAGCCAGCGGCCAGGCCGGCCAGCGCGCCCCTGGCAACGCTCACCACGCGCGTGATGCTGTCCATGGCGCCGCCGACTACGCGCCGGGCGTCGTCCATGTCGCGCTGCAGGCGCGCGATGTCAGCACGCAGTTGGATCTCCAGTGCTCCAGCGATCATGCGATTCTCCAAAAGGAAAGGGCCGCACGCTGCGGCCCAGTGTCAAATAGCTGCCTGGCGCGCGGCGCGCGCTCAGGTCTTCTTGTCTTGCTGCTCGCGCATCGCCTCGAGGGCGACGGCGTCGAGCGCCTCGATCACTTCCAGCTCCCAGGCCGTGAACCGCACGCCGTGCAGCTGCTGGTACGCCAGGATGTTTTCGGGAAGGATCGGGCCAGCGCCGCCCATGGTCACGGAGCGGCCCATGCGCCGGAACGCATCCCAGATGGCCTGGCCGGCCCGCGGCCATTCGATATTCAGGCGCGGATCCGGCGTATTGCCGTTCTTGGCGTCGCGCTGCAGGTGGGTGCGCAGCGTGGCGCCGTCACCCATGCGCGCCGAGAGCTCATACTCGGCGCGGCAGCACTCCGTCAGGCTTTCGCGGAGTCGACGATAAAAAGCTCGGTCTTCTGGATGCCGGCGCGCACCTGGGCGCGCAGCCACTGCTTCGTCGGATCGTTCAGCAGCGCGCGCACGTTCGCGGGCGTGAATTCGAGCTGCTGGCCGCCGACGACGATGTTCCAGCTGAGGCACGCGGCCACGAGATAGTCGAGCTCGTCTTCCAGGTCGTCCAGCGGGTCGGTCGACGGCATCTTGCCGGTGGCCGAGAACTCGGCACGCAGCTTGCGGGTGCGCGACAGGTCGATGCGCTTGCGCGCCGCGTGTTCCGGGCTGGCCAGCTCAATGTAGGAGCTGGTCGGCTCCTTCGTCTTCGGGTTCACCAGGAAGAGCTTGCCGCTCAGGATGTCGTCGAAGGCGCTGATGTCGAGGGATTCGACCAGCTTGGTCAGCAGTTCGGAAGGCTGGGCGTTGTTGGTGATTGCGTTCATGGTTTTCTCTTTCGCGGAGGTAGTAAATGCCCGTGCCGGCCGCCGCGCCCGCGAAAGGCGACGGCGACCAGTCGGTGCCAGGGTTGCCGCACGGTGGCGGCGAAGGGGTTAGGCCGCGCTGTCCTGCACGGTCAGCGTGGTCATTTCGGTGGCCTTGCCGGCGCCGCCGGCGTTGTCGCGCAATGCCTGATAGGGCACCGTCTGGATGATGATTTTTTCGCCATCGTCTTTCGATGCGCCGTTCAGCTTCACGCGGCTCATGCTGAACGCCAGGAAGTCGGAGCTGGCAGTGTTATCGGAGGTGAAGGCCAGATAAATACTGGTTTCGGTTTCGTTCACGAACGCATCGCGGAGCGCGGTCGAGTTGAATTTCGCCGTGATCTGGCCGGTGACGATGATGCGGCCGGTGCCCGCTTGGTCGGCCGTGTTGCCGCCGATACCGGGCTCGCTCGACTGCGCACTGGAGATCTCGATCGACGCGCTGGTGATCGTACCGCCCGTGACCGAGCCCACCTTCACGACACCGTTCACGGCGGCCATGACGCCGGTCACAGTGACGGGAGTCGGATTCGTGAAATACTGAGCGGTACCCGGCGTCATGTCCTTGCCGACGAACTCGACAGCGACGGTGGCGATGCCAGTGGCAGGGAAATTGAACGAGACTTTCGACACCTTGCAGCCGGTGAAGACTTCGCTCGAGCCAGTCGCTCCGACGTCCGGCTGCCAATGTTCGAACGCGAACGACTTGTCAGTGTGTCCGGTCTGCGGCGCAAAGCTCTTTTTCCCGACAACCGCCAGGGTCGCGCTTGCCACGGGGCCTTCGGCAACCATGGCCGATGCGTTCAGCGTCATGCCCGTCAGAACAGTGGCCGTGATGCCCGTGACCATGAAATTCTTATTCACGTTAGACGCGTTGAACGCGCCGGCCGTCAGGCGAACCACGTCGCCGACCTTAATGCCGTCCGTCAGCCACGAGCCGGCGGCGCGCGTGAGCGTCCATGCGCCGGCCGCACCGCCGACCGTAATCGACGCGCCGGTAATCGACACGCCGGCCACAAAATCCTTCTTCAGGCCGGCGGCGATAAAATCGCTGTACGTCTTTGCCGACAGCTCACCGTTGACGGTACCGCCGACCTTGCGCAACCCGTGGCGGAAGTCGCCAACCTGTTGGTCAGGGCTCATCTCGTTCGATTGATACGTGTCTTTGGTCAAGTCGAGCGACGACGTGACCCGGCGCAGGGATTGCGCCGTTGCTGCAGCAGGCATCACTCCATAGGTCGTTTCAACCTTGTACGTGAGCTGCTTAAATACTCCGCTTGCGTCTGCCATGATTCTCCTTCGGGCATAAAAAAAGCCCGCAAGCGGACGCTGTGCGGGCTGGTTTGAAATCTGTGCTGCTGCTAATTCTTTTCGTGGTACGTGACCTTGAAGTCGATGCTCTGGAAATAGGTGCCGGCCACGTCCTGCAGGTCCGGGCCCACGGTGTCGCGCACCACGCTGATGACGCTGACGCCCGCGATCTGTCCGCTCTGGAAATTGCAGGCCTGCCGCGCGAGGTCGAGCAGCGCCTTCACGTCCGGATACGCTTTGGCCATTGCCGTTACCTGCACGCGGCTGGTGACGACCGAATATTCGGCCTGCGCATCGAACGCGCCGATCGGTACCGAACTGACTTCCTTGATGCCCAGCGCCGGCAGCGCTGCATCGACCGGCACGTCGCCGGCGACGATGCTGTCTGCCGGCACGCGCGCGGTGACGTCCTTGGCCGCCAGCAGCAGGGCGCGGACGGCCTTCACGCTGCTCATGAATCCTCCGGCTCGGGAGCGGGTACGTTGAGCCCTTCCTTGGTCAGGCGCTGGCGGATCTTGTCCTTGACGGCTTCGATCGCGGCGCCGGCCTTCGTGTCCAGCGCTGGGCGCAAGAATGGCTTCTCGCTGAAGCCTGGGTGGCTCACGACCGGCCCGACGAAATGGTTGCCAATCTGTAACACGTGTCGATTTACGGTGCGCATCGACACGCGCGTCAGCGTCCCGCGCTTGCGGGTCAGCCGATAGTTGATGGCCTTTTCCTCCTCCTGCACCTTAATCAAGTGCGGCTTTACGCCGTACTCGATCATCAAGCCATAGAAAGCGCCTACCTTTACCGAGGCGGTAACCGTGCCGTTCTTGGCGCGGCCCGACACCCGGATGCTCCGGCGCAGCAGGCCGTCCAGCACGGACACGTTGTTGCGCGCCTCGTCGCGGATCACGGCGGCGCCGGCGCGCAGCGCCGCGCGCATGATGTTCTTCTCGACCTTGGTCGACAGCTGCTGCAGGAACGCATCCAGCTCGCGCCCGCCAGTAACTGCATATTCGTCAGCCATTTTTATAGCCCTCCAGCATCCATTCGGCGTTGCGCCGGTCGTCCAGCTCGGCGGGCCCCGCGACGATCTGCATGACGCGATCGCCGCGGCCGTGCAGCGTGACCCGCATTGCCGTGGTGATCCGGCTGTCGATGTCGATGCGCAGGCGCGTGCGCGTCATCGCCGTTGTCAGCCCGTTGGCCGTCGACTCTCCACGGCTGGGCAGCTGGTCCTGCACGTTCGCCCAAACGCGCTCGGCGACCACTTCCCAGCCGCCGGCGCCGGGGACCTCGGTACCGTAGTCCGGATCGCGCGCGGCGGTGCGGCGCTCGATCGTGACCTGTTCATCCTTCCGGAACGGCGCCGTCATCCGTACACCGTCGCGCGGTCGAGCTTGCGGGCCAGGTACTGAGCGTTCGGATTCGGGAAGTAGTCGTTCTCGATCATTCCCAGGATGTAGCCCTTGATCGCGGGCGGCACCGACGTCTCGTCGGGTCCATACCCGCATACGTACTGCACCTCGACGGCGCCGATCCGCGCGGCGGTCGCCGGCCAGGCCACACCCGGGGCCGGGACCACAAGGCCTGGCTCCCGCTTCACGTCGACCAGGTAGTCGTCCGGGTGCAGCACGCGCTGAACGCCGTCGACATCGATGAACTTGACGTGCTCGACGCTGGCCAGCGGCGCGTGCGGCAGGCGAATGGCATCGGGACGCCCGCCGGCGGACGGGAAGGCATCCAGCGAGACCTCCCAGGTCTGGGTGATCAGCGCACGGCCGGTCTGGTGTTCGGCTTCCTCGGCGTAGTCGCGCACCTTCTGCTCCAGCTCGACATCGAGCGCTGCGCTACTGGTGCGCGCGGCGGCGCGGGCAGCTGCCATCGACACGGCCAGGGCCGCTGGCGGCGTAATCAAGCGCGCGGTCATCGCGAGCTCCGGTGCTGGGGCGGCTGGTAGCCGGGGCCTGCTGGCGCGCGCGCGTATTCGACCTTCTCGGTCTGGCCGGCAACGGCTTTCACCTGCTCGGTCGAGCTCGGCGCCGCCGGTAATTTCGTTGCATCGATCATCAGTTATCCACCTTGTTGAGCCAGATCGTCCGGTCGAACTGCTCCGTGTTGGCGCAGGTGACGCGGAAAATGCAGCAGCTTTCGGCGCCAGTCATGCTGCCGAGCTTGACGGGCAGCAGGCCGCCCAGCTCGCCCTGGGGTTTCCCCACCTCGAGCACGGTCACGCCCTGGGAAATCGCCTCGAACGAGACTGCCGACGTGGCGCCGTCGCGCAGTGCCGCCGTCACGTCCGCAACGTAGTACAGCTTGTCGTCCGGATCCTTGTCGAGCCACCATTTCCCGTCTTTTTCGTAGGGAGCGATTGCCGTCATTTGAACCTCACTGTTCTGATGCCCCCGCGGAAAATCACCTTCCGGGAGGCGGGTATCTTGGAAGCGTCAACATCCACCACCGGCGGGCCGCTGCCGAACGTTGCGGCCAGATCGGTTTCGACAACCATGGGCAGCGCGGGCGACGTGTTCCCGTAGATAGGCGTGCCGACGGCCGGCGCCGAGCCGGCGAGGTACTGCACGGTCACTGGCGCCACGAGAGGCCGGCTACAGCTCAGCTGGACCTGGTCCGCGCCGATGCTGACGGCCGACGCGACGGTCACGGCGCCCGAGGCATCCGCGACGGTCAGGCCGGTGATGCCGCTCGCCGGCGAGAACGCCGTCGACCCGCGGTGCTGCAGCGTGCCGACGATCACGCTCGCGTTGACCGCCCACTTCGTGACCTTTGGCCCCCGCATGTAGACGCCGTCGCCGTAGAGCCGGCGCGCCCACACGGCGACGCTGCGCACGCCCGATGCCAGAAAGCCGGTCGACTTGTCCGTCAGGTGGATGCCGTCGCTGCTCAGCTCGAAGTCGAGCGTCTGGACGTGCGTGACGTAGTCGTCGTTGCCGACGTCGTTCTCGGCCATCCGCACGCGGTTGGCCTGCACGTCGAAGCTGGCCGCCGTGCCCGCGTTGTACTGCGTGCGGCGGTTGAAGCCGCTCAGCAGCACCGGCAGATTGGCCTGGCCGGCGACGTTGCGAATGTTCGCGATCAGCGTGCGCAGGTTCGTCGCGTGCTGCGCGCGGGAGGCGACAGTGCCGGCTGCCGCGTCGTTCGACCCGATGTAGAGGAGCACACCGGCCAGCTTGTTGCCGACGGCATTGAGACCGGCCACCATGGCTGTCCAGGATGAATAGGACGGCTTGATCCAGTCAGACAGCACGTCGCCGCCAACGCCGTAATCCAGGAACCCGACGGGCCCGCCGGTGATTGTGGCCAGGCGCGCGGCCATCTCCGTCGCGCAGCCATTACCATCGAACGGCTTCCAGGCGCCGTCGAACTTCGCCGTGTTCGGCGCCGCCGTGAAGCCGGTACCCGAATACGATTCGAACGACTTCTGCGCGCTGGACGACCCGGCGAATAGGTACCGGTTGCCGACGGCGAAGCGCGCCGCCTTCACGCCGGAGCTGGCCAGCACCGTGCTGCCGTTCTTCGAGCGCACCTCGATTTGGTAGTAGCCGCCGAACGCGACCTGCACATCCGCGAGCCACTGGCCGCCGCTGACCTGGGCGCCAGAGAGCGCCGTCCAGGCCTTCACGACGTTGCCCGAGGTGTCGCGTAGCTGGTACTCGATGGCGGTGGGCGCCGTGCCGCTGATCGATCCCGTGAGCGTCACGGTGTCGTATCCGCCCGTCTGCTGGAAAATCCACCAGTCTGCCGGCGGCGAGACGTCGATCGAATCGACCGAGGTCTGCGGGTCGTTTCCCGGCACGTAGCCGAAGCCCGGCGCGGTGCCAGTAACCAGCGCGCCGGTGGGCGTGAACGTCAGGCCCAGCGAACCCCGGTCCTGGATGTCGCTGACCGTGTCCATGCGCAGATACCAGGCCGGCGTCTTGCCCAGCTCGGTGATCTCCATGCCGTAGGCGAGCTTGGCCAGCTCGAGGTCGGTGATCGGGCCATCGACGAACATCATGCGGAACAGCGACTGATCGCAGAACCGATTCGACGCCTTGTCGACGCGGCTGCCGAGATGCAGGTTCGCCGGGCCATCGAGCGGCAAGCTCAAGCCGTAGGCGAATTCCTGGACCACGGCCGCGCTGGTGGCCGGCGCCGCGCTCAGCACCGGGCAGCTGCGCAGTATCAGCGACGTGCCGGTGTGGTAGAGCGCGAACAACGCCGCGCCCGACGGGTGCGTGACGGAGCCGGCGATGCCGACGGTATCCGTGCCGACGTACGCCATCAGCTTGTTGGCGTTGTTGCCCGTGGCCGCCGCCGTCTGCAGCACAATGTTCAGCGACCCTGCCGAGCCGTAGTTGCCGGTCGACAGGATGTACTGGGGGTTATCCCCGGTCATCAGGCCGTCAAAAACGACGCCCCAGATCAAGCATTTCCCGGCCTGGATGGTCAGATTGGCGTTGTCGGCGGTCGAGATGTAGCCGCCGGTGGCGCGCGGGAACTTGATGCTCATGCGTGGTCCGTTCTATCCATGCGGTTCAGCGATGCCGGCTGTTTCAGGGAGCGCGCCGGGCAGGGGCCGCGGCGCGCGGGAATTACGAGGCAGCGTCCAGCAGCGCCTGCAGGTCTGCCTTTTTGGCGTTCGGTTCGAACGGGATACCGCGCGCGATCAGTTCGTCCCGCAGTTGCGGGACGGTCATCTTCTCGTTCTGCCCATCAGCGCCATCATCAGCTGCATCCAGCGTGTCGAGGGCCAGCGCGGAAGCCTCCAACTCAGGCGGGCATTCGTCGCCGGCCACGTACTGCACCGGATAGATCTCGCCATCGGGCACGCCCAGAAATGGTTTTGCGAATTTCATCGTTTCTCCAAAAGGAAAGGGCCCAGTCGAAGCTGGGCCCTTCACGTCACCATGTGCCGATCAGCCGATTTTCATGAACTTCATGCACTCCGGATTCTCCAGGCCGCCGCCGACACGCTTGGTCGTGTAGAACGACACGTACGGCTTGTTCGTGTACGGGTCGCGCAGCACGCGCACGCCGACCCGGTCCAGAATCTTATAGGCGCGCTTGAAGTCGCCGAAAGCGATCGCCAGCGCATTCGTGGCCACGGCTGGCATATCCGGGATGCCGGCAATCGCGTAGCCCGCCAGGGTCGAGGGCTGGCCGGCCTGGAGCGTGGGCTGCCACAGGTAGTTGCCGTCCGAGTCCTTCAGCTTGCGGATCTTCAGCATCGTGTTGCGGTTCATGGCGAATTTCGCGTTGCCGGTAAAGGTGTCCGGCAGCGCGTACACCAGGTCGAGAATCGCGTCGCCCGTGATGGCGCCGACGGCGCCGGACGCGATGACCTCGATGCCGCCCAGCGGGTGCAGGGCGGTGCCGCCGGCGGCGTAAGTCAGCAGGCCGCGCGGCTTCTTGGTGCCGTCGCCGGACACGAACGCCTTCCCTTCTTGATAGGCGAATTCGACGTCGACCTCGCCTGCCAGCCACGATTCCAGGTTGATCTCGCTGTCGTCCAGCATCTGCTGGGTAGCCGACGGGTTCGCGTAGATCTCGCCCCAGCTGTAGCCTTGCTGCGCCAATTTCGGGGTGCCGGTTTCAGTCCGTGCGTCAGTCTCGCCGACCCAACCGGACGTAGTGCCGCGCAGATTGACCAACTTCTTGTAGCCGTCGCCGCCGACCGGTTGAACCGTGCACAGGGCACGCATCGGCGAGACGATGATCAGCTTGTCAGTGATGGTGCGGTCCCATTCGACCGGCGAGGTATAGCCGCCGTCTTCGGCAGCGCCCTTGTTCAGCGCCGCCTGCACGTCGCCGCGGCGCATGTGCGCCTGGAACGCGTCGCTGTATTCCTTGTCCTTCACCAGACGGCCACCGCCAGCGCCGCCCATTTCGATGGCGGCCATCTTCGTGTTCGACTGGTCGATCGCGGCCTGCAGGTTCGCGATGTCTTCGTTGATCTTCTCGACTTTGCTGGCCTGCAGCGGGTCGTGGATGCCAGCCTTCAGGTCGGCCAGCTGGCGGTTGTGCTCGTCCTTGAACGTGGCGAACGCCTGCTGCAGTTGCTGCACGATCTGGGTGACGTTGCCGCCATCGGCGCGCACGCCGCTGACGATGGCGCGCGGCGCCGATTTTGCTGCCGTAGCCAGCGCTGCGGCGTTTGCGAGCATGACACGATTCGTTTTCATAGGTTTAGCCTTTCAGGGTATTCAGGAGGTTTTGAAGCGAGGCTTCAACTGCGGTGTCGTTGCCAGCGCCCGGCATGGCATCGGGTTCTCCGGCAGCGCCCGGCTTGCCGTTGAATAAGGCGTTGAGCGTCTCGCGGCGCGCTGCCCGGCTCAGGCCGGACTTCGCCAGCGAGGACTCGACGGTAGCCAGCACTTTCATCTGCTGCGCCGCCTTTGCGTCCTTCGTGACGGCGGCGCGATCGAGCTTGCCCGTGGCGAAGCCCTTCGCGACAGCGTCGGAAGCGTTGATGTAGGTTTCGTCGTCCATCATCTTCGCGACGACCTTAGCGTCCATGCCGGTGCGCGCCGAGTACAGGTCGCGCATCGCGTTGTCGAACGGCTCCAGGTAGGCCGCGGCTTCGGCCATGTCGTGGCGATTGCCGGCGGCGACCACCCAGGCGTTATGGATCATCAAGTGGGTGCCTTCACCCATGTTGATTTCGTCGCCCGCCATGGCGATTACCGACGCAGCGGAGGCCGCGATGCCCATGACGTTGATGGTCACCTTCGCCGAGTGCCCGCGCAGCAGGTTGTAGATCGCAACGCCCTCGAAGAAGTCGCCGCCCGGAGAATTCAGGTTGACCACCACGTCCTTGTCGCCGATGCTGCGCAGCGCGGCGCCGATCCGGCGCGCGGTCACGCCTTCGCCATCCCAGGTCTGCCCGATCGGCGCATACATGCTGATGGTCGCGGCGTCGTCGCCGGCCGCGGCGCGCACGCCCGGCTCCCAGGCGTCCAGCGCATCCTGGCGCAGGTCGAACTGCGCCGTGGCCATGCGGGCATCGGCCCGGATTTCAGGTAGTTGCAGCAGGGACATTCGTTTTCCTCGTCAAGGTGCTTTCGAGCGACTCGGCAGCCGGGTCGTCGGATTTCGATAGGTCTTGCAGGTCGCGGACCTCGTTCGGCGTCATCCACGGGGCGCTGCCGCCGGAGCCGAGCGCCTTCGCGAAGAATTCCGCCTGGTCCTTCAGCGTGCCGCGCAGCAGCGCGCGCTCGTTGAACTTGGCGTAGTAGGTGTCGCGCTCGCGGTCGTTGAGCAGCTTCAGTGCGATTTCCTCTTCCCAGATGTTGAAGAAGTGCTGCAGCCCGTACTGCACGAAGAAAATCCCAAGCTGCTCGATGCCGCTGCCCCACGACGTGTCGTCCATCATCAGCAGCGGCCGCGGCACGCCGAACGCGCGCGCGATTTCTTCGAGCTGGTGATCGCGCCCTTCGTCCAGCTGCGAGTCGCGAGCGCTATTGGCCCACTTCTCGGCGGTGATCCCGTCCTCGAGCACCATCCACTTGTGCGCCTGGTCGGCGCCGGCGTAGCGGTTTTCCAGGCTCTCCTGGATGTTCTTGATCTGCTGCGGGTCCAGCTTTTTCGGATACGACAGCGCGCCACCGGCCATCACGCCGTTCTTGAAGATCCGGGCAGCGGCCTTCTGCGCGGCCTGCGCCAGACCGATCGATTCGCGGGCCTTCTGCACGCGGGAGAAGCCGACCAACCCGTATTCGTCGTCGGCCAGGTCAGCCAGGTGCAGGATGTCGCGAGCGGCCAGGGTGACGATGCCGCCGTCCGGACGCTGGTATTCGTAGCGGACAGTGAAGTCGTCGTTCATTTTCGGCGTGACCTTGCGCGAATCGAGCGGGATCATCCGGACTACCGTGTTGCCGCGCCAGATCACACGAGCGTATGCATTCCCGTGCAGCAGCAGCCGCAGTTGCATCGTGCTCTTGAACTTGAACGGGCCCTGAAACTCGTTGGGTCGCTTCTTGAGCACGTTGTGCAACGCGTGTTCAGTCGCGTAGGCCTTCTCGTCGCCGCGCACCATCAGGTTCAGCGGCAGCATGCCGATCGACTCGGAAATCAGGCTCACGCAGCGTAGCAGGCCCATATTTTCCAGCGATTTCGACGTCGTGACGGTCTCGCCGCTGGCGGTTTCGCTGCCCCGCATGAAGTCCAGCAGATCGGCGCTGGTAAGGGCAGCAAAGGTTTGGCCGACGACCGGGCTTGCCTGCACCTCTCGCCAGTGCGAAGTGGCGTCGAGCGCATCGAATAATTCCATGGGGTTCCTTAAAACATCAGAATGCCGCGATCGAAATACGAGGACGGCTCAACCGCCGCTGTCTGGACCAGGCCTGCAGCCATCACTGCCGCGACCATCAAGTCGATACGGCCCGTCGCCTTCTCTTTATCCAGCTTGCGGTTGCCGGCGCCGTCGGAATCGGTCACCGCGTTACCGGCGCACATGGTCAGTACCTTGTGCCCGTTGTGCGCCAGCTCGCCGTTCAGCAGCATGGTCTCGAAGGTTTCCAGCGCCGGGCTCATGTCCTTGTAGCCCTGGCCAAAGGGTTCCATCGGCGGCAGGCTGATACCGTCGTCGGCTGCCATTTGCAGCAGATCCTCGATCCGCCAGCGGTCATAGGCGCAGGCGGTGATCTCAAAAAAGTCGCACATGGCAGACAGCTTTTGCAGGATGACGCGCTTGCTGATCGCACGGCCGGGCGTCGTGTCCAGCAGGCCTTCGGCCGCCCACTCGACGTAGGGCACCATGTCCTGCTGCGCGCGGCGCTCCAGATCTGCGTCCGGCAGCCACGCGTACGGCACCAGCTTCCACGGCTCGCCTGGCTCCACCGGTTCGACCAGGAACACCAGACCGGTAAGGTCGGTCGTGCTTGACAAGTCGAGGGCCGCTACGGCGCGCCGACCGCGCAGCGACTCGACGTCGTAGTCGAGCTGCGCTTCCTTCCACACTTCGTGGCTAATCCAGGGCGACTCGGCGTCCGTCCACTGGCAGAAGTTCAGCCGACGAATGCCCGCCTCTTTCGACGGCATGCCGCGTGCCTCGGTTACCTGCTCGCGGATGTACTTGTAGCCAGGAAGGTTCGCATCTTGCAGGCTGGGGTTCGCTTTCGGCCAGCACTCCTCGCTTTCGAACGGGTCGTCGCCTTCGTCCAGCGCGCAGACGTAGGGGAAGAACGCATCGTTTTGCAGCTCCCCCGAAGCTATTTTCTTAGCGTAGTCATGCTGCTTTCGGCACGGACTTTCCCGACTGGCGCCGGAATTGGTGATGATGAAGATCAACGCCTGGCGCCGGCTCTTCGTGCCCGCGCGCATCATATCGAGCACCATCGCTGTCTTATGCTCGTGGTACTCGTCAATTAGGGCGACGTGCGGCCGCGGCCCGGACTGTCCGTCGTCGCTGCTGATCGGCCTGAAGAAAGAGCCGGTCTGCAGGTATGCCAGGTTCCAGGCCTTTTCGCCGACGCCGCTCTTCGTGAGGCGCTTGCGCAGCTCTGGAGACTGGTCGTGCATCGCGACCGCGTCCCGGAACAGGATCATCGCCTGGTCCTTCTTCGTCGCCGCTGCGTAGATCTCGGCGCGCGACTCGCCGTCGGCGACCAGGCCCTTCATGCCGACGCCGGCCGCCAGCGGCGACTTGCCGCTGCCTTTAGCCGTTTCGACGTAGACGACGCGGAAGCGTCGGTGCCCGTCGTCTGTCTTCCATCCGAAGATGCTGCCCACCACGAACTTCTGCCAAGGCAGGAGCTTGAAGGGTAGGCCCTCGAATTCGCTGCCGTTCAGCTTCAGCACGTTTTCGTAGAAGCCGATCGCCTTCAGCGCTGAATGCAGATCCCACACCAGGCCTCGCGCGCCACCTTCGTCCAGGTCGCGCAGATGGCGCGCGCACTGACTGCGCACGTGCGGGCCAGCGATGCGCGTGCCGGCCACGACCTCGCGGGCGTACTCGGTGACCGGGTCAGCCGCTGAAGTAGTCGCCGAGCGGGTCTTCCTTTTCGTCGTCATCGAGGTCCACGTTTACTTTCGAGCGGGCAGCCGGCGTCAGGCCGAATTCGACCAGGTAGCTTTTGAACTGGGCGTCGGCCGCGCGCAGCTGGTTCACCGCTGGGTTGTTCTTCACGAGGGTGTTGCCGTTCTGGTCGACGGTCTTGTACGTGCGGCCGTCGCGCTCGATCAGCTCGCGGCACGCCAAGATGTCGGCGTAGCAGTCGCATAGCCGCTCGAGCGCCAGGCCGTCGGCTTCCGTCATCACGCCCATCTTGTTCAGCAGCGTGTTCAGCTTCCGGAATACCGCGCGGGCCTTCACGCTCAAGTGCGCCGGACAGGTCAGCGCCTTCTGCTTCGGCTTCGGCTCCTTCTTGTTGATCGCGCGCTTGCCGGGGTTGCCCTTGACCAGCTTGAGCGCGGTCGGTGTTGGGCGTCTCCCGGCCATGTTTCAGGGCTCCGAAAAAAAAGTTTCATTTCGCGGGTGTGCACAGACGGGTCCAGTGCGGTCCCTATTTGCGGACCTTCTAGACTTTTGACCCCCCCCTGCCCATTTATTGAGCAAGTTGTCAAAATGCATCAAATTGGCCAGCCGTCCGCCCCGACGCCGCGCTTCTGGCGCCGCTTCGTTTTCCCCTGCTCGGCTTCGGTCTTCACCAGGTGGCAGGGCTCGCAGATAGCTTCCAAGTTCGAAGGGTGGTCAGTTCTGGCGCGCGGCCAGCGCAGCTGCGCAGCCTTCGCCTTGCTGACGATGTGGTCGACCGCATGGGCCAGGGATTGGCGGCCGGCACGCTTGCACGGCTGGCACTCGCCCTCATCGCGCTCCATCACCTGGTTGCGCACCTTGACCCAGGCGTAGTCGTAGCCGCGCTCGTGCCGCGACTTCGTTCCCCAGGCCATCAGCGGCCCGGCGCCGGCGGCAGCGCGCGCACCAGGTCGGCCAGCGACTGGGACGGCAAGCCGTAGCCCTTCGCGCACAGCAGCTGCTTCGCCTCTTCGGCGTCGACCAGGCCACGACAGATGCGATCAACTGCAGCAGTGTCGGCCTCCTTGGCCAGGACCGCCGGGCGGGTGCCGAGCACCGCTCGCACGATGCGGTCTCGGTAGATCAGGATCAGGTCGGGCATGCTGCTCTCCGCTGTTGGTCGATGATGGCGTCCTCGCGCCGGACCTGCGCCATGATGCGCAGCCAGATCAGCTCAGCCTCGACGCTCACGGCGTCACCTGGGCCGATCGATTAAACGGCCGGCGCTTGCTGTTCCAGCGGCGCAGCGTGGCGCGGCCGACAACCTGAGCAGTGATTCCGCCCTCGAGGAGCAGCACGCCGACATCGGGCGGAATGTTCGGCTTGATCGATTCGATGATCTGTTCGCGCTGCTCTTTTGTCAGGCGATGAGGCACGGTCACGATCAGCGTCGATGCCTTGATGGTTGCGGTGGTCATGACTACCTCGGAAATAAAAAAGCCCGCACAGGGCGGGCAAAGCTCGTGAGCGGCAGCACATCGAGCGGGAGACACTTGAATTCGTGCCGGTTACAGCGTCCGGCGACGTGGCGCGCCTGGGTGCGCTCGTCTGTTCTGGCCGGCGCCAGAGTCGATAACATGGATCGCCAAGCAACCCAACGAAGGGCTGCGATAATTGCTATTATTGCTATTCGCCTACTATTTAAGGGAAATCAATGGACATCGTTGAAGCCGCGCTCAGAGACCATTTCGAGGAACAGGGAGAGGACGCTGCAAGGTGGCAAGTCCACTTTATCAATCAGGAAACGCGTAAGGGCGACCTTGAAGCGTTGGGAGATGCCAACTACGTCCTAAGGCGCACCTCAACAAAAACACCGTACTATTTTTCGGCAGATAAAGTTGTGTACCTTTACCCTGAAAAGTGACGCCAGAAACGCAAAAAGCCCGCTGAGTAGCGGGCTTTGCTTTTTTCTGGACGTGCGAAATCGCCCAGTGGCCGAATCTTACGAAAAATAAATCCGCGTTGCAAGATTTTTTTTCAGCTTCTCTTCCAACTCTTCGCGCGCGCGCAGCAGCACGGTCTCGTAATTCGACGCACCGACGCGCCAGGCGGTGGCCAGGCCCTGGCTCCTGTAGATCGCCGCGCGCTGCAGCACAGCCAGGCTATCGACGCACGCATTGACGGCCTCGCCCATCTTCATGTCATCCTTGCGCTGAGCATCGTGCACGTTCACGTCCGGCTCGGCATCGGTCGCCAGCTTCATCCCGCCGGCACCCAGGTCGCGATCGTTCGTGTGCATGTAGTCCACCCAGAACGCCATCAGCAGCGGGTACGGATCCGGCTTCTGGATGGTCGGCTTCGCCACCTCCTCGCGACGAACGCGGCGCAGGTTCGGGGAAGCAAAAATGCCGAGGGTCGCGGTGATGGTCATGGGCTTTCTCCAGTTGATTAACTCAGCCATTTTAGCGAGTGCCGACCGGAAATTTCCGGCTGGCACGCACATATTTTTTATACCGTTTTAGCCCTGCTACAGACTGGTTCGCTTCGTTTTCAACCTGCCATGTTTTCCGTTACTTCTTCGGCATGCGCCGGCGCCTGCGCACGGCGCTGCACGGTGATGAATTGGCGCTTGCGCCGGATGTTCGGCCAGTCCAGGCGGAACGACACGCACGGCCAGCCATCCCAGGGCACGTGCAGATTCAACATGCTCGCCTCCGTGCGCGCCAGGCAGCGGGCCTCGCCCTTGGCTGCGCACCCCGGCGCGGCCTGGTCGACGTCGAACTCGTCGCACAGGCCGCAGATGTGGTCGGGGTTCGGGCTGCGCATCAGTCGGACGAGCAGCTGCTGCTGGAACTCGAATCGCTGCTCGAGCTGCTGTCGCACGAGCTGCTGCTCGAGGACCAATCCGCCGAGGCGCCCCCTCCATCGAACGAACCGCCACCGCCGCCGTACCGGCGATGGCAGTCATCTTCTGCGCTTGACCAGTCCGACGTGCTCGCGAAGGCTGAAGCCCAGGTCGGCGGCGCCGTATCTGCTGTGGCGGTCGTCGGCGCCGCACGCTCGATCCGAGGCATCATGTGAACGCTGGCTTGCTCGCCAACGATGCGCTTACCGCCACGAATAGTGCCGCCGCGCGACAACTTCTCGCGCGCAGCCCGCATGTTGTGCTCGCTCTCCTGGCGGGCGCGCTCCCATCGCTCGTCGGCCTCCCGGGCCAGGCGCCGCCGCACCACACGGAAACGCCACATCAGCAGGGCGGCCACCGCGGCAGCGGCCACGGCATATGCGAGTAGGTCGATCATGCTGCTGCTCCTTCGCGGCGCGCCCACACCCACACCGGCCCATCCTCGGTGTCGTGGATCGACAGCGTGAACCAGCCATCGCCGGCGGGCGCCTCGGGCGCCCAGGCGGACATGTCGCCCTCTCCCTGCTCGAAGTACGCGTGATACACCGGGTGGTCGTCGGCTTCGTCTTCGAGCATCCGGTACTTGATCTCCAAGCCCTGGGCCTGCAGCCAGGCCTTGTATGCCGCATGGTCTTCGTCGAAGTCAGGAATGCCGGGGTGCGACCAGTGCCCGAGCTCGTCGCGCTGCACGGGCATCGGCTGGATCAGGGTCGTTTCGGCGGTCGTGGTGTTCATCATGCTCCCTTTCGTTTGCCGCGCTGTTCGGCGCGCGGTGTGCCGGCTCATCGGGCGCCCGGCTGGGCATATATCCGATGACTATAGATAATCTGCATGTGTTGGATTTACGGGCTGTGTTCGACGACGCGCGCCACTTTCGCGCCACTCAATCCGGTCTTTTCGCCGATTGCGTCGGTGGCGCGCACGGCCGTGTCGAGGTTCTTCTCGAGGTAGCCCATCGTTGTGGTGAAGCTCTTGTGGCGCATGACCTGCTGGATCGTCTGGATCGGCACGCCTTCTTCCGACAGCAGGGTGGCGAACGTGCCGCGCAGGCGGTGCGGCGTGATGCCCTTGATCTGGCATGCGGCATTGGCCCGGCCCAGCACCTGGCGCGCGAAGCCGGCAGAGAAGGGCAGGCCGTCGGGCTTCGTCACCACGAGTCCTTCCACCTGGCGCAGCGCGGCGAGGTAGTCGCACAGCCAGCCGGGCACCGGAATCGGCTCCGCCTCCCTGCCTTTTGTGATGCCTGGCGTGTAGGTGCGGCGCCCCCAGTCGAACCATTCCCAGCGCGCCGACAGCGCCTCGCTCTCGCGCAGGCCCAGACCGAACATCATGCGCACGGCGATGGCCTTGCCCGGCGCGCGCGCGGTCGCGGTGTCGACGGCATCGAACCAGGTCCGGGCGACGTCCAGCGGCAGGAACACGCGCGGACGCTTCTGCACCTTGAGCATGCGAACCCGCCATGGCGGGGACGTCAGGATCTCGCGCTTGACCGCCCACATCGTCAGCAGCTTGAGCACGCGCAGCCAGTGGTTCGCGGTGGCCGGCTTCCGGTCGACCAGGTGCTCGTTGCGCGCGCGCTCGACGTCGTCGGTCTTGATGTCGGCGATCCGCTTCTCGCCCAGGTCGTACATGTGCAGGCGCCGGAACGTGGTGACGCTCTTGATGTGCGCAGCGCTGGCGGTTTTGCCGTGCACGGCCAGCCACTCGGCGGCCAGCTGGTCGAGGGTGGGCACCGGCTCGCCGCCGTTGGCGCGCACCACGGCAGCGTCGTACTCGCGCTGCGCCACCTTCTCGGCCGCCGCGCGGCTGGCCAGGCGGGTGCTGCGCTGCACGCGCTCGTTGCCGACCTGAAAGCGGAAGTGCCAGATCCGGCCCTTCTTGAAGACGTTCGCGCTCACGCTGCGGCACCCCCGCGCTGCCCGAAGCCGAACCCACGCGCGCGCGGCGCCGGCCGGCCCGGGGCGGCGCGCTGCGGATACCACGGCTCGGCCAGGTCTTCGAAGCGGGTTTGCGGTCCGACGTATTGCAGTCCGACCACGCCGGGCCGCCCCTGGCGCAGCTTCTCGCAATTGACCTCGCACACGCCCTTGTCGGGGGTGTCCTCGTTGTACTTCTCGTCGCGGTACAGAAAGATGATGTTGGCGGCGTCCTGCTCAATGCTGCCGGAAAGGGCGAGGTCGGCCATGATCGGGCGCTTGTTCGGCCGCTTCTCGCATTCACGGTTCAGCTGGCACAGCAGGATGACGGCGCAGTCGATCTCCTTCGCCAGGGCGACCAGCGCGCGCGTATGCTCGCCGACAACCTCATACGATTTTTCGGACTGGCCGCCCGTGATGAAGCTGAGCTGGTCGATCACGATCACGTCGAGCGCGCCTTCCTTGCGCTTCGTCTTGCGGGCCTTGGCGCGGATCTCCATCGTGTTCAGGCCCGTCTCGACGTCGATTACCAAGTTCAGGTCGGCCGCCTTCGTGAACGCGTAACCCATCGCATCCCAGTACTGGCGGTCGGCGCTGTTCGGCGCCTGGCCCTCGCCGGGCTTGCGCAGCCAGGCCAGCGGGATGCGGCCGATGGCCGACACGTTGCGGTCCGTGACCTGCTCGCGCGACATCTCCATCGAGTAGAACAGGGCCACGCCGTCGGCAGACGCGTTGCGCGCCACGCCCAGGCCGAAGGCCGTCTTGCCCATCCCGGGCCGGGCGGCGACGACGGTCAGCGTGCCGCGCTCAAGCCCGCCGTCGAGCTGCTCGTCTAGGTCCCTGTAGCCGGTACGCACCGGGCGGATGGCGCCGGCCATGCGCCGCTCGAGCAGGTCGGCATAGTCGGACATCATCTCGCCCAGACGCTCCGGTTCGCGCGACGTGCGCGCCTGGGCCAGCATGTCGAGCCGGGACGCGACGACGTCGATGCACGCGGCGGCCGGCTGCGCCGACGCGGCCAGCTCGCCCATCTCGACGCTCAGCGTGAACAGCGCGCGCTTCGCGGCCTTGTCGATGATGATCTCGGCGTGCCGGCGGATGTTCACCGCGCTGACGGCCGAAGCGCGCAGTTTCACCAGGTACTGCAGGCAGTTCTCGACGCGCCTGTCCAGCACTGGCGTCAGGGTCATCGGGTCGAACCGGTGCCCGGCGCCGGACTGCCGCATCATCTCGGCGAAGATCAGGCGATGGTCGTTGCGGTAGAACTGGGCCGGACCCAAGTCCGTAATGCGGTCGAAGGCGTCGTTGTCGACCAGCAGCGCGCCCAGTACGTGCTGTTCGGCGCGGATCGATACGGAGTGGTCGTCGTGGATCAGGTCGGTCATGCTGCGTCTCGGTGATATTTGTTTTCGAGCGTCTTCGCGAAGCCGGCCGCGGAGAATAGGAAGTCGATATCGGCCATGAAGGGCGGCTTGCCGGCAGCGCCGGGCGCGCGGCCCGTGAGGAACTTCGATTCGGCGCACACGGCGAAAAACGCACGCCACGCGTCGATGCCGGCGGAGCGCGTGGTGTAGCCGAACGGCTCGCAATCGAGTGCCGCCGCCTCCTTCCAGCGTGCACGGATCAAGCGCTTGCGGGTGTCGTTCAGGACGCGCAGTCGCGGGTTGTCCGGCATGAGTTCGTGGTACAGGTCTACCAACGTGCCCACCGGGCAGCGCCGCACATCGTCGGCGCCGCCAGGCGACGTATGTAGTTCTTCTTCTGTATCTGTATCTGTATCTAGGGCGTTACTTTTCTGTTGCTGTAACGTTTCATCGTCGTTACTGGCTGCTTTTGCTGCTGCCTTTTTAGCCGCACGATGCTTCGCCACCCTCTGGGCGCTGCTGTCGGACGCGAACTGCCGCTTCTCCCAGTTGAGCAGATTCCAGGCTTCGTCGATGAAGCCCTTGGCGACGAAAAGCGCCTTCGTTTCCGCCAGTTCGGCGGCGTCGATACGGAGGTGAAACGCGATCTCCTCATCGTGTAACGTTACAAGGGCGTTGCTGCAACGCATGCACATCAACATGACGTAGCGACGCTGCATTGCCTCGGGCATCATCTGCACCTTGGGGTCGTGCGCGAACTCGGCGTACATGCGGAACCAGGGGTTCGCCATCGATCTATTCCTTGCGAGTAGCCGCGTGCACGGCGTGACCAAAAAACGCGGCCACGAGCGGGTCGCGCTGGCGCAGCGGCGGGTACGTGCGGCTGGTCACCTGGCGGGGATTTTCGATCGGGCCACGATCCGCAACCGCGGCGCGTGCACGCCGAACTTGGAGCGTCGCGTCCAGTTGCTCCTGCGAAGCCTGGCCGAGCTCCCAGCGCTGCGCCACGCCGTGGCCGCGCGCCGTCTTCGTTTTCACGTCGACGTAGCAAACGCGGCCGGCAGCTATCAAGTCCAGCAGGCGCACGTAGACCGCGTGGCGGCTGTAGCCGAGTTCGATGCACAGTTCCTGGATCGTCTTGGGCGCGCGCCCCAGCGCGGACTCGATCTCACCGGCCAGCTCGCTGATCGGCACCTTGCAAGTTGGGGCTGTCATTTTTCCGCCATCCCGTCCAGGCGCTCGATCAGCTGCATCATCGGGCGGAAAGCCTTGAAAACGGAGGCGCGCACCTTAGCCACCTCGTGCTGCTCGACTCGGCCATCCTCGAGCGTCTTGTGTACCTCGTTGGCGACGTCGCCCAGGCGCTGCCAGATGCTGGTCACGTTCTCCAACACGCCCATGTCGCTGGCCGGCTGATCCTCCAGCTTCGTAAGCACGAAGCCATGCTGCTCGGCCAGCGCGTGCAGCACCGCGTAGTCGCCCGTAATTTCCATGACGCGCGAAGCATCGTCCATCGTCAGGACGTTCGTGGTCGAGTTCGGATTGGCCTTGTTGCGCAACAGTCCAGCGGTGTAGCCCATGCGGACAGCGAGCGCCTCGACGCCGCCTGGCGTTCCGTGCACGGTCTTGTGGAAGGCGTCTTTGTAGTTCATTCGATAACCTAGAAATTTAATGAAGCGTAGAAACGTTGCGGGCCTGACAATGTGCGCATGGAAAATCTGATCCAACTACCTAATGCAGACTGCGTGATCTGGGGCACTATCGATAGGGGCTATCGCCTGCGAACAACTGCCTGTGTGCAATTTTTTTGTGGTGGAAAAGCCGCAGAGTTACTGCGACTCGGCGTCTGGATGCGCAGCGGCCAGCTCTGGCCATATCTCGCGCCAGTCGTTTGGCCGCAGTTCTTGTCGTGTAGCGATTCCATGTTTTTCACAAACCGGCGCGAGGCGGATGAGCTTGTCATCAGGAATCCCGTTGGTTCGCCAGCTGACCACGGAGGGCGGCTTTATGCCCAGGAGCTTGGCTACTGCAGCCGGGCCGCCGAGCTTGTCGATCATTTCACTTGAAGTTGGGATCATTGCTTGTCCGAAGGAATGGTTGGCTCATGTATCTATATATTAGGAGTAGCTAATCATCGTGTCAATAGCCACTCCTAATGATGAAACGATTAGGATTGCCTAATGCTGTTATCAGAAAGAATTAAACTTGCGATGGACGAAGCCGGGCTCAGCCAGGTCGACTTGGCACGGGCGTGTGGCGTGAAGCCGCCCAGCGTGCACGGGTGGCTGAGCGGCAAGTCGAAGTTCCTACGCGGCGAGAATTTGCTGCAAGCTGCGCGCGCGCTGAACGTGAACCAAGATTGGCTTGCGACCGGCACGGGCCCGATGCGTGAAGCTGCAGACTCAGCCGAGCCACTTCAGCGCCTTAAGCCAGGCACGTTTAAGCGCGTCGAAGCGGTCGATGATGGTGACCCTCGTATGACGTCGATTCCACGAGTGCGGTTGCGGTTGCGCGCTGGCATCAATGGTTTTGATGTCGAGCCAGAGCATGGTGAAGATGTGAGCTGGATGATACCGACGGCATGGATTCAAGCCAGAGGCTTTAAGAGAGAAAATCTTATTTCGATTGGAATCCATGGCGAAAGTATGGAACCAAGTTTTTATCAGGGCGATTCCGTTATTCTTAACACCGCTGACAGAGAACCTACCGATGGCGGGATATTCGCTGTCAATTATGAAGGCGAACCCATAGTAAAACGTTTAACGCGTGACGCCGGCAGGTGGTGGCTGACGTCTGATAATTCCGATCAGAGAAAATATCAACGCAAAGTGTGCGAGGGCGAGCGATGCATCATTATTGGTCGAGTAGTGAAGCGAGAGACAGAACGATTTTAAGGCGCTACGGCGCGCTTGATTGCCGATTGAGAAAACGATATGGCTCTTATCAAATGTGCTGACTGCGGCGCCAAAATGGGCGAAACAGCTTCGATGTGCTTGCAATGCGGAGCGAAGCCGCCCAAGAGGACGTCAAATTCTACCAAAATAATCGCCAGCCTTTTTGCTCTCATAATCGGCTATTCAATACTGAAGCCGTCGCCATCCCCATCCGATCCAGCACCAGCGACGGCTGCTGCGCCAACCTATCCGCGCCCGGAAATTTCGCCACATGCGCGTGCCATGGTGCGTGAGAGAAGTAAGGATTCGGACAGTCTTAAATTTCGAAATGAATTTACAGCTCAGCCAGGAATTTACTGCGGCGAGGTGAACGGTAAAAACAGCTTTGGCGGGTACGCCGGATTCATGAGATTCATTGCGAGCAGCAATACCTTGCTCATGGATGAGGGCGAGACTAAGGCGTTCAAGGAAGCATGGCAGAAATTTTGCACGGTAAAAGACCAGGTTAAACATTAGGCATGATCGAAATTGCACAGATCAAAGGATCAGGCGCTTTCAGCTTTGACGTCGCCGGCGAAAGCTTCTACCCCGACAGCTTCTCTTCCCTGTGCGGGCCGCGCAGCGCAGAGGCCGTCAACATCGCAAAGCGCGCCCAGCTCGCGCTCCAGGACGACAACCCGCACGACAAGTACGCCGTACGCGTCACGATCGACGGATACCCGGTCGGCCACTTGTCGCGCGAACACGCGCGGGCCTTTCGGCGAACGGTACGCTATGGCGAGCTGAGCATGTACGAGGCATTCGAATGTGCCGCGATTATCTGCGGCGGCTGGGATAAGGGAAATGGCGACGCTGGGAATTATGGGGTGCGGCTGGATTTACAATTAGATGAGAATTAACAAGGCGTAACGGCACGCCTGGATGCCGAAACAAGTGGGCAATAATGGAATCTTTAACGCAATCAGATTTTAATATTTCTGTCGCCAACGGCAAGACTACAGTTTCACGTAATTTTACGTTCAAAGGCGGTGATGCAATCACGTTCTCAGTAGCACTCGATATGGATAAGAGTGCCACTGTTCCTGACCTCCATAAACAATCTGTAGCGCGGGTTATTTCCTTGCTTCAAGAATTAGTAACGCCTCCGCAAGTTCAGAAGTGATGGAGGCCGGCATGCCCATATCGCGTGCCAATTCCATTTTGTTTGCCCAGTCTCGCACCTGAGAGATTAATTTAATATCCGCGTCCCAAATTGAGTGATGCCGGTTATTAACCTGGGGCATTACGCTATGGTTGCTATCGGATCGAGTTTCGAGTTCAATTGAACCGAAGCTTGATGGATATCGACGTACTGGTCTGCCGGATGACCCGTAGGCCAATCGCTCTTCGGCACGCTCAATGCCAGCCCTAAAAAGCTCCAACCCCTCCTCCCCTTCGTTGTAATGCCGCACAGCTGCGCGCAGCACTTGCGCGGCTTCTTCACCCGCCAACTTTCCAGCGCAGATCGCTTGTATCTGCTCGCCGAGTTCCTGCGACGTCATTTTCGTTACATCCATCACATCCTCCACGCCCCGGAAGCCGGGGCTTTTTTTCGCCCTGGCGCCGGGCCGGCAGTGCCCGCGTGCCGAGCTACAACGATTTTCGCATAAAAAATTAGGAACTCCTATTGACGCAGAAATTAGCTTGTCCTAATATGCCCCTATCGCAACCGAGCCCAGCCGGGCCATCGATGGAGAGCAGATGAAACCCTTCCTCATCACGGCGCGCACCGCGACCGTCTGCATCACGTTCAGCACCATGGCTCACAGCAGCGGCCAGGCCGCCGAGCTCACCGCCGCGCTGCTGGGCGACCAGCCCTGCGGCATTACCGTCGTCGCTGGGGTGCGCTAATGGGTGCCGCTCAACAACCCATGGCGCACGGCGCCGCGCTGGCTCTCGTTGAGAACTTCATGCGCGCCGCCTTCGCACCGAACTCGACGCGCTCGCCGCGCAGTGACGCCTACAGGCTGGGCGTGCGCGAACTGCTCAACTCCCGCGCCCTGGTCGTTCGCCTGGTGTGCCCGTACACGATGGGCACCGCTGAAGCCGACGCGTTCTATTCCGGCGTCGATGAAGGAAATTGCATCTGGCGCGATCACCTGGTTGCCCAGGCCAAGACGGGGACCTGACATGGCGCGCACCCAACCAGACCGCGCCTCACTCGAAATCGCGCACCGCAAGCTGCGCCCGACGGCCAGCCTCGACGACATGCTCAAGACGCCCGCGCTGGCGCGCGTGCTCGACATTGTTGCGCGCGACCACATCCAGCGCCGCAGCCGGCCTGACGTGAAAAAGCTGCAGGCCAACGACAACGATTAATCACCACCAAGAGGAACCGACGATGTTTACTTCCCTCCATGAGCTCGCCAAGAAGGCGACGCTGATGATCACCGTCGCCGCCGAAGGCGACGACCAACTGCGCGTCAACGTGACGCCGTGCCCCGCCGATACGAAGGCCAAGGCCAGCCTGCCGCAGCCGCTGTCCCTGGTCGCGACGCCGGCCGAGTTCGACGCCGAGTTCATCACCGCGCTGGGCACCTGGCAGGCGCCGAAGCGCACGCTGGTCCAGCAGGTGCAGGACGCGGTAGCGCCGGCCGCCAGCGAAGCGCCGAAGCTGCCCGCGCCGCCGAAGCAGGAAAAAGGCAAGCCCGGCCGCAAGCCCCGCAGCGACAAGCCAGCGGAAGAGCAGGCAACGCTCTCGGGCGTTGATGAAGCCGGCGCCGCAGCTGGCGACGCTGCAGCGGCCGCCGACCACGTCATGGCCAGCGACGCGCCACAAGAAAGCGCGGCGGCGCCGAACGACCAGGTGACCGGAATCGCGGGCGCCGACCAGCCGCCGGCAAACGCGCCCACGGTCGACCAGGCTACGCCGCCGGCCGCGACGGATGCTGAGCAGGCGCCGCCAGCCGCCGCGCCGACGCCCGCCGAGGCCCTCGATCCGGATGCGGTCGAGATCAAGCCTCTCGAGATTTTCTAACTGGGGGCCCTGTGGATATCCAAAAACTTACCCGCGAATTCCGCTACAACGGCGTCGCCCTGGCCGACCCGGGCCAGGCCCTGTCCCTGCCGCAGGTGCGCGACTTCTACGCCAACGTCTACCCGGAGATCACGAGCGCCGACATCGAGGGGCCCGAGCAGCTGGGCGGCAAGCAGATCTATACGTTCCGCCGCGCCGTCGGCACGAAGGGCGCCAGCCTGCGCGACGCCGCGCTGCAGCGCCTGCGCGCCGGCGGCCGCCTGGCGGTGGGCGAGCGGCCGGAACACGTCCTCACCTCGACGGACATCGGCACGCCCGTGTCCGTCCAGCTGAACAGCATCCTCAACCCGCGTCGCAGCACGCCCGGCGTGCGCTGCCTGGCGCCGGCAATCAACCACGCGGTGCTCCCGTGACCGCGATGCTGCCCGCCGCGGCCCTGGCCCTGCCGGCGTTCTCGCCGGAAGTGCCGATGCAGTACACCCTGCCCGGCGCCTCGGCGCTGGCGGTTCCGCTCGTCATCGCGCTGCTGGAAGCGGACGTGGTCACCGAAGCGATGCTGCGCACGCCGCGCAATGCGCCGCTCGCTGAAGTGTTCGGCGAAACGGAGAAGCAGCTGGCCGAGCGCGCGCTGGCGCACTGGTGGACGAAGCTGATCCGCACCACACCCTGCAAGTTCTTCCGCTGGGAGCTGCATGTGCAGCAGCTGGAGCACCCGGGCTGGAATCCGCCGTATGGCTCGTCGATCGCCTGGTTTTGCTTTACTCGGATACGGCACCAAGAACAATACCCGCAACGCTTCGCTCTATCCGCCGGCGTCGAGAAGCTGGAAAAGCTGATGGAAGGTTTCGGCCAGACTGTTCTCGATGTGCTCTATGACGCAACGCGCCTGCTGCCGGACTCGTTATGCCCGTGGCACGCCGTCGACTGGATGGAGCGAACCTGCTGGGACGACAACGAAAACGACGCTGAGCTGCTGGAGAACAAGCGCATCGAAGGCGGATACGCAACGGTCGCAGACCTCGTGGAGCACGAGCATATCGTGACCCGCGGGATGTTCTACGCCGAGATCCCGGAATGGGTTGGCCTGCCAAAGCGCACCCGGACACGCGCCGAGATCGATGCGGCCGCGACGACCAAGTTTTCACGCGAGGTCGTTGCGGTGTGCGATGCGCTGCACCAGCTGGTCAACCAGCCGGACTTCGTTCTGCGTCCCGAGGATAAAGGCACATACCGCTGTGGGTACGAATCGATCGATGCATCGATGATCCTGCTGTGGAAACCGCACGACGCAATCAGCCAGGCGCTCGACGACTACCTCAACGACCTGGGCAACTGCGGCGAGTACTGCGAATTCATCGATGCGAACCCAGTGGAGATGACCGCCGCCGGCGTGCGCGACTTCATGACGAAAACCGAGCAGGCGATCCAGGTCGCCGTGCTGACCGAAAAGCTGGTCCTGCTGCTGGGAGAGAAATTTTGAGCCTGCACCCTGTGAAAATCATCGGCGAAGGCGAGAAAGTGCTTCGCCTGACCGGCGCCGTCCTGATGCACCAGTCCGATCGCGGCGATGTGTACGTGACGTCTCACCCTGTCGTGCCGGACGCGCAGCACCCGCACCGCAAGGTAATTGGCGCCGGCGTGCCCCTCACGAAGGGCGACCTGGCGAAGTTCGCAGATGCCGTCGGCGCAGCCACCGCGTTTTCCGGCTTCCTGCCGGAGAACCTCCTGTTCAGCTCGGCGAACCTGATCGCCTGGTGGGCGCCGGCGCAAGTGCGCATGACCTGGTTCAAGAAAACCGGCACCGGCAAGATCGACGGCCAGGGCCCGGCCGCGCATCCCGCGCTGGTGTTCGTCGCGACCCCGGGCGACTGGTTCGTGTTCGCGCTGCGCGACAGCGTCCGCCCGGCCCCGACGGCGCGCCTGTATCACGCGCCCCATTTCAACGTGTGGGACGGCGGTCGAATCTGCACGGGCAACGTCGCGCTGCCGCCGAACGTCGGCGTCGAGGTGCTCGCCGAATACGAGCGCGCCTTCTTCCGCAGCCACTTCACCCACCCCAACCGCGGCAATTCCGTGAAGTACAAGGGCGGCATCGAGAAGCTCTGGCGCGACCAGCTGGCCGCCCCTGACACCGAATCGATGCGCCGCGCGCTCGTCGACTCGAAAGAAACCCTGCAGGAAGCGATCGCCCGCATCGCCGCCCGCGCCACCGCAAACTGACCACAAGAGGAAGAAAATGCAAACCCAAGAAATCAAAGACCGCTTCGCCGAACTGCTCGACATCACCCGCGCTTCGTTCGACACCTTCATCGCCACCACCCAGGACGTGCTGCGCGAGCAGCGCCCGCTGCCGCTGGCCGTCGACGAGGCGGCGGCGCCGGCCGAGCAGCTGCAGATGGACATGGCCCTGCTGGCGGCGGCGCCGGTCGCCGCGGTGCCGCGCTACGCGCCGTTCCACGCGCTGCAGGAAAGCGGCCACCGCTTCCTGCTGGCCGAGGACGGCCTATACCTGGAGGTGCGCCGCCCATGGCTGCACCACATCCAGCAGCTGTGCAAGCACGCCGCCGTCGCCATTCCGTACGGCCGCATCGAGGCGAAGTGCGAGCTGGACTTCGGCCGCATCAGCACCGCGCTGCCGCAGATGAAGGAATTCGCGGCCAAGGCGAAAGCCGACGCGCCGATCGAGGCGGCCGCCAGCCTGCTGTGGAACCACAAGGAAAAGGCGTGGCGCATCGTGTACCCGGAGATCGTCGGCAAGGCGACGCCCGGCAGCATCAAGTACCAGCAGGTCCTGCTGTCCGAGGACGAGAGCCTGGCGATCGACCTGCACAGCCACGGGCACCTGGCCGCCTTCTTCAGCGATACCGACGACGCGGACGACCGCGGCTCGGTGAAGATCGCGGCCGTGTTCGGCGACCTGGACAAGGACACGCCCACGGTGGCGTTCCGCATGTGCGTGCTCGGTCTGTACGTGCCGATGACTGTGCCGGCCAACGCGATCTTCGGGTGACGACATGCCCCACCTCACCCCATCCACGATGCTCAGCCACCCGGTGCGCATTGCCCTGATTGGCTGCGGCGGCAACGGCTCGCAGATGCTCACCGGCCTGGCCAGGCTGAACCACGCGATCACCGCGCTGGGCCATCCGGGCCTGTTCGTGAAGGCCTACGATCCGGACACGGTCAGCGAGGCCAACATGGGCCGCCAGATGTTCGGCGCCTTCGACGTCGGCGTGAGCAAGTCGATCACGCTGGTCAATCGGGTGAACGCGTATTTCGGGCTGAACTGGGAGGCCACGTACGGCCGCTTCGACGACGACCACCGCGGCCAGTTCCTCATGGCGATCGCCTGCGTGGACAGCGCGCGGGCGCGCCACGAGATCCACCACAAGCTGAAGCGCCTCGGCGTGCACTACCTGATGGACCTGGGGAACCGCGCGGCCGACGGCCAGGTGCTGCTGGGCGAGCTGTTCGAGGGCCGAGTCGCGCTGGGTGCGCCGAAGGACAGCGTGCGCCTCCCCAGCCCGTACGAGGTGCTGCCCGAGCTGATCGATCTGGAGCGCAAGGAAGACGACACGCCGAGCTGCGGCCTGGCCGAAGCCCTGGAGCGCCAGGAGCTGTTCGTGAACCAGTCGGTCGTCACGCCAGCGCTGTCGATCCTGTGGGATTTCTTCCGGCACGGCCGGCTCACCTGGCACGGTGCATTCGTGAACCTGCGCACCGGCAGCATGCGGCCGATGAACGTGCGCGAGCCCGTCGCGGCGCAGGCGGCGGCCGACCCGGAGGTAGCCCCGGCATGACGAAAGCGTTCGACCAGCTGCGCGCGATGTACAGCAGCGACGAGCAGCTGGCGCGCGACCTGTTCGAGACGCTGGCCGTCACCCGCATGGACCTGCAACTGCAGCAGGCGCTGCGCCGGCGCGCGGAAGACAAGCTCGAGCGCGGAACGAGGCGCGCCCGAAACGATCAAGACAAGGAAGAATCGCAATGAAGATGGATAGCACGAAGCACCTGGTGCCGCCGGCGCCGATGTACCGCTCGCGCCGCCTGTGCGACGTGGGCGACAAGATGGCCGGCCTGCTCGCCGGCCTGGGGCGCCGCAGCGACAAGCCGATCGGCAAGGGCGACGTCGCCGGCATCAACGACACGTTGTACGACTGGCGCGAGGCCCTGGCGGCGGCGGCCGCCGTGAAGCCGTGGCGCGCGCGCATCGGCCGCGCCGCCGACTTCCCGCTGCACGCGCCGAACGACGTCGAGCGCGCCATGGAAGCGGAGATCGCCGAGCTGCGTGCGCAGCTGGTCCAGGTCGGGCCGGTGGCCGCCACGCTCGAGGAGGCTGGCCATGCGTAAGCCGATCGACTACCAGCGCATGCGCGTCGTCGGCGGCGGCGTGATCATCGGCACGCTGGGCGCCGCACTGTTCGCCGTGGTCGGCGCGTACGTTGGCCCGGCCGCCCTTGTCGGCAGCGCGCTGGCGGCCGGCGCCGCTCTGGTCGCACTGTCCCACCTGCTGGAGCGCCGCGGCCAGCACAACGAAGAATTCACGGGAGAAAAAGTATGAAGATGGCAAAGCCTTCGCAAGCGGATATCGATGCCGCTGGCGACCTGATGGTCTTGCTGGACCAAATCGATCGAGGCGACGTCCCGGGCGCGAGCGACGCGAACAATGTCTCCGAATTCTTCGACGATGACAACATCGAGCACCTGCGCGCCTTCTATCTCGCGGTCAAGGCGACGCTCGACGCGGCACCGGGCTATCAGGGCCGCGTGATCGCCGGCATGTGCTACGTGATCATGTACGAGGAAAACGAAATCGTCGATCCCGCCTCGCGAGTGCTCGATCTGCACCCGAAACTCGTCGCAGCGCTCCAGGCGCATGATGCTCTGCAGAGCATTGCCGCACGAGACGTGCTGGTCGAGCGAGGGCGCCAGGTCGAAGCGGAAGGCTACGACCCGGATCACGACGATGCCCACGTGAGCGACGAGATCGCGGCCTATGCCGCCTACTATGTAATGCCGCCGGCGGTGCGCGACTGGCCAGCCGAGGAAACCGGCCACGGCGCGACGTGGGGCGCGGCGATCATCCCCGAAGGCTGGGGCCCGCCCAAGCCTGGCGACCGCCGCCGCGAGCTGGTGAAGGCCGGCGCCCTGGTTCTGGCCGAGATCGAGCGCATCGACCGCGGAGGGGCGCACCCCGGGGGGCTCGTCTGCGACGTGCCGCCGTCTGGATGGTATTGCACCAGGGTGCGCGGCCACGACGGCCCGTGCGCCGCGCATCCCGCTGACATCGAGCACGACCACAGCGATGGTGGCCACCATGATTGAAGCCCACGACCACCACCGCGTAAGCCCCGAGGGCCAGGCGCTGGGCCGGCAGATGGCCAGGCTGTACGACATCGCCGAGCGCCGCCTGGGCGACCAGGCCGACGAGGGCGAGCGCTGCAGGACGTGCGCCTACCGCGCCGGCACCGTGCCGAATAGCTGCGCGCAGACGCAGCTGGACATCAGCAAGTGCACTGCCGAGGGCATCCCGTTCTACTGTCACCAGGTACGCGGCGAGCTGTGCCACGGCTGGGTCATCACCAGAACCGGCCTAGGCAACGTGCTGCCCGGCCTGGCGCACCTGACCAGGGGCACGCCGCTGTCACCGCCGGACAGCCAGCGCCACATCGTGGACGCCGCCGAGGCAAAGCGCGAGCGCCGCGCCGAGAAGCGCCGCTACCTGGCCGCGCGCCAAGCCTTGAAGGTGGCACCGTGATCGCGCGCGGGCCCGATCGCCGCAAGGGACGCGCGCCGTTCCTGAATGCAGCCGCCGACCGGCGCCGCCGCCGCCAGTTCGAGCGCCGCGGCACGGTGACGGTCGCGCCGGCACCGACGCGCGAGGTCGAGCTGTATGGCGAGCGCCGCCGGCGGCCGGACGCCGTATCGAAATAGGAGGAAGGGATGGAGCAGCAAGCCAGCATCGCATTGAGCCCAGACGAGATCTACGCGCTGACGCACTGCAAGCGCGCCAAGGAGCAGCTGCGCGAGCTCGCGCGCATGCGTATCCCGGCCACGCGCCGGGTGGACAATACCGTGTGCGTGCTGCGCATGTACGTGACCGCGCCGGCCGCGCTGCTGGCCGGGCAGGTCGGCACCGACGGGCCACAACTGAAATCAGCGAGAAGATGAACCGACAACGAAAGTCGAACCGCGGGCTACCGGCCCGCGTCTATGTGAAGAACGACGCCTACAAGTTCCTGGCGCCCGAGAAGATCCGCGACCCAGCTGACGGTGAAATGAAGTTCTGGATCAAGCTTTCGGACGTCACGGAAGGCGAGGCCGCCATGCTGACGGCGCTCGCGGCGCTGAAGAGCGACAAGCGATCGACGGAGGGCACGATGGTGCACCTCTGCGCTGAGTTCAAGGCGAACAAGCTCGGCAAGTACACGAAGCAGACGCAGGACCAGTACAGCCAGTACCTCGACGTCATTGCCAACGACTTCGAGGAATTCACCGCGGCGCAGGTGACGACGAAGCACTGTGCGGACTTCCTTCGCAACAACTTCTCCGACAAGGCCAACACGGCGCGCAAGTACAGCGCACTGCTGGGCAAGCTATTCCGCTATGCGATCGGGACGCTCGGCCTGCGACAGGACAATCCGATGGACCAGATCGACCTCGAGGAGTTCGAGGTCAGCCGGCGCGAGGTGCTGCCGACGCACGAGCAGGTGGCCGCCATCCGCGCGGCGGGCCTCATCGGCGTCGACGGCAAGCCGACCCAGAGCGGGCCGACCTTCGAGTGCATCATCGACATGACCTACCTGCTGTGGGGGCGCGCGATCGACATCCGCATGATGAAGGAAGCGCAGATCGAGGACCACGTCGGCGGCGGTGGCTTGGTCCGCATGAAGCCGTCGAAGACAAAGAACAGCAGTGGCCTCGCCGTCGACATCGTGATCACCCCGGAGATCCGCGAAGTCATCGAGCGCGCTCGCGCGATCAAGCGGACGAAGTGCATCATCAGCCCCTACCTGTTCCCGACGAGGAAGGGGACGCCGTACGTGAAGTCTGGCCTCAACTCGATGTGGGATCGGGCGTATGAGAGGGCCGCCGACCAGGCGAAGAAGGAGGGGCGCGACTTCGGCGCGAAGATCCAGTTCAAGGACCTGCGCGCGCTGGGCGCCACGGACGCCGCCAAGCAGGGAAGGGGGATCGCTGAAATCCAGAACCGGCTGGTGCACACGAGTCCCGAAACATCGCAGATCTACATCAAGGAAGCAGTGCCGGCGAAGTCGGCAATCGACATGGGTTTGCCCTGGAAAACGCGATAATATCGGCTGCGGGACGTGGCCGGATGCCCGGCAACTTGCGGCGAAACGACGAACTGTATATTATCGCCTCTCTAGCTGAAAGCCAGTATCCATGCGGGTTTCGGTCGGTAGGGTCCCGGCATGGGGTGCAGGTGGTCGGAGGTTCGAATCCTCTCGCCCCGACCAATAGAATCAATGAGTTAGGCCAGCCATCGCGCTGGCCTTTTTCATTTCCGGTGCCGTATGTCCGGAGATGACGGCAGGCGACCGTTCCAGACGGCGATGCGGTTGCGTGTGAACGATCCAGGCATGGATCCTCGCAGTCACGGCAGATTTGATCGGCGACATGCTTGCACTCAAGTCCCTGCCATATATTTCCTTGAGAATTCTTCTCTGGGGCCGACATGCAAATGGAGAAATTACATCGCGGTCGCTCACGCGGCATCGCCGCCGTCGAGATGGCACTCGTGCTGCCGGTTCTTATGCTCCTCTTGATGTTTCCTCTGTTTTTCGGCCGCGTCTACTGGCATTACACCGTCGCCCAAAAAGCCGCACAAGATGCCGCACGCTATATGGCCAGCGTGTCTTATCAGGAACTGCGGAGTTCCCGGCTGGCGCCGCAGGCGGTGGCCGTTGCTCAAGAAATCGCCAGGCTCGAGCTTGCCGAGCTGGCGCCCGGGGGAAGCGCCCCGCAGGTCGACGTCCTTTGTGGGTTGGTGCCCTGCACGGGCTTGGGGCAGCGTCCGGCACCCACCTATATTCGCGTCGTGGTGAGCATGGATATGCTCGATACGATGTTTGGCGTTGTCGACGTAGGTCGCTACGGTCTGCCGATCACCGCTAATTTCACCATGCCGTACGTCGGACAGTAGTGAGGCGCATGTCGTGTATCAAGCCGCACTGTTGCGGCCGATCAGTGAGTCAGGCCAGCTTTCGAGCTGGCCTTTTTCGTTGCCGGCTGCGGCGGCGAGAATGCGGCAAGAAACGTCTTGTTGCGAGCCGATGCTATGATCTGGCAACGCAAGCACTCATCCATACTGAACCATGAGCACCTCGATGGCGACAGAAACAATTTCCTGGTCGGACTTCATGAAGGTCGAGCTTCGTGTCGGGCGCATCGTCGCCGCCGAAGCATTTCCGGAAGCGCGCAAGCCGGCCTACAAGGTGCAGGTCGATTTCGGCAGCGAAATCGGCGTGCTGAAGTCGAGCGCGCAGATTACGGCGCACTATACCCCGGAAACGCTGGTCGGAAAGCTGGTCGTGGCCGTCGTCAATTTCCCGGCGAAACAGATCGGTCCCATCATGTCCGAATGCCTGATCACCGGATTCCATGATGCTGCCGGCAATGTCAGCCTGTGCGTGCCGGAGCATGAGGTGCCGCTCGGCACCAGGTTGTTATGATCGGCGATCCAGCCGCAAGGTGTCTGCCACTTGCCTGTGATATTCCGCGATGAATTTTTCTCCTTCCGATGGAGAAAAAAGGTAGAGACGCATCAGCCCCTCGAAGGTCAGCGCCAGGCGCGCCGCGACCGTTTCCGGATCGAGATCCCCCGGTATCACGCCGGCTGCTGCGGCGGCATGGATGCGTTGCTGCACGGCCGCCAGCAATCCGGTTTCGGCCTGACGCAGCAGCGCGGAGACCTGCGAGTTGCGCGCGCCTTCGCTGGCGATTTCGGCCCGCAATACCGCGACCGCGTGGCCTTCGGCCGTCAGAAAGATTTCCGCCAGGACCTTGCCAATGGCCTCGAGGCTGAAATCCGTGCTCCAGAAGCGGCCGATCATGCCGTGGTGTCGTTGTAGATCCACCTCGATCAGCGCGACGATCAGCGCATCCTTGCTCGGAAAATACTGATAGATATTGGCCACGCTGACGCCAGCCGCAGCGCTGATTTCCGCGATCGAGGAGGCGTGGAAACCCCGTTTCACGAAGCAGGTGCGGGCACCGTCGAGGATCTGCGCCATGCGTTCTTCACGCGCCTGCTCGTTGACGGGGCGGCCGCGGGCGGCCTTGGGGGCATTGGGTTTCATGTCGTGATTATATAAGGAAGGCCGAACCGTTCCGACCGG
Source organism: uncultured Massilia sp. (assembly GCA_963529995.1). Classification (GTDB taxonomy): domain Bacteria; phylum Pseudomonadota; class Gammaproteobacteria; order Burkholderiales; family Burkholderiaceae_D; genus Telluria. The sequence goes on along the minus strand of CAUSCY010000003.1, from coordinate 20,607 downwards.
ACCGGCGTTCATGGCAAGCGCGTCTCGACACAGCTGCCGGGTGCGCGCCGCCGGCACGCACCCGGCAGCGTTCAGGCGGAAGGCGGCGCGGGCTCGACCGAGGCATACACCTTGATTTCCTGGAACTGCTCGATGGCACGCGGACCGCACAGGACGCCGATGCCGCTCTGCTTGAAGCCGCTCTGCTCGAAATGCTCGGACATCACGCCCCAGCAGTTCATCCAGATATGACCCGCCTGGATGGCCTTGCCGACGCGACGGCAACGCGCCGTGTCGCGCGAAAAGACCGACGCGGCAAGCCCGTATTCGGTGGCATTGGCGCGCGTCACGGCATCGGCCTCGTCGTCGAAGACCTCGAACGTCTGGACTGGCCCGAACACCTCGTTCTGGACGACGAAGGCGTCGAGGTCTTGCACTTCGATCAGGCTGGGACGATAGAAGGCGCCGGTGGCGAGCGGACCTTCCGTGACGGGGCCGCCGCGCACCAGGATGCGGGCGTAAGCCGCTGCTTCGGCGACGACGGCGTCGACGCGCCGGACGCTGGCAGCATCGATCAGCGGACCGAGCTCGGCTTGCGGATCGTCGCTCTCGCCGAGTCGGACGTTCTCGTAAGCCTCTACCAGCGCCTTGCGCAGTCCGTCGGCGATCCCGCGCTGGACCAGGACGCGCGAACCCGTGCAGCAGAACTGCCCGTTCATCACCACGAGGGCGGTCACGATCTGCGGGACCACGACGCTCAGGTCCGCGTCGTCGAAGACGATCAGCGGCGCTTTCCCACCCAGTTCGAGGTTCAGGCGTTTGAGGGTCCTGGCCCCATTGGCAGCGATCATGCGGCCGACGCGCGTGCTGCCGGTGTAGCTGATCATGTTCACATCGGGCGAGTCGACCAGCAAGGAGGCGCAGGTATTGCCCGTTTCCGTGACCACGTTCAGCACGCCGGCCGGCAGCGCTGCGACTGCGGCGACCGCTTCGGCGAACAGGCCGTTGCTCAATGCCGTCTGGTGCGGCAGTTTCAGCACCACCGAGCATCCGGCAGCCAGCGCCGGCGCGACGGCGCGCACCGACAGCACGATGGGCGAGTTCCAGGGCGAAATCACGCCTACGACGCCGAGGGGCTCCGGATCCGAGTGAAAGTGCATGCCCGGCGCCGCCTCGAGCGACCGTCCACCACTCTGCAGCAGTGCCGTCGCCGCCGCGTAGCGCAGCCACTCGACGGTGACGCTCAGCTCCCATTGCGTCTGTGCCAGCAGCTTGCCGCCTTCGCGCGCCAGCATCAGCGCGATCGGGTCCACTCTTTTGCCGAGCTCGTCAGCCAATTCGGTCAGGACGCGTGCCCGCAGGTTGCGGTCTCTGGACCAGTTCGTCGTATCGAAGGCGGTGCGTGCCGCCTGGATGGCCTGCCGTGCCTCGTAGGGACCGATGTCGACATACTGGCCGAGCACCCGCCCGTTGGAAGGGCTGACGGCTTCCTTGACCGTCCCCTGTGCGCTCCATCGGCCATCGATCCAGCTCCTTGCAGCTTCCATTGTCGAGCGTTCCATGTGCATGTCCTTTTCTGTGCTCCCGCTGATGGAATGATCCGGCATGGTGCGGGCAATCCCGTGCCTGATCCGGTAGGCCGCCCTGATCTGCATCCGCAGGCCGACGTTCTGTTTAAAAGAATAAACGTTCACTTATATAATTGCAAGGCGGTTTTTGAGCGGCATCGTTCGCATGAAGACGTGCCCTCTGACGAGCGGTGTGCCGCTGTGCCGAGCAGATATGGCGAGTGTCATAATTTCGAAAGAAAACGAAAGCTTCGTGACACTTCATTTGTTTTCTTTTAGTATTGTTCTCGACCTGCCGGCTCGGCGGTCGATGCTCTGTGACGGCAGCAGTACCGGAAGTTGGCCGATGCAATGCCAGCGCGGCTGCTGGACCGACCTCATCCCTTCGCTTTTCCAATGGAGATTGCTGATGAAACGTGCTATTCCGTTTGCCGCAGCCGCGCGCGTGCTCGCCTGCCTGTTCGTCTCCTGCCACCTTGGTGCCGTGCAGGCCGCTACCACGATATCCGTCAACCCGGGCGAGTCGATCCAGGCGGCCGTCGACAAGGCTGCCGCCGGCGATACGGTCCGCGTGCTGGCCGGGACGTACAAGCAGAAGGTGCTCTTTTCGAAGAAATCCGGTAGCGCGGGCGCCTTCATTACCCTCAAGGCCGATCCGAACGTCATCCTGAGCGGGAGCGGCTTGAGTCCGTCCGGCCGCCAGGGGCTGATCACGATCAAGGACTCGAACTACGTGCGCGTCGAAGGCTTCGACGTGACGGGCCTGACGTCGAGCGGTACGAATACGCCGGTCGGCATCCTCATCGAAGGCAACGGTTCGAACCTGCAGATCGTCAACAACAAGATCCATGGCATCAAGAACACGAGCACGTGCAAGGATCCCTGCGGCGTCGGCGCTCATGGCCTGGCCGTGTTCGGCAAGGACACCACCGGCGTGACCGACCTGCTCGTCCAGGGCAACGAAGTGTACGGCAACGTGCTGCAAGCGAGCGAAGCGCTGGTCATCAACGGCAATGTGGACCGCTTCGAAGTCCTGGACAACAATGTCCACGACAATAACAACATCGGCTTCGATTTCATCGGCTACGAAGGCGAGTGCGGCAGTTGCGGCGACAACGACCGGGCACGCAACGGCATCGTGCGCAACAATCGCGCCGCCAACAATTCGAGCACGACCAATCCGTGGTACGGCGGCGAAGGCTCGGCCGGCGGCTTCTATGTCGACGGCGGCCGCAACATCATCTTCGACGGGAATGTCTCCACCGGTAACGATATCGGTTTCGAGTTTGCGAGCGAACACAGCGGCAAGGCGACGGAAGATATCCTGATGATCAACAACGTCGTGTACAAGAACCGCGAAGTGGGCTTGTCGCTGGGCGGTTATTCGACGGGCGCCGGCCAGTCGCGCCGCATCCAGGTGAACAACAATTCCTTCTACAAGAACCAGGGCTGGGGCACCGAGGTCGTCTTCCAGTACAAGGTCATCAACTCCAGCTTCGCCAATAACATATTCTTCGGCAAGGGCAGCGCCGCAGAAGATTTCGACAACCAGGGTTCGGGCAGCAGCGGCAATGTCTGGGGCACGAACCTGTGGTGGGGCACCAGCTCCAGCGCCAGCAACCTGCCGGGTACGCGCGTGGTGGCGGATCCGCGCTTCGTGGCGCCGGAGAGCGGCAACCTGAACCTGCAGGTCAATTCGCCCGCCATCAATGTCGGCGCCACCGGCACCGCATTGACGGGCTGGACCTCTCCCCTGTGGACGCGCTATTTCCCGTCCGGCGCGATCCCTGTCAACGGTACCCGGGACATCAACGGCCAGGCGCGCATCGAGGGCATCATCGACCTGGGCGCCGACGAGTACGGCACTGCGGCAAACTGACGCGCCCTGCGGCATGCGCATGGAATTGCCGCAATTTTGCCGTTCTATTCACACGATCGACGCTTGCCATTCCGTCATAACATGCAGGGCATCATATTGACGGGAGGGCGGCGATGGCAATCGATGCGATGGGGGCTTACCGCGGCACGCCCTATACCGTCGGCGGCAGCAAGCCGAGCGGTGCGGCGTCGGGCACGGGCGGCGCGGCGAAAGCGGGCGATGTGTACCAGGAGCTCGAGGACTACGTGAAGATGACCCCGGCCCAGCGCATGCGGGCGGACCTGTTGAAGAAGCTGGGGCTGACGGAAGAAGACCTGGCGGCCAAGTCGCCGGAAGAGCAGCAGGCGATCCAGGCGAAGCTGACGGAGATGATCCAGCAGCAGATGCAGGAGATGCAGGCCAAGCAGGAAGCGGGAACGAAGAAGACGGGGCAGTGGATCGATACCGTCGCCTGACGGGATGAAAAAAGCGTACCTGCACGCGCGGTGCAGGTACGCTTTTTAACCAAGGGACGATCAGCCCTTGATGAAGGCCAGGATGTCGGCGTTGATGACGTCCGCATGGGTCGTCGGCATGCCGTGCGGATAACCCTTGTAGGTCTTCAGCGTGCCGTTCTTGAGCAGCTTGGCCGACAGCGGACCCGAATCGGCGTACGGGACGATCTGGTCGTCGTCGCCGTGCTGGACCAGCACGGGGATCGTGATCTTCTTGAGGTCTTCGGTGAAGTCGGTCTGCGAGAAAGCGACGACGCCGTCGTAGTGGGCCTTGGCGCCGCCCATCATGCCCTGGCGCCACCAGTTCTGGATGATGCCTTCCTGCGGCTTGGCGCCCGGACGGTTGAAGCCGTAGAACGGGCCGCTCGGCAGATCGCGGTAGAACTGGGCGCGGTTGGTGGCCACCTGCTGCTGGATGCCGTCGAACACGTCCTTCGGCAGGCCGCCCGGGTTGGACGGCGACTTGACCATCAGCGGCGGCACCGCGGCGATCAGGACGGCCTTCGAGGCGCGCGTCTGGCCGTGGCGGGCCAGGTAGTGCACGACTTCGCCGCCGCCGGTCGAGTGGCCGACGTGGATCGCGCCCTTCAGGTCCAGGTGCTGCACGACCGCGGCCAGGTCGTCCGCGTAGTGGTCCATGTCGTGGCCGGTGCCGACCTGGGTCGAACGGCCGTGGCCGCGGCGGTCGTGGGCGATGACGCGGAAGCCCTTCTGGACGAAGAACATCATCTGCGAATCCCAGTCGTCCGAGCTGAGCGGCCAGCCGTGCGAGAACACGATCGGCGTGCCGCTGCCCCAATCCTTGTAGTAGATCTGGACGCCGTCCTTGGTGGTGACGAAACTCGAAGTCATATGCGGTACCCCCTTAGCTTGCGTGGATTGTGCCGCGCCCGCGGCGTGGGCAGACGAAGTGGTGCTCATCCAGGCGAGCGGTAGTGCTGCCGCGCTGCCTGCGCCGACGATGACGTTGCGTCGTTTCGGGTCGAAGTTGTCCTTGTCTTGGGCTGCCATTGTTTTTACTCCCGTATCCTATTTTCCGACCGCCTGGCGGCGGGGCCTGTACTCAAACTACTCGGCCCATTGTCGGTGGCGACTCGATCGCGGTCTAGTCATCCAAAGGTATAGGTAGGGGAGTGCCGGCCTGGCCGGATGGCCAGGTAGCCGGATGTTGAATCAGGCGATGAGCGCCCGGGCTTCGCCGACCTGGCCGCGGTAGGCGTCGAAGATGTGACGCAGCGCCTCGGCCATCGTCGTGCGCGGCGCCCAGTCCAGGTCCGCCTGGGTGTTGTCGATCTTCGGCACGCGGTTCTGCACGTCCTGGTAGCCGGCGCCGTAGTAGGCGCCGGAACTGGTTTCCGTGACCCGCACCTGCTTCGCACCCTCGGCGTATTCCGGATATTCGGCCGCCAGGTCCAGCATCATGCCGGCCAGTTCGCGGATCGCGTGGTTGTTGGCCGGGTTGCCGATGTTGTAGATCTGGCCCGAGGCCTTGCCGTCCTTGTTCTCGATGATCTTCATGAGCGCATCGATGCCGTCGTCGATATAGGTGAAGGCGCGTTTCTGGTGGCCGCCGTCGACGAGCTGGATCGTTTCGCCGCGCACGATGTGGCCGAAGAACTGCGTCAGCACGCGCGACGAGCCTTCCTTGGGCGTGTGGATCGAATCGAGGCCGGCGCCGATCCAGTTGAAGGGACGGAACAGCGTGAAATTCAGGCCTTCCATGCCGTAGCCCCAGATCACGCGGTCCATCAGCTGCTTGGAACAGGCATAGATCCAGCGCGGCTTGTTGATCGGGCCGTACACCAGCTCCGAGTTCTCCGGATCGAATTCGGCGTCGCGCGACATGCCGTAGACCTCGGACGTCGACGGGAACACCAGGTGTTTGCCGTAGCGGGCGGCGGCGCGCACGATGGGCAGGTTCGCCTCGAAGTCGAGCTCGAACACCCGCAGCGGCTCCTTCACATAGGTCGACGGCGTCGCGATGGCGACCAGCGGCAGGATCACGTCGCACTTCTTGACGTGGTACTCGACCCACTCCTTGTTGATCGTGATGTCGCCTTCGAAGAAGTGCATGCGCGGATGTTCCAGCAGATCGGCGATGCGGTCCGTGTTCATGTCCATGCCGTAGACGTGCCAATCGGTCGTCTCGAGGATGCGCTTGGACAGGTGGTGGCCGATGAAGCCGTTGACGCCGAGGATGAGGACTTTTTTCATATCGATCTTTCGTGGAACGTAAAACGCACGGGCAAGGGCCTGCCTTGGAACGGGCTGCCATGGACGCCGCCATTGTGAATCAAAATTCCCGTCGGAAACCGGTCTGACGCATTACATTTACGTAAGGTTCGTGCTCGTACTGGCCGCATGGCCAGGCTGCATCGGCCGCGCCTGACTGCGCTCGCGCGGCAGCAGCGCCGCGACCGCATCGGCCACGCGCTGCGGCGCCACTCCGGCCAGGCAGGCATGGTGGCCGACCGGGCAGGTGCTCTTGAAGCAGAAGCGGCACGGCACGTCCTCGAACAGCACGCGGTTCGGCACGGCCCACGGGGTGTGCTGGGGATTGGTCAACGCATACAGGTCGACCAGCGGCGTGCCGACGGCCGCGGCGATATGGGCCGGTCCCGTGTTGTTGGCGATGGCGACGGCCGCCAGCGCCAGCACGGCGCCCAGTTCCCCGAGCCCGAGCCGGCCCGCGAGCGAGACGGCCGGCACGCCGGCGGCGCGGCGGATGCCGTCGACCAGGGAGGCTTCGGCCGCGCTGCCCGTCAGCACCAGCGGCAGCGCGAAACGCGCGGCCAGCAGGCGCAGCACCGCGGCCCATTGCGCCGGCGGATAGCGGCGCGAGGCGGCGCTGGCGCCGGGATGCAGCAGCAGCCAGCGCCCGTCCGGATCGATGCCGGCCTGGCGCAGCAATGCGCGCGCCGCCGCCACGTCGTCCGCGCGCGGCACGAAGGACAGGGCCAGGCCCGCCGGCGCACAGCCGACGCGCCGCACCAGGGCGAGCTGGCGCTGTACTTCGTGGCGTACCATGGCGGCCGGTTCCGGATCGGGCACCCAGTCGCTCAACAGCCCGTAGGGATTCTCGCGGCAATGGGCCAGGCGCAGCGGGATGCCGGCCAGCTGGCACAGCAGCGCGGCCGGCAGCGCGCTCTGGGTATAGGTGGTGAAGACCACGGCGGCGTCGAAGGCGCGCGCGGCGAGCAGGTCGACCAATGCCAGGCCGGCGTTCCGGCTGCGGCGCTGGCTGCGCGGATCGTGCACGACGTGCGCATCGTCCTTCATCCAGGCGGCGCGGTGCGCGATGACGTCATCGACTTCCGGGATGAAGGGCACGGCTGCGGCGCCGGCCGGCGCGCCCAGCAGCGTCAGCGTGCGCCCCGGTACGGCCGCGCGTAGCGCGCGCATGGCCGGGGTGCACATCAGCACGTCGCCCAGCGAATCCAGGCGCACGCACAGCAGGCGGCGCGCGTCCTGCCAGGCGCTCATGAAGCTTCCCCATGGCCGGCGATCAGCACGGCGGCCGTGTACAGGTCGGGCGCCATGCGCGTCGGCACGCGGCGCGGTCCGAGCCGCCATTCGGTCTCGTTGCCGTTGTCGATCAGCACCGTGCGGCAGCCGGCGCGGTTGCCCGCTTCGACGTCGTGCAGGATGTCGCCGATCATCCACGAGGACTGCAGGTCGATGCCGTGTTCGTGCGCGGCCTTGAGCAGCAGGCCGGGCAGCGGCTTGCGGCAGTGGCAGTCGGCGGTATAGGGCGCCACGCCGCCGTCCGGATGGTGCGGGCAATAGTAGAAGCCGTCGAGCGCCAGCTTTTCGCGCCGCAGCAGGTCCTGCAGGCGGTCGTGCACGGTGTCCATGTCCGTCTCGCGCAGGCGGCCGAAGGCGATGCCGGCCTGGTTGGTGACGACGAACAGGCGGTAGTCGAGCCGCGCCAGCAGGCGAAGCGCGGGACCGGCGCCCCTGCACAGCGTGATGCGCTGCGGCTCCACGTTATACGGAAGGTCGTCGACCAGCGTCCCGTCCTTGTCGAGGAAGATGGCTTTCATGCGGACGCTTCCGGCTGCGCTGTCGGGTGGGCGTTCATGGCCAGGAGGTTTCCTGCATCGGCAGCACGGTCAGTTCCGCGACGACGGTGTCGCGCGGCAGCAGCAGCGCATGCACGATGGCGCGGGCCACGTTGGCGGGATCCTGCAACTGCGCCGGATCGAGGTCGGGGAAGCGGTCGAGCAGGAAGGGCGTGCGCATGCCGCCCGCTATCACCGCCGTCACGCGGATGCCCTGCGGGCGCAGTTCCGCATGCAGCGCATGCGACAGGCCGAGCAGGCCCCATTTGCTGGCGTGGTAGGCGCAGGCGTTCGGCCAGGCGCGCTTGGCCGCGGTGGACGCCACGTTGACGATGTCGCCGCCGGCGCCGCCGGCGTCGCGGCGCATGTGGGCGGCCGCGTGCTTGGCCAGCAGGAAGGGGCCGTTCAGGTTGGTGGCGATGACGCGCTGCCAGTCGTGCTCGGACAACTCGGCCAGCGGCAAGGTCACGTCGGTGCCGGCATTGTTGACGAGGATGTCGAGCCGGCCCATCGTGTCCAGCGCGCGCTGGACGCCCGCGCGCGCGGCGCCGGGGTCGCCCACGTCGAGAGACAGTCCGGTAGCGCGGATGCCGCGCCGGCGCAGCGCCGGCAGGCCGGCCTGCAGCGCATCGGCGCGGATGTCGGCGGCCACGATGTCCGCCCCGGCCTCGGCCAGCGCATCGGCGAGCGCGGCGCCCAGGCCGCTGGCGGCGCCGGTGACGAGGGCGACCCGGCCCTGCAATGGATGGGCAACGGATGCGGCGGTCGAGGCTGGGAGTGGGACCCTGGAAGGTGTCGCGTGGACGGGGTGGTCGGTCATGCCTGCTCCTGGTGTCGGTGCGTGTCGATGGGGGCGCGCGCGTCGGCCAGCACGGCGGCATACACCGCCATCAGCTGACGGGCGACGGTGCGCCAGGTGTATTCGCGCCAGGCGCGCCGCAAACCGGCCGCGCCCATGGCGCGCGCCATCGGCGGGTCGCGCTGCAGGCGCAGCAGGCGTTCGGCCAGCGCCTGCGGGTCGCGCGGCGGCACGAGGAAGCCGGTGACGCCGTCGACGACCGTGCTCTTGATGCCGCCAACCTCGGCCCCGACCACGGGCCGCGCGCAGGCCATGGCCTCGACCGGCGTGATGCCGAACGGCTCGTACCAGGGCGTGGTGGCGAAGGCGTCGGCGGCACCGTACCAGTGGCGCAGTCGGGTGCGCGGCTGCTGGCCGGCGAAGTGCACGTGGGCGGCGATGCCTTGCGCGGCCGCCAGCGCGCGCAGCCTTGCCATTTCCGGGCCTTCCTGCGCATCGCCGCCCACGACCAGCAGGCGCGCATCGACGCCGTGCAGCGCGCGCAGCAAGCCGGTCGCTTCGATGACCGTGTCCACGCCCTTGCGCGGCACGATGCGGCCCAGTTGCAGCACGGTGAAAGGGCCCTGCTCGAGGCCGAGCAGGGCGCGCGCCTGGGCGGCGTCGGTGGGCCACAGTTCTCCCGGGTCGAAGCCGCAGGGGACGATGGCGATGCGATCGGGGCTGGCGCCGTACAGCGTTTCCATGTCGAGCCGGTCCTGCTGGCACTCCGCGACGATACGGTCGGCGGCGCGCATCAGGCCCGCCTCGATGCCGGCGCGCTCGGGCGGGAAGGCGTCGGCCGCGCCCTGGGCCAGGCGACGCACCTGGCCCAGGGCGTGGAAGGTGATGACGAAGGGGATGCCCAGCGCTTCCTTCAGGTGGCGCGCGACGATGCCGGACATGAAGAAATTCGCATGCACGATGTCGTAGGGCCGGCGCTGCTGGCGCGCGAAGCGCACGACGAAGCGCGCGAACGCCGGGATGCAGGGCAGCAGCCGCTCCTTGGGGACGTGGCGCGCGGGACCGGCCGGCACGTGCACGATGCGCACCCGGTCGCGCCATTGGACGAGCTGCTTCTGGCGCGGCGCATCGCGGCGGGTGAACACGTCGACCTCGCAGCCGGCCAGCGCCAGTTCGCGCGCGATCTGGGCCACATAGACGTTCTGGCCGCCGCAATCCACGCTGCCCGGCGCGGCCAGCGGCGACGCGTGGTCGCTGACGAGGGCGACGCGGCGCGGGAGCAGCGCGGGAAGGCCGGCCAGGGAGGGGTCGATGAGCTTCATGGCGGTCCTAGCCGGCCACCTGCCGCAGCGCGGCGTCCCAGTCGGCGCAGAAGCGTTCGATCGAGAAGCGTTCGCGCGCGCGGCGCCGGCCCGCTTCGCCCAGCTGCTGCGCGAGGCCGGCATCGCGCAGCAGGGCGCGCATGGGCGCGGCCAGCGCATCCGCGTCCGTGACGGCGAAGCCGGACACGCCGTGCTCGATCACGGTCGCCATCTCGGCCGTGGCCAGCGCCACCACCGGCATGCCGATCGTCATCGCCTCGATGACGCCCAGGCTCAGACTCGAATAGCGCACCGGCGAGAACAGGAAGCGGTAGGCCGCCATGAACGGGGGCAGGGCGGGGTGGTCGATCTCGCCCAGGCCGCCGAGTTCGGAAGCGCCCATGCCGACCAGGTCCAGCGGCAGGGGATCGCCCCCAGCGCCCCCGGCGTCCCCATCGCGCAGGCGCAGGAACAGGTCGGCCCCCATGCGCCGCCCGCGCCGCGCCAGGTGGTTGGTGACCGTCAGGCCGCGCGCGAATTCGCCGTGCCAGCGCACGGCCGGATGCACCGCGACGCCGTGCTCGATGACGCGCGTCGGCGTGCGCCCGCTATCCCACATCAGGCGGTTGAAGGGCGTGACATGGACCAGCAGCACGTCGGGATCGTCGACGAGATGCGGCACGTCGGTCGGCCAGGCGGTCCCGGCCGGCGTGGCGCCGCCGACGGGGCCTGAACGAGAAGCGGAGCGGGAACCGGCCGGTGCGATGCCTGGCGGATCGTGCTCGAGGTAGATGCGCGGCAGCGCCCGCTGGGCCGGCGTCAGCAATTCGTACTGGTCGCGCAGCCAGTGGTGGTCTTCCTGGAACAGGATGCAGTCGAAGCGCCGCTCGCGCGCCTGCTCGGCCGGCAGGTCGTGCACGTTGGGACCGAACGGGAACGGGCCGCAGCGCCCGCCGTAGCCGGGCGGCCGGCCAGGCTTCTGCAGCACGTGGAACTCGTGCGGCGCATGGGACAGGTAATACAGGTAGCTGCCGTGCGTGTGCCAGGTGAGGACGTTCAGTCGGCGCATTCGCGGCTCCCGCTCCGTCGATGAATGGATGCCGCCGCAATGGCGGGCCGCATCATCGGGATGGAACAGCGATGATGTGACTGGTTCGACCGGGAACGGGGCAGGCGGGTTCCGGCGCCAGCCGAGGGCCTGAACCTGCGTCAAGAATGGTGCAAGGAAGCTGGAAACAGACGTGCCGCCTGCCTCTGCGAGGCGGGCGGCACGCCGGTACGGTCAGGAAATATCAGGGCTTGCGCTTGAAGCCGGTGTCGTCGTCCATGTTCTGGTCGCCGTGCAGCTTGTTGGCATAGCCGGGGCTGCGCGGATAGCCGCCGGCGGCGTCGTTCGACTCGTGGGTCGGCGGACCGCTCTCGGCGCCGTCGGGGCCGGTCTGCGATCCCGGACGGTCGACGCTGCTGGCGCCCGCGTTGCCCGGCGAACGCGGCAGGCCGCCGGCCACGTCGTTCGACTCGTGCACGCCATGGATGTCCGAATGCTGGTTGGCCATCGAGCGCGATCCCGTGACGTCGAGCTGGGTATTGCCGCGCTGGGCTTCCTGGCCGCCGACGTCGCCGCTGCCATTACCCTGGCGGCTGGACGGTCCGGGCATGCCGCCGCCATCGCTGACGAAGCGGCGCGGCCGGTCTTCCGACTGGCGGTTGCCCATCGAGCCCGTCGTGCCGGACGGGAAGCTGCTGCGTGGACCGGGCATGCCGCCACCCTGGGTCGAGGATTGTATATTGCCGGCATGCAGGTCCGGCTGGGCCGCGTTCTGCGAGCCCATCTGGCCGCGCACGGCATCGCGATGCATGTCGCGCTCCTGCTTCAGGTCGACACCGTGGTTCGGGTCGCCGGCGCTGAGGGGTTCCTGCAGGATGCCGTAGGCGCCGGACTTCTGTTCCATCTGGCGCTGGTGGCTGTCGGTGATGCCCTGCACGGGGCCGGAGCCGCCGTTGATCTGGGTTTCCATCGAACCGCCGGGAATGGTGGTGCCGTCGTCGCCGTGGCTGCGGTCGTAGTTGCCGCCCACGATGTCGGCGCCCGCGCGGCCCTGGTTGCCCATGATGTCGCGTTGCTGGTTGCCTTGCTCGACGCCGAGGCCTTGCGGGTAGGTGTGGTCCAGCGGCTGGCCCTTGTCGGCCGTGTTGCCTTCCGAGCCAGGCGTCCATTTTTCGTTGGCGCCGTTATTGGTCTGGTTGTTGATGCTGCTGCGTTGATTTGCGTCCATGATCGTCTCCTTTCGAGCGGGATCAGTGCGGGCCGCGCCCGCTTCATGGAGAGCATGATGCGCGCCGGCCGGCAACTTCAGTATAGGAAGACGCAGCGGTTGAATGTAGGAGAAATACTGACGAGTAGTTTACTACCGGAAGTATAATTTCGATGGTGCATTTTCTGTCTCATGTTGTCCTACAAAGTCATCTGAAATGCTCCTATAGTCTCAGCCATCTGGCATGCCTAAGATGTTTCCGACCGAGCGCTCAACGGTGACAATCGATGACATCGGCAGGCCTGCCGCAGGACGCGGCGGTTTTTACCGCGAAGAGGAGAGAAAGCATCATGGCATCAAACAACCAGGGCAATAAACAGAGCGGCGGAACCAAGAATCGCGGTTTCGCATCGATGGATCCGGAGCGCCAGCGTCAGATCGCCAGCCAGGGCGGCAAGGCAGCGCATGAGAAGGGCACCGCACACGAGTTCACCTCGGAAGAGGCACGCCGTGCGGGCAGCATGAGCCACGGTAACCGCCAGTCGGCCAACAGCTCGTCCTCGCGCAGCTCGTCGCGCGGCAACAAGCAATAAATCTCGGACAGGGATGGACGGTGGCGGCGCCGTCCCGCCTGCCGAACAGCGGGGAGCGTCAGCTCCCCGTTTTGTTTTTCTTTCACACAATTCCGAGATGGGTTGCGGTAGAATCGCCGGGATTTTCAACCATCATTCATAGGGAATTCGTCGTGAAATCTGCGGTCATTCGTCAAGTCAAGACCATGTCCATGTCCTGCGATAAGGTCGGCAACCTGCTGCTGATCCGTTTCGCCACGGAAGGCGCCAGCGACGTGGGCGTCTTCGTACCGGCGTCGATCGTGTTCTTCCTTATCAAGAACCTGCCGGTCAACCAGGATCCGACGCTGCAGCCGCCGCCGCCGGGACCGCAGATCAGCGAATGGGACTGGCGCAATCCGAACATCCCGAGCGCCGCTTTCGTGCAGTGCAAGGTTTTGCCGGGCAAGATCAGCATGACCTTCAGCCTCGACCGCAAGCCCGATCTGACCGTCGTCCTCGACCGCAGCAACGTCGAGCTGATGCGCCAGATCCTGATCGCCTACAGCGAAGAGCTGATCGACCTGGACGCCTGAGGCGGCCGCGCCGTCCCGTCCTTCGCCGTGCGGCCGGGCATCGGCTATCATCCCTTTTTTGAACGGTTCTCAGAGGAACAGCCATGCCCATCAAGATCAGCCAGCTTTTCGATTCCGGAGCGATCGACGTCGTCCAGGCCGCGGACCCGCGCCAGATCGACCTGAAGCTGCGCAGCGATTCGCACGCCGACATCCACCAGTGGTTCCACTTCCGCCTGCAGGGCGCGCGCGGCCAGGCGTGCACCATGCGCATCCTGAACGCCGGGCAGGCGACCTATCCGAAGGGCTTCGAGGGCTACCAGGCCGTGGCCAGCTACGACACCGAGAACTGGTTCCGCGTGCCGACCAGCTTCGACGGCCAGGTCATGACCATCCAGCACACGCCCGAGCTGGACAGCATCTATTACGCCTATTTCGAGCCCTATACCTGGGAACGCCACCTGCGCCTGCTGGGCGAAGTGGCCGAGAACCCGATCGCGCGCGTGCACGATATCGGCACCACGGTCGACGGCCGCGACATGAACCTGGTCGTCATCGGCAACCCGCAGGCCGAAAAGAAGATCTGGGTGATCGCGCGCCAGCATCCGGGCGAGACCATGGCCGAATGGTTTGTCGAGGGCATGATGGATGCGCTGCTGGACGACGCCAACCCGGTGTCCAGGAAACTGCTGCAGCGCTGCGTGTTCTACGTGGTGCCGAACATGAACCCGGACGGCTCCGTGCGCGGCAACCTGCGCACCAACGCGGCCGGCGCCAACCTGAACCGCGAGTGGATGACGCCGTCGCCCGAGCGCAGCCCGGAAGTGCTGTGCGTGAAGGAAAAGATCCACGCGACCGGCGTCGACATGTTCTTCGACATCCACGGCGACGAAGCGCTGCCGTACAACTTCGTGGCCGGTTCCGAGATGCTGACCGATTTCACGCCGGAGCGCCTGGCCGCCCAGAACGCGTTCATCGACCGCTACATGGCGTCGAGCCCGGACTTCCAGAAGACCTACGGCTACGCCGCCAGCAAGTACAACGAGGAATTGCTGACGCTGGCCTCGAAGTACATCGGCCACACCTTCAAATGCCTGTCGCTGACGCTGGAAATGCCGTTCAAGGACAACGCCAACCTGCCGGACGCCCACGTCGGCTGGAACGGCGCCCGTTCGGCAGCGCTCGGCGCGGCGATGCTGCAGCCGATCCTGCTGTCGCTGGACGACTGACGGGATCGTCGCCATGGGCATCGAGATCGAACGCAAATTCCTGCCGGCCGGCGACGGCTGGCGCGGCCTGGGCACGCCCACGCTGATGCGCCAGGGCTACCTGGCCGCCGACGCCGTGCGCACGGTGCGCGTGCGCATCGAGGGCGAGCGCGCCGTCATCACCGTCAAGGGCAAGACGACGGGCGCGAGCCGCGGCGAGTGGGAATACCCGATCCCGGTGCCGGATGCGGCGGAACTGCTGGACGGCCTGTGCGAACAGCCGCTGGTCGAGAAGGTCCGCCACCGCATCGAGCACGCCGGCCACGTCTGGGAAGTCGACGAATTCCTGGGCCTGAATGCGGGCTTGGTCGTGGCCGAGATCGAGCTGGCGTCGGAAGACGAGGCCTTCGAGAAACCCGACTGGATCGGCAAGGAAGTGACCGGCGACAAGCGCTACTACAACTCCAGCCTGATCCGCCATCCCTACGCCGATTGGAAAGACCAGGCATGACCCTGAGCCGCCGCGGCGCCCTGGCCTTCGTGGCCGCCACCCTCGTCGCCGGCGCGTTGCCGGCATCCGCGGCGGCCCAGGCCGCATCCTACTTCCCGCCGGCCGGGCAGTGGGCACGCAAGTCGCCGGCCGAGCTGGGCATGGACCCGGACAAGCTGGCGGAGGCCGTCGCCTTCGCCCAGGCGCACGAGACGACGCGTGCGCGCGACTTTTCCGACCAGCAGCAGACCTTCGGCCAGCCCCTCGGCTCGCTGCCGACGCGGCGCGCGGCCACCAACGGCGTCGTCATCTACAAGGGCTATGTCGTGGCCGAGTTTGGCGACACGCATTTCGTCGACCCGACCTATTCGGTGGCGAAAAGCATGCTGTCGACGGTGACGGGCATCGCCGTGCGCGACGGCAGGATCGCCGACCTCGACGCCCCCGTCGGCAAGACCGTGCAGGATGGCGGCTATGCGTCCGCCCGCAATGCGCAGGTCACCTGGAAGCAGCACCTGCACCAGGAAACGGAGTGGGAAGGCAGCCTGTGGGGCAAGAATGCCGACTTCGTCGGCAAGGACGCGTTCGGCGCCGGCGAGCGCAAGCCGCGCGCGCTGGAGGCGCCGGGCCGCCACTACGAATACAACGACGTGCGCATCAACCGCCTGGCGCTGTCGCTGCTGCGCGTGTTCGGCAAAGCGGTGCCGGACGTGTTCCAGCAGGAAGTGATGGCCCCGATCGGCGCGTCCACGACGTGGAAGTGGGTGCCTTACACCAATAGCTATGTGGAACTGGATGGCAAGCTCCTGCCTTCGGTCAGCGGCGGCACGCGCTGGGGCGGCGGCATGTGGATCGATTCCTGGGACATGGCCCGCTTCGGCTACCTGTGGCTGCGCGGCGGCAACTGGGCCGGCAAGCAGGTCCTGCCGCCGGACTATGTGAAGGCGGCGCTGCTGCCGAGCGAACACGGGCCCGATTACGGCTACCTGTTCTGGCTGAACACCAGGGGCAAGAACCTGCCGGGACTGCCGCCGACGGCCTATGCGGCGCTGGGCGCGGGCAGCAACGACATCGTCGTTTCTCCCGAGCACGACCTGGTCGTCGTGTGGCGCTGGCATGCGGGCAATACGGCGGAATTCTCGCGCCGCGTGATCCAAGCGATCCGCAAGCAGTAAGGGTCACGCCGGCACGCGTTGCGCCACCCATCCTTGGGTATAGGTTGTTTCTCGCCGCGCTTGCTTTACTATTCCATTGCAATCGAATTAAGCTGGTGCGCGGCTTGTCGCTCGTCCGAGTGCGGCCTGGGCGGCCGGCCCGATGATCCTCCATCGCGACCACACGAGACAGCCATGACCGACAACGCCACCGATTCCAGCCCCGAACCCACCGTCATCGATCCGCGCTACCTGATCGACCTGGCATCGCGCGGCCACCAGCTGTATCCGGTCCTCGGCGAGGACGAGATCAAGCGCATCCGCCGTTTTGCCGTCGAGCGTCGATGGCACGACGGCGAGACCGTATTCCGCGCCCTCGTCGATTCGCCGGGCATGATCGTCATCCTGTCCGGCAACCTGCGCTGCAGCCGCAGCAATGCGCTGGGCCACCGCGTCGACGTCAATCTCTACGGCCCCGGCCAGTTCAGCGGCGAGGTGTCGCAGCTGTCCGGCCGGCCGCCGCTCGTCGACGGCGTGGCCGAGGGCGAACTGCATGCGCTCGTGCTCGACCCGGAAGCGCTGCGCGCCCTGCTGATGGGCGAGGCCATGCTGGGCGAACGCGTGATGCGCGCCTTCCTGCTGCGCCGCGCGCGCCTGATCGGCGAGCAGCCGAGCGGGCCGATCCTCGTCGGTCCGCCGGGCCATCCGCGCCTGTTCGAACTCGAGAATTTCCTGTCCCGCAACGGCCAGCCCTATACGCGGCGCGATCCGGCCTCCGACGCGGAGGCGGCGCAGCTCGTGCGCGAGCATTGGCGCAACGAGACCGACTGGCCGCTGGTCGCGCTGCCCGACGGCTTCGTCCTGAAGAACCCGAGCCTGGCCGAGATCGGACGTTTCCTCGGCACGCTGCCGCGCATCCGCCGCGACATGGTCTACGACGTGCTGGTGGCCGGCGCCGGTCCGGCCGGCCTGGCGACGGCCGTGTACGCCGCCTCGGAAGGGCTGTCGGTGATGGTGCTGGACCAGCGCGCCTACGGCGGCCAGGCCGGCGCCAGCGCGCGCATCGAGAATTTCTTCGGCTTCCCGACCGGCATCACCGGCCACGCGCTGGTCAGCCGTGCCTTCGTGCAGGCCATGAAGTTCGGCGCCGAGGTCGCGATTCCGGCGCCGGCCATGCGCCTGTTGTGCAGCGAGCGTCCGCTGCGCGTGGAACTGGACGACGCGACCTGCATCCAGGCCCGCGCCGTGGTGCTGGCCACCGGCGCGCGCTACCGCAAGCCGGACCTGCCCGACCTGGCACGCTACGAGGGACGCGGCGTGTACTACTGGGCCTCTCCCGTGGAAGCCAAGTTGTGCCGCAAGAAGACGGTGGTGCTGGTGGGCGGCGGCAACTCGGCCGGCCAGGCCGCCGTATACCTGTCGGCGCATGCCGAGACCGTGCACCTGATGGTGCGCGGGCCGGGCCTGGAGGCGAGCATGTCGAGCTACCTGATCGAACGGATCGCCGCCACGTCGAATATCGTGCTGCATACCTACCTGGAGCTGGCCGCGCTGGAGGGCGACGACTCCGGCCTGAACCGCGTGCGCTGCCGCAGCCGCAACGGCGGCGAACCGGTCGTGTTCGACACGCACCACCTGTTCCTGTTCATCGGCGCCGACCCGAACAGCGACTGGCTGCGCGAATGCGGCGTGGAACTCGACCGCAAGGGCTTCGTGCTGACGGGCTTCGATGCGACGGGCAAGCATGGCGGGCGCGACCTGGAGACGAGCGTGCAGGGCGTGTTCGCGGTGGGCGATTTGCGGGCCGGCTCGACCAAGCGGGTCGCGGCGGCGGCGGGGGAGGGGGCGGCCGTGGTGTCGCAGATCCACGGGTTCCTGGCGGAGCAGGCGCAGGCGGACATCAAGGCCGCCTGATACGAAACCGTAAAACCGTCGTCCCTGCGCAGGCAGGGACCCAAGTTTCACGCGCAGTCGACCAGCGTGCAAAAATTGGGTCCCTGCCTGCGCAGGGACGACGTATTTAACGGCGCGTAAAACGCGCTATCGCGCTTCGATCAGTGGAAGTGCTCGTTCCCCGCCGGCGTATCCTCCGGCATCTCCGCATGCACCAGTTCCCCGCTCGGATCGGCGAACAGCGGCGCGCCGCAATCGTCGCAGTATTCCGCGACGTAGCGTTCGCCGATGCGCTTGACGTGGGCGATCCCGACTTCGTTCAGGTGGGCCACGATCTCGTCGATCGGCGCTTGCGGACGCGGCGGGACGGTGCCTTCCATCGGCGTGCCTTCCTCGTCTTCCTGGCCGTACAGTGGCCAGACGATGCCATAAACCACGTCCGACGACTGGCGCAGCGTGAAGCCGACGCGGTATTCGTCGACCTGGTTGTCGCTGGCCTCGTCGCCGAAGCCGGCGACCACGGCGCGCAGGTCGCCCGGTTCCACGGCCAGCGTGTTGGTCAGGTAGTGGACGGCGGCGCGGATCGAGACGGGACGGATGTCCTTGTCCGCTTCGCGGCAGGCCACGTAATAGGCTTCCGGCAACAGCAGGTCGACGCCACAGCCCGGCAGCAGGCGTGCGATGTTGGGGCCGGCCTGGGCACGCCACTGTTCCAGCGCGTGCGTGCGTTCGGCGTCGAAATTGACGTGGTGCTGCGGCTCCTGCCAGCGGAACAGCGGGGCGCCGACCGGTGCGACGATGGCGGCGATCAGGTAGCGCGTGTCGGCCAGGAACTGCGAGGTATCCGGACCGGGCGCGGCCGGCTTGATGTTGCCACTGCCCTTGTGCGCGGCCTGGGCCAGCTTGTGGGTCAGAGCATAGGTCTCGGCATGGGTGCGCGGCAACTGGTCGATCGAGTACAGCGTGGGCGCGATGGCGACCTGGGTGCCTTCGGCCAGCAGGTGGGCCGAGAAATGGGCCGTCAGGGACGTCAGGATCTCGTTCGGAATGGTGCCCGACGGGATCGAGAAGCGGGTCCACGCCAGGACCGGCGCGGCAACCAGCAGGGCTTGCCAGGTGACGTCGGCGCCGTCGGCGCCCTGTTCGGTCATGGTCGAGGACTCGCTGACGGCTTCCACGCCATCCATCAGCACGTCGTACACGGCCAGATCGCCCTTGAACAGGACGTTCAGGGCGGCATCGATGCTGTCCTGGTGGTTGGACTTGAGCAGCTTCTGGAGCTGCGTGTCGAGGCTGCGTTCCCAGGTCCGTTCTTCGACGCGGCTGGCAGACTGCGCGATGGCGTTGCTGATGCTGACGAGACGCTGGCTTTCTGCCGATAGTTTGGGTGAGTCTTTGGAGGGGCGACGCATAGCGCTAGGGGAGTCTCTTCGGTAGTGATTGGAATCGATGGTCTTGATGATGGACCGAAGGTCCAAGGGAGCATGATAATCCCTTATCCCCGTTATTGTAGTTGATTCGGCCACACCCCTGTGACGGACAGGCAATCCCGGAGCAATCCCGGGGCAATCCGGGTCCAAGACCCTACTTGCAGAATGGGAAAACGGCGCGCATAATGCGAATAATTCTCATTCATAATGTGTGCGCGGTGGCGTACAGAAGGAAGCGATCATGATGCTGCATATCCCGGGCGTGCTGAGTCCGGACCAGGTGGAGACGATGCGCGCAAAGCTGCGCGCCAGCGACTGGATCGACGGCCGCGCCAGCGTGGGCGCGCAGGGCGCCCAGGTCAAGCGCAACCGCCAGCTGGCCGAAGGCTCGCCGCTGGCGCTGGAGCTGGGCCAGGTCGTCAGCGCGGCGCTGATGAGCAATCCGCTGTTCTTCGCCGCGGCGCTGCCGCTGCGCATCCTGCCGCCTTACTTCAACAGCTATGCCGGCGGCGAGCACTACGGCCCGCACGTGGACGGCGCGATCCGCGCCAATCGCGGCGCGTCGCCGGTGCGTTCGGACGTGTCCTGCACGGTCTTCCTGAGCGAGCCGGAAGAGTACGAGGGCGGCGAACTGACCGTGATCGATACCTACGGCACGCACGAAGTGAAACTGCCGGCAGGCGACGCGATCGTCTATCCGTCGACGAGCATCCACCAGGTCCAGCCCGTGACCGGCGGCGAGCGCGTGGCGTCCTTCCTGTGGGTGCAGAGCATGGTGCGCGACGACTGGCAGCGTTCGATGCTGTACGAGCTCGACGCGAATATCCAGTCGCTGCGCGGCAAGCATGGGGATGTGCCGGAGCTCGTCGGGTTGACGGGGCATTATCACAACCTGTTGCGGCAGTGGGCGGAGATCTAGGTGTGAAGTTGCAAGAGGTTGTTTCGGTTAGTTGAGAGCCTGGACATCGGC